>JAJTZD010000005.1:0-81208 GCA_032906685.1 Nitrososphaerales archaeon
GCCTCGTCTATCTCCGCTCCCTCGTCGAACTTGATGAAGCCGGTCGCGTCGGCGGCAGACAGGACGGCCTGATAGGGCGGGTCGACCGTCTCGACGAGCTGGTTCATCGCATCAGCCCAAACCTTCTTGCGCGTGCCCAACTCGGCGAGCAGCGCCTTCTTGTTCTCCTGCAGCTGCCCCAGCTTGACCTTCAGCTCCTCTATGTTTCCTGTGTAGTCGTTGTAGATCTTCTCAGCGTCGTCCGGTATGTCCTGCATCTTCTGCAGGTGGGCCGACACGAGCTTCAGCTCCTCGGACACCTCGTAGGGCTGCCTCTGGGTCTCGACCTTGGCGCCGGCCCTTTCGAGATTCGGCTTGAGCACCTCCAGCTCGCCCCTGTACTCCTTGGCGGCCCTCTCCAGCTCCCTCAGGTCGGACTCAGTGCTCCGGACCCTGTAGGAGAGGACCTCGAACTTCACCCTGAGGGAGATGTAGCTCTCCATCGTGCGCTTGACAAGTTCGTCAGTGCGGCTGATCTCCGGCTGCAGAGAGGAGACCTCCTTGTCGAGGTCGGTCTTCCTCCGGGCCGCGTCCTCCTCAGCGGTCTGCCCTTTGTTCGAAATGTAGTCCACCATCTCCCTCAGCCTCTTTGCCGTCTTACCCGGCGCTATCCCGAGCAGTTCGTCGACCGACCTCGAGAGCCCCTCCAGGTCCTCCTTGAGGGCATGGTAGGTGGCGCGGCTTCCCTCGTCCTTCGCCCTCTCGCTCTCCGCCCTGACCAGCGAGTAGTACAACTTGCCCAGCTCGACCTGCTTGTCCAGCAGGGTCTTGTGCGTGCTCTCAGAGTCGGCCGAGACCTCCGCCTGCTGGGACTTCAGGTCCTCGAGCGTCCTTGACTTGCCGGTTATCTTCTCTTCCACCGATTCGAGGGCCTTCGACAGCTTCGCCTCGGTGCTCCACAGGAGCTCCTTCTCCAGGAGGGACCTGTGCTCCAGTAGCTTCTTCTTCTCAACGTACCTGTCGTAGATCTGCTTCCAGTACTCGAGGGCCTGGTTTGCGTTGTCGATCAACTGGAGCAGAGAGCTCTCCTCCCCCACGAGCCCGCTCAGTTCCTGTTCGGCCTTCAGGATCCTCTGCCTGAACTCGGCGAAGCCGACAGCCTCCTCGACCATCCTGAGCCTCTCCTGCGGCGTGACCGCGCCGAGCTCCTCTATCATCCCCTGGTGCATGATTATCAGAAGGTTGTCCGGGCTGATGCCGAACTCGCTGAGCAGCCTCACGACCTCGCTCTTGTCTATCTCTTTGTAGTCGGCCTCGAACCAGTAGGAGCCATCCTTCCGCAGGTAGCGGCTCAGCATGAAGGTGTCGGACTTCGAATACGGGATCGGCCGCGTACCGTTCCTGGTGGAGTTGTCGAAGATGAGCGACACCCTGGCGATGTCCTTCCCCCTCCGTATCAGGTCGGAGAGTTTGCGGGACCTCTCGGTGTAGGCCTGGCCGAAGGCGACCGACATCGCGAGAAGAATCGAGGACTTGCCCGACCCGTTCGGCCCGACGATCAGATTGAGTCCATCCCTGAGAGGGATCCTTGCATATTCGTAGCTCATGAAGTTCTCGAGAATTATCTCCTTGACATTGGTGCGAGGAACCTCTCTCTCCTTGGAGACCTCCTCTGCCCTCTTTGACAATTTTCCCAACTGCGCAACCGCGAGACGCATTTAGACATTGCGCACAAAAGCGGTTGGATGCAGGCGGCTGCTTAAGCGCTTAAATGAATACGGGGCCTCAGGGTCCATCCTTGAACCCTCGAGGCGGCGCAGAGCACCTCACCAGCACGGTGAGAGGCTTCCTGGAGGAGATGGGGATCGCAGAGCCCACACCACCACAGGAGAGGGCGTGGCCGCTGGTCTCTGCGGGCGAGAACGTGCTGATAGTCGCACCCACGGGTTCGGGAAAGACCGAGGCTGCCATGCTTCCGCTTCTCGGTAGGCTGGCGTCGGACCAACGCCGCGAGGGCATCTCGCTACTCTACATCACACCGATGAGGGCGCTAAACAGGGACATGCTGAAGAGGCTCGAGGTCTGGTGCAGCAGGCTGGGGCTCAAGGTAGACATCCGTCACGGCGACACCCCCCAGTCGCAGAGGACGAGGCAGTCCGCACACCCGCCCGACGTCATGGTAACGACCCCGGAGAGCCTCCAGGCCGTCCTGCCAGGGAGCAGGATGCGGCAGAACCTGAGCCACCTGAAGGCGGTGGTGGTTGACGAGTTGCACAACCTCGTGGAGAGCAAGCGGGGCGTCCAACTCTGCGTTGGACTCCAGAGGCTGAGCAAGGTAGCCGGGGAGTTCCAGCTGGTGGCCCTTTCGGCGACCGTGGGTACGCCCGAGGTGGCTGCCAAGTTCATCTTCGGGGAAAGGGAGCACGCGATAGTGAGGGCCGAAGCGCCCAAGGAGTTCAGGTACCAGGTGGAGTACCCCGTGCCAGACCCGTCGAACCAGGCGGCAGCCAAGGAGGCTTTCGCAGCCCCGGACCTCGCCGCCAGGCTTGCGAGGATGGACCAGCTGATCGGGAGCCACACTTCGACCCTGGTCTTCGTCAACAGCAGGACAATGGCCGAGATGCTGGGTGAGAAACTGTACAGGTTGAGGAAGGACGTGGGAGTCCACCACGGCTCCCTGCCGAGGGAGGAGAGGGAGAGGGTCGAGCAGGCCTTCAAGTCGGGCCAGCTGAAGGCACTTGTGTGCACGTCGACCTTGGAGCTTGGGATAGACATCGGCTCGGTGGACCTAGTGGTCCAGTACATGTCACCGCGGCAGGTGACCTCGCTGGTGCAGCGCGTGGGAAGGAGCGGGCACAGGCTGGGGAGGGTTTCGGAGGGGGTCGTGGTGACGGTGTCAGCGGACGACATACTCGAGTCGTCCTGCAGCATCGCAGCCGCAAAGGAAGGGAAGATCGAGTCGACGAGGCCGTACTCGAACAGCCTCGACGTGCTGGCCCATCAAGTTGCAGGATACCTGATGGACTTCGAAACGATGGACGCGGGCCGGATGCTCGCCGAGGTCAGGCGTGCGAGCCCGTTCGCAACTCTCTCCGAGGAGAGCTTCCGGAGGACCGTAGCCTATCTTGCAGAGCTGAGGAAGATAAGAGCCGACGGAGACGCGCTGTCCAGGACCAGGCTCACTCGGGACTACTACTTCGAGAATCTCTCGATGATCCCGGACGAGACGAGGTACCTAGTGGTCGACGTCACGAGCAACCAGAGCGTGGGGATACTCGGCGAGGAGTTCGTGATCCTCAGGGCCAAGGTGGGCGTCCACTTCATCTGCAAGGGGAAGGTATGGCAGATAGAGCAGGTCGCGGAGGACAGGAAGATCTACGTGACCCCGGTCGAGGACCCGCTGGCAGCCCTCCCCGGTTGGGACGGAGAGATGCTCCCGATTCCTTTCGAACTGGCGCAGGCCACAGGGCGGATGCGCAGGAGGATAGGGGAAGCTTTGGACAGGGGCGAAGAAGCCCT
The DNA here is from genome assembly GCA_032906685.1 of Nitrososphaerales archaeon. Taxonomy (GTDB): domain Archaea; phylum Thermoproteota; class Nitrososphaeria; order Nitrososphaerales; family Gagatemarchaeaceae; genus DASPPF01. The sequence continues at coordinate 3,499 of JAJTZD010000005.1, forward strand.
CGGAGAGGTGCTCGAAGCCGTCCCCGCGGACCAGGCCGCGAAGGCGCTCGTGGTCGACGAGATTGCGGAGCAGAAGAAGATGGGCGCGCCCGTCCCCTCGGACAACCTGATCCTCTTCGAGGGTTTCGGGAAGTATCTCATCGTCCACCTGTGCTTCGGCGAGTCTGTCAACAGGACCTTCGCCTACGTCTTCGAGGAGATTCTCTCGAGGCGCGGACTCGTGAGGCTCTGGTGGCTCGACGGCTACAGGCTGCTGATGGAGCTCACGGAGGAGACCGACGAGCTGGACCTGAAGTCGCTCGCGAAGGAACTGATTGGGATAACGCCGGACGAGCTGGAGAGAACCTACGCGGTCGCTGCCCAGCGGAACTTCCCGTTCCCGACCAGGGTCAAATGGGTGGCCGAGAGGTTCGGCGCCCTGAAGAGGGGGAAGCTTATCGCCCACCCCAACCTCTGCTCTCTGCCGACCCGTTTCGAGAGGACACCTATCTTCGAGGAGGCACTTCAGGAGACTGGACGGGACCTGATTGACATGGAAGGGGGCAAGGAGATTCTCACGCAAGTAGCTTCAGGGAGGGTCGCAGTGGAGACCTTCCAGGCCGGCGATAGGCCGACCCCGCTGGCCTACAACCTGCTCTACAAATATCTGGAGGTGCCGGAGGCCGTGGCCCCGGACTCCCTGGGCAAGTCTTCGTACCAGCGCATGAAGTCGAGCATCTTCCTCACGGATTTGAGCCTGGTCTGCATGAAGTGCGGAAAGGACCAAGGCCAGACGACCGTGGGCGAGCTGCCCGAGGAGCCCAATTGCGCCTCCTGCGGGTCTGGGCTGCTCGCGCCCTGTTACTGGGGCACAGCGAAGATTATCGACCTGCTTCGCAGAAGAGAGACCAGGGGAGAGCTGAACGAGGAGGAAAGGGGCGAGCTCGCAAAGGCGAGAAGGGCGGCAGACCTCGTGCTTTCCTACGGCAGGAAGGCGGTGGTGGCTCAGACGGTCTACGGCATCGGGCCCCAGACAGCGTCCCGCATCCTCGCCGAGATGCACGAGGACGAGGAGAAGTTCTACGCGTCGCTCCTCGAGGCCAAGATACGATTCGTGACGACCAGGCAGTTCTGGTCGAACTGACCTGAAAACAAATTAACGTGCGAGGACGGGGGCAGCGCAGATTGGTCCTGGCGGGAAAGGTCTTTCTGGTGAGGGAGAACTACGACATGGATGTCCTCGCAGAGAAGCTGAAGGCGTTCAGGGTGGAGACCGAGACAAGCGTGGAGGAGCAGGCGTTCAAGCTCATCTCGGAGATTAGGGACCTGGTCGCGGGGAAGAACAGCCTCGAGGGGACGTTCTCTTTCGACACCGTCTTCGTGGTGAGACACAGGGACAAGGCCGTGCCCGTCCCGAGGACGTTCGAGGCGCCCTTCGCGTTCGACGTCTACAAGGGCAGGCTCTTCCTGACGGTCTACGACAAGAAGAACAGGGCGAACAACGTCGCCAACGAGATCAGCAAGGCTGTCTTCCTGAGCCTCGGTCAGATTGTCGAAGCGAGGATAGACCCAGATACGCTGAAGAAGTTCCACGAGGCGAACTTCGATGACACAAAGATCCTATTCTTCGACGGGATTGACATTCCCAACATCAGCAAGCTCTCGCTCTACGGCTCGGCGCTTGGCGTGACAAGTCTTTACAACGAGTACCTCGAGCACGGGAAGATCTGGTACGCCGTGATCAGGTCGAAGAAGTTCGGATACATTGTCGGCGTGACAAGGAATTCAGTGGTCACGGTTTTCAGCAGGCTGGAACTCCCCGAGTTCAAAACCTACATTAGGGGAGAGATCATTCCGCTCATAGGCTGATTTGCTGAAGATAGTCCCTGGCGAGGCGGCACTGGTCTTCTCAGATTCGGGCGGGTCGACGCTGCTAATCTCCGACCTCCACTTGGGCCTGGAGAAGGAGATGGCCAGGAAGGGGTTCAGGGTCCCGTCGTACACTATGAAGATGGTGGATAGGATCAGGAACATCTCTGAGTCTCACAGGTCCGACAGGATCGTCATCCTCGGGGACGTCAAGCACTCGGTCGGCAGGGTAGAGGACATCGACTGGGGCGTCGTCCCATGGTTCTTCGAGACGATGCTGGACCTCTTCCCCGCGGTCGAGGTAGTCCCTGGGAACCACGACGGGAACATAAGGACGGTCTTGCCCCAGAGGGTGAAGCTGCACCCGTCAGATGGCGTGGTGATTGGGAAGGGCAGGACCAGGGTGGGGGTCGCCCACGGGCACGCCTGGCCATCGGAGAAGGCCATCCAGACGCGGAACCTCGTCATTGGCCACTCCCACTTCACCTACGAGATGAAGGACAATCTCGGTGCCAGGTCGAGGGAGGCGGTATGGGTCTTCGCGAAGTACGACGTCGCTCAGATGAGCGCGAAGGCGGGATACAGGTCCAGGGTGAAGGGGGAGGGCGAACTCAGGGTCATGCCTCCTTTCAACAGGATGGTTGGCGGCCAGCCGATCAACAGGAAGAAGTCTTTCGAGTTCGGTCCGGTGCTGTCCTCGGGCGCCATCAGCCTTGAGAGGGCAGATATCTTCCTTCTAGACGGGACGAGGGTTACCTAGCCCTGGTGACCGTCCAGGGAGCGCTTGATCAACTGCTCGAGGGAGGTCTCGCCGACGGCCCCTATCACTGCGTCCATGGGCTGCCCGTTCTTGAACAGTATGAACGTGGGTATAGAGAAGACCTGGTAGCGCGACGAGAGGTTCATCTCCTCGTCCACGTTCACCTTCCCAAAGACCACCTTGCCGGCGTACCGCGCGGCCAACTTCTCCACCACGGGCTCCATTATCCTGCACGGCCCGCACCACACTGCCCAGAAATCGACGAAGAGCGGCATCTCTCCGTCGCTGTACCCGGGAAAGTTCTCTTCCGTGAGTTTGACGGTCAGACTCTGTTTGGATTCGGTAGACATTTCGAGATTCAGAAAAGAGTGATGCGTATTTAAGATTGCGATAGCAGATTGGAAACCCTGGCAATGACCAACGAAACACTTTCAGCGATGCTGAGGAAGCTGGAAACGGCAGAGCCGGTCGCAAAATCGCGGAAGCTCGCAGCTGTCTCCGTCATCATCGCTGGAGATGACAGCCCCAAGACATTGCTGATCAAGCGGGCTGAGCGGCGGAGCGATCCTTGGTCTGGACAAGTCGCATTCCCGGGCGGGAAGATGGTAGAAAGCGATGGCTCACTGAGGCAGACGGCGATCAGAGAGACCAGGGAGGAGCTCGGGGTGGACCTTGCAAGGGACGCCGACTTCGCCGGATACTACGTTCCTTTCCGGACCCACACGGGTAACATGGAAGTCGTACCCGCGATCTTTCTCGTCAAGAGAGAAGTGAAAGTCATTCCCAACCAGGAGGTCTCCGGATACAGGTGGGTTGGCCTGGACGCGTTCCTTTCCGCTCGCGCTGCGTCCAGATACCACCTTGAGGCTGGTGGGGTGTCAAGAGACATGCCGGCCTACATGATAGGAGACTACCTGGTTTGGGGATTGACCCAAAGGATCGTCTCGTCGCTCTTCGGTTGAGGTTCACTCTGACTCGATGTAGCCCCGCAGAGCCTTCAGGGCCTTCGGATTCTTCCTGAGGTAGCTCGCCGTCTTCTCGATGCGCCGAAGGGTCGCCTGGTGGACGTGGTGCTCGATCCCCTCCGTGTCCTCGTATGCTACAGCATCGTCGACGCCCAACATGGCAAGGAACTCCGCGATGACGGAGTGCCTCTTGATCACAGACTTTGCGAGCTTCTCCCCTTCTTTTGTTAGGGTCATCCCCCGATACCTCTCGTGCCTCAAGAAGCCCTTCGCTGTGAGCTTCGAGACCATGTCGGAGACTGTGGGCGGTTTCACATCCAGGCGGGAAGAGATGTCCGAGGTCGTGGCGTATCCCCTTTCGCGGACCAGGTTGTAGACCGCCTCCAAGTAGTCCTCGGAGCGCGCAGTCTCCTCCTTCGAAGCTTCTCGCCCAGCTGACATCGCACGGGGCGCTCCGTATGACAAACCCATTCAAAAGGGTATGAGTTAGACATGTCTAAATAAGTTAGTATTGGCTAACAGGGGGGGGAGCAAAATGAAGGGCCCGTCGCTGCGTCGGCTCGGAGAATACTTCGCTTACCTCGGACCGGGGCTCATTGTCAGCATGGCGTACATGGACCCGGGGAATTACGGCACAGACATCCAGAGCGGGGCTTCTTTCAACTATGATCTGTTGTGGGCGGTCTGGCTTGCCAACACGATGGCGATGGTACTGCAGTACCTTTCGGGGAAGCTTGGAATCGCCACGGGCAGGAGCCTTCCCGAGCTGATCAGGGGGTCCCTCAAAGAGCGGAAGCTTGTCGTCCCCTACTGGCTGGGAGCGGAGGTGGCGGCTGCTGCGACCGACCTGGCCGAGTACCTCGGCACCGTGATTGCCCTGAACCTACTATTCGGAGTCCCGCTCCTCTACGCTGCCATCTTCGGCGCTGCGGACGTCATCATCCTCTTGGCGCTGACCTCGGAGCGCTTCAGGATAATCGAGTACTTCTTCATGCTCTTCGTTTCGGTGATAAGCATCGGCTTTCTCTATCAGGTGGTTCTGATTGGGCCCAACCTGGGCGACGTGGCGCTGCATTCAGTGACGGTCTCGTTGAACAGCGACACCGTCCTGCTCGTCGTGGGTATCGTTGGGGCGACCGTGATGCCCCACGCGCTCTTCGTTCACTCCTGGCTTACGAAGAACAAGTTGAAGTCGGGAGACATCGATGAGAAGAAGAGGCTGCTCAAGCTGCACCTGGGGGAGAACTTATTCACGCTCGCAATCGCGAGCCTCGTGAACGTAGCCATCCTCGTATCGGCAGCGGTGGCATTCTACCCAAAGTACAGCACTGTTTCGACAATCAGTCAAGCATATCAGATAATGGTGCCTCTGTTCGGGTACTTCGCCGCCGCGATATTCGCGGTCACCCTCCTCAGTTCGGGGCTCGCGTCGTCCATGACTGGAACACTTGCAGGTCAGGCGATCATGGACGGGCTGCTGGGAACACGCGTGAACAAGTATGCGAGGAGACTCGTGACGAGGGTCATCAACGTCTTCCCCACGACGATAGCAATCCTGATTGGACTCAACCCGCTCTCCCTCCTAGTGTACAGCCAGGTGATGCTGAGCCTGATGATCCCGCTGCCGATGGTCCCGCTCATTCTCTACACAAGGAGGAGGGCGCTGATGGGCGAATTCGTCAACAGGAGGAGCACGACGCTCCTCGGTGTGTTCTCAGCGGTGACGATCATTGCGCTTAACGCATACCTTCTCTATTCAGTCCTCTGGCCTTCCTGACAGGGCGAAGCTTACCGCTTGCCCTGAGTGAGCATCTCGCCGCGGGCGACGCGCAGCCTGTTCACCTCACCATGCTCCCACGGGAAGACGATCCACTTGTCCACCACCTCAAGGTAGTGGTCGGGCTCGGTTTTTGACCATGGCTTCTTGAAGAGCACGGCGGTCCTGAGCAACTTCGGTCTCTGCCCCGAAAGGAAACGCGCGACCGTACTCATCGTGTAACCCTGGTCGACCAGGTCGTCGACGAGAAGGATCCTCTTGTCCTTCACGGCCTCGGTGAGGGTTGAAAGGATCCTCGGCTCGGCCCTCTCAGCAATCCCGTTGTAGGACTTCACGTTGATTATGTCAAGCTTGACGTCCAAGTGGTCCGAGACGACCATGGCCACGGGGATGCCACCGCGGGCGATTCCAACGATCAGGTCGAAGCCCTCTTCCTTCGACCTAACCTTCTCGGCAAGCGCGTCGGCCAGGTCCCCGTACTCCGTCCAAGAGATGTAGCGGAACTCCGTCAATGGCCAAACCAGGCAGGCGTGGGTAATAACTATTCGACTCCGTTTTGCGCGGTCGTGCAAACGGCCCAAGTCTTGTTTCGCCGCTGGCCACTTCGCTGCCTCTGGGTAGGGCAGGGCCCAGACACCGCACGGGTTCGAATCCATGGGCCGGGCAGGATTCGGACCTGTGACGTTAAGCGCGTTCCTTCAGCATAACCTGAAACAGAGAGAAGAATGGCCATGAAGTGGGGCGGAATTGAAGCGCCGACTCCTCACAGTGAGCTACGTGTCGAATCTCCTTGCGTAGCCTTCCCACGATTGTGTCCTCCCCTGCAACCAAGAGTAAAGCGTGCCATGAGGTACATCTACACCCAAATCCTCTTGCAGCCTACTCCTGATTGTTGTGGCATCCAAGCGCATCTCCGTTGCAAGTCGGATTGCTTCATTTCGCACATTAGCCGACCAAGGCGTCCACTTCCTGATTCTGCTTGCATCCCGCAGCGCGAGGTTTCTCCACTCAACATTGAGAAATCGAAGATGTTCACGCAAATCTGCAGTGTTGACCGAAAACCTGATTGCCTGTTGCCTACTTACCACTCTCTTCGAACCTATGAATGCGACGTCTCCCAGAGAACCGCGACAGCGAATCTGGCCTGTGCGTATTCCTAGCTTCTTACAAAGGGTTCTCTCGAATTCCATCAGCCTTCGGTGAGGCTCGATGCCGATGAGGGAACTCCCGTATTTCCGGACGTTGCCATCGCTGTCAAATCTGCCCCTGAGGTACTGTATAGGAAATGTTTCTATGAAGCCTCCAAGAGTTTCGAGAGACTGCTTACGCCACCAAAGCACAAAATCTTTGGAACAATATCTGATCGTGTGATGACCATCCGCATTGGGTCCCTCAAGCTGAACTGGTCGTCTGGCCAGAACTTCTGAGCAAGCTAAGTTGAAGGCCTTGAGGAACCCTAGTGATTTGTTCTTCAGCTCAACCTTGTAAACCAAGTACCTCTTTGAGCGCCTTGCAAGTGGTCTCAATTCATTTGTGATGTACACAGTTCCATCACCCTTCAGTAGGACGCCGACTAAGTAGGATAGCGCCACGAGTCTGGGCTCTGGCCATGCTGGGTCAGTCCCGTCAATTCTGTTTGGTGGTAGCCACGTCGCTGTCAAATGACAAACCAACACATGAGGACAAATATTTCAACTGGTGACGCTCCTTGCACAATCGCGTTAGGGAGTGTGCTGAAAGTGGGCCGGCCAGGATTCGAACCTGGGCAATCGCCGTGTAAAGGCCTGACGGGCTTGCGCTTGACATCCTAACCGGGCTAGACCACCGGCCCGACCCGCGGGCCCGCCAATCTGCTAATAAGCGTTGGAAAGGAACCGCTTGACGACGATGGTGAGACCCAGCCAGACGCGGCCAAAGATAACCTACGTCAAGGCGAGGGAGGTGCTGGATTCTCGCGGCAACCCGACCGTGGAGGCAGAGGTCGGGACGGCGAGGTCGTCGGGCAGGGCGAGCGTTCCATCAGGGGCTTCAAAGGGGATGCATGAGGCGCTCGAACTCAGGGACGGGGACATGCGCCGCTTCCACGGGAGGGGAGTAACGAAAGCCGTCTCGAACGTCGTGTCGGTAGTAGGCCCGAAGTTGAAGGGTGCGGACCTCTTGGACCAGGGGCGCATCGACAGGCTGATGATCGACCTCGATGGGACGCCGAACAAGAGCAGGCTCGGCGCCAATGCGATTCTTGCCGTCTCGATGGCCGTCGCGAGGGCAGCGGCGAACTACGAGGGCGTTCCACTCTACGCGAAGCTTCGGCGGGCGAAGAACTACAGACTGCCGGTGCCGATGATGAACGTGATCAACGGAGGGGAGCACGCCGGGAACGGGCTCGCGATTCAGGAGTTCCTGATCGAGCCAGTGGGGGCAGAGAGTTGCACAGAGGCGGTGAGGATGGGAGCGGAGGTGTACCAGTCGTTGAGGGGCGTATTGACGGAGAAGTACGGGAGGGGAGCAATCAACGTCGGAGACGAGGGCGGCTTCGCCCCACCCCTCACGTTGACGAAGGACGCGCTCGACTCGGTCTCAAGAGCGGTGAGGGTCAGCGGTCATGGTGAGGGAGACGTCAGGCTCGGAATCGATGCTGCGGCCTCGACATTCTACGACGCGAAGAGCTCCTCGTACAAGCTGGACGGCAAGTCGCTCGGTGCTGGCGAGCTGGAAGACCTCTACGTTTCTCTTCGCGACGAGTACGGGCTCCTGACCGTCGAGGACCCGTTCGCCGAGGAAGCCTTCGAACAGTTCGAGAGGCTGACAAGCAGGATCGGGCGAAGCGCGAAGGTGATCGGCGACGACCTGTACGCGACCAACGTTGACAGAATCGAGAGAGGAATCAGGTCGAAGGCTACCAACGGAGTACTGATCAAGTTGAATCAGATTGGAAGCGTATCGGAGACAGAGAAAGCGATAGCATTGGCGCAGAGGGCGGGATGGACGGTCGCAGTATCCCACAGGTCCGGAGAGACCGAAGACCCGTTCATCGCTCACCTCGCCACCGCATTCGGCAGCGAGTTCATCAAGACAGGAGCCCCCGCGAGGGGCGAGAGGGTGGCGAAGTACAACGAGCTGCTGAGGATTGAAGAAGGGTTGGGCTCGCGCGCCCGATTCGCTGGCAGGGAATTCCGAAGTTAGGCTCCAAGAGACCCAAGCGCCGGGGGTGGGATTCGAACCCACGAGACCCTTTCGAGTCACAGGCTTAGCAAGCTTGCGCCATTGGGACTGCGCCTTACCAGGTTTCCCGTCTGTGTGACTCTAGGCTACCCCGGCACAAGTTGCGCTGGCCCCGTCTGACTGTTAAAAAGAATTAAGTGGCGGCGGCTCCTCCGGCGTTCACCAGCCCTCTCCGCCCCCGTCTCGTCGGGTCGGCGATCCTCCACGTAGACGAGGCAGCGTGGCCGCGTCGCCATAGGGCTGCTCCCTCCCGGACCTCGCCCGATTCGGCGATTAGGGGTCAGGACCTCTCCTTCGAGAGGACTGCTCCTCATGACCGCCCGCCTCGGCGTGAGTTCATCTTCCTTCCCGGCGCGGGTTGCGGGGAAGGTGGCTTTACCCGAAGGTTGCTGGCCACTGCGTGTAGCCGGTTTCAGTCTCGTGGAGACGGCTGACCTCCCGGCCCTACCCACCGCCAGCCAGTCAGCGACTACTCTGTATAATTAACGTGCTGGTTCCTGGCTACTAGGAGGGGCCAAGACTTGGAGGGCTCTGGTGAGTTCAGAGACATTGACATTGTACTGCTCTGCGAGCTTCTCCACAGATATCCCGAGCTCCATGTATCCCAACGCTGCTTCCTTCAATTTGCTTCGCGTGAGAAGATGTTTCAGGTCTGAACGTTCCCTCCCAGCCAAGGCATGAGCCAGTCTCGTTCCTTGTCTCTTGTTCCAAGGCTGGTTCCCGGCAATCTTGTTAGATGAACGCATTCCGAGGTCTATTGCCTCGTTGAACCTTGCGATTAGTTGGTCACCGGTAATCCTATCCTCCAAGTAGTCGATTCCTGCTCGCACTTGAGACCGCTTCTTGAACAGCCAGGGAAGCATTGGATTCAGCGCTCTCAAGAGGCCGCCTCGCTCCGTTAGTCGTAGGTTCCACACTTTGGATTTCGGTCTGTTTGACAGGAAGATATGAGGTGTAGTCATAACTTCAGACTGTAAGAAGTGGTCAACGTTATCGATTTGCGGCTTGTAACAATCTGACCAATTTGCCATTATGTTAATTGCGAAGATTCTGATTAGAATTAGGAGTGACCCGTCTCCATCGAAATATCCAGCTAACTGCTTCCAACTCGAGTACCCGTTTTTGAAGTATGAGTATGCATACTCGTTCAATCTAGTCTTCCAGTCATATTCGGTATTTAGTCACCAACAGACCCAAGGACCATGAGGACTACGGCTGGTTGATGTGTCCCTCAATAACATCCTTGAGCCTGCACACGTTGCAGAGGCCGCTAGATGAGGGCTTGCCGCAACTCGCGCAGGGGACAGACCTTCTCTCCCCCGTCTGGTTGTAGTGCGAGATCACGTCGAGGCTCGACCTGAAGAGCACATTCTTCATCCCGGGGTGCCTGGTCTCCAGCTCGTTGAGGTAGTCCCTGACCTCGCTCCGGAGCCCTTCGTGCATGTAGGGGCAGCTCACGCTCTGGAAGGGTATCCCGGAGACGTAGGCGAACAACGCTATCTCCTCCTCGTAGATCTCCATGAACGGCTTGACACGTCTGACAGGAAAGCTCTCGTCCGAGTGGGAGGGGTCGAGCCACCCGATCCTCGAGACGTCGCCGTGCAGCATGTTCATCAGGAATGTCTGGATGTAGTCGTCGAGGTTGTGCGCAGTCGCGACCACGGCGACCCCCGCCTTCGCTGCAGCCTCGTCGATCGCCCTCCTCCTGAAGACGCCGCAGAAGCTGCACGACGAGACGTCCCTGCCGTCCCAGCCTAGGGCGCGGTCGAGGGAGAAACCGTAGAGGTCCTTGTAGGAGAGCACCAGGTGTTCGACGCCGAGCCTCTCGGTGACCGCTTTCGCGTGGGCCAGCGCCTCGTCCCTGTACCCCTGCACGCCCTCGTCCACCGAGAGCGCAACGAGCTGCCAGCCGTTCTGTGGGCCGAGCTCATGCATCACCTCTAGGAGGGATAGGCTGTCCTTCCCTCCGGAGACAGCGACCCCCACCTTTTCTCCGCGCGATACCATGCCGTACTTCGCGACGGTCCGCTTGGTCTTCGCCACGAGTGAGCTCCTGAAGCAATCACGGCACAGCACCTCGCCCGAATATCTCCGCGTGTAGAACGGGTTCGCGGCGCAGACCGAACAGCCGGCCAACTCGGAGGCGCCGGATGAGCCGAGCTCTATTAAGGCTGTGAACGCTTAAAGAGAAAGCGGAAGCGGCGAACCGAGGAAGGCCTGATGGCGGAGTACAAGCGGGTCGAGTTCCAGTACGGCGTCATACTGCTCAGGACGAGGAGGTTCCAGTCGCTCATGGACAGGCTGGGCCGGAGCGGGATCTCCAGGCCGGCCGGATGGTTCCTCCTCTACCTGATGCCAGTCGCTGCTGCCATCGCCTTCTTTCTCTTCCTCTCGCAGCTTGGGATACTTTTGTCGCCGCGGGGACTGGCGGTGGCGAGCTACATCAGGACGCTCAGTCCCCTCGGCAACCTGGGGCTTCCGGGCATCAACCCGTACCTGCCCATAGTCGACGGGTGGATTGCGCTTCTCGTGGCGATGGTAATCCACGAGGGCGCTCACGGGATCGTGGCCAGGAGCCTGGGACTGCCGGTGAAGTCCTCGGGGCTGCTCTTCTTTCTCTTCGTCCCCATAGGGGCGTTCGTCGAAGTCGATGAGGATGCACTGAAGACGGCGAGCGCTTCGCACTCCGGAAGGGTCCTTGGGGCCGGCGCAGGGATCAACTTCCTGGTGGCCGTCGTCTGCCTCGTCCTCCTGTTCGGCATCGTGTCGGCCATGAGGCCTTCGGTGGCCGGTGTCGCCGTGATGGCGGTCTATCCAGACTCTTCGGCCAGCCACGCCGGCATCACGTACGGCGACTTCATCACCGCGGTCGACGGAGTCCCTGTCAGCAACCCCAGCCTGATAGCCAATAGCTCCTGGTACCAGCCCGGGCGTGTCATCAACCTGACCGTTTGGCGTGGGGGCAGCTATCTGCAGTTGAACGGGATCGCGCTCGGCAGCCTGCTGCAGAACGACACGAGGACCGGCGTCGTGACCCAAAGAGCCTTCCTCGGCGTCGACGACCTGGGGTATGCGGAGCTGCAGGGGCTGGTCTCTACATACACCAGCTCTTTCCTCGTCAGGCCGGCTCTGTACCTGTGCATCCCGACCCTGCCGAGCTGCCAAGGGCTGGTCCCATTCTCCGACAGCCTGGCAAGGTTCTACACCTCCTCCGTGGGCCCGTGGGTCGCACCCCTGGCCAACCTGCTCTACTGGGTCTTCTTCATCAACTTCAACCTGTCAATCTTCAACTCCCTCCCGATCTACCCCCTAGACGGCGGACAGGCGTTCAAGGTGGGTGTGAAGGCGCTGTGGCGCAACAAGCTGTCGGAGACCTCGCTCACAAGAATCACCGCGGCGGCCAGCGTATTCGTCGTGGTCATGCTGCTCAGCGTGATTGTGGGCCCGTATTTTCTGTAACCTGTCCGTGGCGGGTTAAATAGCCAGCCCCAATCATCGCATGATGTTCGCCGGCGTATCATTAGCTGTCGAGGCTGCGCGCAGGGTCGCGGGACTCGACATCTCCCAACCGCCTGACATGGGAGCGGTCATCCAGGCTCTCGCGAAGCAGTTCACTTCGGTGGCCTCCCTCCTGCTGACCACGGTCAATTCTGTCGTCATCGATGTCTCCAGGCTGGCATACATCTCTATCCTGCTGATCGGCCTTCTCCTCTACTTCACTCACGTGGACAGGAGGCACGGCAAGGACCTGATCAAAGGGGGGGTGCTCCTGGCTGTCCTCTCTGAGTTCGTCTTCCCAGCGCTCAATAGGTTCTGAGGCGGTACCTTAGAAGGGCAACGATGCCACCGAAGGAGGAGACCTGCTTGCCGAATTCGAGCGACGAATCGACGAGGTAGACCGCGCCCCTCCGTTCTTCCACGGCGTTCAGCGTCTCGACCAGTTGCTCCTCGTCCACTCCGGCGGCGAAGACGTTGTCGGAGACTGCGCAGGCTTCCACGGCTCCGGCAGCGGCTGCTGCCTTCACGCGGGGGAGGGTGTAAGCAACTTTCTGGTCTCCCGAGGATATCCTCTTGACGGCCTCGCTCACCAAGGCACCAATCTCGACGAGCACAGACCCCTTTGCCAGCATCTGGAACGCGGGCAGTTTTACGAGGGCGCGTACGCCGTCGGAGCCCGTCATGTCGAAGCCTTCGAGCAGGTGCACCCGGTAGCGGCCCCTGGGCTCGGGGGAGAGCTGGTTGATCAATACATTCTTGGTGTGACCCGGCCCGGCCACTACGACCGTGTCTCCGTCACGAGCGACCTGCGAGATGAATGATGCGACCTCGGCCATGAACGGTCTCGAGCTAGGCTCGTCCGACATCTTCCCGCCGAGGCCGGACTCGATGTTGGCCAGGACGGAGAGGCGGGAACCACTGAGCGATCCGATGCCCGCTTCGCGCCTGTCCAACGCGACCAGGAGGAATCTGCCGGGGCTGCTCCTTCCAGATTCCACTATCCGCGTGTCGAGGGGGCTCCACCTCTGCTTTCTGATGGTGACCGTATGGCCAGGCGACAGAGTTACCGAATGGGACCCGCTCCGGCTGACACTCTCGTCCGACGATTCCACGATGGTGCCCCTCAACCTCATCCTCTCGATGCTGCTGTCGAGGTGGACCTCCTCGACCGAGAGGGCGATGGTGACGCCCACCCTGTCGCCCTTGTCCGGGCGCGCGAACTCCTCTTCCCTCTTTACCACCCTCGACGAGCGGGCCACGACCACATCGCCCCTCCGAATCAGCCTTCTCAGTGCCCAGAGGTCGTCTGCAGATTCTATCGTTAGCGAGCAGTAGCCGTGCTTCGGGTTGAAGCCGGTGATGATCATCTGTGTGACTTACTCTAGCTCGAGGTCCCTGAATGTGCCGATTCGCACATCGTCGGGGACGCTGTTGAGCTCGCCCGTCCTGTGACCGATGATGCCCTTCACACCCACCTTGGTCGCGGAATCGACCAGCCTCTGGGTCACTATGCCGTCGAAGACGAGGAAGTGGGCGCCGCTGGCCGACTCCATCTTCTGGACCAGCTCGCTGATGGGGTACCTCCCGACCTCGTGCAGGCCTTCGTCCAGGAGTATCGCCTCAAGCGTTCCGTTAAGTGCCGGGTAGATCTCGCGCGTCTTCGCCACTATGGGCTCCTCGGGGCCTCCCGGCGGCCTCTCTGCCGGCCTCTCCCTCCGTCCCGCAGTGGCGCCAGGTTCCAGCCGCTCAGCCCTAAGCATGTTGAGCACGTCAATCGGCGTGAGTTCCTCGACCTCCTTTCCCGAGGGCGCCCTGATCACCTTCTCCACGCGGACGACCTGCGCTAGCTCCTTCTCGATCAGGTCGCCGCCCCTGTCGCCGTCGAGGACTGCGATGAGCCTCTTCTTCTTCCCGAGCTCTATGATTGATTCGGGTACGCTCGTCCCTTCGAGCGCGACCACGTTCTCTATGCCTGCCCTGAGGAAGAGAACGACGTCGGCCCTCCCCTCTACTAGGAATATCATGTCGGATGTGTAGACACCCGGGCCGGCTGGCAGGTTCTCGAGGCCGTAGCTTATCACTCTAGCCCTCTTGGTCGACTCGGTGACGTCCTTCAGGACGTTGTCGCCCTCGCTCGTCGTCTTGGAACTCCAGTCCCTGACTATCAGCTTGGCCCTGTCGACTATCTGCTTCCTCTTGACTGCCCTGACGTCCTCGATCGCTCCCAGCGTGAAGCGCGCACTGCAAGGCCCGACCTTGTCGACGCTCTCGACCGCTGCGGCGATGAGAGCGGCCGTCCCGATGTCCGTGGACATCGGCACTATGACCTCGCCTCGTGTCTTGTCGTTCTTCGACTCCAGGTTTATCTCTATCCGGCCGACCTTCCACGTCTTCTGGAGCTCGTTCAGATTCATCTCGGGGCCGAACAGTCCCTCGGTCTGCCCAAAGATGGCGCCGATGACGTCCGCCCTTTCGACTACTCCGTCTACTTCAAACCTCAGCCTTACGAGGTACTTTACTATACTCGAATCTGGCAATTGCGTTCAACTCGTTCTTACCTGATTAAGCGGATTAAGCTTAACAAGAACTGGCGAAAATCCCAGGAATATAAACGCTTGGCTTTGCGAAGCCTAAACGTCTGACCCCGCGAACCTCGCGAGGTTCTCGATGTGACGGAAGGTGCCCTTGGAGGCGAGGCGGAGCCTCCTCCTCTCAACGAGCGATGTGCGAAAACCTTCGTGGGAGAGCATCTTGACGTACCGTGCAGCGAGGCCTCGGCCCTCCCTATCGAGGTCGGTGAGTATGACCACCTTCCTTGCTGGGGCGAGCGCTTCCGCGCCCATTCTGCTGAGCGATGAGGCCGTGGCCAGGGTCCCCCGATAGCCCAAGCTTCTGACCGCGGCCGCGTCGCGCTTGCCTTCGACCAGGACCGCCCAGCCGTCGAGTGCCTTCTGGTTCAGCTGGAAGACGAAGCTGTCCAGGAAGCTCACGAATGTGTCGAACCGTCGCTCCTTTGCCTCGACCGTTCAGCTCTCACCATGATTTGTTGCCCGTCTCTGACGAGCACGGATCATGTCCCAGCTTTGAGCGGGGAGCATCACCGCGCCTCTTCAACGGGCAAACGGCCTCCGTCTGTCGCACGTCTGGGTAAACCATCTGCTCATCAAAGCGTCTCCGCCTTCGCAGGTGGCCGTTTAACGCGCTGTAGAACGAGGGCCGTTAATGTCCTTCTAATGAGTTTGGTCTAAATAAGCCTGCCTTCGAACCTGCTAGCACTGGGAACGCCGGAGCTCACTCGCACAGGGTGGGGAACCTTCATTGCGGCCGGTCGTCTAGTCTGATAGGATAGAGCCACGCGTCAAATCCCTTGGCAAAGAAATCCAGATTCCGTCTTGACCCTGACGAACTGGACTATTATGAGATATATGGAGTGAGAGCGTGGTGGGATTGAATCTAGTCGCAGTTCGGGACCAGATTCGGCAAGTGCGTATCGCGAGCCCTGACGAAGCGTTATGGGTGCTCAAACAAATAAATACTTGAACAGTTGAATGATTATTCAAATGATACCGAAGATGTTGACAGTCAGGATAGTGCGAGAAGGCGAGGCTTGCGAGGTCCGGTGCCTCAACCCCCTGAGGGTGAAGGCTCTTCTCAAGTCAATGCCCTCGGGCGACGACCTGGCGCAGCTCTCTGATGTATTCCAGGTGATGAGCGATTCGAACAGGCTGAAGGTCCTGCACTGCCTCTCTGAAGGCGAGGTTTGCGTCTGCGACCTTTCTGCAGTGCTCGGTCTCAGCGTCTCCGGGGTCTCCCATCACCTAAGATTGCTCCGTGCGATGAGGCTTGTGACGTCGAGAAGGGAGGGCAAGAACGTCTACTATTCGCTTGACGACGCGCACATCACCAAATTGATGAAGATGGCGTTGGAGCATGAGCGGGAGTAGCCAACCGACAATCATCTGCAAACTATGCGAGGTGGAGATTCCGGAAGAGAAAGTTCCAGCCTGGCAAAAGCTCCAAGTGTCCTTTACAATCGCGTCGACCGTGCTTTTTGCCGTCGCTCTAAGCAGCGAGTATGTCCTCCGTTTCCCGATTGTCTTCCCGCACATAACCTATTTTGTGATAATCTTGCTTTCGGGACATGAAATTATCCCAGCAGCATTGCGCTCAGTCCTGAGAAGGCGACTGGATATCAACTTCCTGATGACTGTGGCTGCGTTTGGAGCCTTCGCCATAGGTCAGGCTGATGAAGGGGCTGCGGTCATCTACCTCTTCTCAATAGCCGAATTCCTAGAGGTATGGGCATCAGACAAAGCACGAGCTTCCATTGCGACGCTGTTAAAACTTTCTCCCAGCACCGTGTCCGTGAAAGTTGAAGGAAATGAAATCGCGAAGCACGTGCATGATGTGAGTGTTGGCGACATCGTGGTCGTAAAGCCGGGAGAAAGGATTCCGGTCGATGGTGTAGTCAGAAGTGGATCTTCCTCGGTGAACCAAGCCCCGATAACCGGCGAGTCTATCCCTGTGGACAAAGAAGAGGGAGGCGAAGTTTTTGCCGGGAGCCTCAACGGAGAGGGCTTTTTGGAGATCAGAACAACAAAACCGCCTAGCGAAACCGTTCTCTCGAAAGTCGTGAGGCTTGTCCGGCAAGCTCAGTCAGAGAAGTCGCCTACTGAGAGCTTTGTGGAGAGATTTTCAAAGTTCTACACTCCCATTGTTGTAGCCGGTGCCATACTCGTTGCGCTGGTCCCTCCCTTGGCCTTCAATGCTAGCTTCGTAACATGGTTTTACAGGGCGATGATTTTGCTGGTCGTCTCGTGCCCGTGCGCATTGACAATCTCGACCCCGGTGTCGATGGTTTCTTCAATCACGGGGGCAGCACGAAATGGTGTGCTTGTGAGAGGCGGGAAGTACATCGAAAGCCTTGCAAAAATCAGGACGTTCCTCTTTGACAAGACCGGCACGTTGACCACGGGAAGGCTAAATGTCTCTGATGTAATTTCTTTCAACCCTTCGTCTAGCGAAGTCTTGCGTCTGGCTGGCTCTCTGGAGGCGATGTCAGAACATCCGATAGCGAAAGCCGTGGTGGAAAAGGCTAAGGAAGACAGGCTGACACTGAGCCCCGTTGCAGAATTTGAGTCGTTTCGAGGCAGAGGCATTAGGGGCGTCATAGACGGGAAAGAAGTCCTGGTGGGCAAGAAGGAACTCTTCACTCAGATCCCAGAAAAGGTTCTCGAAAAATGTCAGTATCTCCAAGCACAAGGGAAAAGCGCGATCTTGGTCGGCACTAGCAAGGAAATCTTCGGAATAGTAGCCTTGAAAGATAGCGTTAAGGCCAATGCAGCCACAACGGTCAGTGCTCTAAAAGCGCAAGGTTTTGAGGTCGTGATGATCAGCGGGGATAACGAAACAACTACTGCGTCCATCGCGAATGAGCTTGCCATAGACCATTACCATGCTGAAGTTATGCCTGACCAAAAGGTGGAAGAGGTTGCCCATCTGAAGGAAAAGTACGGCGATGTTGTCATGATAGGCGACGGCGTCAACGACGCGCCCGCACTCGCAAAGGCAAGCGTGGGAATAGCCATGGGCGCCCTTGGAAGCGATGTCGCCATAGAAACAGCCGACATTGCCCTTATGCGGGACGATCTCTCAAAGATTCCCTACGTAACGGATTTGAGCAGAAAAACGCTTGGGGTCATCAAACAGAACATAACTGCCTCGATTCTGGTCAAAAGCGCCTTCGCCATTTTAGCACTACCCGGCCTGGTCACGCTGGCACTTGCCGTCGGCGTCGGAGACATGGGACTCAGCCTCGCGGTGATTCTGAACGCGATGCGACTCAGACTCGTTCGATAAATGAATCACGGGAGAACTCGACAGAACAGATTACTACGGCGTGAGAGCTTGGTGGGATTAGTCGAAATTCAACGTCCGAGATGGGTTCCGTACGCTAGAGCTCGCGGCGTGCAAGCCATACAGCATAACGAATGTTTCTGCGGCTTTGCATATGTCACCTTTTCTGATGCATCGTTCGGCACTAGCTGATGGTGAATAATGGGTCCGCCCAGCACGCCACGCAGGTTGTCTGGGCACTTGCACGCCGAAAGTCCCAGGGGGGTAATGGATGCTGCTCGGATGGAAAGAATTTTTCACTATTACCTGTGACAACTGGTATCCCTCAGATATTTGGGATCAATCCTTGAAGCGCCCGACAAGATTCGAAGATTGTTCAAGCCGCCGCGACAGTCTTCCGGCAATTCCAGTTTGCGAAGCCATCAAGCAAGCAGTGTTATCGCTCTGTCCTTGTGGTGCTGAAACTCACCGACAAAGATGTCTGCTGTACCTTGCGTGATCGGTGCTTTTCTCGATTGTGACACTTGATATCCAGGGGGAGGTGGGTCCAATTTCGACCCCCTTTGAGTCTCCCTGCCAATCACACTGCCCATACGAGGCCGAAGCTTTCACGCGCAGGCTATTGGTCGTCATAGCAATTTTTTTGACTAGCTCGAGACAACACCGATGTCAACTACGTGATAGCCTGTCGCGCCATTAGGGAACGGGGCTACCATAGCAGCAGTCTGAACCACCCCTGTTTTGTCGGTCGCACGCACCGCTATCCTGTAATCCCCCGTGATGGGCGGGTTCCATTCAGCCGTCCAGATTACCCAAGTGTAGTTCGACAGGGGGTCTTTGATGCTCGCGGGTACCCACGTCTTCCCATTGTCGGTGCTCACCTCAACTTTCTCGATTCCTCTGTCGCCAGCGAAGGCTAGCCCCGCTATGGGGACCATCCCCAGCGGAACTTGCGAATTTCCGGCGATATTGAAACGGTCGTCTATCTGACTTGCTCCAGGCATCACGATTTCCGAGCCCGTATGGTACTCGGCATCGTTCGCCCACCCCCGCCTCTGCCAGTATCCTTGGTAGGTCTCGTTGACCACTTCTATGCCAGTTACCCACTTGCAGTTCATCATCCCGTAGAGACCGGGCACGATGGCCCTCACCGGGAAGCCGTGTTCCTGCGGGAGGGGCTGTCCGTTCATCTCAAAGGACAGCAGCGTGCCATCAAGGAGCGCCCTGTCCATGGGTATGCCAACATCGTAGCCATCCGCGGCCTTGAAGACTACGTATGTGGCGCCCTGCCGGACCTGCGCCATTTGCAGCACGTCCTTCAGCTTAGCCCCCTTCCACTTGGCGGTGCTAATCAAGTCTCCCCCGATCTCGTTGCTCACGCATTCGAGTGTGTTGTACTGCTCCACGGTATTCATGGATTCGAGCTGGTCATAGGTCAAGGCTAGCGGGTTGTCAACCATCCCCGAAACGCGGAGGCTCCACGTTTTTGCGTCTACGTTTGGTGGGAGGATGTCGACATCGACGCGATAGAACTTGTCATTGGGAGTCACCTCCTGATTGTAGAGAGTAGAAACGGTGTCTGGCAGGTTTCCACTCGGCTTGGAGAAGAGAAGGTTCACCCCGTAGTATAGAAGCACGCCGGCGACTGCGCTCGCTATGCCCGCCTTGATGAAGAGCCTCCTCTTTCTGATGAATCTGGGCTTCGACTGCGGTACTGGTTCAATCGGTTCGCAGATAACCTTCGCCGGCGGCAAGATGGATCGGTCCCGGGCCGCCAGCACAAGCCCAAATGCTAGCTGGGAAAGAACCAAAGAGAGAAGCACAGTCTGAGGTGATTGAGGAGTGCTGAGAACCTGTGTGAGAGCAAGGAGGAGGACAGCAATGGCGAGAGAGACCCCGTAGGCAATGAGTGAGTATGTCGAGACTCGCTCGGCGAAGCTGCCTCGGCCAAAGTTTCCGATGACGACGTATCCAATCACCCCGTAGACGACGAGGTTGATCCCTATGGCGCCAGCGAGCGCGGAATATTTTGCGAGATACTGAAGGTGAGCCACGAGCACGGATTCGACCGCTCCCGGGGTCTGAGTTACGAGCGCGTTCACGGCTACTTCTGGCAGGAAAACTCCGCCGACGTAATAGCGAATTGCGTAGGAGACCAAGATGGCAATTGTTCCCCCCTCAATGCCGAGAAGGAATCTCCTGAATCTCTGTCCCAACTCAAGTCACCTGGTTTGTATCGAACAGGGAGCAGTGCCAAGTATACATTACTGTCTTCCCGCATTGCATACATATTCCTCTGGGAAGGTGGCTGCGACCATACGCGGAACATCTTCCTCCTAGCGATGTATTTACGTACGAAGAGAGTGAACAATTTGCGTATCGATTCGACTCCAATATCGGCCTAGGAATCGAATTAGTCAGCCAATAAAGAACGCGGCGCAATGCTACACTACACTCTTTCTTCCTCACGGTGTCAGTTGCTTGGAGGGTAGCGGTTCATCAGCCTTGTGCGTCCTTCTCTTCCTTGTTGCAGCTAGAATCATAACCACGCCCAGAATCGCGATGACGCCTAACGAGGTAACCGTAGCCCCGGTCTGCGTTGAGAAGGCGTTGGTGAGTGCCTGCTGGAGATTCGCTTCATAGATTGAAACCAACTGGGAGCCGGGCACGAAGGGCATTGTGTTGGTAAACCCAAGCACAACGGTCAGAGCCCCCGTCGCCACGAACATGATGCCCGCTATTAGCCGCGAGGAGTGCATATCCGTCCCCATCCCGAAGA
Source organism: Nitrososphaerales archaeon (assembly GCA_032906685.1). GTDB lineage: Archaea > Thermoproteota > Nitrososphaeria > Nitrososphaerales > Gagatemarchaeaceae > DASPPF01. Next base: position 24,204 of record JAJTZD010000005.1, read on the forward strand.
GCTTGATGTGAATCATTCGCCCCTGCAGAAACTTGCTCGCGCGCGATTCACTCTTGTCAAAAAACAGCGCGACCAAGAGGAGTGGAAGTACCATCCCGAACACGTAGCTCAACCCGACTGAGAAGGCTTCGAGGTAGGAGGCCGACAAGGCTGTGAGAACGATTATGCCCGCGAGCACAGGGGCGCAGCATGAACTCGCGACGCCAGAGAATACTCCTAGTGTAAATATGGCAGGGGTGTCCGTTCTCTTGAGGTTGACGGGGAGGTGTATCTGGGGAAGCATGGAATGTCCCCACAACGACCACAGCCCCAAAAACACCATCAGAAAGCCACCAGCGACGAAAATGAAGCTGTGACCTGAGGTAAAGTATTGAGTAAGGAGTGAAGCTCCCATAGCGATTGGAAGAAGCACTGCGGATATTCCCGCACCGAAGACCAGCGTCATCCTCAACAGAGCTATTCGGCGTTTGAAGCTGTAGGCAAAGTAAGAGGGAAGAAGTACGCTGAAGCAGCACGGCATGGCAAGAGCTAAGATTCCGCCGACAAGGGCGACAATCAGTGATACTGCGAACAAGTCGGCCATGCTGATCAACCCCTTATGTCAGCGGCCACACTTGAGCGCACTGCCCCCTTCAGTTCGTCCTCGGGTATCTTGCCCTTGAATACCTGGCCGTTCACCAAGACCGCCGGTGGATACAGAATCTGATGTTCAATCGCGAGTTTCATCCCCTCTTGCGAGGAGAAATCCACTTCTTCCACGTCGAGCCCAGCAATCTCGCCACGGAGGTCGTTCATTATTCGCTTTATTCGTATGCAGGGTAGGCAGCCCTCCTTGGTCAACACGAGAATCTTTGCCAAACGTATCACTTCGATGTAGATAGAGCACTCCGCACGTTCTGAAGGATTGTGCTGTCTTCAACATACATTGTCCCCGGTCCGTAGTCAGCTCTCCATGCTATCGTTCCTGACCCATTCACCAGGATGAAGGTGTGACCCGCCATCCCTCCTGGCATCATGCTCACGTCAGACCCAAGCGTCTGGTAGGTAGTATCCACCTGTAAATTTTGATCTGACAGAACGATAATGTGACCGATTCCACTCGCCTTAGCCCACTGTGACAGACTGGACTGTGGGTCCGTTGAAATCGCCACCACCGTTATGTTGAGCGCTTTGAAACTCTGGTAGTCTGAGTTCAGGGCCATTATTTGCTGGAGGCATGGTGAGCAACCAAGGCCTTCGTGGAAGAAGAGTAGCACGTTGGATTTCCCTTGATAGTCCTTGAGGTTGAACGTACTGCCATTTATGCTGGAGAGTGTGAAATCTGGAGCCTGTCTCCCAATCCACGCCGACAAATTGGGGTTCGAAAGCCGGGCAAACGAAGGCGCGAGTGCCAAATAACCCAAAGTGCCAGCGGCCACAATGATGAAGATGACCAAAATCACCGGCTTCAGGTTGCGAGAATTCCTTGATCTTCTTCTGGACTTGGGTCGATGGCTGGATTTCTGAACCGGCGGAGGCGAAATGTTGAACTCCACCGTAGGGTGCTTCGCGGAATAATGCTGTTTGGCCGCTTCGTAAGAAGAGAACTCTTTGTCACAATGCTCACATTTGATCAAGTCGATTCATTTCTCCGGGATACTCATTCATGAAGGCCAGATATTAAGTGGAAGTCTTGGTCAGAGGATTGGGTAATGAGGCAGATCTTCTCGCGAGCAGTCCCTTTCTCGCTTCACTCATTTGACTAATTGACCCCTCCTACGCCTTTACAATTATCGTCCCTTTCATCCAAGCAGGATGAAGACTACAGTCGTACGTGTATGTGCCGGCTACGGTAAGGGTCACAGCGAAGGTGGAACCCTGCTGAAGCAGCTTGCTCGTCCCGGAGTCAAATTTGACTGCACCCGGAGGCACGGACAACGCGGCGACTGTATGAGATGCAGAGGCATCCTGGTCCATCCACACTACTGTGTTGTTGACATCGACTACAATGGTTATTTCAACTGGCTCAAAATTGAGGCTTGTATTGGCTCCAACTCCCTGAGGAAGTATCACAGTGACCTTCGAAGTTGAAGGTGAGCTGGTTACGGATGGTCCCCCCGCCCGGTTGAACGCTAGATAAGCACCTGCGACTCCAACGACCAAGACTACTGCTACGATCGCAATGGTTGCGACTCGGCTTATGCCCTTCTTCCATATTGTACGCATCCCCGATGTCAGGTCCACGGTGAGACTAGCAGCAGCCGTTACGTTTTTGTTCTTCAGAACCGGTCTGTTTTGCTATGGCAGCCTGTCTTGACTTTTCCGTCTCTTGGACGTACTGTTGTGCGTGTTCTTCAGAGTCGAAGTGCTTGCCGAAGCGCTGGAAGTCGTTGGTTTTGTCCACCTTCATCCCGCATACGTTGCAGTAATTACTTCCGAACATGGTTCATGGTGCTCTGCGGGCGTTCTTTAAGCTTCCTCTTTACGAACGTAAAGTATTTTTCGTCGCGTGAAGATCAATTAGCAAACAGCTCTTGAATCCTACCATAGAAGGCCTACTGTTTGGGATTTGGCCTCTGAAAGTACGTAACGAACGCGGCTGATTTTCCAGCTGACCTTGCAGTAGGTGAGATGCATCCCATCAATCACCTTTACAGCAGCACGTGCTTTTGGTGCGCGTTTGAATAGCAGGTGGATGCTCAGCTGCTGCCGGCCTGTTTGCTCCTGTTTCTTAGGATGCTCGTGAACGTCGAGACGAGGAAGGGTGTCGCAAAATTCAGAAACAATTGCCCGTAAACAGAGGATACGGATTGCCCGCTTAGAAGAGCATGTCCTTGATTGATTGCCACAAGCCACGAACCGACCACAGCGGCAAGAAGCACGGCGACGCGGAGGTCGTCTTTGGTGTAGAGCCTCAAATCTTTCTAACGCACCGCGGCTGGTCTTGTGGTCGTGAGCGTCACCCCTGATTTCCTAGATACTTTTTGTACGCGTCGGTGTTCTCGGTTAGATCGGGGATGTACCTTCCGTAGCCTATCACTCCGTTGTGATAGACGTCCCAGATTGGGGGCTCAACGTAGAGGAAGCCACCGCTGTCTGTTGATAGTGTGAGGATCGGAATCACGTCTGTGGGAGGAGGTTGCAGCGAGGCTGGTCCAGCAATTGATAGCCCATCCGGGATCCTGTAGATGCTTCCGTGGCAGGGGCACTGATAAGTCTCGTCGGACGGGTTTGTCCTACGTGCTGGGTTGTAGTTTGGGCTGCACCAGAGGTGCACACACACTTTGCTGAATGCGACGAAGGCGCTCACATCCTTCTTCCCTCCTCCTAGCAAATCTGGCAGTCTTATCAGTTGCCACTTGACGAACGTGTCTGGGTTCTGTGAATCTACAGTGAGGTCACCTGACGAAGGGTATGTGATGAGCCAAGAGGAGTTGGGCGGGAAAGTAGTCAGATCGTTGACATTCACCGATTTACCTGAGCCGGCCCCGTTTGCCTTGTTTGTGTCTGTAACGACCTTCTGGCGCAGATTCTTGCCTGTCCCGGTGACAGAGGAAGAGAGGTATTCGCCCCATGGGACGTATGGTATGATCGTTAGCACAGCGCTGATCGTGAACAGAGCCTTGACGAAATTCCTTCGCCCTGCGTTCTTTGGAGCCTGCTGACGGGAGGGCGGCATCGGCGGGGGAACGCTGGCCGGTCTGACCGGCGGTCCGGCGGGAACTGCTGCCATCTGTGGCCGTGGCGGCGCGGAAGGGACTGCGGGCGCTGGTGGAGCTGACCCAGGCGTCCCAGCTCTCACGGGCGCATCCAAAGGATACGGAATCGCCTGAACTCGGGCCACCGCAGAGGGTCCTTTCGCTTGCGTGACCCGTGCTGATGAGCGCTGAACAAGAGCACTTTCCTGCTCAGGCTCAATCCCCGGTTCCTGTTGTTTATTCTCTTTCATTCCCTCGTCAGGCAAGCAGACTCTCTTCCCTTAGTTGACCGCCGGTTGTATAAGGCTTAACATTTACAATTGTAAATGAAATTGCGTCGCGAATTCTCTTCTGAGCGGTCGAATTCAATCAGGGGATGATTTCTGCAGATTGCAAGTTCAGTGAAGGCCGGGAACATCAGAATTTCGTGCATTCGCACGGAAGGACTTCAACGAGCCAAACGCGATTGCGAACTGCGGGTCAGAGAGAAGTGGAATGCAGTAGGGCAGCCAGATAAATGGATGTAAAGCCGGCCGTAATCAAGACCACCACTCTAATGGCTTCCAAGCTGGTTAGTGTCCCGGGTCCAAACAATGGCTTGGCGAGTCTAAGCGCCACGTATATCGATGACCCGGTGGCAATTGCAAAGAAATAGGTTGCATCGAATTGGTAGAAGTATGCAACGGCCTCGCCCATGAAGGTCGGAATGCCGAATATCAGGCCAAGCATTACCATCCTCCTGAAACTCTCCCTCAAACCGGCATCTCGCATGTAGATCCAATAGCTGGTTCCAATCACCGATCCTTCCAGAACCTTGTGCAGAACGTAGGAGGCTCCCGGCCCGTACCCTCCAACCGCATCGACTAAGGAGGTGCTTGAAGTCGAGGCTGCCAGAACTCCGAATCCCGCCCCTTCGCCGAACGCATGAAATGACAGACCAATCCCAACCAGGATTGGGACCGTGAACAGGCGTCTGCTCCCACCTTCAGACGTCGCTCCCACCAGGCTATTGCGGTCTACGAAGGCAAACGCGAGAAAGCCCAGCACGGCGAGGGAGAAGAGCGAAGCGTGAATTAGTCCGCCCGAGAAGCCCGCGTTCACGTCGAGGTAAGCAGAATCAGATATCGTGTCGGAGAGGTACCAGAAGAACACGCCGAATGAGAAAGCGGCCAGATAGGACGCTGCTGCCTTTCGGAACAAGGATGTTGCAAACAATCCCACGTAAACAGGAACTATGGTCGACACGATGATGCCGAGGAAACTTTCGACGAAGCTGATCGTGCCACGCGACACCTCATGAAGAAGGAACGGTCAGATAGACGTAGGAGGAGCGATAGATCAGACCGTCAGTGACAGTGATCACCAGCATGTAGTTCCCTGGCTGAATGCTACCCGCCACCTTTATGGTCACGGTGAATTGGGCCTCCCCGCCTGCGAGCGTAATACTGCTGACGCTGGAAGTCAGAGAGATGTTCCGCGGTATGGCGCCGAATGATTCCGAGTCGGAGAACTTTATTGAAAGCGGCTTGAGAGCGCTGCCTTCGACGACAACTGCGAGGTTCGCTTCTCCTCCGCGCGGTATTGTGAGAATCGAGTTGCTCAACACTGGTGCAGAGAAGCTTGGCCGGTACGAGGCATTGACGTACCCGATGTAGTTTGCCGTCCACCCGGTGAACCATGCCCTATCATTTCCGAGCGCGAACGTTAGCGTATTGTCTATTTGCGAGGCACTTGTCACCGGCGGGTCTGCCTCGCTGTACTCAGTGAGCGTACCCTTCGCATAATCTATCACTGCCATCCTGTTTCCGTAGTGTTCGTTGAACCAGATGTGAGAGCCGTTTGCCTTGACGGTGTAGGGGAGCACCGTGTTGGTGTAGGTGATGGAGGATGTCGGATACGGAACTAACTGGTTGGTCCTCAGGTTGTAGAAAGCTATTATTGACGGACCGTGCTGATCTATCCAGAGTCCCCCCTCAGCGACGGCGATGCTGTCAGGGTATACGATCGTCACGTTCATGGCTATTTGGTACGGGGAGAAGTGCTGAGGATTGAATGCGTAAATGGCCGGTCCCGAGCCCCCACTTCCAGCACCGACACTCACATAATAGCCCAGTGTGGAGTTGGCGAACGCTATCTCCGTCGGTGACTCTTTCAATCCACCCTGTTGGAGCGGATACTCCACCAATGTACCGTTGCTGTAAAGTCTGCCTATCCGGGAGGAAGATAGCTCCGTGAACCAGAGGGAGCCGTCAGGACCAGCGGTCAGGGAATAGGGGAACGAATCGTTAGCTGCGAGCTTTACTGTCGTCACCGAGCCTGTCCTCGAGTCGAGGCCAACCAACTGGTTTCCAACGACATCCGTGGCCCAAACCCTTCCGTTCCAGAGCGCAATCCCCCAAGTATCGGTCTTGAACGAGCAAGCGTTTTTCCCGGACTGGAATGAGTAGTTGAATGGCCAGACATACTCCATCAGGGTGCCATTTGTATAGAGATGCGCCACCCCAGGAATTGCCTGCTCGCCGAACCAGACCGAACCATCTGGGGCCACGGTTATCGCATTCGGTGCTCTATCTGGGGAAGGAAGGGAAAATTTCGTTACGGCACCAAAAGTTATGCTCTTGAGCTGGCTCTTCAAGATGCTGCGCCCTTCCAAAGGAGGTCGGCACGAGGTGGGACTGGGCGTCGTCGTGGGTGCTCTCCCGCTCAAGTACACGAACGAGGCCGCGAACGCTATCCCTACCAAGACCATAGCAATTAGGTACAATCGTGCGACCATTAGGCCATCCCCTCAGGAAGTGATGGCTATCCTACCGTACTGCATGAATATGTGGGGCGGGCAGAATATGGTGCACCTGATGGTGAAATCGCCAGCTTCATTGGCCACGAATGTCAACTTGAAGGTGCTGCCCGGTGCTACCGCCACACCAGAATCAAGATAGTGCGCAATCCCAAAACCGTGAGAAAAAGTAGGATCCGTATTGCACACCAATATGTTCACGGTCTGCCCTTTCTCGACCGTGATGACAGGCCACGGATGAGCCGCAAGATAGCTCGTGCTGTGGCGCGCGCTGCCGTTAAAGCCAGTCTCGTTCGCAATTATCAGGACGTAACTTGGAGGTCTCGAACATCCGCTTGTGGAACTCGTACCAGTCTGGCTCGACGACGTTGATGTGTGGTTCCCACTCGAAAAGTCTCCAGCGAACAAAGCGATTGCTAGCACTGATGATACCGTCGCAACAATGAGGAGGATCGAATAGGTCAGCCTTTTCTTGGAGAGGCCCTTCTGCTCCGGAGGATTCAAAAAATTTCACGCGTCCGACAGGTTCGGCCGGGAGCCGGTTGAGGCCTAGAGTACGTAACCATTGCATACAGACTGACTGAACGCGTCTGCACTCCGGGGCTGGCACTGGGAGGAACAAGAGAGGTGACGATTGACGCCACCGCAACTTTGACCACGGACGATCTGAAAGAGAGGCTCTTCCTCAAGTTAGTCCCAGCACTCCTCCAGCGATTCCCAGGATAGCGCCTACGAGGAAGCCACCCATTCCGAGGATGCTTATGGCTGAAAATATGATGATGATAGTCCCCCATGCATGGCGTTGTTCAGGTTTACTCCTCAACATGAAGGCTCCTGCTAGGACGATAACACCGGATACCAAGCCAAAAAGAGAGATGCCAGCCATCATACCCAGGAAACCGAAGCCGCCCATCATGCCGCAGCATCCTCCAGAGAAAGATGGGACCAAGGTGCCTGACCACGTGATGCCTACTGCCCCGCCAAGAACGATCAAGATACCAGCTGTGAGTGATAGACCGAATGCAGGGCCAAGGTTTCTGCTTTCCGCCATGGGCGGGGGCTTCTGTGCGTTGGCAATCATTGACTTCCCCTTACAGCTCATGCCACCCTCTCCAAGGGTCAGTGGCCGTATCTGTGTGGATTGTTGTCAAACGTCGACTTGCAGGTGGCGGAACAGAAGTGGAAGACACGTCCTTCGTGCTCCGACTTCAACTTACTTTTCTTTTCATCGACCATCATTCCGCACACGGGGTCTTTTGCCACTTATCATCACCATTACTACGCAATGGTAAGAGGGTACTTCAACGTTCGCCTTTACGAATGTAAAGGCTTTTATAGAGCCCTGCGCCGCTGAAATATGTCTTGAAGCTAGACTCAATTGATATCAAGATAGTTGATGCTCTTCTCAAAGACGGAAGGGCGTCGTTTAGAGACGTAGCACAGGAGACCTCGCTAACTACGCCTACGGTTTCAAATCACCTCTCGAGGCTCACCAAGGCGGGCCTGATCGTGAAGTTCGTTCCGCTGTTAAACCTCGATGCAATAGACCAAGGCATCATCAGCATAGTTACCCTGAAAGTTCCACCGTCAGAGGTCGGTAAACTCGCGAAGAGGTTTTCAGAGCTGGGAGAAGTGGCTGGCGTATATGTTACTGCCGAGGAACACAAGATAATGCTGAAGGTGCATACCGAGAACATGCATGAGCTGGAGAGTTTCTTGGCTAGGATCGTCCCCAGCCGAGGGTGTGAGGTGGTCACGAGCCAGATCATCTCCAGTATCGTAAAGGACGAGCAGCCAATCAAGCTCAAGAGCGGAATCAGTCTCGAGATGCACTGCGACTTTTGCAAAGGACCCATAAGCGGCAATAGACCTTATACCATCAAAGTCGGCCCAGCGAGCTACTACTTCTGTTGCAGAATATGCAGAAGGTCGTATCTGGACAAGCACGGTTCCAGAATGGAAGCGATAAAATCCCGAGCGAAGCGTCGTAAGACTTCTTAACGTTTGTAAAGGAATTGGTTTAAGAACGTGATATCGCTCGCAGAAAGTAGTTACAGGTGGTGAGAGAGCTATAGCAAAAGACCCAGTCTGCGGAATGATGGTGGAAGAGAACGAGCAGGCATTGAGAGCTACAGTCAGAGGAAGGGAGTACTTCTTCTGCAGCGACACATGCCTCCAGACCTTCGTAGCTCCCGAGAGGGAGGTCAGGAGTCTCACGAGGGCAACCATCCTCAGCTTTGCGCTTGGAGTACCCGCGCTTGTCTTCACGTGGCTCATTGCCTTTCCTGGACCGATACCCAACAAACTCGTCCTGTTCGCCTTGTCAACCCCGGTCCAGTTCATAGCCGGCTGGAGGTTCTACAAGGGCACCTGGCATGCGATGAGGGCCAGGTCAGCCAACATGGATACGCTCATCGCGGTGGGTACATCAGCCGCATGGCTTTACAGTACTGTAGTCACGTTCGCTCCAGGAATCTTTCCTTATGGGCTCTACTTCGATGTTTCGTCACTGATAATAGCGTTCATCCTGCTCGGAAAGTTGCTTGAGCACGTGGTGAGGAGCAAAGCCTCGGATTCTGTGAGAAAGCTCCTGGACCTTCAGCCTACCACAGCAAGCGTACTGAGGGAGGGGAAGGAGGTCGAGCTTCCGGTGGAACAGGTTCAGGTTGGCGATCTCATTGTTGTTCGCCCAGGAGAGAAGATTCCAACGGATGGTGTAGTTGTCGAGGGTCACGCTTCTGTGGACGAGAAGATGGTCACCGGCGAGAGCATGCCGGCGGAGAAAGCCAAGGGCGATCAGGTGATAGGAGCTACCATCAACAAGACCGGAATCATCACCCTGAGAGCAACCAAGGTCGGAGCGGATACCGCCCTGGCGCAGATAGTGAAGCTCGTTGAAGAGGCTCAGGCAGCACAGGCTCCAATCGCGAGGCTGGCGGACAGGGTGTCCTCGTACTTCGTGCCTGCGGTGGTTCTCGTAGCCGTCTTATCACTGCTGGCATGGACAACGATAGGTGGAAAGCCGTTTCTGTACGGATTCACTTCATTGATTGCTGTTCTGATAATTGCCTGCCCGTGTGCCCTGGGCATCGCAACGCCAGCGGCCATAGTCGTGGGAACGGGGAAGGGTGCTGAGAATGGCGTTCTCATCAAGGGGGGCGAAAACTTGGAGAGAGCGTACAAGGTTACGTGCGTAGTGTTCGACAAGACTGGCACGCTTACAAAGGGTGAGCCTTCGGTTACGGACGTATCCACTTTTGGAAGGTACAGCGAGGAGGAGGTGCTGCGTCTCGCGGCTGCCGCGGAGAAAGGCTCAGAGCACCCGCTAGGGGAAGCGATCGTGAAAAAGGGCCAAGCCCTTCCGGGAGCAATACCAAGCGCAAGCGACTTTGAAGCGGTGGCAGGAATGGGCGTCAGAGCAGTGGTCGAAAGGAAAGGGGTGCTGATGGGTAACAGGAAGCTATTCGCGACGAATGGCGTCGACATCAGCAGGGCTGAGCCAATGCTGGCAAAGCTCGAGAAAGAGGGAAAGACCGCGATGATTATTGCCGTAGGCAGCGAGCTGGCGGGCGTCCTGGCCGTTGCCGACACGATTAAGCCCTACGCGAAAGAAGCTGTTGAGGAACTGGAAGGTATGGGCTTGAAGGTGATCATGCTGACCGGAGATAATGAGACAGCAGCTAAAGCGATCGCGTCCCAGCTTGGAATAGACGACGTGAGAGCCCAGGTTCTTCCAGGACAGAAGGCGGAGGTAGTCAAGAGCCTCAGGGAGCAAGGTCATCTCGTGGCAATGGTTGGGGATGGGATAAACGACGCGCCAGCATTGGCAGAGGCTGATCTCGGCATCGCCATTGGAAGCGGGACCGATGTGGCAATCGAGACCGCTGGGATAGTTTTGATAAAGAATGACCTGCGCGATGTCGTTGCCTCGATTAAGTTGAGCAGGGCCACGATGAGGAAGATTAAGCAGAACCTGTTCTGGGCATTTGCCTATAATGTAATCCTAGTCCCAGTGGCGGCCTGGGGTTTGCTGAACCCCATATTTGCAGGGGTCGCGATGGCCCTCAGCTCAGTCACGGTCGTGAGCAACTCGCTCACCCTGAAGAGGTTCAGGCTGAGATGAACGGGGAGACGAGGCGACTCGGATTGCAGATAATCGGGATGAGCTGTGTTTCGTGCAGCAAGATAATTCGTAAGAGGCTCGAAGGGAGCAGTGGCGTAAAGGATGTGAAGGTCAATCCCATCCTGAACGCCATCTATGTAGACTACGAAGCGGATAAGATCAACGAGGAAGAAATAGAGGAAGCCGTCAGGAAATCCGGGTACAAGGCCGTTAGGCTGAGAGGGATGAAGGCATGAGTGTAGAAATCCTCAAGCGACCAAGGCAGAGAAATCTAGGATAAGGTGGTGCGGGGGATTGCAGGCAAAGCCCTCAACCAGCGTCGTTAGCAGGATACTGTGGTCTATCACTCTGGTTGTGAAGATCCCGCGAACAACCTTATCGGGCGTGGTGATAATTGTTCTGGCTACCGCCTACTACGACTATGACCAGACTTTCATGAGCTATGCCGCAACGGAGAGAACTCATATCTTCCAGCAATTGGCTTATTCGTACCTATTGATGCTATTGCTTGGAGTCGCGCTTGCTGCGTATGGTCTGCTTCGACTTTTGAATATGAGAATAAAGATGGTGAAGCAGCTGAACTCGATTCCTCTTGTCCCTAGCTCACTGATACCATACGTCCTCTCGCTGAGAAGGTACATGCGCACCCTTATTGTATCCGCGTTCCTGTACGGAGGCTTCTACAGCGTCATCACGAGCATAATTGTCTATCAGCCAACGGTAAACTTCTCGGAGGCCTACGCAGCCGATATACCCTCCGCTATTTTGATACCGTGCTGCGGACCTCCATTACAAGTACCGATAGTGACTGTTTACCTTACTCGGCATCTCGGTCTCTTACTGATTCCCCTAAGCCTAATTTTGTTAGCTGTAGTTTCGACACTTGTCGGGCTGAACGTAGCTCTGACATTCTTCGCCTATGGTAGGCTCAGGAGAGGAGGGAAGGGATGGGCGGGGGGATTAGGCGCGATTGTTGGTCTTTTTACTGGCTGCCCAACGTGCGCAGGGCTGTTTCTTGCGTATGTGTTCGGTGGGGCAGGCGCAGTTGCTGCCGCCACCACACTGGCGCAGTATCAGCCTCTCTTCATAGGAGTGAGCCTCCCCGTGCTAATGGCTACGCCCTTCTTAATTTCTCGAAATCTCTCGAAAGTCTTCAAGGAAGGTTGCATCACTTCTTCTGCATCGTTCTCGGCTCCTAAGACTTTATACTCCTGATGACTCGTCCATAAATCGAACGTGAGGGGACGGGCGGACGCTTAATGACAGTTGAATCATCGGGTGCGGACAGACTCACTCAGTTGAAAGTCATCACCTGGATAACACTGTTTGTGCTATTCGCACAATTTCCCTTGGGCATGTGGCTCAACCTCTTCGCATCTTTCCCCACATCATCGCCTTCATTGTCAGGAATGGCTGGCATGATGAGCAGCATGATGGGATTCATGATGACCGGCGGGATGTCCGTCCTGATGGTTCACATGTTTATCGGATTTGTCCTGCTAATCACCTCGGTCATCACCCTTGGAATAGCCTCGTACTCTGGAGAGAGAAGAGCCATCATGTTAAGTGGATTGGGACTTGTCTCGATCATAGTCGCTGGGGTGGGAGGCTTAAGCTTCATGTTTTCTGGGTTTCAGGATAGTTTCCTCTCCTACCTAATGGCGATTGGGTTCCTCTCAGCATTCACGGTCTATTTTGTCATTCTCTATGTCGCGAAGAGTAATCATCGAAGCTAATTTGTTCCCTTTCAACCCTCTGACTTGGGCTCTTGGAAGCAAGATTACTGCGAATGCGAATGGCGGAGGTTAAGTACGTGAAGAGACGTGGAGAAGATGCGAAAGACGGAGTTCAAACGGAAGAGAGCAGGACTCGCATGGAAAGACGGGCGCGTCCCTCCCGGCAATAAAACGACCAATTCCGTCATGCTGACGCGCTGTAGAACGAAAGCCGTCTGGCCTCGGGGGACTGGCGTTCTATTTTAGGTGTTTGTAGATAGAAGACACGTCCAGCTCGAACCCGGAGACTGGGACCCCGACTCGGAAGGCGCTGACCGCCTCCGGCTTGACCTCGCCGACGAACCCGAGCGCCCTCCCGCCCAGCGAGACTGAAGCGGTCCTTCCGGCCGCGAACGCCCAGTGCGTGGATTGCCGCGTCATGGCTTCCTTCTCCGCCATCAGCCTGACGTACGACTCGAGATGCATCTTCGCCTCGGTGTATGACGACCGGGAGTGGGCCACGAGGCATCCTAGGTGCCACGCCTCAGATACCACGCCCTTCTGCCTTCCGTAGACCCGGCCGATCTCGAAGACCCTCTGTGGATAGTCCTCCTTCACGTTGCTTCCCAAGAACGCCATCAGGGACGGTATCAGGGAATCGCGCAGAGTCGAGTGCTCGATGCTCCTCGGCTTCTCGACCGCGATCCTCAGGTCTGGACTCCGGCCGAAGTTCCCGTAGAGCAGGACGTCGTCGACCAGCTCATAGGTCATCAGCTCGACCATGCCGGAGCCCGCCAGAAGGTCGGCGGACCGCTCCAGAAACTGGTCGAACGGGTTGAAGGACCCGGGCTGCCTGCTCTCCGGGTGTAACGGCCTTACCCTGTCAAAACCGTAGCCGAGGGCGACCTCCTCTGCGATGTCGACCGGGTGGAGCATGTCGATCCTGTATCTTGGCGCCAGCACCCGGTTGCCCTTGACGCCCAGACGGCTCCGGCGAAGGCACTCGATGGTCTCCCTCTTGGTCAGGCCGAGGCCGAGCACGCGCTCGATGAGCGCTAAGTCCAGGGGCAGGCTGGCGACCGTGAAGTCTGGCGTGGTGCGCTTGTAGTTGGGGTATCTGATTGTCACGGAACCCATCCTGGCGCCCATGTCTGCCAGCGTTGTGGCAAGCACTGCGAGCACGTCCTCACCCGCCCTTGGGTCTGTGCTGGTGACGTCCACGAAGATGTTTCTGCTCCCGACCGAGACCTTGGTCGCGTCGCCGTTGACGACCGGGGGGAACGAGAGGACCATGCCCTTCGAATCGGATATTATCGGAAAGAGCTTCGCACCGCTGAAGATGGCGCCGTACTGTCTTCCCTGATCCGTCTTCGTCAGTATGTCGCTTAACGGCATCTCTTTCTTGCCCCCCAGGGGCCTGAACTTGAAATCGGGTGGCCTCGCCTCGTACATGATCGGGGGCGAGACTGCGTTCATGTCGTGAAGGCCTATCGCCACCCTCTTCCTCTTCCTTCCCAGGCCGTTGTGGAGGTCCTCCTGGAGAGAGATCAGCTGCCGGACGTCCTCGTCGTCCATCCTCAGTCCTTCGGCGGTCGCGCAGGCGATGTAAGGTCTGATCGAAGCGAGGCGTCTGCCCACTGTGACGGTGATCCCTGACGGGCGGGAACCGTATGATGGGAGCCCGAGCTCCTTCCCCATCAGCCCGCGGAGAGCGCGTGCGATCCCGAAGTCCGTACCGAAGTCGGGCCTGTTGGGACTGTATTCGACCCGCACAGACTCCCTGTCGGACCCTTCGATGTCCAGCCCGATGTAAGGGAGCCGGTCCATAATCTTCTTCTCGCTGGCCCCCACCATCCTCCCCAACCGGGACAGCTCAATTCTTACTACTGGCAATTTCCACCCTGTTCCGCAGCCAGGACAGGTCCCCGGTGTAGAGCTGCCGCATGTCGTCCAGCCCGTACCTGACCAGCATCAACCGCTCGATTCCTGGGCCCCAAGCCAGGACAGGCACCTTGACGCCAAGCGGCCGGGTCACCTCGGGCCTGAAGACCCCCGAACCGCCAAGTTCGATCCAGTCCCTCGCAATCTCTGAATAGACGACGATTTGAAGCGAGGGCTCGGTGTACGGAAAGTACGTGGGCCAGAGCTTCACTTCCCTGAGACCAAGCTTCCTGTAGAACTCCCTCAGGAAGCCCATCAGATGCCGGACGTTGAGGCCTTCCCCCACGATGATTCCGTCCATCTGGTGGAATTCGGCGAGGTGTTTGTAATCCAGGTTTTCATTCCTGTAAATCTTGCTCACGGCGAATACGCGCGTCTCGCGCTCGCCCGACTCGGCGAGGGCCCTCACAGTGAGGACCGTGTTGTGAGTCCTCAGGACTAGGCGCCTTGCCTCTTCTACGCTCCAACTGTACGACCATCCGCGGCTGCCCGTGGTCCATCCGTCTTCGTGCGTCCTCGCCACGCGGTCCACAACCCCTTTGCGTACCAGCTTCCTGTCAGCGAACCCCTCGAGGTAGAAGGTGTCCTGCATGTCTCGCCCGGGATGGTCTTGCGGGATGAACAGAGCGTCGAAGTTCCAAAATGCTGGCTGGACGCTGTTGCCTTCCAGCTCCGTGAAACCCATGGAAACGTAGGCCTCCCTCACCTCTCTGATGAAGTCCCTGATGGGGTGCCTCCTGCCGGGGTAGAACTTGGGGGCCTGAGCCTCCACGTCTATTGGTCTGAGACTCCGGCCCCTCCATTCGCCGGAGGCGAGAAGGTCAGGAGTGAGCCGGTCAACGTAGTTGGCCTCGGAGGTTGCCGAGGCAGCCTCGCGGCCAGCCTGGGTGATGGCGACGGAGAAGGACCTCTCCTCCTTCGACCTCAGCACGCCCCTCTTCAACAGGTCTCCCGCCAGCCTCGCCTGACCCGAGGTGAGCGAGCCCTCGTCGGCTCCGGCCGAGAGGGCGTCCAATAGCGCGAGGAGCTCCTTGGGCCCTTCCGGATTCACGACCTTCACCAACGGCGGCTGAGCGGTCGAGTCAAGGGTGACCCATCCCGCTGCCCTCGCCCTCCCCAGCGCGGCCGAGAACTCCTCGCTGGAAGAGAATCCGCCCTTCAGCTCGCCGAGTGTCGACGGCTTGTCTCCGGCTCTCTGGACGAGGAGCAGCTCGGGCGGCATCCTCACGACCACCGAGAGCCTGCGCCTCATGGACTCCACCTTTTCGACCAAGCCCTTCGAAGAGAGCCATTCAAGCGAACGCCTGACCTGGTCTGGCTGGAGGGCGGCGGCCTTCACCAGGGAGTCGAACTCGAGAGTGCCTGCCCCGAGAAGCGCTGAGAGGACGCGTTTCTCTATGGGATGCAGCGTGCTGGGCGAAGACAACTACTCACTCCCCCGCGGACTGCAGGTACTGCCTGCTCTTCACCAGCAGCTCCTTCGCGTCGCTCATCAGGGCTGCCCTCTTCCTGTGGTGTTGCTCGAGGAACTTCTTCACAAGGCCTGCCGCCTCCTGCTTGCACTCACCGCACATCCGCACTCCCCCCTTGCACTCGTCGTAGACCCTCGAGGCGTGCTCGTCGTCCAAGGCGAAATGGAAGTTGTAGAGGTCGTAGATGGGACAGATGTCCGCCTGGCCCCCGAGCCGCCTCTGCTCCTCGACCGTCGCCCTGCCACCCGTGAAGGAGCTGAGCACCTTCTTCGAGGCCGATGCCGGCGTCTCGTCCAGGGTGAAGCCGGAGGCAGCGACCCGCTTGGACATCTTGAAGCCTCCGGTGAGCGCTCGCTCGAGCTTGTGGTAAATTGCAGACGGTGGGATGAAGCCGAACTCCTCGTTGTACTTCGTCGCCAGGTCTCGCGTGAGCCTGATGTGAGGGTCCTGGTCGGCGCCGACCGGGACGAGAACGGGTTTGGGGCCGCCGAATTCGGGGAGCTGCGGCATCAGGATGTCTCCCGCCTGTATGAGGGCTGAAAGGTAGAGGCCGATTTGCCTCTCCCCGTAGATCGCCTGCAGCATGTTGTTTGTAACTCCTCGGGAGAAGATGGTGGCGAAGCGCATCACTCGCATCTCCTCGCTCTGCCTGTAGACGATGGCCCTGTCTGGGTCGAGCCCCAGCGCCAGGATGTCGGCAACGTTCTGCACGGCGATCTTCGAGCTCTGCTCGAGCGAGAGACCGTTGTCACAGTAGGCCTCGACGTCTGCGATGGCGTAGAAGACGGTGGCCTTCCTGGAGAGCGACTGGAAGAAGACCATGTCGTCCGCGGTCATCTTGTTTCCCAGGTGGAACGTCCCGTCCGGCTTTATCCCGCTCATTATTGAGAACGGCTTGCCCCTGTCCACCGCGTCAAGCACGACGGCCAGGTCGCGCTGGCCGAAGTCAATCCCTCGGCTGAGGTGGGTTCCGAGCTTCTTGAATCGCGGCAGAAGCGGAGAAATCGACTCTATGCCGAACTCGCTCTGAAGGCGCGAGTAGTCCTTGATGGCGCTGGTCCCCCAAGGATCCAGCCTGTCTCTCTCCACAATGCTGTTGGCTGTCAAGGTTTGGATTTAATCCCTTTCCAGGCGCTGCCCGCTCATCTGCCCTTCAGAGTGTGTCCGGCGGCGTCTATCACGCCATCCCTGATCCTCGTCGAGGAGATGGGTTTGCCGTCCTCGGCCATCACCAAGTCGACGGTGACGACATGTAGGGAAGGGAAGCCCTTGGCGGCGCGGAGCTTGTTGGCCAGGGGGACCCTCGTCGCGGTCTCCCTGCTGACCACGATCGCCTCCACCCTGGAGGAAGCTATCCCCGGGCCGAAGTAGTCGTCCAGCTTGGCTATCAGATAGCTGCGGCCAGGATATCTCCCGTCGAGGTACCCCCTGAGCAGCTTCACTCTCTCCCTGTAGTGTTGCTCGGGGGTCTTTCCTTCTCTGCGCGCGAACTCGTCTGAGGCCACCCCTATTACGACCCGCTCGCCGACCTCGAAGCTCTTCGAGAGGAGCGCCTCGTGGCCCTTGTGCAACCTGTCGAAGGTGCCGCCTGTCGCGACTGTCCGATACCTCCTGGATGGGACGCTCATAGGAGAATCACTTGAAATAGCACGGGGTTTCGGTTTGACGCCGCCACTCAATAAAAGAGTTGTGAGGCTGAAGCGTGTCCATACCAGAACAGTACCACAGGTCAGGGAAGATAACGCGCGAGGTCAGGGACCTGGTGAAAGAAAGGGTGGAGCCAGGCACTGGCTACGTCGAGGCCTGCGAGATGGTGGAGAGGGAGATCGTCGCTCGCGGCGGAGCGCCTGCTTTCCCGACAGGCATCGGCGTGAACCACGTTACGGCGCACTACGCGCCCCAGGAGGACAACCCGGCGAAGTTCACGGAGTCGGACCTGATCAAAGTTGACTTCGGAGTCCACGTCGACGGCTACGTGACGGACACGGCCGTCACGCTGACATTCAATCCCGAGTACGAGCTCCTGATTGAGGCCACCGAACGAGCCCTCAGCGCGGCCGTCGAGGTTCTGAAGAAGGAGCGCAGGGTAGGGGAGGTCGGCCGCGAGGTATTCCGCGAGGCCTCGCGCTTCGGGTTCAAGACCATAGAGAACCTGACGGGGCACACCCTGGACAGGTTCGTCGTGCACGCAGGGAAGAGCATACCCAACCTGTACATGCCCAACATGCCCTCGCTAAAGGACGGCGAGGTGTTCGCCGTGGAGCCGTTCCTCACTTTGGGGTCTGCCGCTGGATACGTGGTCGACGCCCCATCCGTGACGATCTTCTCGCTGACGGCCAGAAAAAGTACCGGGGCGAGAGAGCTCGACGAATTCGTGGCGGCTGTGTGGAACGAAAGGAAGACACTCCCGTTCACGCCGAGGTGGTACAGGGCGACCAAGGGGAAGGGCGAGCCAGAGAAGCTAATCAAGGAAATGGTCCGCCGGAAGGTCGGGAGGGCCTATCCGACGCTGGTGGAGGCGTCCAAGAAACCGGTGGCGCAGTTCGAGCACACGATGGCCTTCGAGGGCGGCGGACTCGTCATCCTAACTTGACTGCTTTGTTGCGGGTTCCGCGTAGACCAGGTTCATCCTAGTCAGGTTGCCGCACTTCGTGCACTTTGCGCCGTCCTTCGTGATGTAGTCGCCGACCTCGAAGGCACGTTTGGTCTTCTGGCCACAGACCGGGCACTCCTCGATGGTGTAGACCAGCAGCTTGGACTTCTTGTCCGCCGACGGGACCGAGCTCATCATTGCGCTACGCCCAGAGTGTTTCCGATTCCGGCCAACAGCACATCGTCGCCCTCTTTGGTCTTCTCCTCGATCAGCCTGTTCAGCACCTGGACGACCTTCTCAGAGGCTTCGGCGATCTCCTTGCGCATCACCGTTATGGCCTCGAGGATTGATTGCTTCACGAGAATCGCGTAGAGCGGCACCTTGTGGCTGGTCGCTGCCTCCTCGATCTGGAACTTCTCGACCCCGATTCCGCCGATGGCCGCGCCCACACCTTCGGCTATCTCGCCCGTCTTCTCTCCCTCAAGCTTGAGCGCAGCGTCGATCATTATGATCGCGCTCGGCTTCACTCCCATCTCTTCGACTACCTTCTTGATCGCTATCCCAGGCTGTCCAACGTATGCCATCGGGCCCTCGGCCTTCAGCACGTACAGCTTCCTTCCCTTGTACTCTGATATTGCCATGACGGTGTCCTTGGCGACCACCCTCTTCTCCTTTCCGACCATGAAGCGCGAGGCGATTTGGGCGCCGATGCCGTCGCCAACGGGCTGGCCCAACTTGAAGGAGTCGACAGCGTTCAAGAGGGCGTCGGCTTCCTGGAGTATCATAGGCATGAGCATCTGGAGCTGCACCAGCGTGAAGTAGGAGTTCGTCTTCTTCCCGAGCAGGTAGAAGTGCCTCACGATCTTGTGGATTTGGTTGAGCGAGGTCGCCACTTCGAGCAGGTTCTCGGAGATGGAGACGGTGACCGGGTTCGTCTGGGTGATCAGCGATGAGACCTCGGCCCGGACCCTGTCGTTGTTGGTTGAAACTACGTGGTCCACTTTCCCTACTATGCCTTGCGGGTCCATGTCGACGGGCATTATCGTGACGTAGTCGAGGAACTGATCCACCCGCTGCGTGGGGTCGGACGGAGACTTCCCTACGGTGCTGATGTAGTCGATGACCTCCTTCCTGGACTTGTCCTTCATCACCTTCAATCGATTCAGGCCACGACCGATGTCGTTGAGTGCGAAGTAGACTTGGATCCTCGTGGCGTACAGGCCGTAGACAATGAAGAAGCCCAAGCTCGCGACGTAGAGCAAACTGTTCAGGTCGCTGGTTACTTGAAGAGGCATGAAGGATGCTACGGACATTCTGTTTCTAGATTCGCACGCGGGCACTCGGTCTTAAACATTCTGTGTCGTGGCTTTGGAATCTGTTGCCTGGTTGAAATTGAGCGCCGGCATCGTCACTTCCCGAGCCCTTTCGGAACTCAGTAGCATGGCGACGACGCGTGGTTTGACTTCTCCCCCTCTTGCGAGTCTGGGTTCGGAACGAGTCCAGGTCGGACCCACACGCTATGGCCGGCTGGTTCAAGCTGCCGCTCGGTATCGGATTTAACCATTTTGCTGGGTCTTCTGAGCGTTGGCGGGGCTTCGCCAGACTTTGCAGTCCTGCTTGGACCGGAGAGAACTGCGAGCCTGTCCGAGTCCGCGTGCGGGACTGAATCGGCGCTGGCTGGGCAGCGCAAACGCGCCCGCCAAGCCCACAAGCGGAACAATCACTTGCTTTATATGGCGAAACTCTCGTTTTCTGCTCGTGAAGCGCAAGCTCCTCGACATTCTCGCTTGCCCAATCGACAAGCACTACCCGCTCGAACTCATGGAGTTCACCACCAAGGACCAGCTAATAGTAGACGGTGTACTGATCTGCTCGAAGTGTGAGAGGTACTACCCGATCATTGACGAGATTCCCGTGATGCTTCCCGATGACCTGCGGAACAAGAAGGAGGACCTGACCTTCCTCGAAAAATGGAAAGGCCGGATTCCTGAACGTGTCTTACACGGCGGGAAGCCGTGGAGCCTCTGAGTCCGAGGTCAAGGGCTTGAGGCAGCCCACCGCGTCTCTTGAAGTCCGGACAACCCCAGGTCGCTTGCTGAGATGGAAACCCTAAAACCCAGCCGATTTGGTCTCGACACGCGTGTGGGGACGTAGCCCAGACAGGCAAGGCGACAGGCTCCAGTGGTCAACCATAGGTTTGATGACACGGCAGCGTGAATGATTAGGCATTGGAGCTGCAAGAGAAACCTGTAGACCGTCGGTTCGAATCCGACCGTCCCCATACATCAATCCATCAGGTATACGGCCGCCGCGACTGCCCTGGGCGCGATTCATCCAGTTGGGAAGCTAAATATAGCGACCCTCTGGAGTCGCAATGACGATGAGCGCCATCAGAACAGCCTTCTGCGCGTCACTGCTCCTTGCATTCATCGTCGTCGTGCCGCTTGGTGCAACTGCAGCTTCTGACTCTGTGACAGTCACTATCTCCCCGACCACGGTGACCGGCTCTGGCAAGTTCAACGTCTCCGGCAGCGTGACTGCGGCGTCGGGAAACGTGGTCAGCACCGCTGTCTTCGTCAAAATCACAAACCCCTCGAATTCAAACGTTGCTGTGGCCTCGGCACTGGTTAGCGGGAGTGGGGGGTCCGGAACATATTCCCAGACATTCACAGCTGGGGGGAGCTCAAGCTGGACTAGCGGTACCTACACGGTGACGGTCACCTACGGGACTTCGAGCTCGGCGCCTGCGACAGCATCCGGGACTTTCACGTACACTCCTAACGTCACCACCACTACTACGACGTCTCCGACGACGACCAGCACGACCACCGCAACGACGACCAGCAGCACCACTACCACAAGCACGACTTCCAGTTCAACCAGCGCGACGACGATCACCGTCACTGGGACCGGGACTAGGGCAAGCACTAGTTCCACCACGACTCCGGCTCTCGTCCTCAGCACCGATACGCTGACCATCCTGGGAGCAGTTCTCCTGGTCGCGGTGCTAGCTCTGGCCGGCGTTGTGCTGATCAGGCGGCGCTAGGCGCGGCAGCTCACCTGACTTCGGCCCAGATCATATCTATCTTCGTAACTATTCCCGCAACCCTCTCGCCCGTTGTCACGAGAACGGCGGGCACGAAGTTGAACAGTGAAAAGAGCGCGTCTATCGGAGTGCCCGCGTCGACGGACGGATAGCTGGGCTCCATGAACCGTGAAACCTGCCTGCCCAGAGAGGCCTTCGGGTCGCCGCTGCTGAGCAAGGATACGATGTGGCTCTCGGATATGGAACCGACAACCTGGCTGCCTACGAAGACTGGCAGCTGTGAGATCCCGCGCTTGCGCATCAGGTTGATGCACTCGGACAGGTTCGTGCTCGCCTGGACGAAGACCACCGGCTTCGACATCACGTCCGATGCCTTCTTGCCGCCCGACCTGATCTGAACTCTGAGGGCCTCGGCGATGGCCTTCATCGTGCTGAAGGAGGGGTCGACCTGCCCGGCTTCGATCTTTGCAACCAGCGACTGGCTCACTCCCGCCGCCTTGGCTAGAGCTGCCTGGGTGATTCCGAGCTGTACCCTGACCCGCTTTACTTGTCTCGGGTCGATGAGCGAGACGGACACGACGCGGACATTCTGGTATTCGTATATGAATTTTCATTCTTGGCTGCTAGCGCACGGAGCGATAGGCCGGGGTCATCCGAATCTGGGTGTGCCGTAGACACCGTCGTAGCCTGGGACCACCTCCACCCTACCCTCCCTGAGGGCGATGATCGCGTCAACTATCGTCTTACTGGTGGCGCCCGCGAGAGCCTCCCTGTCGGCCTCAAGGAGGACGGCCAGCTCGCTGCCGAACTTCCGTATGAGCTTATCCTGCTCCTCTACGACCCTCTTCACGTAGAGCCTGTTCACTCCAGTGGCGTATGAGATCACCTCGTAGAGGGGGAGGAGCTTCTTGTATGGAATCGCTCCGGTTGGCACGTAACCCTCGGGCCTGTCGGCGAGCTCTTCAACGCGCTGCAGGACGCCGATGGTGAGCGTCCTGCCGCACTTTGGACACTTGTTGCCAAGCCTGACGGACTCGAGGGGCGAGAGCGACACTCCGCACGCTCTGTGGCCCGAGAAGTGATACTTTCCATAGGCCGGGTCGACCTCGATCGTAAACAGGAATCGCGAGGCATCCTTCTTCTTCACCGAATCGAAGACCTCGTCGTAGGCGAGCCTCCTCAGCTCGAACACGTTTGCCTCACGGCCCAGGCGCCAGGGGTTGGGCGAGTGGGCGTCGGAGTTCGACATGAGGGCTACCGCGTCCAGCTGGGACAGGCGCCAGTTTAGCGGCGGGTCGCTGGAGAGTCCCGTTTCGATGGCGAAGATCTTCTTCGTCTGATCCTTGTAACACTCCTCAAGAGAGTCGAACCCCGACCTGCTGCCGAACACGGAGAACCAAGGCGTCCACGCATGGGCGGGGATCACCACGATCGAATCGGAGATTCCGGTCAGCGTCTCCACCAGCTCCGCGGAGTCGAGCCCCTTTAGGACCGGTCTCCCGTCCGACGATAGGTCTCCGTGTTTCGCAAGCGCGTCGTTGGCTTGGGCCGCGGACTCAAAGTCTGGCGAGTAGATCAGATGGTGCACCTTCCTTGTCTTTCCCTCCTGTTGATAGACCGTGCACACCTCTCCCGACAGCATCCACGTCACACCGCCGAAGGAGAAGAGGCCGGTCCCTCCCTGCGGCTCGAGCTTCGATTTCAGCTCCTCGAACCAAGACGGATGGGTGAAGTCGCCCGTCCCCAAGAGGCTCAGTCCCTTCAACCTCGCGCCCTGGGCCATGTGCTCGAGGTCCATGTCCCTCGAGGTCGCGAGGGCGTACTTCGAGTGGAGCTGGAGGTCGGCCACGACGCGCATTGCCAGATAAAAGACTGCGCTGGTTAATTAACCGCTGGAGTCGCGGGCCGTCGATTGACGGACACCCGAGCTCCCCGAAGTGGTTTCTTGGGGTCGATTCCGGGAAGAGTGAGGCTCCTGGTCTACTCGCTCGCCATCAACAACCTTGCGGTGGGCTATTTCCTGGTCTACCTGACAGGATACCTGCCAGCCACCGGCTTCGGAGCCCAGTCAGTGGGCCTCATCATCGCTGTGGAGGGTCTGATGGTCATCCTGGCCGGCATCCCGCTGGGAATTCTGTCTGACAGGAGGGGGAGGAAGTGGATTCTCATCCTCGCAAGCGCGGGAGTCGGACCCGCGATTCTCGTGTTCTACTTCACAACAAACATCGGATACTACGTCGGCAGCTCCGTGCTCCTCGGCCTCGCGGAATCCGGGACGCTGGCAAGCTGGAATGCGATCTTGGCAGACCAGACGGACGATGCCGCGAGGACATCGACGTTCTCTCTTTCGTTCCTCGTCTCCACTGTGCTCCAGGCTTGCGGGTTCGCGCTGCCCTTCGCCTTCCCGTTCGTTCAGACCGCGACCGGGCTCGGCTCCGCCACGCTCCATCTTGGCACGCTCGCTGTTCTCGGAGTCGCGAACCTCGCCACGCCAGCGATGCTCTGGACGCTTCTGAGAAATCACAAAGAAGTCATCAGGCCACGGGGTCCGCTGAAGAGGAACTGGGGCGTGATATGGAAGTTCACGACCATCAACGCTCTGCTCGGTTTCGGCGCGGGGCTCATCATCCCCCTTGTCCCGACTTGGGCGCACCTGAAGTTCGGAGTGGCGGACAGCATCAGCGGGCCCCTGCTCGCGTTGAGCAACGTGACCATTGGTTTCGCCGCGCTGGGGAGCCCGAGGATCGGGAACAGACTCGGCTCAGTCAGGGCGATCGTGGCGACCACGGGTAGCTCCACGGCCTTCATGTTCAGCCTTGCACTGATACCGGCCTTCGTCCCGGCGGCCGGGGTCTATGTGGTGCGATCCATGCTGATGAACATGAGCGGACCGCTGCTGGACTCCTTCATAATGAGCCAGGTCTCGCCGGAAGAGCGGGGATTCACCAGCGCCGTCAACAGCGTCATCTGGAGGCTCCCGAACAGCGCCTCCTCCTACATCGGAGGGGCCCTGCTGCAGGGCGGATACTACGACCTGCCCTGGTTGCTCGCGAGCGGCCTGTACGTCGCGGGAATCGCGTCCTTCTACTTCGTGTTCAGGAAGCTCGCTCCTGCGAGTTGACTAGAAGTTCGGAGGCAGATAGTTGTTCTGCCCCAGCCATTCCTCATGCGCCTTGATGTAGCGCCAGAGGACGTCGGCCCTGTCGTCGTCGAAGTCCCAGGGCGCGACCAAGACGATGTCGTGCTCCCTTATCCAGACGCGCCTCTTCATCTTTCCTCTGATCCTGCAAAGGCGTATCTTTCCGTCGGTGCACTTCACCGTCACGTGGTCCCCGCTTTGAATCTTGGTGACCCTGCCGAGCATCTCTCCCTGTTCCGGTAGGACCAGCTCTTTCAGGTTGGACTCGCTCAGGACCTTACGCTTGCCCAAGCCGACTACCCCCCACCGATATTCTCTCCAAGCTGTGTCAACTCTCTTGCAGCCGAAACGAATTCCGGTTGCAATCGAAAATCGGCGCGTGCTGTATTTAAGATGTCTGCCATTCGGCGCGACGTGATGTCGAGGCTCGGGCGCCCTTTCTACCAAGGAGACACGCTCGACGTTGCGAAGAAGCTCCTGGGCAAGGTCCTAGTGCGGGTCGTCCGCGGGAAGAGGTTCGCAGGGAGAATCGTCGAGGTGGAGGTATACCGAGGAGCGGGAGACCCGGCCAGCCACGCCTACCGCGGGCTGACGGAGAGGAACAGGGTGATGTTCGGGGAGCCCGGCCATGCCTACGTGTACTTCACCATGGGTATGCACTGGTGTCTCAACGTGACTACTGAGGCGCCCGGCAAAGCCGGGGCGGTCCTGATCAGGGCGCTCGAGCCCACTGAGGGGCTCGAAGCGATGAAGCGCGAGAGGGGGAGAAGGACGGTCGGAGAGCTTACGAACGGGCCGGCCAAGCTGACCGAAGCGATGTCAATCGACGGAAGGCTGAACGGCGAAGACCTAACGACTTCCGAGAGGCTGTTCGTTGAGAGCGGAAAGAAAGCCGGGTCCGTCGGGACCAGCTCCAGGATCGGCATCAACAGGGGCACGGAATTCGAGTGGAGGTTCTTCATCAAGGGGAACCCTTTCGTTTCGAGAGGTCGTCCCTCCAGGACACGGGCACAGAACCCATAACTAAGGCAGACCGAGACGCGGAATTCGTGGGGTCGTCGGCTAGTCTGGTCTAGGCTTTCAGCCTTGGGACTTGGCAGGAGCGCTGAAGACCGCTGGTTCAAATCCGGCCGACCCCACCATTCCCAAATGCCCCGTGGGATCGAGACGCGAAAGCCTCTGATACTTGTTTTTCGCCGAATGCAGAGATTGAATGAAGACCTTGCGTCGTCATTCTTGGCGACGAGGGTAGCCGCGGTGGGAAACGGCACATACTGAAGCCTGCGTCAGTTAGTCAAATAAAATGCGTGGGGCCTCGTCCGATTCTCACCTGGAGTTTTTCCGGGACACTTGCGACCCCACCTCTCCGACCTTCTGATGAATTTTGGTCGTCATACTGTTAAATACAATTGACAGAGACATCTCGGACGTTGCAGGCAGCTCCTAGAAGGGTGAAGACTATCTACAGCGTCATCGCATCGCCGCAGAGACTGGAGATTCTCCGAATCCTGAACATCAAGGGCCCGCTGACATACAGCGCGCTGAAGACGCTAGCAGGATTCAAGTCGAAGAAGGAGTCGGGCAAGTTCGCTTACCACCTGAGGAAGCTCGTAAAACAGCTCCTGATACAACTGAACCGCCAAGAGAGGAAGTACACGGTCACAAACCTCGGGAGGTTGGTGCTGAACCTCACGCGACAGATTGAGGAGCAGTCGCTGGTCGAGAGCGGGAAGCTCTATGTGAGGACGTCGCACCAGACGATGGAGGAGTTCAACGCGAACAAGATCCTGCAGTCTCTTGTCAAGGAGGCCGGCATGCCCGTGGAGCTGGCTCAGAAGATTACCAGCGAGACCGAGTCGAGGCTCTACAAGTTCCAGACGCAGTACCTCACCGCGCCCCTGATCAGGGAGATAGTCAACGCTCTGCTGGTGGAGCACAGCCTCGAGGAGTACAGGCACAAGCTCACGAGGCTCGGGATGCCCATCTACGACGTCACGCAGCTGCTCAACAAGGCGGGAGACGACGGAGGGAACGTGGAGTCGCTTATCCACGCGACGGGAAAGCAGGTCTTCTCCGAGTACCTACTGCTAGAACAGCTGCCGCGGGACGTGGCGGACGCGCACCTCTCAGGGGACATCCACATCACGGACGCGGGGTCATGGGGTCTGACTCCGGACACCGTTTTCGTCGACCTCCTCTCGGTGAGGAGCGCGGGCATGAACCCGAGGGGCAGGATCCTGAACGCCTCCATGATACCCAGCCCGGAGAACGCGGAGAGGGCGCTCAACATCGTGCTGAACATGTCCTCGATGCTCTGCAGGGAGGTCACCGAGGAGATAACTCTTAGGAACTTCCTGCAGTACCTCGGCCCGTTCTGCAAATCCAAGGGAAAGAGGGAGCTGGAGACACTGCTCACGCGGTTCTATGAGACCATAGGCATGCCGACTGCGGGGTCTGAGAAGCCTGCGGTCAGCATCGAGCTGAACCCGTACCGTCACGACGACGTCGGAAGGGACGTGATGGACAAGATGCTCGACGCCGCGCTCTCGGCATACAGGAACTTCGTGGAGGAGACGCCCCGCCCGGACCTCAGGCTGCTGCTTGCGAAGCCGAACAGGGTCGATGACACCAAGACATTGAAGGACGCGGCCGCGATCATATTCAACGGGGGGAGGATCGCGTTCTTCTCTTCGGACCAGCGGAGGAGCTTCCTCGGGCTCAACTTGGGAATCCTGCCACAGGAACTGCAAGCGGACAACGTGAGCGTCCTGCACAATCTCAGCCTGAACCTGCCGAGACTGGCTTACGACTCGAACCAGGACGAGACCTACTTCAGGGCCAAGCTCGCCCTGCTGATCGGAGTAGCTGGGGACGCGCTGATAACGCGGAGGAGGCTGATAGAAGGGACGCTCAAGCGGGGTCTGCTGCCCGGCCTCGCCGCGGGGTCCGACGCCGTGACCACCGAGACGATGCCCCTCGTGATGAACATGGTGGGGCTGGACGAGACCCTCGCCAGCCTAATCAGGGACCCTACCCCTGGCTCCAGGTTCGCCCTGGCTGAGAAGATAGTGGATACAGCCACACAGGTGGCGAATGAAAAGTCGACAAAGAGCGAAAGGCTAGGGGCGGGGATGTTCGACCTGGACGGAGCGGCCAGGCTCGCGAACTTGGACGGAGAGAAGTACGGTAAGGCCAACCTTCAGCCACTTGGGAAGAACGCATACACTCAATCCCCGCGGCTCACGCTTCAGGACCTTGAGAACCAGGAGAAGATGGCGTATATCGGGAAGCTTTCGTTGGGCCTTCAGGGCGGGCTCTCTGTCACTTTGGACGGCTCGGCAGAGGACATTCGCGGGGTCTACAACACGATTCTCAATGCGACGCCGAAGATTCCGTACTTCAAGGTGGATAGGACCATGTCCGTCTGCAGAAATTGCGGAGCGAAGCTGCCCCAAAAGGCCACGAGGTGCAAACAATGCAAGTCCGTGGCCACGGTCCAATACTCGACAGCGGTCTAAGTAGTCTCCTGTTCAATCGAATTCGCCCGAATCGAGTCAAAAAGAGTTCACAGATGAGCGTCTCATGCTGTCGACTGCGATGCGGCGATAGAGCGTTCTTGTCAACTGCCGATTAGCCAAGCTTGAAATATACGCAGCCAGAAGATAGGTGTGAGGCTGAATTATGACGTCGATTGTTGAAGAGCCACGAGACTCTGCGGATGTCGCTGGCAAGGTCAATGAAGTGAAGCTTCCTTCTGAAACGCTCGCAGCGTTCGGAGGAGATGAATTGCGTGCGAGGGTCTTCTATGAAAAGTACGCGCTCAGGGACGCGAGCGGCCGGCAGATAGAGAAGACCCCCGACGAGCTGTGGCGCAGGGTGGCCACAGAGCTCGCCTCCCCAGAGGGGGATGAGGAGAAGAGGAGGGAGTGGGCCACGAAGTTCTACTGGCTGCTTCAAGACTTCAGATTCGTTCCCGGAGGGAGGATCCTGTTCGGCGCCGGACAGCCCAGGAAGTCGACGCTCCTGAACTGTCTTGACGGTGACACGGAGGTGTTGGTGAGAGAAGGCGTGGAGACCAAGAGGCAGACGCTGGGTCTGAACAACTCTCTGGTTGCCGAAATTGTACAGAAAGCTGTCAGCGTGAGCAAGGTGAAAATTAGGAATGTTGTGGGCAGAGAAGTTGAAATTCTTACAAGAGACGGGTGGAAGTCCGTCGTCTTCCAGCCGTATGGCAGGCAGCAAGTGTACAGGATTACTCTGAGGAACGGCGACGAGTTCATTGCGACAGGCAATCATGAATGGCCGGTGTTCTATCACACAAGACAGAAGCCATCGAGCGTGACGACTCTTGAGCTCAAGGGAAAGCGTCTTTTCGTGTCTTTACCCGAAAGGCCAGAGATGAACGACGACTACCGCGATGGCCTTGTGCACGGAATAATATACGGAGACGGCGCCAAGAATAGTGCGGCGACAACCTACGCCGTGTACCTGTTTGGGGGGCAGACGGACTTGGTGCGATGTCTCAAAGATTATGGGCATGTAACCGAGTACTCAGGTAATAATCCGGCGCTCAAGGGAGCTGTGTTTGTTGGTGGGATTAGATCTCCATACAATCTCAAAGAAATTCCGTCGACAAAGATGTCGGCCTCGTACTGGTATGGGTTCATAGTAGGCCTTATCGCAACGGACGGACATTGCTCTTCGAACGGCCAAGTAGGCATAGACCAAGCCGACCTAGATGACCTTTTGGCCATCAGAGAGCAAGCCGCAAGGATAGGAATGTTTCCAAACAAGCTGTTCGTGTCGAGGGAGAAGAGCCCATACGATGGAAGAGACGCGCCGCTGTATCGGTTCAACATCTCGAAGTTTTCGTTGAAGGCAGAGGACTTGGTCAGGGGAGACCATAGAGCACGGTTTGCTCGAAGGAAGATCACCAAGAAGGTCGGAAATCATATTGAGGTGAAAGAAGTCGTCCCACTCAACGAGGAGAGAGAGGTGTACTGCTGCACCGAACCTGTCACCCACACTTTCACCATAGGTAACGGAATACTGACGGGAAACTGCTACTTCTTCGGGATTCGGGAGGACTCGATAGAGGCGATCTTCGACTGGTGCAAGGAGGCCGCCAGGACCTACAGCTTCGGGGGAGGCGTAGGAACGGACATCTCTGTCCTGAGGCCCAAGGGCGCGCCCGTGAACAACGCCGCCATCTACAGCTCCGGCTCGGTCTCTTTCATGGAACTCCTGTCCACGACCACGGGGACCATTGGCCAAGCGGGAAGGAGGGGGGCCCTGATGATAACCATCGGCGTGGACCATCCGGACGTGATGGACTTCATCAACGTGAAACGCGACCTGAAGAAGGTCAACTACGCCAACGTCTCGGTGAAGATCTCCGACGATTTCATGACGGCAGTGGAGAGCGACGGCGACTTCCTCCTCCACTTCAAGAACGACAAGGTGGAGCTGAACAGGGTGGTGAGGGCGCGGGAGATATGGAAGCAGCTCATCAAGGGAGCGTGGGAATCAGACGAGCCCGGCGTTCTCTTCTGGGACACCATCAAGCGCGAATCCACGACCGAGTACGGCGGGATGGAGGTGCAGGGCGTCAATCCCTGCAGCGAGCAGACGCTCGAAAGCTATGGCTGCTGCTGCCTCGGGTCCGTGAACTTGAGCGCCTTCGTAAAGGAGCCGTTCACCGACAAGGCGAGCATAGACTGGGAGGCGCTCACGAGGGCCACCCAGTTCGCCGTCCGGTTCCTCGACAACGTGCTCGACTACAACGCGGAGAGGCACCCAATACCGCAGCAGAAGACGGCGTCGCTCTGGAGCAGGAGGATAGGCACCGGCATCACCGGACTAGGCGACATGCTGATCAAGCTGGGCCTGAAGTACGACGAGGACTCTACCATCGGGTTCGTGGACCACCTGTTCGAGAGAATCACGAACGTAATCTACGACTACTCCACGGAACTGGCAAAGGAGAAGGGCAGCTTCCCCGCATTCGATGCGGAGAAGCACCTCGCCCAGCCTTTCATCGACAGGCTGGAACCGAAGGTCAAGGAGAAGATCAGGGCCCAGGGCATCAGGAACGCGGCCGTCACGACGATCCCGCCGGTCGGCTCGGGGTCGATTCTCGCTGGATGCTCGAGCGGCGTGGAGCCCGTCTTCGCGCTCGTCTACACTAGGAGGAGCAAGTCGCTGAGCGAGGGCGAGTTCAAGGTCTTCCACCCGCTGGTCAAGGAGTACATGGATGTGTCAAGCATATCGAGCGAGGAGAAGCTGCCGAACTACTTTGTGACGGCCCACCAGATCAAGCCCGAGATGAGGGTGAAGATGCAGGCCACCATCCAGAAGCACATCGACACGGCCATCTCGAGCACGGTGAACCTGCCGGAGGAGACCACGCCGGAGGAGGTCGAGAAGGTCTACATGCTCGCGTGGAGGATGGGCTGCAAGGGCATCACAATCTACAGGGAGGGAAGCAGAGAGGGCATCCTGGAGACAGAGAAGGCGGTCAAGAAGACCGAGCAGCCGCAACAGGCTGGATTCGAGAGGCCGAGGTTGATGGAGGGCAAGACCCTCAAGCTCAAGCTGCCCCAGGGAGGGCTCTACCTGACTGCGAACTTGGTCGACGGAGTGCCCAAGGAGGTCTTCGTCACGCTGGGCAAGTCAGGCGGTGACGAGAAGGCGGATGCCGAGGCGATTGGCAGGCTGATCAGTCTCTACCTGCAGCACGGAGGAGACCTGAAGAGCGCCATCTCGACGCTGAAGGGGATCAAAGGGAAGTACGTTTCCTGGGACGAGGGCACCCAGTTGCAGTCGATACCTGATGCAGTGGCCAAGGCGCTAGAGCTTCTCACCACGAACCACATAGTCAAGGAAGCCGGCCCCACCCTTACGTCGTCAAAGTCGGCGCAGGGCGCGTCTTGCCCTGATTGCCATGAGAACTCGCTCGTCTTCGAGAACGGCTGTTATCGCTGCGGCACCTGTGGATACTCAAAGTGTGAATGAAATCGAGTAACGACTTCACTGCAATAGTCTAGAAACTCGTTCATCGTTCTCTCGCGTTTGGTGGCGTTGCACCGATAGCAGAGGATAGCAACGTTATTCTTTCTTATCACACTCTCGTTGTCTAACCTATCCAGGGTCGGGCTACTCTTTTTCATCTTACCTTTGTTTCCAAGTTGCCAGTCCAACTGGCATCCGCAAATGAAGCACAAATCCGTTCTAGATGCCAGTTGGTAGAGTTCCCCACACTAGTCATCTCAACGGTGAATCCCCTTCTTCGATGGCCTGCCAAGCAAGCTATTGCCCACCTTCTCTTGGGGTTCTTACGTGCGTACTCTTTGTCATATTGTCTTCTGAACTCTGCATGAGTTTTGTTGTAATACTTTGAGTATGCTACATCGCATCTCTTACAACTGTAACGAATTCCAGATGCTGGAGAGGAGAAGTCGGAGATAGGCAATTCTCTTTTGCACCTATTACAGATTCTGAGCGGATGCACGATCTATGAAGCGTAATTGGTCTAATTAGGACCCACGAGCGCACCAACTGCGGCTACAGCAAGTGCGAGTGAGGCCGAGGGGTCGGCGTTGAACCGGCCCGCACAAACGATTTAACACGTGCAGCCGACGAACCAGTCGTGAGCCGGAAGAAGAGCAACCCCGTGATCATTGTGATGGCCATAACCGCGCTCGTGGTCGCGCCCCTCGTGCTCTTCGGGGTCTATCTGGGATTCTACGTCGGAGGTGTCGTGGGATACTCGAAGTCGATACTGGCGATAGCCTTCTCGACGATAGGGTTCCTGGCAGCGATCGTGATACTCTCGAAGGCCATCGTGAAGATGGTGGCGAGGGGAGAGGCTAAGAGCTAAGTTTCTTCAGAGCCTCGGACTTCGCCTTCTGCACCTTGGACTTGACGTCGGCCACAGCCTCGCGGTGGGTCCTGTCCACCTGCTCCGTTGCAGAAGAGTACGCTTCGCCGGTTATCTCCTCGCTCATGCGCCCACCCTCCTCTCGAGTATCCTCTTTACATGCTTTAGCCTGACGAACTCTTCCCTCTCCCTCTCTTCGAGGGTCGCCTGTATGAAGCGGATGGAGGTTTCGTAGCGCGGTATGATCATGAACTCGAGGGCGTTGAGCAGCCTCTGGGTCCTCTCGAGCTCCTTCGCGAGCCTGAAAATCGCGTTCTCGAACTCGGCCGCGCGGAAGATGGACGGCAGGACCCTCCTCATCTGTCTCGCCGCCCGGTCGACTGCCACGTTTGTGTCGGCGAAACCGTAGGTCATACCGACCTCCTTCTCCGCAAGCTTGATCGACGGAACGTCGACGTCCACAATCCTCCGCACGCTTACGTCGGCCTCGATCATGGGCGGCGTGTTGGCCGCGATTCCCTCGAGCTTCAGCGGACCGAGCTTGAGGTACGCGTCATAGAGCGCCAGGTACGCGTCGGCCAGCGGCTCTGAAATCTCGTCCCGCGCCTTGCTCGCCTCCTGTATCATCTCGTCGAGCCTCTTCAGGAGGACGTCTCTCTTGTCGTCGAGGACCTTCTTCACCCTGACTGCGGTCTGCAGCCTGCGCCTGGTACCTATCAGCTCAATCTTGGTCGGGAGGACGTTCGAGCCGGAGGCTACCGACATCTTTACTCAGCCGACTTGCCGCCCACGTAGTATTTCTTGATGAACTCTTCCTTGATGTTGGTCAACTCGCTCTGCGGAAGTATGGAGAGCGTCTCCCAGGCGATGCGGGTCGTATCCTCGAAGGTCCTGTTCTCGTCGTAGCCCTGGTTGAGGAACTTCTGCTCGAAGTCGTCGCCGAACTGCAGGTACTTGAGGTCCGAGCCGGTGAGGCCCGACTTGCCGACTATCTCCGCGAGGGCCCTCAGCTCGACGGCACGCGCGTACGCGTTGTAAAGCTGGTTCCCGACCTGGTGGTGGTCGGCCCTCGCCCGTCCCTGCTTGATCACAACGCCCAGAGCGGGTCCCATCAGCCTGCTCAGGCTGGAAAGGACGTAGACCGGAGGATAGATGCCCTTCCTGAAGAGTTCCCTTCCGAGGAAGATCTGGCCCTCAGTGATGTATCCGGTCAGGTCGGGGATCGGGTGCGTGACGTCGTCGCTGGGCATCGTCAGGATGGGCATCTGTGTGATGCTCCCCTTCCTCCCCTTGATCCTGCCGGCCCGTTCGTAGTTGGTCGCGAGGTCGGTGTACAGGTAGCCGGGGAAGCCCTTCCTGCCCGGGACCTCCTCCCTCGCAGCCGAGATCTCTCGGAGAGCTTCGCAGTTTGAAGACACTATCCCATCCGCGGTTACGATCTTGTGAGTGTCAGACACTGTGAAGTCGTATACGTAGTCGTGGTTGGTGTTCTTGACAATGCCGGCTTCTGTTATTCTATCGAGGATGAAGTTCCCGTCGACAACCTGGACCGGCTTCTGGTACTCCGGATCGCTCTGGTCGATAACGTCGCCTACGGCCGCGAGCCATTCGCGGAGGATGGGCTTGGATACCCGGCGCTTATGGTGTTCAAACTGAGACATTGTACTCGATTTCCCGACGCTGCCCGCCTTGATTCCGTGCCTCCTCCTGAGCGACCGGAAGAGGTCGCTGCAAACCAAGGGCGCGAGGTCAAAATATTCTCCCCTTCTCACCTTCTGTCTCGCAAACGAAGTTTTGAGCGCCTGTAGTCGTCTCAATTTCGAGGGATCGCATGGTTCAACCATTTGGCCAAACGTTTGTAGGTTCTCCCTTCCCCTGATGACCACGTCGTACGCATGTGAGGGCCCAAAGGGGCTTTCGGAGTCTCGCTCCTGAATGACGCTTTGTATCCCTAGCCTCCTAAGAAGCTGTTGAAGCCTCTTCGCTCTGAGCTTGCTTGCAGCTGTATACTGAACTAGTTTCCTGTTTCTCGGGATTGAGCCATCCCCATCTAGGTACCCAGACAGGAAGGCTGCGATGTTCTGTTCAGAGAGCTTGAAGACTGGGACGAGCTCGTCGTCTCTACCACGGAGTAGCAACTGGCCGAATATGTGAGAGAGTGCGCGGCTATTCACCCGAGCCATCAATACTCCGTCCTGATTCTTATCTACCCGTACATCGATTCCGGGAAAGATTGTCGTTACTTCAGCCAGAAACCTGTCAATAAGCTGCCTGTTTCTGTTCGTGAAACTGACGTAATAGATTCCCTGGGTCTCGTTTTCGTAGATAGTTCCGTCAGAAGCCACCCAGCCGAGAATTCTGAGCCAGCGTGGAGTCAGCTGTGGCTCCGAGATGTACAGCCTCGCTTTTCCTCCTGCCGTAACGTAGTCGACTCGGCTTGACGCCTCCTTCAAGGAGAGGGCCAGCGCGCTCGAGGCTGCCAAAAGCTCTGACGCCTCGAACCGGCGTTTCTGGTAGGAGTCGGATATCGCTTCATACTTCAGAGAGAGTCTTTCGCAGGCCGCCCGGAGACTGCCGTACTTCGCCGACAGCCTCCTCTCTATTTCGTCGTCCTTCAGATGGAAGTAGAAGTCGCCATCGTCTTCGAGGAAGAACTCAAGGATGCTCGGCTGTTTCTCTTGGATGTCGAACTTCCGGACAGAGTACAGTTCCATTCCCTTCTTCAGGTCCTCGGCTGCGACCAATCGAGGCCCGCTAAGTGTATCGACGAGAACCTTGTGGTCTCGCGTGACATTGAGCTCGGCGCCCGACCGCGTCCTGACGTAGACCATCTCCTTGGGCGCCATCACCTTTTGCACCGATACGATTCTTGAAGGCCTTGTCTTGAAACCGTCCCAGCTGAACGCGCTCGCCAGCGAGTTCCTGCTGAGCGACACATTGTTGAGAAGCAGAAGTTGACCTGAGGCTGAAGGAACTCCAGACGCCGGTATGCTGGCGGAGCTTGCCATCGATTCAACGTACTTACCTATCTGCATGATTGTACCATCCCCCATAACCACCTCCGTGTCGCCTCGGAAGCAGTAGTTGGTGATGTCGGTGATGATGACCAGCACGTGCATGCCCAGCTCGTACGCAAGGTACTCCGCGGCGGTGAGGGCGACCCGGGGCGTGATTATCCTCTCGATCGCAGGGTCGTCGGCCAGGTTGAGGTAGAGTACGCTCCTCCTGATCGCGCCCGACTCGGCCAGGGTCCGCTGGAAGAAGCTGGCATCGCTGTGAGAGACGCCCACGGCTGCGAACACCACCGCGAACTCCTCGCCCTCTCCGACGACGGTCGCCTGCCTGGCGATCTGCGCTGCAAGCATGTTGTGTGGCATGCCCGCGCCCGAGAATATCGGGAGCTTCTGCCCCCTGACGAGGGTGAGCATGCCGTCGATGACCGAGACGCCGGTCTGAATCAGGTCGGTCGGGTAGTCCCTTCTCTCCGGGTTGATTGGAGCGCCGTTGACGTCGAGGAAGCTCTTGGCCATGGGCTCCGGGAGGCCGTCGAGGGGCTTGCCCAGGCCGTCGAAGACCCTACCCAGGAGCTGGTCTGAGACGGGAAGCTCCATCGTCTTGCCGAGAAACCGCGCCCTGGTGCCGCTGACGGAGAGCCCCGATGTGCCCTCGAAAACCTGGACCACGGCCTTGCCGAACCCCGTTTCCAGGACCCTCGCGAGCCTCTTGTTTCCGCTTCCGTCCTCGATCTCGACGAGCTCGTCGAAGGCTGCCCTCTCCACGCCGTCCACGACGAGGAGCGGTCCCCTGATCTCCGCGACCTTGCTGTACTCGAGCCCGGACGATGGTTTGCTCATGATTGACCACAGATTGGGTTGCTTGTTGCGTCTGGAATGATTGGTTGAAAAGCGTTGTGATGTCATTAGGCCAATTTCGGGTTCCGCGACGTGTGGACTCGAATAGGCGGGGCGGATACCCATTTGCACGATGCCGCCCATTTACAGTGGTGCTAATCCTTAATTGCCGCATGGACCTGTCGGCGAATCAATGAAGATGGGCGAGACTTGGGTCACCGCAAAAGTTTACGGCACCAGAGGGAACGAATCGGTTAGGATGCTCGTCGACACCGGTGCGACACTCTCGATGATTCCCGAATCCGTCGCAAAGAGGCTCGGCATTGAAATGGAGGAGGTGGCAGAGGTCGAGCTGGCCGACGGGTCCAAGAGAAGGCTAGGGAGAGGCAACGCCATGATTGAATACGAAGGCCGCCGGGTGGCAGCTCCGGTCCTGATTGCAACCGGGGGCGAGGTGCCGCTATTCGGACTTACGACCCTTGAGGCGTTCGGCTTGAAGGTGAATACAGTCACCAACAAGCTCGAACAGGGAAGGTACATCGCTTATGCGTCCTTGGTCTAGGGCTAGTCGGTCTAGAACGCGCCGCACCCAGTATCGTCTAATAGCGGGC
Organism: Nitrososphaerales archaeon; assembly: GCA_032906685.1. Classification (GTDB taxonomy): domain Archaea; phylum Thermoproteota; class Nitrososphaeria; order Nitrososphaerales; family Gagatemarchaeaceae; genus DASPPF01. Next base: position 61,048 of record JAJTZD010000005.1, read on the forward strand.
CCGGCGGGGACCGAACCCGTGCCGAGTTCCGACCCTGGGTGGCCTAGCTCGCGACCCTTGCCTCCGGAACCCCGGAGAGCGACGCGAACTCGTCGTGCATCTGCTTGACCAGCGCATCGAGCTTGTCGAGCTCTTCGTTCTTGATTGCGAACTTCGACCGTAGCATCGGCGCTACCACCGACATCCCCCGGATCTTCGGCAGCGGGACCCCGTTCCTCAGCGACTTCAGCGCCTCCTGGTGGTACTGGACGAACATCTTCATCGTCCTGAACTGCTTCTGCGGGCTACAGTAGGCGTCGATGTCGTCGTAGGCGTTCTGCTGAAGGAAGCCGATCTGTATCATCCTGGCCACGTCGAGGATGAGCTTCTCCTCGTCCGGCAGCGCCTCGGGGCCGAGCAGCCTGACTATCTCCTTCAGGGCGTCCTCGCGCTGGAGGATGCCGTAGGCGTCTGACCTGACGGCGAGCCAGTCCTTGTCGACGTGGGAGCCCCACCATTTGCTTACTGATTCGATGTATCCCGAATAGGAGGTCATCCAGTTGATCGAAGGGTAGTGCCTGGAATAGGCGAGCCTCGCGTCGAGCGACCAGAAGGTCTTGACGAACCTGATCGTCTGCGAGGTGACCGGTTCGGTGAAGTCTCCGCCGGCGGGCGAAACTGCGCCAACGAGCGTGATGGAGCCTGTCCTCTCTGGAGTCCCGAGGACGCTGGCCCTGCCTGCCCTTTCGTAGAATTCGGCGAGCCTCGATGCGAGGTAAGACGGATAGCCCTCCTCTGCCGGCATCTCCTCGAGCCTTCCGCTGATCTCCCTGAGCGCCTCGGCCCACCTGCTGGTCGAATCCGCGACCAGCACCGTGTCGTAGCCCATGTCCCTGTAATACTCTGCCATCGTGACGCCGGTGTAGATGCTAGCCTCCCTCGCTGCGACCGGCATGTTGCTGACGTTGGCGATGAGTATCGTCCTCTCCATCAGCGGGCGGCCCGACGCCGGGTCGATGAGTTCTGGGAACTCGACCAAGACCTCGGTCATTTCGTTTCCGCGCTCTCCGCAGCCCACGTGAAAGACGACCTTGGCATCCGCGTACTTCGCTATTGAATGGAGGGTCACCGTGTTGTGGAGAATCATCGGTTGGTACCCGCCGACAAAGTTGTGGTAATCGGGTACGGTGACATCGTAAACGACCTGCTCGCCTTCGAGAACTTCGATGCTGGAGATCTGGTCGACGAAGACCCACTCAAGGGCGTTCGCGAGGTCGTGCAGCCTCTTGCCTAAGATATCCCCGGACGAGCGTGACAACACCAGCTCCTGGAATTTTGTTATTCCGAGCCTCTCCCCGCCTGCCACATAGTTCTCGACGACCTTCGACTTGAACCCGGTCCTCAGCAGGTTGGCGTCGATGGGGACCAAGTCCCTCGTCTGACTCGACCACTTTTTCGAGGCGAACTCGATTAAGGAAGAGACCTTCCCGACGGATTTGACAGCTCCCTCGGTCATTCTCGTCGAATCGAGAAAGTTCCTCAGTTCCTTGATGCTGCTGACAATCAGACTCCTCCCCGCCCTCCTCCCGCCCATGATCGAATAGAGTACTCCCAGGCGGCTCAGGAGATAGCTCATCCCGTCAATGAGCCTCTTTGACTCCGACGATATCTCGAGCGTACCTTCGCTGAAGGAACCATCCCCGAGGAAGTACCCTCTGACAAATGCGCCGACAACAGGGTCCGGCGACCTCATAACCGCGGGTGGAACTACCGCGTTCCTCGATTTGCGCCTATGCGGAAACCCGAGGCTGTAAAGCAGCTGGATGATGACAGAGTTGTGGATGGATAGCCCGTCAACTGTCTTGAAGCGCTTTGGGACAGCCTTGATGCCGAAAAGCCTCTCCGTCAGGTCTCGGAATCTCTCCAGAAGTAGGATTTCGTTATTGAAGAAGCGAATCTCCTTTCCTGCAATCATCCCGTCCGAGAGTAGCAGACCCAGGAACTCGGCGAAGTTCTCGTCTAGAGCCCTCGGAATCTTCGCAACCGCCCCCGCGGTCTCTGACTTCAGTTCGGAAATCTCAGGTCTTTCCAGCCCGGCCCATGAATAGAGCTTCGCGACGAAGGTCGTCGTAGGCCTGTTCGGTCCGTTCAGGTACCCCCTCACAACAACCTCAGGGAATCCGAGCGCTTGGGCCAGGGCTTTGACGGAGCCGCACTTCCCGGCGAGCTGCCTGAGCGTGTCTCTCATCGACTCGATTACGTGGGGCTCGACGACTCTGGCCACTATTGAGTACGGGTCGATTGGCTGGGTTGACGCTCCGAGCGGAATCCTGCGTGGCAAAGCGATGAAATCACCGACACTCAGTTGAGCCGAGGCCCGCTCCTCAAATCTCGCGTCAGGCCCGAACCAGACGAGCTTGTGCGCCGGCGTGATTGTGGCAGTTCTTCCGCTCGCAGTCCGAATCCGGAGGAGCCTGTCCGTCCTGCCCTTGTATACGTGCGAAATCTCCTGCTTCACGATTTTCGTTCCATCAAAGGAGAAGACCGATACGCCCCCAGCACGCAAGAATGCCTCGTCGGCAGCCTGTTGGGACGGATCCCCTCCCGAGAACCTGTGGTAGAGCTCTTCGATGGCTACCAGTTGACCATCGCTGAGAAGAATCGGAGTCCCGGCTGGGACGCACTTGCCCGTTCCGAACGCGCCCGGAATTGCGCCCGTCCCTCCCTTCGACATCGGGAAGAAACAATCGAGAACCCTCTGGCCCGTCAACAGCGGAATCTCGGGGTCCAACCGTTCACGAATCGGTCGCGGAGTCCTCACAGGCCAGCGGTGATACAACATCAGCTCCAGCTTCTTCCCGTTCTTGTCTTCAGCCGTCACAACGGTTTCATTGACCTTGTATTTGCCGACCTTCGTTGCGTCTTTCACTCTCGCCTTCGGTGCAGTCGGCGGAACGAGGATTCTGTGCTCGATGAGCGGCGTCTCCTGAACCTTCCCGATTACGGTGCCGCCCTCGATTTCGTCACCGACCTTCACCGAAGGCACGAACTCCCATGCCTTGTCGAAGGGAATCGAGTCGGCGGTAACGCCTCTTGTAATGAACGCCCCAGCCTTTTTCGCAATTACGTCCAACGGCCTCTGCAGTCCGTCGTAGATGGTTCCGATCATCCCCGGGCCCAGAGTTGTCGAGAGCGGTTGTCCTGTGCCAAGGACAGGCTCCCCCGGCCTCACCCCGGACGTTGACTCATAGACTTGGACGAAGCCTATGTCCCCAGTAAGCTTGATCACTTCGCCAATCAACTTCTCCTCGCCGACCTGCACGACTTCGTACATCCTCGAAGATGACATTCCAGAAGCCTTGACTGCGGGGCCGGAAATCCACTCTATCTTGCCTGTGACCACCAATTCAAACTACCGAGGTTGCAGGAAAGCCTGTGAAACCTGCCCTCAAAAGCCTTGTGATGCCAGGGGCGGAAATTCTCAGAGTGGAGCTTGCAGGAACTTCTCTATCTCGTTGAGGACCTCACTGAGGGCATGAATCGCGTATTCGATGTGTTCCCTTCGTTGACCAAGGGTCGATTTCTACGGGAAGCCAATACCGGGTTTCGCCCTTGGTCTTCCGGGTTCTGAGGTGCTAGATATCTGTGGTAAACGAAGTCCGTCTAGAATCTCTCCAGATCGGCGACTATCTCCGAGAGCTTTCTGCCCCTTTCCGTGAGCGAATAAGCAACTGGTCTGTACGGTTCGTTCAGCACCTCCTTGTCTATCAACTTGAGCAACTGCATTGCTTTCAGAGCTCTTGAGGTCGTCGTCGAGAAGCCAACAACTTCAACCAAGTCGGAGTAGCGCATGCGATTCTTATCCCTGAGAGCGTCGAGTATCTTCTTCGTTCCCCTGAGCGATAGCACTTGGAAGACATCCAACGCGTACCTCTATGCGAATCATTTAGCGCAGAAATAGTATTGCCAGCGATGCTAATAGTTAAGTAGCGCTAACGCTATCACGGTCGCGCATGATATGAAAAGCATCCGAGGTAGATCAGGGATAACCCACTCCTTCACCGAGGTCACTGCTAATTCAAGCGTGGAGAAGGTTGTTGAGGAGCACGCCCGCCAAATCAACGAACTCGACGTACTCAGGTTCTACCTGAAGGTCTTCGATGTTGGGGCTCGCTCAGCTGTAATCTCAGCTCCGTCCTGCACGAATGCGGCTAGGGAACTGGCAAGCGAGTACAGGATAGGGCTGGAAATCAAGCGGAATGCGCGAAGGCTTTGAGTGCCCGCACAGGTATGAAGGACAAGTCTCAGGCAATCAACGAGATGGCTAGACAGTACAGAGAGGTCGTGCTGGAATTCGAATTCAAGCCTCAATACGTCAGGAAGCTAAAGAAGATTCAGGGGGAACTGATGGTGAGAGTTGGCAACGCCAGGGATCTTAGGAAGAGATACGGATTGAAATGAACGTACGTTCCTGAGATGAGGGCGCACGTCGACAGGGCCTTCAAGAAGCTGGCCGATGGCGAACGACCTGGTCTTCTCCAGCTCCCCGCTGAGAGGGTTGACCTTCAACCCCAGAGCTTCCAAGGTCGTGACTCCGAGCAGAGGTTCTGGAACGTCCATTATTGCCACGGGCAAGACCGCGCTCCTATCTTGGATTTCTATGTACGCGTACGACAGACTCACGTTGACCTCTCTGTTATCCGCAAGCGTCGCCTTCGTTTTGCTCATGGGTTTGACTCCTATTCTCTGGGCAAGAGAGAAGGGCACTGCTGTGAAAAACGCGCCCGTGTCGACGAGAAACTCCAGTTGAACAATCTCGTCTCTTTCAGGATTGCCTATCTTCGCACTCACCTTCACGTAGCCCACCTGAATATCGATCATTGAACTCAAATCTCCTAATAAGGCTCACCGAGTCTGGATTGAGAGGCCGATATCCCCGACGCCTTGACGGCTGGCCCGGAAATCCACTCAATCTTTCTCTTGACGGCCAAAACGACCGCTCGCTAGACCCTCAGAAGCTCGTCACTTGGGCTAGAGACTTTGCTTGCAGAACTCAGACTACGGCGGGCTTCTGTCTTGTCTTCCACAATAGTGCAAGGTAACCCCCGACCATGACGGCCGCGATACCAGCGAGCAAAGGAGCGGGTCTAGCGAATATCCCCTGAACGTTGGACGCTATCATGGGTAAATCGAGCCCGAGCCAGACGACTAGGACGGCGAGACCCGCAACGAAAGTTGGCTTCTTGATTCCCTGCAGTGCCCTGAACTTCGGTACCTTGTCCCTCCTATCCATCTCCCCAGCGAAGTACAGCACCCCAACCGAGCCGTAGCCAGCTATCCAGAGTTCCCAATTCGTCATGATGTTGTCCGCGAGTGAATAGAGGTTGGACGCAGTCGGGACGAACAGCCAGACAATCAGGATGGCAATCGACGCGAGAAGGAAGCCGCGGTCGAGGATTTGACTGTTTTGCGCGAATCCGTAGACCCTCCTCCACGGAACAGAATCATTGCCGGGCAGTCTTAGGTCAGGGTCTGAATTCTCCGTCAAGCCATTCAGGTCCTCCTGGTAGAAGTACACACGTTCTTTCGGATCGGTGGGAATCGACTTCCCCGTCGCGTCGTATAGCCCTTTCTTGACTGCCCTAGTCAGAGGATAGAACCATTCGACCCCACGGTCCTTGACGGTTGTGAAAGAGTCTTGGAGAACGTGGAGGAATACCCCAAGCGACAGAAACGGGCTCGCAATGTAAGTCAGAGCCATGATGAAAACATTGTGGAGCAACGCCCTGTGTGGCTGCTCGTCACGGTATTGCTTCGCGGGGACGAACCAGTACTCCCTATCCAAGTCGGGCAGCAGCGCACCGAGCCCAATGAGTAACGCTATCTCCGGCCTGCCGAAGAAGACTAGGCCGATGGCCATTCCGAAGAAGAAATGTGTGGGAAGGTCCATCTTCCGTCTGCCATCTTTAGGAGGGCGGTGCCTTCTTTGGGTCGTCTGAGAATTTGTTTCCCAAATAGGCTCCATGACTAATCCCCATCAAGGCCACCAAGCCTGACCCGGGGTCGGGAAGCACGGCAACTCCCGTCTGAAGGTTATTGGCTACAACCAAGACGTAGATTAGGAGCGTGACGAGAGTCCAGAAAAACACCTGAAGCTTCGGAATACTGAGCTGGTCGGGCATGCTTTCAGAGCTGAGGAGACCCCCAGTCTTATGGGCTTTCGGGTCGGTGGCGTTCCCTTTCCCTTGCACTGCTCGCGTACTTGCTGCAGTGACATAAGATCCGGCACTGATTCCCAACAGCGCTAGCAGGTTTGACGATACATCGCCCAAGAAGCCGCCTTTTAGTGCAGCCAAGCCGACGTAGCTTCCCAAGATGACACCCGTCCAGAGAATCAGTTGGACATTGCTCAGACTAACGGTACGGTCCCTCCCATGACGAAAACCGGCAAGCCCAACCCCAATGAAAACTGAAGCGAAAATCGTTCCAATCATGCCAGCCGCAACTGGTGGGAGACCCATTCTCGAGAGTGCAAGAACTTCTCGGACTTATATATGAATATCCCAAAAGAATAGACTACGCACGATGCCTCCGGAAGACTCGGGTTCACGATCTTCGGATGAGGACGCATGGCAGATGCAAGAGTGGCAAGCTGCCCGGGAAGTGTTGAAGACTTTCGACGACAACTTACACGACCTGCGGAAGTATGGTTTCACCTTCATTACTGCGCTTCTGACGGCAGACTCGCTCTTACTCCCTTACCAGTTGATTGTAGGTGGCAGTCAGCAGACGCTTCATGACAATGTCAAACTTGCTGTCCTGACTGTTACCTTGCTTTTGATCGTAGCACTCCAAGTTATCGACCGTAACTACCAAGTCTTTCTAGAAGCGGCAGCGACTAGGGCGGTCATAATCGAAAGGAGGCTCAATCTTGAACTCACTCAGACCATCTCGGACAGGGCTGGCCTCGCGCACCTCTCCCGAGTAACACTCCTCTTGTACTTCCTTTTCACAATGGGTGTTTCGATCCTAGGGGTCGCGGTTCTGTGGCCCAATTATGAGATGATCATCGTGCTAGAGACGGGTGCTGCTGCGGCCCTGCTTGCCTCTCAAGTGCTCTTCAGGCAGCGCCCTAGGAATGTGGGCCTCTTCGAAGATTGGACGTTATCTCCATTGATAGTCGAAAGGGGAGGCAAAGTGAAGATTACCGTGACCAACTTGGAGAGAGGAAAGAAGCCCAAGCCAATTACATTCGGAGCGGGAAAGCCCGTGTTAACGATAGTGGATCAAGCAGGCGTCCCTAAGGATTATGTCCCGCCACCAACCAAGGATGTTCTCGTCCGCAACTTTGAAAACTACATTTGGTCCTGGGACTCCGGGAAGGTCGAACCTGGAATCTACGGCGTTCTCCCACGAGGGTGGGCGCGTCCGCTTTACAGAAAGGTAACTGTAGTCTAAGAAACATCGTCTCCAAGCCAAGTTTCAACGATACCATCGAACCGGACTGGCTCACCCCGCGATACGAACCCTCGTCCACCGATGGTCTGGGACATCCATTATTTTCATAATATTGTGAGCTATTCTTGAAGATTAAGCAAAAAACCGTACCAGGGCTATTCGCATCGCATGTACACCTATCAAAAGGTGATGATAGGCCTGGCCGTACTGTCGTTCGCCGTGCCGGTTATTGCGGCGGCGTTCGGCGTCTCGATCAGGCCTCTCGACCCCATCGGCGGGGGAAGCCCAGGGTAGCCTTCCCCCTACGTTTTCTTTCTACGTAGGTTTGCGACGGCGGACCTTGCCTTCTTCAGGTCGTAATTCCACCCGTCCTTGAACATCTCGTAGGGGATGGTGAAGAGGCACGCCTCATTCCTCTTAACGTACGATATCTGCACCTTGCCGTACAGGTCCGGCACCTCGGAGTTGAGGTAGTCGAGCGTCGTCACTGCCTCTCGGATTGGGATGTGCAGAAAGGCCACGTACGTCCCGTCCTTGAAGACGTACTCCGCCCAAAGGAACGGAATCTTGCTGACGACCCGCTGCACTCTCCGGAAGACCCCGTCCAAGTCCCTGAAGGTCAGCTTGGTCAAGAGGACGGAATGAGCGATGGAACTCTCGATGTCGTGAGCCCAGCGGAGGTAGTAGCTCGAGATGAGTTTCTCCTCCTGCACGTGCGCCCTGTAGTGATATTCCAGTGTCTTGGCATGAACCTTCACCTTCTTCGCGACTGAGACGAGGTGTTGAAGGGAATCAATCTGCATCTCCTTGACCAGTAGCAGGTCGTACAAGTCGACCCGAGCGGGCGAGCGCGCGACCCCGACCCTCATCTCCGAACCCGGTCCCTGGCGGACCTCGTTCCAGTCAACTTCCCAGCTGCCGGACCGGAAGTCGAAGAACTTTGGGTCCATCCGGTTGATTCGGCTGTCCACTACCTCGTTCTGTGTGAAACTTTCAAGAATCCCCACGCTTTTCATGTGGGAAAGGAGTTCCTCGTGCTGACTCTTCTTCCCCTCCGGAATCGCGAACATGCACCAAAAGCTTCCCTCGGGCAACAGTTTGCCATAGTACACCAAGTAGGCGGACCGGTTCAACGCCAGGAAGACGTCCCCCGTACTCCCGCCGAACTTGGGCGAGAAACGCAAATCAGCCCAAATCGGTACCAACCCTAGCTTCCTGTAATCAACTTCGGCATGGATCCTGATTCCTAGCTTCTTGAACTGCCTCTTCACCTTGTACCTGATCGTCTCGGGGTGGGCTCCAGTCAAGCGGGACAGCAGCGCGATGTTCTTCGGGCCGACCTGCTGTATCGCCCGGACCAGCTTGTCCTCGACGGGCTCGCGCTTCCGCTCGAGACGCACGACCGGTCTGGGTCCTGGCAAGACAGATGCGGCTTCTCGTGAATCGGTTAATTAGTCTTATGAATCTGCTAACCGTATGACCTTATGCTGAGGTTCGCCCAGCGTGAGGAAGAACGCGTTGGAATCTTGAAAGAGCTTCCCAGCCGCTGGAAGGCCTAGTCTCGGCCACCGAGGACGCCTGCGACCTCTTTCCTGAGCGCAGGTCGGAGCCTCTCGAGGCGTGCTTCGAAGGTGTTGTCGAATCTGACCGAGCCGTCCATGGTCGTGAGCACGACTCCCCCGATGGTGTCGACACTCTGGTCGTCGACGGCCAGCTTGACGTGATCCCCCTTGATTCTGTTCAGCATGACTGCGACGAGCTTCCCGTCTCTGGAGTTGCATGAAACCTTGGCGTGCGGCCCGATCGCCTCAATCCCTTCGCCGACCAGGTCCGTCAGAGACTTGTCGTAGCGTGGCCCGCTCATCTTGGAGACCTGCGACACTGCGCTCGAGAAGACTTCCGTGACCGCCTCCTCAAGGGCCTTGAGCTGGGTGTTCCTGGCCTCCAGCTCGGCCGCTCCGACTATCTGTCTCTTCAGGGCCTCGGCCTGTTTGACGCTCGTTTCGAGGATCTTTGCCACCGCCTCCATCGTCCCCTTCTTCGAGGCCTCGATCAAGGCAACCGACTGCGACCTTCCCTCCTGAAGCTCCATCAGGACCTCGCCCTCGAATTCGCTGGCCACCTTCTGCAGCGTGTCGCTGGTCGCGTTCTCCAACGGGGTCAGACTCCAAGAATCGAACGGAGCATGGCCCTGTATTCGACCTTCTCCGCCTTGCTGCCCGGCCCCGGAACCTCGTAAATCAATGGCACGGCCCTCTTCGTCTTCATGGCGGTAAGCTCGTCCCTTATCGGCTTCGCCACGTCGTTGCTGACCATTATCAGCCCCACGCTGGAATCCGTCGCAAGCCTCCGTATCTTGTCGAGCGCCTCCCTGGACGATGAGGCGTACTCCCCGTTCACCCCGGCCAGGACGAACCCTGTGACGAAAGCCTTGCCTCCGACAGCGACCACTTTCATTGCTTCTCACCGAGGAGCCGGCGCACGACGAGGTCGGCCGCCTCCTTCTTGTGCCTGGAAATCGATTCAGCGAACTGCTTTGTGGCGGCCTGGCCCTTCCTCCTTATCTCCGCGGCCTCGGCCTCCGCCTCCTGCCTCGCCTTCGAGAGCCTCTGGGCCGCGAGCTTCTGAGCCTCGGAGATGGCCCTCTCCTTCGAAGACTCCGCCCAGCCTGCCGCGTCCTTGATCATCTTCTTCTTGGCCTCAAGCACCTCCGCCTTCGCGCGGTCAAGGTCGGCCTCGAACGCCGTGAGAGTCTTGACGGTATCTTCGATGATTTGGGTCACGGTCGGATTGTCGCGGCTGGGATGATTTTGCTTAATTAAACCTTGGGCTCAGGAAGTAAGTTTCAGGATGGCCCTCGCGACCTCGCCCTCGGACTCTTCCAGGGCGGCCTCCGCCTTCTCTCTGGAGACGTTGGCCTGCTGTTGAACGAGGAGTATGTCCTCCTCGCTGAAGGCTTCCTTCTCCAGCTCCACCTCCTCCACCTCGCCCATCACCTGAAACATGCGGCTGCCCTGAGCGTTCACCTCTGAGACCGAGGCGTCCTTGATGTGCATCTCCTTGTCGAGCGTGCGGATGACGACCTCCTGGACGTCGGGAATCTCCTTCATGTTGATCCCCATCTTCTCCATCATCCTGCGCGTCTGCCGGTTGTCCATTTTCATCTCGCGAGACCTTCCCTCACCTTGACCGCCACCCCCGACTTAAACTGTTGGATGAAAGAACCGTTCAGGACGGCCGTCCCCACGCCGATGACACTGCCCGTTGAATCCAGGACTGCGACATCGCCCTTTGGCTTGACCTTGCTTCCGGCCTTTGTGACGAACTTGCAGAAGACCGACTTCCCCCCCTTTACGAACTGGGCGGCGTCATCGTCGACTGTTACGGTGTTGCGGAGAAACTGTCGGCTTCTGGAAAGGACCGCAGCGCCGTAAAGGGACGGCGCCATAGAACCGTTGGGCCTGACGGTGGCGAAGAGCTGCTCGCCGTGGAAGACCATCTTCACCCTCCCCGACCTTCGCGAATACGCGAGTCTCATGCCCGCGGCCGGGATTGCCTTGCTGACCCCTCTACCAAACAGGTAGTCCACCATTATGGAAAGTCTCCTCTTCTCGTCGGGAAGTTGCATCAGTTCCACCAAGAGGCGAGCGAGGATAAAAGGAAAGAGGGGAGGTTCTCGCGTTCCAGCCTTAAATATCGAAGTTCGTTTCGCTCCTCCCGTTGGCAGACCCGGTGCTGCTCACCGTCCTGGCCTACGCTCATATCCTCTCGGCAATCGGATGGTTGGGCGCTTCGCTCCTCACAACATTCGTAATAGGGCCGGGACTGGAGGCCGTCTCTGCGCCATCACGGCTTGAGTTCATAGCGAAGGTCATCCCGAAGATACTCAGGTACATCATGATGATGATCGCGAGCACGCTCGTGTTCGGTCTGCTGTTCCTCTACTTTTTCATCGGTGGCGATTTCTCCCGGCTAGCGCCGTCAACCCCCTTCGGAATCGCAATCTCCGCCGGAATGGTGGTCGCAGTCATCACTGCGCTACTAGGGGTGGGAATGGTCATCCCCTCATTCCGCAAGGTCATCGCGATAGCCGACCAGATGCTGAAGAGCGGACAGACGCCACCACCCCCGGAGCTGGTGAAGTATTCGAAGCGAGCGAGGCTGGGTTCCATCGCAGCCACGAGCCTCCTCCTGCTTGTTCTCGTGATGATGGTCACGGCAGCGTTCTACTGACTCGGGCCTCGTTGCGGAGAGCTTATCCAGCGCGGCGGCTGCCACTACACCCGACACTCAAGGTGAAATGTCGATGACTAGGGCGTTGCTCATTCACTATCCCGACAAGTACGTCGAGGAGGAAGCCGTCGCCCTGGCAGAAGCGGGGGGGTACGAGCCCGTAGCCAAACTGACGCAGAGGTACCTCGAACGCGCGAGGTATGGGGTCGGGGAGGGGAAGGCGGAAGAGGCCGCTACTGTTGTGAGGGAGCAGGGCATCGAGATGATAATCTTCGACGGCCGCCTGAACGCTTCGCAGACCTACAACCTCGCCAAGCTGTGCAAGGTCGAAGTGAAGGACAGGGAGAAGCTGATACTGGAGATATTCGCGAAGAGGGCCTCCACGGCCGAGGCCAAGCTCCAGGTCGAGCTGGCCGAGCTGAAATACGAACTGCCGCGCGCGAGGGACAAGGTGAGAAAGGCGAAGTCGGAGGAGCAGCCAGGCTTCTTCGGGCTCGGCAAGTACGAGGTGGATGTCTACGTCAGGATGATGAAAAGGCGGATGGCCACGCTCAAGCGGAAGGTGGATGAAGTCAAGGCGAGGAGGGAGCTTCTCATTTACCGAAGGGAGAGGACGGGCTACCCCACAGTCGCCCTGACAGGCTACACCGGGGCAGGGAAGACCACCCTCTTCAACAAGCTGACTGGCGAAGCGAAGGAGGTGGACGCAGGGGTCTTCACTACTCTCAGTCCAACGACGCGCGGCATCGACGCGGGGAGCGAGAGGACGCTGCTCTCGGACACCGTCGGGTTCATCAGCCGGCTGCCACCCTTCCTAATCGAGGCGTTCAAGTCCACTCTCGAGGAGGTCTCCTTCGCAAGCGTCGTCATTCTACTGATTGATGCGAGCCAGCCACCCGAGAAGATGGCCACCGGCCTCCAGAGCTGCATGCAGATACTGGCGGAGCTCGGCGTGCCAGAGACCCGGATTCTTACGGTGATGAACAAGGTGGACCTGGTCGGCGATGAGGAGCTGGGAGAGAAGATGTGGAGCATCGAGATGAGGGAAGCGGTGGGAATCTCGGCCAAGACGGGCAAGGGGCTCCCGGAGCTCCTCCGCAAGATCTCGGAGAGGATACGAACAAGCCGCACGGAGGGCGACAGAATCGAAGCGCGCTGAGAAGAGCATAACGGTGCTCAGGGTCGGCCAGAGGTACGTGCGCGACGACAGGACCCTGACGCACCTCTGTCTAGTCTCCAGGGCCCTGGGCGCGGAAGCAATCTATCTTGAAGATGTGGAGAAAGACATCCCTGCAACTCTCGAGGAGGTGAACAAGACGTGGGGAGGGAACTTCCAAGCGATTGTCGGAAGGCCGTGGAAGAAGGTCATCGACGAAGCGAAGGCGGAAGAAAGGTCGGTGGTCCACCTGACCATGTATGGCACCCCGTTCCAGGACAAGATTCGGGAGCTCAGAAAGCTCGACAGGATACTGATTGTGGTGGGCGGTCCCAAGGTGCTGGGATATGTCTACCATTCGGCCGACTACAACTTGTCAGTGACGTCTCAACCGCATTCCGAAATCGCGGCCCTGGCAATCCTGTTGCATGAAATCCAAAACGGAGAAGAGCTTAAGAGGAACTTCGGCAAAAGCAAACTGCGGATAGTCCCCTCCGTGAGGGGCAAGATAGTTGTTGAAGATTGAAGATAGAGTATGAGGATACTTTCGTAAAGGTCGCCGGGCTGATCGGCGGCCAGGACTACGTGAGAGTGGCCAGGGCGCTCCTGAACAACGAGAACGCCACTGACGAGGAGATAGCTTCCGCGACCGGACTGAAGATCAAGATTGTGAGGAAGGCCCTCTACGACCTTTTCGGCAGGAGCCTGATAACCGGAGTCAGGGTCAGGGACCCGAAGAGGGGCTGGTTCGTCTACAGATGGAAGGCACAGAGAGACCAGACGGACGGGTTCATTCAGACGCAGCGGAGGAAGATCCTCAACCGCCTGAAGCAGAGGCTCGACTTCGAGGAGACCCACGAGTTCTACTACTGCGGGACGCCCACGTGCCAGACCAGGACCTTCGAGATCGCGATGGAGAACTTCTTCAAGTGCCCGACCTGCTCGAAGTCGCTGAACAGGCTGGACAACGCCGAGCTGAAGGACGCGCTCAGATGGAAGATCAAGCAGCTGGAAGAGGAGCTGGCCAAGTGATCCCCTCCGAAGGGGACGCGCTGACTCTGCACAAGAAGTATGGAAGCGCAGTCAGAACCGTGGAGCACTGCAGGACTGTCGCTAGGGTCGCAAAAACAATTGCTGACGAGTTCGCGAGGCAGGGAAAATCACTGGATTCACGCGCAGTACTCGCGGGCGCCCTGTTGCACGACATCGGGAGGACGAAGGTCCAGACGGCAAGACACGGGCTCGACGGCTCCGAGATTCTAGCCAAGGAGGGGGTCGACCAGAAGGTCGTGGAGATAGTGAGGCGGCACGTGGGCGCAGGCATCTCCGCCGAGGAGGCGAAATCGCTGGGCCTGCCTCCCCTGGACTACATCCCGAGGTCGCTCGAGGAGACGGTGGTCTGCTTCGCCGACAAGATGGTCGATGCGGACCGGGTCCGCCCGTTCGACGTCGAGGTCCAGAGGTTCGTGAGGAAGGGACATGACGTCGAGAGGCTGCGGGCGCTGAAGAGGGGTCTTCAGGAGGATTTGGGCTCCGACCCGGAGTCGCTTGTGCTCGGTAAGATTAAAGAATCTCAGTAGGTGGCTGCGTCTCAACTTGCCCGCCTGTATCTGCAGAGTCTGCAGGCACCTTGTTTACGAGAGCTGCGCGAAGTGCTCTTGCTGCGCATACAACAGGGCCGCGTGCATGCAGAAGCCGACATCGCAGGGATAGGGAGAACTCAAGAAGGGCGCTTAATAGTCAGCACGACCTCCTGTGTCACGAAGCCATTCCCGCTGGAAGACGAGGATCCTTACGAACTTGGGTGGCTTGTTGGGTTAATCGATGGCGAGGGGTTCATTCATGTCCACTATAGGAAGAACAGGGATACGACCCATCCCCGACTCAGGATCTACTGCACCACGAAGGAGATAATCTCGGAAGCATGCAGAATACTGGGAATCAATCCCTATCCGCGTAGAGATCACGGCGAATTACTCGGCTGGTACGCCCAAGTTTCCGAATTGAAAGCGATAAAGGTTCTACGGATAATCGCACCCCATCTCATCGAGCCGTCTAAGCGCTGCCGCGCAGAGAGGATTCTGCTAATCTTTGGAGATTGTGGCACCATTAGCGGTTTACACCGGTCGGCGGACTTCTTCAAGGGATGTCCGCCACCGACGAGGTTGAGGACCCCTAGAAGCATATAATAGCAGCACTTCGGCGGTCAATTGAAGCGAGGTGGGGAAGCCAGGTACATCCCGGCGGGCTCATACGCACTCGCTGAGAAACCCGCAGAACGGTGACTGGGATTGCCAAAGCGTCCCGGCCGTAGGTTCAAAAGGGGATCAGACCCCTGAAACTCCACCCCTCGCTACTTTTCCTACTCTTGCGCGAAGGTCTTCCGCAGAATTTCGACGACCGCCCTCGCAGAAGAGCCGTTTCCATCCAAGTCGGGGTTGTAAGCCGCGACGTTGAGTACCTTCAGCTTGCCCGTCTTGTCCAACGCCTTGACGAGGGAAGCCACCTGGTCGATCGTCATGCCGCCTCGCGTCGGATAGTTTACCGCGGGTATGATGCTGGAATCCATGACGTCAACGTCGAGGTGACATGCGATCCAATCCGCGGAGTCTGCGAGCCTTGTCGCTACCCGTTTCGCGACCTCTTTGGTTCCCTCCAGGCTCACCTTCTTCATCGTGTAGATTCCCATCGGCGATGCCCTCATCATCTCAAGCTCGGGCGGGTCCAACGCCCTCGAACCCAAGTGGATTAGCCGCCCCTCCTCCAGGAGCGGCCTTCGGCTTTCGATCTCGTCGCCGAGGACCGGGCCCCTTCCGCACGCCATGGCCAGGCACATGCCGCCGATGTAACCAGACGGCGACGTCTCGGGGGTGTTGAAGTCGCCGTGGCTGTCCATCCAAAGCATGCCCGGCGTTCCCTTGTAGGTCCTGCCGAACCCGGCCAGCGCTCCCACCGCAAAGGAACACTCGCCCCCGACGCAGATGACTTCGTCCGCACCTCGGATTGCTGCGACCTTGTCAAGGACAGCCTTGGACGCACGTTTGAAATGCTCGAGGTTCTTCACTTTGCCTTCAAGCGCGTCCTTCTCCAGCATCGGAATCCGAGCGTCACCCTCGTCACTCACTCCTGCTCCGAGCGACGACAGCAACCCGGTCCTACGCAGAGCCACAGGAGAACGTCCCATCCCGCTGTACTTTGCAAGCGTGAATAGTGGGAGGCCGACCACGGAAAC
This sequence comes from Nitrososphaerales archaeon, assembly GCA_032906685.1. Classification (GTDB taxonomy): domain Archaea; phylum Thermoproteota; class Nitrososphaeria; order Nitrososphaerales; family Gagatemarchaeaceae; genus DASPPF01. The sequence goes on from JAJTZD010000005.1 coordinate 77,106, forward strand.
GCGCTTCATGCAGGCGACTGAGCTCGCTACCTATTTACGTGGCGCCCATGGGACTCCGGGCGGATTGACCGGAGACTCGACGAAGTCTGTGCACGAGGCCGAGGCCCTGGACGAAGAGTCTGGTTCGATCATAACCCCGATTTACCAGACAGCCACCTTCGGGTTCTCGGCGGCGTCAGAAGTCTCAAGGGCGGTCCAAGGAAAGAGCGGGAAGTACGTCTACACGAGGTGGGACAACCCGACCACGGCCAGGCTTGAGAGGAAGCTCGCCTCGTTTGAACACGCGCAAGACGCCGCATTCTTCTCTTCGGGCATGGCAGCCATCTCCACCTCGGTCCTCACGTTCGTCAGCGAGGGGGACCACGTCGTCGCCATCCGGGACCTCTACGGCGAGAGCTTCAGTTGATGAACGAACTCCTGCCGAGGTACGGAGTGGACACCACGCTGGTCGACACCACCGACATCGAGCAGATGAAGAGCGCGGTCAAGAAGAACACGAAGGTTGTCTACATCGAGAGTCCCACGAACCCGACCCTGAAACTGGTGGACATCGTGAAGGCATCGAAGCTCGCCCACCGGGCTGGCGCCGTCCTTCTTATCGACAATACATTCGCGTCACCGATCAACCAGAAACCGCTCGGGCTGGGAGCTGACGTCTCTCTCCACAGTGCGACGAAGTACCTGAACGGACACGCCGACGTCATTGCAGGCGCCGCGGCCGGCAAGAGGGAGGATATCGCAAGAATCAAGCTGATGCGCAGGACGCTCGGGGGGACCCTCGACCCCCACGCCGCGTGGCTCGTGCTGAGGGGAATGAAGACGATGGCCCTGAGGGTGAGGGCGGCAAACGAGAACGCGCAAGCCATCTCGGAGTTCCTTTCGAAGCACAGGAAGGTCAAGAGGGTGAACTATCCGGGTCTGAAGTCGCATCCACAGCACGAACTTGCCAAGAGGCAGATGAGTGGCTTCGGGGGGATGATGAGCTTCGAGCTGAAGGGGAGCCTCAAGGATGCGATGAGACTGACCGAGAGGCTCAGGGTAGGGTTCCTGGCTCCCAGCTTGGGCGGGGTGGAGACGCTGATCTCCCAGCCCGCCGTACTCAGTCATCATCAGCTGACTTCGGCAGAGAGGGCGAAGACAGGCATCTCCGACACCCTGATTCGCTTGTCCGTCGGAGTGGAGGACAAGGAAGACCTGGTCAGCGACTTCGAGCGAGCGCTCGCGTCGGTTTCAGCTTCTCACGCCTGAAGGCAGGGAGATTGCAGCTGCCACCTCCGACATCGGCGCCGCAATGGGCAGGCTGAAGGCTGCCTCGCGGCGGACATTCAAAGCCCCGACGTAGTCTGCCGGTGCCTTGTATCCGCAGCTCGTGCATCTGAACAGGTCTCTCGTCGGCCTGTTCTTCCTACACGTGTTCAGGCACTTCGGGCAGGTACGAGAGGTGTTCTTTGGGTTCACAGTCGTGGTTTGAAGTCCCGTTTCTTCGGCCTTGTATTCCACGAACCTCCTCAGCTCGCGGAACGCCCATTTGGAGTGCCTGTTCATTTGGCCCCGCCTAACCGTTGTCCTCTCTCGAATACCTGTCAGGTCCTCCATAGCGATCATTGAAGAGGTGCCTTCGGCGGTCTTTACTATCAGCTTAGATATGCGATGGTTCACGTCCCTCTTGAAGCGCCTCTCCCGCCCGGAGAGCTTTCTGAGGTGGCGTCGTGAGTTCTTCGTTCCGATAGACTGAAGACGACCACGTAGTTCTTCGTAATGCGTCCTTATTTGTTCGATGCGTTCGTCATCATAGTTTTGTCCTTCTGAGTCGGTCACGAGATGCACAATCCCCAAGTCTATCCCGAGGATGCCACTTGAGACAGGAAGTGGAGAATCGTGTTCTATTGCGATTGCAAGGTAAAACTTCTTTGTGTCCTTCCTATAGCAGAGGTTCACGCCTCTCTTCACCCTGCCGCTTTTCAGTTTGTGGATGTGATATTGGCTCAACCTTAGAGACAAGTTCAGCCGCCCAGCTACCGTGGAGAGGGATACATGATCCGCCCGAAGCGTGCTATTGCGTTGGTCGTAGCTGATCGCGCCATGAAATCCGAAGGTGGGGGTCGATTTTGGGCAGCTCTTCCATGCGGCGGCTACATGCTTGATGGCATTGATTGCCATCTGTGAACTCAAAGCCATCTCTCTGAGCGACCTGTAGCAAGCCCTGTGGAGGCTGTAGCGGTCTCGGATTCCAGTTAGCGCTATCTCATTACAGGCGCGGTTGAACGTCTCCACCGTTCTCAGGAGGACCTGCTTCTGCTCGGGGTTTACTTGGAGCCCAATTGTGAGCGTGGTCAGGGACAAGTCGTCTAATGCAGCAGAATTTCACTTATAGTCACCCCGTTGCATTTCTCTCCGACCCGAGGGGTGGAATTTCCTGCTTCAATTTTGTGACATAGTCGCTGAACCATCCTTCGACCTCGACCGACTTCTCGCCGGTCGTCTCGTTCCCGTAGCGGATCAAGGGCTTGGTGAGGTGTCTGTTCGCCCTCGGGGAGGCGACGTAGGAGCCGGGGACCAGGCCGCTTTGGGGCCCCTTCTTGGCGAGGGTAAGAACATCGATTCTCTCGACATTGAGGACCTTCTGATGGACGGACGTCGCCTTCCTCACCCCTCCGTGTGCCCTGACCGCATCCCCCCGACGGAGCATCCTCGCCACCCTGCGCAGGTCCCCGGTCGGCTCGTAGACGGCGACAAGATGCCTCTCCTGTCCGGAGCGAATTGAAAGGTAGACGTGCCCTCCCGGGCCGACATCGCAGCGGTCAACCTTCCCTGCGACCCACCCTGAGGAGAAGACCTTCCAGTTCAGCCTCCTGGTGATGTGAGCGTCTGTGTGCTGGTTGGAGAGGTATGTCACGTGGCCATCAAGCGCCTCGTCATGTCCAATCATCTGGAAGGCGGCCAGGACCGCACGGGGAGAGTCGCCACGGATGCCGGCGAATACGGGGTCGGGGCCGTGAGGCGATATCAGGACCTTCCTCTTCTGGTAGTCGTAGTTGTTGAAGGTGTGGGGGAAGGTACGCCTGTCCATTTCGCGCACAGAGGACGCGTCGACGCGCCGGGTCGTGCCCCAGTTCTCCCTCCGCCTGTACGAGATCAGCTCGTAGGTGTGGTCAAAGCGCTCGTCGAAGGCGAGCGAGCAAGTCGCGCCGACCAGGCCCATGCCGTTGCCCAGAGTCCAGAACCTCACGTTCTGCTCTCGCAACGTGCGTATGACCTTGTGGACGTTGACGACTCCGCAGAGCGCGTCGAGATACAGAGGCTCTAGTTTCGGGAGGATTTTCCTGTCTTCGAGGAAGACAAGCCCTGAATTGGCCCCGCCCTCTGCGTCGGAGAGCTTCGCTGCAGTCGCACAGACACGCTCGAACGCGCGGTCAGGGTCGTCCGTCTCGATCTGAAGGCAGACGGCGGCGTTGCCACGGGTCTTGAATGGGATGTTCGGGTTGAGCCTCACCAGCCTCGGGTAGGGCATCACCCTGAGGTCGTCGCGGAGGTCGCTCGCCATCCTGTAGGCCAGGTAGGTCGTGCAGTAACCCCTGCGGGAGTCGGTATCGTCGAGGCCCACTAGGCAAATCAATGGGATTGGAGCGAAGCGCGGATTATTTTAACCTGGGAAGAGGTCGACAGCTAGGCTTCGACGACTATCATCGTGAGCGTGCTTCTGACCTTGTCGAGGCGACGGATGTTCCAGGTTATGGTTTCCTTCACCTTCTCCATCGTGTCTGCTTCAACTCGGGCGACGATGTCGTAGACGCCGTAGACGACGTAGACGTCCTTGACGTTAGGTATGCCCCGCAGCTTCTTCAGCAGGTCTTCCTCAGCACCTAAATCTGCGTTAACTAAAACAAAGGCCATGGGCAATTTTTTTGTCGTTCCGAATCAGCCTCCAACGGTATAAAAGACTTGTGAGGTTGATGACGCTCTAATGAACGGTTAATATGGCAAAGCTTGGGTTGGCCTCATTCTCCGGTGCGATGCTTGAACATCTACGCGCTCGAAATGGGCCAGGACGACCCGGCCAAGTGCACTGCCAGGAAGATGATCCACATGGATTTGGCCAGGGG
>JAJTZD010000006.1:0-61212 GCA_032906685.1 Nitrososphaerales archaeon
TTGTCAGCTTCCTCAATCCGCTGACGTACACGACCGACATCTTCAGGGCCGGGCTCTTCGGCGCTGTCACCCCTCAGGTCCTCCTCGAACTCGGCGTGCTGGCGGCAGAGGCCGCGGCGATGTTCACCGCGGCGGTGATCGCGTTCAGAAGGATACGTGTGTGACGCGGCCTGTCAATCCGCGTTGATGCCCTCCTGGCGGAGGTACAATGAACTCTTACACACGGCACACCAACGCATATGGGCTCGGTGGCTCAAGCGTCTATCCTGTCCTTCACGGTCGAAAGTGCCAGTATCAGGAACAGCACGGCAATCCCTCCCACCACCAGGAAGTCCGTTGCCAGCTGCCCGACCCCGTATCCCTTCAGCATGATTCCCTCGAACAGCCTGTTCCCATAGTACAGAGGCACCACCCTCGCAAGGGGCTGGATCCAGTCGGGGAGGCTGTTCACCGGGACCAGCATGCCGCTGAGCGCCATGCTCGGGAGCGCGATGAGGGGCGCCAGCTGCACCGCCTGCAACTCATTCTTGGCGAAGTTCGACAGGAACACGGCCATCAGGACGTGCGCGAGAGCGTAGAGCACGGCGGCCGAGAACAGCAGCACCAGGCTCCCCCTGACCACAACCCCGAAGAGCCCGACGCCGATCACCAGTATCACAGTCACCATCATGACGCCCAAGAGCAGAAGCGCGAAGGCGTAGCCGAGCAGCCGCTCGAGGGCGGTCAGCGGGGTGGTAAAGAGCCTCGGGAGGGTGCCCGAGGTCGTCTCCCTCGATATCGTGAGGAGCGAGACGAGAAGGACGAGGAATGTCAGCACAAAGGCGATTACCGAAGGCAGGCTGACGTCCAGCCCGCTGAACTGCACCCCTCCGAAGGCATACTGCCGGACCACGTCGAACCCCTTCACCCCCGACGCATTCTGCACGGAGCCCTGAAGCGCGCCGAGAATCCCGGCCGTCAGCGCTGGCTTGGTGCCATCGAGGTAGACCTGCAGAGAGGGGGTCACCGTCGCCCCACTCGACTTCAGGAACAAGGAACGCGAGAAGTTCGCGGGTATCAGAATCGAAGCGAAGTACTTGCCCGAGTCGACGCCATCCTTCCCATCGGCGAAGCTACCGACGGTCACCTTCACGACGCCGTTCGCCTGCATCGAAGTCAGGACCTGGCTACCAGCATGCAAATTGATGTTGGTCGGTCCCAAAGTCGCCGAGTACCCTGCGTCCTGGTTGTCCACGAGTATCGGGACGTTGCTGGCCTGCCCTCCAAGAGCGAATCCGAAGATCAGCATGATCACAGCTGGCATCACCATCAGCATCGCCAGGGTCCGCCTGTCCCTGCGAATCTGAGTGAGCACCCGCACGGCCACCGCAGTCGAGCGTCTGAAGGAGAACCTGCTCGCTCTCTGGCTACTCATCGTTGAACTCCCTTTCGCTAAGCTTGAGGAACACCTCCTCGATTGACCCGGCGTGGTGCTCCGCCAGGAGGCTCTTCGGCTCTCCCTCCTCGACGAGCTTCCCCATCCTGGCCAGTCCGATGCGGTCCGCCCTCCCGGCCTCGTCCATCACGTGAGACGTGAGGACTATGGTCAGCCCCCTCGCGGATAGCGAGCGGAAGTAGTCCCAGAAGAACGCGCGCATTATCGGGTCGATGCCGACCGTTGCCTCGTCGAGGAAGATGACGCGCGGGTCGTGAATCAGTGCGCACGCGATGCTTGCCCTCCTCTTCATCCCCCCGGACAGATTCGCCACGACCGAGTCCTTCCTCCCTTCGAGCTTCAGGATGCCCAGGAGTTCGGAGAACCGTCTCCGGTAATCCTCCCTCCTCATGCCGTAGAGCTTCGCGAAGAACACGACGTTCTGTTCCAAGGTAAGGTCCGGGTAGAGGGAGTACTCCTGCGGCGCGACCCCAATCCGGGTCGAAGCCAAGTGTCGGTTGCGGGGCATCTCCATCCCCAAAACCCTGATGGCGCCGGAGGTCGGGGTTAGGGCCCCGGTCATCATGTTGATTGCAGTCGTCTTGCCGGAACCGTTGGCCCCAATCAAAGCGTAGATTTCGCCCTTTCCGACGCGGAGGTTGAACCCGTTGACCGCGGTGATGTTCCCGTCCCTGTACACCTTCACGAGGTTCTCGGTCTCGATGACCAATTCGGGCAACGTCGTCCTCATCCGGGGTCCCGCATTAATAATGTTCAGCTTGTTTCTCGGAGGCGCAGTGAACCCTGTGAAGGCAAACGTCGATTCTAATGCATCCGCTTTTATTCTTTGACAACACCCATCCAATCCGCGGACCCCCTTGCTCAGAATAATACCTCTCGAGTGGCGCTTATCGGTCTCCCCTCACTGATTTCTTCATGGTCGAGCTGGTCGTCATGGATGAGACCGGCCACGCCGTCGTATCGCTTCGATGGAAGAGGCGCTCAAGGGAGTTGTGCTGCCGCTTCAAAGACTCCAAGATCGCTAGGGCAAGCTTTAAGGTGCTGGCCAGGGAATTCGGCAGAGAGGAAGACACATGGCAAAATCTCGGGATATGAGACTGGCCGAAGGCGTCGGGCGGGCAGGCGCCAGAATGGTCAGGGAATACATCGCCGAGTTAAGGAGGCAGGGAAGAATCAAGGGCAACCTGTTCGTGGTCATCAAGGACGGCAAGAAGCGAACAAGGTTTCCTTACAAGGAAGCGTAGCGCAGCCCCACTCTGGGCCCTCTTCCATCGACGTGGTGAAGATGGAGTGGGAAGCTACCGCGCGCGAGGAGGGTGCAAACACCTCATTATCGCTGAGCTAGGAGAAATGGACCTGCTGGGCCGCTACGACGAGATTCCCCGTCCTCTTCAGGGTGAAGAAGGATCACCTCGACCAGACTGGAAAAAGGGGTATTTACCGCCTGAAAAGAAAGCGACTCGGCGATTCCGATGAAGTGCTACTGCGGTTTCGTTTGCGAAACGGAGAGCGAACTGAAAGCCCACGTGATCAAGGTCCACGGGGCAAGGAATGGCGACTGGAAAGCCTGGAAGAGCAGGTGAACAGAAACAGGTCAGCAGAACGTTTCAACCCGTGAAGAAAGGCCACACTTCACGAGGGGGCGCGATGGACCATACATACGGAATCGCCCGTTACGCCGACCTACTTCTTTTAACCAGACGGAGCTTGGGGAGGCCCCATGGCTTCAATCAGGGTCCGGGACGACGGGACTGCACCAATCGTGGAGAAAGGGCGTGAAACCCCGTTCAAGCAGGGCGAGTACTACGTGTTCGAGGTCGCGGACGACGTAGCGAGATATTGGAACAAGATGGCCCCCAGCAGACGAGAGGAGCTCTGGAAGCAATCGAGGATGCAAGGTAAGGACGTCCGATTGCTGGTAGAAGCTTTCGTGTACAAACCAGCCCATACGAAGTGAGCGGTGTGCCCGCCTAGACGACTTACACGAAACGTCAAACCGCGGTAGCCCGGCGGAGGCGCAATGAACCCTACGGGTAGCGAAAAGACAAGGATTCCGAAGTCATATGACGACCTCGAAGATTTCGAAGCTGGCATGCCTGTGAGTGGATTGGCCCATTCTGGCGAACGCCCTCATCTCCAGTGGCCAGTCTTGGACTAGCCGGAGCACGCGCCACCAAGAGGTTATATCAGTCGGGGCCGGCAGAGCGCCCAAGAATCAGGAAATGGTGCGGTGACCAATCAGTGAATCTGGGAAGCGGGATGAGGTTAGCCTTCGTCGGTATCCTCACTTTCGTGACCTCCCTGACCATCGGCAACGACCCCTACCTCTTCTTCGGCTACGGGATAAGCGCATTCGGAATGTTGACCACAGGCCTCCTCCTCGACCCGTTGCCAGCCACGGCCGTGTTCTTCGTCGCGAGCGCAGCCGCCATGTCCCTGGCGGCCCTGACGCGCTCGACATTCACTCTCGTCATCGTGGGGGCGGTCCTGGTCCGGACGATTCAGGTCTACTTCCTTTCACGGTTCCGTCCGCGCCGGGCCTCCTCGGCGCTTCAGCAGGCTCTGTGCTCCTGGGGACCCTGGTCGCGACGCTCCTCGGCTTCGCGTTCTACGGAGGCTCTGCACTCAGCACCACGATGACCTTCTTCGACGCCGTCTTCATCCTCCCTGCATACGTCGTCGTCCGGTCTATCCAGGACAGGAGGCCCGGCTCCATGCTTGCCGGCTCCGCCGCTCTGATGAGCATGTTCGGGATCTTCCTCTCCGCGAGTCCGTTCTGGATACCCCCTGCCACTCTTGTCGGAATCGTAGCGCTCGCAGGCGCCGCCTCCGTGACAATGGGTAAGCTCGCGACGAAACGGGCGTCGGCAGTCCTGTTTGTCTTCGCACTCGCCGGAGTCCCGTTGGCCCTGGCGAGCAATACAGTCGCACTCTCTTACAACGCGCGGAGCGCCTTCTACCCCCTATATCCCGACTCACTCTCGGCCTCCCAGTGGACTCAGACCAACTCGTCCACCGCGTGCATGCAGGGCAACGTAGCGGGCGCAGGCACAGTGCAGAGCGGCGTCTGGGGGCCGCAGAGGCTGAGAGTGCTTGACACATGCGTCACCGTCAGCGGGGTTGTGGAGGGGCTGACCCGCACTTCGGGGCCGGCAAACGACAACGACTTCGGGATAGACATCAGGCTCGACACGCAGTATGGCCATACTCTTTCGATCGGCAACTTGGTGCTCGAAGACGGCCTGATGCACGCCGAGGTCGTGCCGTCCCAGCAGGCTTCCATGGCCAGCATTCTTGCTTCTCTCATGCCAGGCGACAGGGTCGTGATCACAGGCTCGCTCGTGGTAGACACGGACCACGGCTTCGGCGCCGAGATTCACCCAGTCTGGACGATTCTGGTAGAGCCTGCCGGGTGAGCGCTCATGTCCGACGACCCAGGAGTCTTTGACGTGGCAATCGTCGGGGCGGGAGTAGTAGGCCTCGCAATAGCATACAGTCTCTCGAAGCTCGGCAAACGGGTCACGGTGATAGAGAAGGAAGCGGACGCAGGGATGGGAGTCACGGCCGGGCAGGCCAGCGTGATCCATGTAGTCCAGCTCCCTTTCGGCTCCCTGAAGAGCAAACTCGCGAGGAAGGGAAACACCATGTACGACGGGCTCTGCGAGGAGCTCGGAGTCAAGCTCATCCGGATGCCCACGCTGCTCGTCGTGAGGGGATGGTCGAAGTTGCCAGCCCTCCTCGTCGCCCACCTGTACCTCAAACTGGGGCTGCGGGGGCAGTTCAGGACGCAGCTGATGCGGGGGAAGAACCTGAGAAAGATGGAGCCGCAGCTGGCCCGGGACGTCTCGGCCGGGGTGGTGGTGCACGGCTACGGGACTGTGGACACCCAATCACTGGTATCAAAGCTCAGGTCAGCGTCGGAGAAACTCTGTGCCTCATTCATGTTCGGCTCGGAACTGAAGGAAGCCGAAATAGGGGAGCGCGCCACGCTCCTCAAGACGAGCGGAGGAGAAGTGAAGGCAAGGTTCGTGGTGAACGCGGCAGGGCTCAACTCAGACGACGTCTCGCGAATCCTAGGCAAGGACCTGGGAACGCACGAACCAGGGCTGGGCGTGATGGCCGTCTACTCCGGCCTGGAGCTCCGCTGCATAATCGCGCCGCTTCCCATAAGCGTGGGTTCGAGGACTAAAGGAGGTGCGATAATCCCGGCCGCCGACGGTACCACGATAATCGGTCCGACGCTCAGGGTGACTGGATCAAAGGGAGACAAAGCATACACCGAGGAGGACGTAGACACGCTTCGCAGGAAGTTCGGTCCCCTTCTGAACGGCGAAGGTAAGCTTGTCAGAGTCTACACAGGCATCAGACCTCTCTCCCCAACGAGAGACTTCATCATCGATATCGACAGGGCGAGAAGACTCATCAACTTGGTCGGTATCGAGTCGCCAGGCCTCACGGCTGCCCCGGCGATAGCGGAAATCATAGGGCGTGCAATCCTGGGTGAACAGGCATGAGCGGCGGGGAGGAACTGTACGCCTGCATCGACGTCGGGACCACGAGGATCAAGCTCAACATATACGACTCGCGGCTGACGCAGAGGCACTCCGAGTACGTCACGGTCCCTGTCAACGCCGAGGGCCTGCAGGACGCGGAACAACTCTTCCTGGCAGTGAAGCATCTCCTCGCCAGGGGCAGGGAGCTGGGCGCGAAGTCCGCAGGCCTCGCGACTTACAGGGCTTCGACCGTCGCCTGGGACCGCGGCGGAAAGCCCCTCACTCCCATCGTGACCTGGACCGACAGAGCCGTGTTCTCGACGTACAGGAAGCTACCAGCACACATCAAGCTCATAGGAAGGATACCACCGTTCGACCTTATCATCTCTCCGTACTCCCCCGTGATGAAATTCCTGAGGCTGAGGGAGCTGAACCCCTCCGTTGGAGAAGGAACCATGCAGTGGACGATCGACGCCTATCTCGCGTACAGGCTGACTGGAAGGTTCGTCTCTGATGCTACGAACGCATGCCTCACAGGAATCGTGGACCCTAGGACGATGAAAGAAATAGGAATCGTGAAGTCTCTCTTCAAGCTCAAGATGGAGGTGCCCGAGATCGTGGAGAATGCGGAGAGGGTCGGGTCGTGCGACGGAGTCGAGATAAACTCTCTCATTGCCGACCAGCAGGCAGCGAGTGTGGCGGAGGGGGCCCTCGGCAGAGGCAAGGCGAAGGTCACGAACGGGACCGGGACGTTCGTCGACGTACCGACCGACGGGTTCAGCAGGAGAGGCGACCTCATACCCCTTGTCCTCCTGAAGCACAGGAGCAGCGTCTCGTTCGGGGTGGAGGGATACCTCCCCACGACGGGCAAGGCGGTAGACATGCTGCTGGGCATGGGCTTCATTCATGGATATTCAGAACTGGAGGTCAACAGCAGTGAGCGCGTGCTCTTCATCCCCGCTCTGTCTGGTCTGCAGGTGCCTCGCGTGCCTTATGCCAAAGGTGTGATAGCGGGCCTCGATTCAAGCTCAGACAAGGGAGCAATCATCTCAGGGCTGCTGAAGTCGATCGCATTTCACGTTAGGCTCGTTCTGGAGCAGTCGGGAGAGAGCGTGAAGGTGCTCAGGGCGGACGGCGCCCTTTCCGGATCTGATGAGTTGTTGAGGAGGATATCCGCTTCGACAGGCATAAGTGTCGAAAGGTCCGCCGACTTGGAGGCAACTTCGAGGGGGCTCGCAATGCTGCAGCTCGTCGCGCTCGGGAAGGGTTCGCTGGATGAGCTCGCGAGGGTCAGAGGCGAAACAGAGGTTTTTAGCGGAAAGGGTGACGAGAAGCAGGAGGAGGAATACGAAGATTGGAAGAAACTGATAGGATTGCTCAGGAGCTTGAAAACGTCCTTCCTGGCCGAGTGACGAGGGACGTCAAGGCATACCTCAAGGACTGGTGGCCGCTGCTCTGGATTTCAGACGAGCCGGTCGGCAGCGCAGTGGCTGCAGTGAGACCGGTGAACGTGGGCGAGGTCGTCAGTCTCGTGAATTTCGCCTCGACGAAGGGCGTCTCTCTGTTCGTCCGCGGTGGAGGAAGCTCGGTCACTGGAGCTTCGATTCCGTCGAGCGGTCTTGTGGTCGACATGGGAGAGATGGATCAGATACTCGATTTCGACGAGGCCAACGGGGCTGTCATGGCGCAGGCAGGTGTGAAGCTGAAGGTCCTGGAGGCGAAGTTGAACGAGAAGGGTTTCACATTCTCCCAGTTCCCACAATCGTTCGACCTTGCGACTGTCGGCGGGTTCATCTCCACGCTGGGTACGGGTCAGTACAGTACGCTGTACGGCGGGATTGAGGAGTCGGTGATTAGGCTCGAGGTCGTCCTACCTTCTGGAGAGGTCATCTGGACGCGCAAACGGGGAGCGCCCAGGTCCTCCGTCGGTCCAGACCTGAGCAAGCTCTTCCTCGGAGCCGAGGGCTCGCTGGGGATAATCATTGCCGCAGAACTGAAGATACGCAGGCTCCCGAAGCACGTCTTGAAGGCAGCCTACCGCTTCCCAACCTTCGACGCAGCAGTCGGAGCGGCGAAGGCATTGCTGGAGCTGGACGTGAAGCCCGCCGTCTGCAGGGCCTACAACGAGGTTGAATCATTGTTCCAGTTCGAAGAGCAGGCGTGCACGCTGCTGGTGGTCTACCATTTCAGGTCGGAGGCCGTGCTAGAGGCGGTCAGGACGGAGGCTTCGACCCTACTCGAGCAAGATTCAACCGGCGCCGACCCGGCGCTCGTCGACAAATGGCTGGATAAGAGGTTCAACTTCAGGGAGCAGATTGATGCAGTGAAGAGGATGGGTTACACGCTGGAGACGGTAGAGGTGGCTGCGAAATGGAGTCGAATTCTGGAACTGTACCAAGATGCGGTGAACACACTGAGCGGGATACGAGGCGTGGCTGGCGTCGGGGCCCACGTCTCCCACCTGTACGACCAGGGAGCCTGCATCTACTTCACACTCCTCTTCGAGCCGAACAAGGAAATATACTGGAAAATCTGGGACACGATGGCGAACGTGGCGAAGACCCACGACGCTACGTTGTCTCACCACCACGGCATCGGCATCCTGAAGCGGGTGTATGCGAGGGACGAGGTTCCAATGGGACTGATGGAGAGGATCAAACAGGCCGTTGACCCGAAGAGAATCCTGAGCCCAGACAGGTTCCCCTAGGAGTCATCACGTCTCCGTCAGACACTAAGCGTTACTTGGACGCAGAAGCTATCAGCAGAAGCCAGATGGCCGTCATCCCTGAGGTCACCGCCTCCCGTACTGCGACGCCAGTCCAGGGCCACCTGATGAACCAGATGAGAGGATTCCGAAGGCGAGTGCTGCTGCGCCTTTGCGAGGCGAACCAAGCGGCCACGACACGTAGCTGTATGCGAGCATGGCCACGACGATCATGATGAAGAAGACCTCAGAGACGACCCCGTGGATCAACCCCGCGTTTTCAGAGAAGACGCCGACCATCGCAAGGTTGACCGACGCGACCATGAGTGGAACGGTCCACACGAACACCCTACGGTCGCGGATTTCTCTTGAAAGCAGAGTCACAAATGTGAACACCAACGTGCCAGAGAAGCGCGCACGAACCGCCTGCTTAACTGGAACCATGACCTGCCAATTGACCTGACATGAGCTTCCCGCCTTCTTTTCCTTCCGCTTCCGGCCAGAAGCCGAGCGAGCTGCACGTCTACACCATCGAGGAGTGCCAGACCTGCAAGGAGAAGACGAAGCGGGACTTCAAGGTCGGCGACTACATCGTGGGCGCCGCCGGGACCTGCGCGAAGTGTCAGGGTCAGAAGATGATTGTCCTGATCTACGGCGAAAAACTCTCCAAGCGCTGAGCAGACTGCGCAGGCAGGTCAGGCCCGGCCCGGGCGGCAGCCGTGTGTGTTTCCCGGCGAAGGCGCAACGGCACTGACCGAAGTCTATTTTGCGAGCCTTGTTTCCCGAGTGGGGCCCCGAGGTCCTGTTCGCCGAAGGATCGCCTCCACCCGGCTCTTCTTCACAAGTCTCGACTGACGCAAGGCCTCCAGCAGGTCTTTGATGTCGACAAAAGAGCTCAGGTTCACACCGACCGAGGCCAGATTCTTCTCTCCGCCCTCGAGCCTGTCGACCAGCACCGCAGCGTCAGTGACCTTGTAGCCTTCCTTCCTGAGCGCGCCCGCCGCGTAAGCGATGCTGGCGCCTGTCGAGACCAGGTCGTCGATCACGAGAACTCTCGAGCCGCGCTTTGAAACGCCTTCCACCAACCTACCTGTTCTGCGGCGCTCGCCCCGTTTTCGGACGTACATCATGGGCTTCTTCAGCATGATGGCCAGGGGCGATGATATGGTCACGCCTGCCGTGGCGACCCCCGCAATCGAGTCGAACTTGGACGCTCCCACCCTGTCGACCAGTTCCACGTAGGCGGCCAGCACCGTGGTGTAGATCTCTGGGTAACTCGGGACGAGTCTGAGGTCAATGTCGTAGAGGCTCCGCTTCCCGTTCGGCAGGGTGAAACTTTCGAACCGCAACGCGTCCATTTCGAGAAGCGCCCTCGCGAGGGAGCTGGCACTCACCCTTTCAGGCTCTGGGCTACTCTTGCCAGCTCGATTACTAGCCGACAGACTGGCTCACTTCTCATTTGTCTGCGTGGACCGCGTATAAACTCAGCCCCAAGATGGCACACGACACCGAGGAGGTGCTGGTAACCGAAAGGAATCCCACCCAGCCCCTTGGCGTGATCTCTGGAACCTGGTCATCTCCGTCTCCCTGCTCCTCGCGCCCGGAATACCTCTTCCCACCGCTTATATCCGACCATCTCACTCTGTTGGAACCGGGAACCGACATCATGACGGAAGATATCTTGGTTGTCGGAATGAAGGGAGAGATCTACACCAACGAGGAGCTTAGGAGTAAAGCAGGGATACGAAGGGGAGGAAGGGTGAAGGCAAGGGTGGTCGAGGACAAGCTGGTCATCGAGCCGATCCTATCGATCGAGGAAATCATCAAGAAGCCCGTCGTCCGGATTGGGGTTCGCGAGGCAGAAGGGATAAGCGAGCGAGCCCAGAAGAAAGCAGGGGCGTACGGATGAGTTCATTCTCGATACTATCTAGCGAACCGCTCTTTCGGCACCTTCAATGAAGCAGTACGACCTGATAGTAATCGGAACCGGTTCCGCGATGAACATAGTCGACCCCATGATCCAGCAGAACTCGAGAATCAGGATTGCAGTCATAGACAAGGACGAGCCCGGAGGCATCTGCCTGACGCGTGGATGCATCCCCTCCAAGATCATCCTGTATCCTGCCGAGCTTGTCAGGGTCATCGAGGAGGCGGGAGCGCTCGGCCTGGATGTCGAGCTGAAGCGTGCGGACTTCGCCAAGGTGATGGCCAGGATGAGGCGCTTGATAGACGGCGACATCGAATCCATCCGCAAGGGCCTCTCCAGCTCCGAGAACATCGACTATTACCACGCCCCGGCAGAGTTCACGGCTCCATACACGCTCAAGGTGTCGGGCGAGTCCATCACAGCGAAGATGATTTTCCTCTGCACAGGCTCCCAGACCACGATTCCTCCCATCAAGGGGCTCGACGCAGTCGGCTACATCACCAGCGACTCCGCATTCCACCTGACACGCCTGCCCGAGAGCATCGCCATCGTGGGCGGGGGATACATCGCTGCCGAGTTCGGCCACTTCTTCTCCGCCATGGGGTCCAAGGTGACAATCGTTGGCAGGAACCCACAGTTCCTTCCCGACGAGGAGCCGGAGGTCTCGGCTCTGGCGAAGGCGGAGCTGGGCAGGCACATGCAGATAATCACGAACCACGAGGTCAGGGCGGCGGAGAAGGTCGACGGAAGGAAGACGCTCCGCACAGTCAACAGGGAGACCGGCAAGGAGGCCGCCGTCGAGGCGGAGGAGGTGATGATAGCGGCAGGCAGGGGCCCCACCACCGGCATCCTGCACCCCGAACGGGCGGGCATAAGGACGACCAAGGAGGGATGGATAGAGGTCGACGAGTACCTGCAGACGTCCCAGCCAGGCATCTGGGCGCTGGGCGACGCCGTCGGGAAGCACATGTTCAAGCACGTGGCCAACTACGAATCCATCATTGTCTACAACAACGCCGTCCAGAAGAGGCGCGTGAAGGTCGACTACCACGCCGTGCCGAACGCAATCTTCACCTACCCAGAGGTCGCGAGCGTGGGGATGAGGGAGCAGGAGGCCGTAGCGAGGTACGGCGAGGACGGCATCCTGATAGGGTTCTACAGGTACGAGAACACGGCGAAGGGCGAGGCCATCAACGCCAAGGGCTACTTCGTCAAGGCCATCGTGGAGAGGGGCAGCCTCCGCATCCTCGGCGCGCACATAATCGGGCCCTACGCCTCGATCCTGATCCAGGAGGTCATCAACCTGATGTACACCGAGAAGCAGGACGCCAGACCCCTGATGGACTCGATGCACATCCATCCGTCGATGAGCGAAGTCGTGGACCGCGCCTTCGGTTCGCTGATGGAGCCGCGAGAGTATCACCACATGATGGAGCACGAACACACGTCGGGCTGAGTCGGTCGCGAACGCGTTGAGCCAAGATTTTCTGTATCTGACCACGACAGGATGGAAATCGGGCAAGCCGCACGAAATAGAAATCTGGTTCGTGCAGCACGGGGGAAGGTACTACCTCGTATCAGAACACGGAGAGCGCTCTCATTGGGTCCAGAACATCAAGAATCAGCCGAAGGTCTCTTTCAGAGTCGACAAACACACCTACGAAGGCAAGGGGCGCCCCGTCGACAGGAAGAAGGAACCCGAGTTATCAGCAGAAGTATCCACTCTCATGAACAAGAAATACAAATGGAGCGACGGCCTCTTCATTGAACTAACGACAGGACGGTAAGGAGTGCCTGGACGCGCAACGGACTCGCGTGGATCTTGCGGACCGAACTCCCATATGCATAAATACGGAAATGACCCATAACCGGTTGTGCCATACTTCATTACATTGGGCAAGTGGACAGAGCAGGGCATCCGCACCGTCAAGGCTTCCCCAAAGCGCGCAGAGGACGCGAGAAAGTGGGCCGAGCAGCACGGAGGGAAGCTGCAGGTCTTCTACACGTTCGGCGAGTACGACTTCGTAGCGCTGGGAGAAATGCCAAACGACGAAACCGCGCTAGAGTTCGCCCTTACCATCGGGGGCCAAGGCAACGCCCGCACGACCACGTTAAAGGCCTGGTCGGTTCAGGACGGCTCCAAGGTCTTCGGAAGACTCAAGTAGGAAAAAGCAAGGCAACGCACTCCCCTGGCGAGGGGCACTCCACATGATATGATTTGGAACGGGAAGAATCGAAGTTGTGCACTGCTAAACCTACGGATCGGCGCTCGTAAATGATCGGACGAGACGCAGCTGAGAAAGGCGGCTCGCTCTACTGCGAGAATTGCGGGCACCCAAACGCGAGCTCCGCCATCTACTGCGAGAGGTGCGGCAGCGCCCTGAACGTTCCAGAGTGAACTACAACGCATCGCTTTGACAGCACAGCAAACCTCCCCAGACGCCGATGTCGGACGATCATCATTCGCCAGAATGGCCTTAATCGGGGAGGGTCATCACCGAGGCCCCCCGGCGCGGAGGCGTGATGAAACCGGCACGGCAGGCACGCCGGCCCGCTTGAGCGCAACTTTGTCTACGGCAGTAGCATCGGGGGACAACAAATCTTCGCTTTGACGCTTAACCAACCGGCCCGACCCCTATCCAATGGATGGCCGCCGAATCGAAGCTGAACAGGGAGACGCTCGACCAGCTCGCGAAGGGTTTCGACTCCTTCATTGCGCCGTTGCTCAGCGACGGCGATGTCGAGGATGTCAATCTGGCTTGGGAGTTCCAGAAATTCCTCCACCTGAAGAAGTTGAAGCTGCTGACGGCGGAAAGGGAGGCGGTCAAGAAGTGGAAGGAACTGCTGTCAAGCAGATGAAGTCAAGCACCCGGTTCTAATCCGGCAAACGGCGCCTCGCATTCATCTGGGCAAGGCGAAGGCGCGGTCATCGGGTCGAAACTTAAGCTTTGGTAGTATAGGCCGCCGGTCCGAGGGCGCGTGTTGGCGCCACCGAACCCTTTTGTCTGAGGGCGGCGCGTGGAAAGCCAGAAGAATGGCGATGAAGGCAACGCGACGAAGGAATACCGGGATCGACCCGTTAGCGCTGGTCCTAACTGAATTTGAGACGCGTGGCATACTTCTGGAATCGGATTCAGCTCTGCCCAGCGTCGTAGGAATACTAGCAGGAAAGCCTCTCAAAGGTTCATGGTGGGGTCATCCGAAAGGGAAGCTGATCTTTTCCGTGCTCAGGCGTTTCGTCAACAGGCCGGAAGTCTTGGTGACCAAACTCGTGCTTGGCAAGATCACGTTCATTCACAGGAGATTCTGGCAGCCGTTTCTCTCGATTGCCACTTCGAGAGAGGATTGGCAGCTGGAGGGGCTGTCGCGGGAGGCCCGACGCCTTCTCGCCGCCGTGGAAAGGGCCAACGAGGTAATGACCGACGAGGTGGGGTGGCCCGCTCGGGGAAAGACGATAGGGGACGCAGCGGGAGAACTCGAAAGACGGCTTCTTGTCTACGCGGAAGAGATACACACTTCGAAGGGGCTGCACGCCAAAAGGCTTCGCTCATGGGATAATTGGGCATCAAGCAAGAAGGTCGGCATCAAACATATTGAGGTCGCCGAAGCCAAAGTGGCACTCGAGGACATCGTGGGCCGACTCGGGAGGAACCGCGGGTTGGATTGCGCATTGCCTTGGGAGAACCCGAAGAGGCGACCGCGAAGATTGCCCTTGGATGGGAACGGCAGTTCTCGCAAGCCCGCGGATGATTGATAAGCCACATTGCAGCCCGCTCAATTCGGTCGGCATCTGTGCCACGCACAGTCAGGATTTTCAGGACATCCAAAAACAACCGCAAGCGGTCATACGCTCGGACTACAGGCTTCGGAGGCTTCGGGCGGTATGGATGGCGCTGAAGATGAACCTTCCAAGTAGCCCGAGGGCGCTGATCTCGATAGCGGTGGTGATCCTGGCGCTCTCGGTAGTGGCTCACTCCTTCCTCAGCATACCTGGCCAGGCAAACCTGTCGTCGGTACCCTCGCGCTTCACTGTGAACGGCAGGGCCTTCCAAATCACATACGTAGCGACCAACGAGACCGAAAGGGAGGCGGGCCTGATGAACAGGAAGATAACCGACACGACAACGATGCTGTTCGTCTTTCCTAGACCCGGCATATACTCGTTCTGGATGCACGACACCAACTCCAGCCTCGACATCATGTGGCTCAGCGTCACAGGGAGTATCGGCAGGGTTGTCTATCTGGTCACCGGCGCCCCGAGCTGCTATCTCACAGTCGGATGTCCGTTCTACACTCCCTCCTCGCCCGCGAACTACGTCATCGAGGCAAAGGCCGGTTTCGCCGGCGATAACGGCGTGGGAGTCGGGACGGCAATCCAGTTCGGTTGACAGACTGACCGCGTCGGCCGAGACCCAGATGGAATGTATGAACGAGTCCACAGCCAGTCGAACCGAGCTTCAGAAAAATGGATGTCCGGGCCCGAAGAGGCCCGAGACACTGTCTATCTTGCTGCGTCCTGCCAGAGCCCGACGACGTTGCCTTCGGTGTCGGTGAAGTAGGCCGTGAAGCCCATGTCCCCGACGGGCGACTTCTTGGCCGCGACCTTTCCGCCCAGCTCCTTCACCTTCGCGAGGGCCTTGTCGATGTCGCCGACCCGGATGGTGACGACCGGTGCCTTCAGAGGTCCCGCCTTCTTGCCCATCCCCCCGTTGATCGCACCGGGGCTGGTGGGCTGGCCATTCTTGTCCGACATCGTGGTGCCTATCATCCAGTACTCGAAGTTCGGGAACTGGTTGAATTGCCACCCGAACGCCTTGCTGTAGAAGTCGGAGGCCCTCTTTGGGTTCTTTGCAGGTAGCTCGAAATGAACTACTGAATCCATGAGGAGCGCTGAATTTTCTCGATATTTAAGCCGTGTCGCAATATTTCATTTAGGTCTCGCGCTGAGTTGAAAGTAACGCCCCCAACTACCGAGAATCCTCAAATCGCCGCACAGAATTGATAAGCCAGCGCATTTTCGGCCATATCAAGGAAACACCGTTGGTAAGAATTGTCAAGATACTAGGGATATCGGGCAGCGGCCACAAGGGGTCGTTCAACCAAGCCCTGTTGGACGCGGCCAAGGAGATGCTGCCCCCAAACGTAATGCTCGAAACCTTCGATGTGTCGAAGTTCCCCCTTTTCGTTCAGGACCTAGAGCGGAGCCCTCCGCCCGAGGTGCGGGCCTTCAAGCAGAAGATTAGAGATTCCGACGCGATCCTCTTCGCCACGCCGGAACACAACTACTCGATCACCGCGGTTCTGAAGAACGCGATCGAGTGGGCCAACAGGCCGCCCGAGGACAACTCTTGGGACGGCAAGCCGGCCGCCATCGTCAGCGCGTCAACGTCGCTCAGGGGAGGCGCCCGGGCGCAGCTGCACCTTAGGCAGATAATGGTGGACCTGAATATGCACCCGATTAACGAGCCGCAGTTGATGGTAGCACGAGCGCAAGAAGCATTTGACGCTAACCTCAAGTTGAATGACGAAAAAACCAAAGCTACACTGAAGGCTGTGGTGGAAGCCCTCGTAACTTGGGCCGCGAAGCTCGGAGAATAGCAAGATCCGCAAGTCCCTTTCACTGATTGTAGCACCAGAGGACCAACATCTGTGCGTCCTTGGGGCCAGTCGCGATTCGTGGAATCCCCTCAAGTCGGTCTCGCTTAATAGCGCCTGCAAGATTGCCAATCCCATGATTAAGGCTGTGCTCTTCGATTACGGAGGAACCCTTGTTCGGTCGGCCAAGCCATGGGAGGAGATCAAACCTCGCGCACTGCTGGCGGCATACCGGTACCTCAAGCGACACGGCTTGGAGGTACCCTATGATCGGTACCTCGAGGTGAACGCCGAGGTCTTCGGCAAGTACGCAAAGCTGGAGGCAGTGAAAGAGAGGGACATCCCTGACCGCCTGAAGTACTTCGACCTGGTGGGCGATCTGTTCCCGGAGGCCACGAAAAGACAGAGACTGATGCTTGCGTCAGGCGCGAACGACTCTTTTTGGGGCGTCGCTAACAAGAACTTCAAACTCAGGAAGGAAACCAAGGCAAGCCTCGGTCAGCTGGAGGCAATGGGTCTGAAGCTGGGCATCGTGTCCAACCATCACGACAGCCGCTCGTTGATGAACTCCCTCAGGACTCACGGAATCGAGCCCCGGTTCGACCCGATCGTAGTCTCCGAGGCCGTGAAGGTGAGGAAGCCGAACCCAGCAATCTTCAGGCTGTGCCTTTCGGCCATGCGGGTAAAGCCGAAGGACGCGTTGTTCGTGGGTGATTCCGCGCAGTATGACGTGGCGGGCGCCAAGGCCGCTGGCATGCCTGTGATCATGATAGGCAGGCCCGACGCCGACGGGCCGAAACCCGATTTCGCGGTGGACGACTTGGCAGCTGTCCCGAGGCTAGTGGCAGAGATGAACAGCAGCGGCAAGAAATGAAGCGGCGAACCAACTTTCCCACAGTACCAGAAGGAACCCGAATTATGAGGACGAAGATATTCCATTAAACGGGGCTCATCATTAAGCACCGTCGGGCCGTCTAGCCCTTCGTCTGCTCGCCATCACCAAGGCACCGACCACGACTATGGCAGCGGCCGCGAGACCGATCACCAAAGGTCCAAGAGGCGGATTCCCGACCATCACTGTCGTCGAGGATGACGTGGACGCGACCTGGGAGTACCCGTTGGTCAGCGGTTCGACGGCCATTCCAGAGATGAAGTTCGCAGGCTCGATCAGCGGTGGCTGGGGTTTCTGCGCGAAGTCGAAGGAGTTCAGCATGTCGTTCGCCTGTGCGTCCCTCGTCGTCAGCGAGGGGACGTTGAAGACGGTCTCTGCCAACCTCAGCAGGGACCCGAACTCATACGTGGTGTGGTCGACGAAGCCATGTTTCGCCCAGGGAGAGATGACCAGCGTCGGGACCCTGAAGCCATCCCCGTAGGCGTCCACCGAAGGCGGCGCCACGTGGTCGTAGAATCCGCCGTAGTCGTCCCAGGTGACGACGATTGCGGTGTCCTTCCAGTACTGGCTCTGCATCACAGCGTTCACCAGCCCAGCGACGTAGTCCATCCCACAATCGAGCCGGCTTGGCGGATGCTCGCTGACGTCCACCGGGATGCAGGAGCTGGGAGTCCCTGCTGGATGCCAGCCTCCGGGCGTGATCCAAGAGACTGCAGGCAGGGAACCGTTGTTCAGCGAGTCGACGAAAGCCTGGGTTACGAGGTCGTGGGCCTCCAAGAGCTGGAAGTGCTGCTGGAAGTAGCTGAACAACGGGAGGGCGTTCCAGACAGTCCCCGAAACTGGGATCGACTGTCCGTTGTACCAATTCCAAGTCACGTTCGCTGCTGTCAGCTCCTGGGCGAGGGTGGCCCATGTAAGGTGCAGGGACCCGACCCCCACCCCTCCAGAGGTCAAGGTCTCTCCCGAGTCCCCGATTATCCCTCCGGAGGTCCCCGACGCGATGTACAGGTGGTTCGGCAGGCTCGGGCCCAAGAGCGAGGAGAAGAAGGCGTCGTCAAGGACGAAGTTGTCTGCGTAGTCGTAATAGTAGGGCAGGTCGCTCCTGTCGTAATGGCCAATGGTCAAGGTCCCATTGGGGACAAACTGGTTCTGTGCGTAGATGAAACCGTCCATCTTGCCATGATTAAGAGAGAGCTGCGCTGCCCTCCAGGCGGAGCTCATTTGAACCTGGACCTGGCTCGGGATGTGGAACGGGGAGACGCCTCCCGACCCGTTGAGTTCCATCGGGTCTGAGACGCCGGGCGCGAGCTCGTCCCCTACAATCGCTATCGGGGTCGTCGCATCGAGGTGGAAGGGAGCCTCCACCATCGAGGAGGTGGCGTTGGGGTTGACCGGGATCTTCGTCCCCGGCGGAATCCCGTTGGCGCCGGGATAGGCGCTGAAGTAATTGTCAAACGAGTGGTTCTCCTGGATTATGAAGACGAGATGTTTGATCGGGATGTCGGCCGGCGTCGCCGCGGCGATTGCAGGCAGAGTCTGATACAGAACAAGCAGAGAAGTTACGAGCACCACGGTGACGAAGACAGCGCTCTTGGCTTGCAGCGGCCGACGACCAAGTCTAGCTCGGCGTCCAGCTGGGGACACGCCGAGTCCTGGGGCTCGCAAGAAGTTTATTTGAACTAACGCAATCTGGGATTCTCTGCCGGAGCATATACGCGGTCCATGACATGACTAGCGGTAGCGAGCCAACGAAGTCACCACACTCTTATTAGCGGAGGCCGCGCTTGGCACCACGCCTTACAATTGATTGTCGCAGTACTTGGTGGGGGAAAGATAGGGGAGGCTGTGGCGAAGAGCGTTTCGAAGTCGGAGAAGGTAACCAAGGTCATAATGACCAGGAGGAACCTCGCCGCCGCCAAGCATCTTCAGTCCTCACGGCTGGAAGTGACCACCGACAACTAGCGCGCAGCCAAGGATGCCGACATTGTGATCATAGCGGTGAAGGCCGGCGACGCGAAGGCGTTGCTGGAGAAGGTCGAGAAACAAACGTCGGGGAAACTGGTGATCTCGATCATGGCCGCGGTCTCCATCAAGAAGCTCCAGACGGCCCTTCCAAAGGCCAAGATTGTCAGGTCGATGCCCAACATAGCGGCGACCATCGGCGAAGCGATAACCGCCTACTCTCCGGGACCCGGCCTCAGCGCGAAGGACCTGGAGAACACGAAGTTCGTGCTGAACTGCTTCGGAGATTGCGTGGAGGTGCCGGAGTCGCTGATGAACGCGGTGACCGCTTTGAGCGGGAGCGGCCCCGCCTACATAGCCACCCTCATAGAAGCGCTCGTGAGCGGCGGGCTGATGGTAGGCATGCCAAGAGACATCGCGATGACGCTGGCGACGAAGACGCTCACGGGCACAGCCGACCTTCTGAAAGAGAAGAAGATGCACCCGGCCGAGCTCCGCGACGCGGTGACTACGCCAGCTGGAACAACGATCGCCGGGATCTACGAGCTGGAGAAGGGCTCCTTCAGGACGAGCGTCATGAATGCGGTCGAGGCCGCAACCAGGGCAGCGGAGAGGGTCGCCAAGAAGTTCGAGACGGAAGCAGATTGAACAACACACGCTCGTTGAATCAGCTGCGTACGAGCCCAACCGATTCGTCCCCTAGCGCTTAAACGAGAGCTCAAAGACACCGACGTCTACTTGTTCGAGGTTCCGAAGCGTGAATACCAAGAACGCCTCGCCAAACTACGCAGCTTCATGACCAAGCAGCGCGTCGGCTGCTTCCTCCTGACCAACGGCAACTGGTTCTCCTACTTCACAGGTTTCTTCTACCTGGTGACGGAGCGGCCCGCCGCCATGGCCGTGACCAACGACAGCATAGCTTTCTTTGGGCCTGTGATGGAGAAGGCTCACCTCCACACCCAGACGATGCTGGTGGACTCGGTATCCGCTTACCCGGACTACCCTGGCGCGACTCATCCGGCGAAGTTGTTCACAAAGTGGCTGGAGGGTCTGAAGGCTGGAAACAGGGTCGGCACGGACGGCGCGACCTCCTTCCCGAGCTACTGGGGATACAAGGGCCCGAAGTGGTCGGAGCTTCTCCCGAAAATCAAGTTCGTCCCGATGGGCGACCTGCTCTACCCCATGCGCCACATCAAGAGCCGCAATGAGCAGCTGCTGATCAGGGAGAGCATCAAGTGGGGCGACCTGGCGCACAGGCTCCTTCAGAAGTACACCGAAGCGGGCCTCTACGATTTCGACGTAGCGGCGAGAGCCTCCCTCGAGGCGTCCCTGAGGGCCAAGAGGGCGCTCGGCCCGAGGTTCAAGGGCAGCAGGTGGGGCCTTGTTCCGGTCCACGCCGGCTTCAGGGGCCAGGTCGGCGAGCATTCGGTCTACCCGCACTCAATAAGCATCGAGAGGAAGATTAGGCGTGGTGACATCCTCGGTTCGGGCGCGTCAGCCGACATCGCCGGGTACAACAGCGAGGTGGAAAGGAACCTGTTCGTGGGGAAGCCGAGTGCCAAGGCGGAACACTATCACAAGCTGGCGCTCAAGTTGCAGGACGCCGCCCTCGCGGCTCTGCGCCCCGGCGGCTGCTGCTCCGACGTAGACAGGACCATGCTGTCGTCAGCGAAATATGAAGGCGTATCAGGATTCCTGCTGCACCACTCGGGGCATACGATCGGGCTCGAGGGGCATGAAGCGCCCTTCCTCGACGTCGGCGACGCCACAATCGTCAGGCCCGGCATGGTCTTCACAGTCGAGCCCGGCATCTACGTCCCGAAGCTCGGCGGGTTCAGGCACTCGGACACAGTGCTCGTGAAGGAGGATTCAATCGAAGTGATGACCCACTACCCACGAGACACAGATTCACTCACCATCAGGTAGCGTCCAAAAGACCTGGGAGGCTGGTAGGACGAATCATCCCTAGGCGAGGTTGTAGATCTCGATTGGCTCCATCGCGTCGGGCAGGGGGAAGCCGAGGACCTTCGAATAGAAGAACAGCTCTGCCTCGAACGTTCGTCTTATCGTCTCGGCCTTCCTGAACCCGTGCTGTTCCCCTTCGAAGGGGATGTACGCGACCGGAACGCCGCGCCGGCGCAAGGACTCGAACATCATCTCTGCCTGTTTCGGCGGCACGATGACGTCCTCCATCCCCTGGAAGAAGATCACCGGACAGGAGAGCCTGTCGACGTAGCGAATCGGAGAGCGCTCCCGGTAGACGTCCTGCCTCTCCGGGTAGGGGCCGATGAGGCTGTCGAGATAACGCGACTCGAACTTGTGCGTGTCCTTCGCTAGACCCTCAGCGTCGCTGACTCCGAAGTAGCTCGCGCCTGCCTTGAATGTGTCCCTGAACGTGAGCGCGCAGAGGGTCGTGTAACCCCCGGCGCTGCCCCCCCTGATCACGAGCCGCTCGCCGTCGGCCTTTCCGGTCCTCGCGAGGCACTTCGCGACGTTCGTGCAGTCGTCGACGTCCACGATGCCCCACCATCCGTTCAGCCGCCTCCTGTACTCCCTGCCGTATCCGGCGCTGCCGCCGTAGTTCACGTCGACGACTGCGAAGCCACGGCTGGCCCAAGCCTGAATCGTCAGGTTGAGGAAGGTGGTGGCCGCCGACGTGGGCCCGCCGTGGCTGATGACTATGAGCGGTGGCTTCTCGCCCCGGGGAGCCGACCAGTTCCTGTTCGCAGGCTTGTAGAAGAAAGCGTAGGCCTTCTTTCTTCCTGTCGTCGGGAACTGGATGTGGCGTGGGACAGAAACGAACCCTGACTTCACCTTCGGCACGTCGGGCCGGTAAAGCACCTTGCAGGAACGCCTGGCCAGGTTCAGCTCCACGACGGACATTGGTTCGGTGGGCGAGCCTGCCAGGAAGACGGCCCGACCATCTCGGACTCGGACGCTGGTTATCTCTGTGTAGGGCAGCTTAATCGTTTTCATCGTCCCGTCCTGGATGTCGAGGAACGCAAGATGCCAGATTCCCTCCTTCGCGAAAGCGCAAACAATCTGCCCCTCCGGCCCGAACGCATAGGTTGAGAGCCTGAAGCCCCACTGGGGCCTTCCGAAGTCCGCCTTCATCGGATGGACCGATTCCACCTTCCCGTCGACCCGGCGGTAGAGGTTCCACCAGCCGCTCCTGTCGGAGATGAAGTAGAGCGTGCCGTCCGGCGACCACGATGGCTGGAATATCGACTCGGTCTTCCCGCCGGCAACCAGTTCCTTCATGCCGAGAGACCCGTCCTCACCGATCTCTCCGACCCACAGCTCCGTGCCGTCCCAAGGCATGTTCGGGAAGTTCCACGTGAGCCACGCCAGCCTTGAGCCGCGTGGGTCGAGTCTGGGGGTCGAGTAGAAGTCGTTCCCGGACACGAGGACCTGGCCAGGCGACCCGTCCACTCCCACGCTCGTCAGGCTGTTGGTCGGCAGCCGTCCAGCAAGTGTATGGTCCTCCGCGACGCTGATCAAGCGCCTCCGCAACTCGTCTAGTATGTAGTCAGCATGGCGAACGCCATCTTTTGTTACTGGTTCAGGCGACCCGCCCGGTTCTTGGCGGTAGACCCTCTGGTCCTTGAAGTTGGAGAAGTAGACGGTGCCTCCGTGGACGAGGTAGGAGCCGCCGCCGTATTCGTGCACACGCGTTCTGACGTTGAATTCGGGCGCGAGGACTTCTGTTATCTGGCCCTCCCTATTCCTCAGATAGAGGGCGTACCTGCCCCCTTCCTCGGGAAGAAGCCGGAGCCAGTAGAGGTTGCTTCCATCGGCGGTCAGCTCACTTGGCACGCTCGAACCGCTCGCGAGGATGCCGGGACTGATCGGCGAGCGCCACGAGCCGTACGGCGCTACCTTTCGTTTCAATCCAACTCTCAGCGGCCTCGACATCATTTAAGGCTGAACGCGCCCAAGGCAATACGGGTCCGCCTTGGATGGACACCCACTTACAGCGGAACGCGCCGGATTCCAGCTTGGCAGAAAGGCCACCGCGTTTTCCCGATTAGGCATATGATCCGAACGTGAAACAAAGGACGAGCAGTCTTCATGAAAGGCAGCAGGCTCCGCTCATACGCTAGGGTCAAGAAGGAAGGCCGAGTCAGGAAGGGAGATGCAATAGAAGAGATGCCGCCTCCTAGCAACGCGGCCACCTCGTCGTGACCAACCGGTAATTTGGCAGGATTGCCCGGTCAGCGCATTGAACCATTAATAGAGGGGGCACCGGAGGGAACAAACGACAGTTGTTGCCCCGCCCGAAACCGCCCCAAGCCGCCACCAGAACCAGGGACCTGATGCAAACCCCTGCGGTCACGGTCTCGGAGGAAACGACGCTGGACGAGGCAGCCTCGATACTGTGGGAGAAGAACATCGGCAGCGTCATAATCGTCAACAAGTTAGGCAACATGGCGGGAATCCTGACCGAAAGAGACATGCTCTTCGCAGTCACGAAGGGGCTGACAGGGAGGAACGTCCCAGTTTCCAGTATCATGTCGCAGACTTCTCTCCTCGCCAGCCCGAACGAGAACGTGGCCACTGTCCTCGACCGCATGATCAAAGGCGGCGTCCGCCACCTGCCCGTCGTGGACAAGGACGCGAGGCCCGTCGGGATGATATCGATGCGCGACCTCATAAGCATAAGCGAACCCTTCCTGAAGTTCGTCCTCAAACCCACACACAAGAAGAAGTAGGGCTCGTTATCGCCGCGCGGAATCCTCAAAGAGCAACGCAGTCGACGCGAAAGCCGCATGGCCTGCAAGGTGGGCGTTCTCGAAGGAGAAGAACTGCTCTCCTACGCCTTTCCGTCTCCACACCCATTCACTGGCGTACGAGCCGCCCGCCTCTGGGAGGAGCTGCACAAGCGAAACTTCAAGGTTGAGCGCCTCAGGCCGCAAAAGGCCGAGAGAGCGCTGATCAAACTCTTTCACACAGAGGAGCACGTCAAGTTCGTCGAACTTGCATCGCAACTGGGATACGGCACTTTGGACCAGGGAGACACTCCCGCGTTCAAGGGCGTCTTCGAGGCGGCGCAGTACGCAGTCGGGTCAACCCTCTCCGCCGTCGATAAGGTGATGAGCGGGGAACTCGACCACGCGTTCAACCCCGTGGGCGGCCTCCATCACGCCAGAAGAGACTCTTCGGCCGGTTTCTGCGTGTTCAACGACATCGGTGTTGCCGTGGAGTTGCTGCGCAAGCAGCACGAGGTCAGGAGGATACTTTACGTCGACATCGACGTGCATCACGGAGACGGCGTCTACTACTCGTACGAGTCCGACCCCGACCTTTTCATCTTCGACATCCACGAGGATGGGAGGTTCCTCTATCCCGGAACGGGGTCGGCGAGCGAGGCTGGCGAAGGCAAAGCCAAGGGCACCAAGGTCAACATACCTTTGGCCCCGGGCGCTGGAGATGTCGAATTCATGCAACACCTTCCACGGCTCGAAGAACTCGCGAGGAAGGCGAAGCCGGAGTTCATCATCTTCCAGTGCGGTGCGGACGGGCTCCGCGGGGACCCGATCGCAGGCCTGAACTACAGTACCTCGGCCCACAGGGCAGTGGGCGACCTGCTGCACAGACTCTCCCACGAAACATGTTCGGGCAGAATCGTCGCGCTCGGCGGCGGCGGCTACGTCCCTGAGAATTGCGCCAACGCGTGGGTCAGCGTTTTCGAGGCCTTGGTTTCCCAACACCCGGCAGCAACCAGCTTCCGGCCAGACCAAGCCTTCTGACGACCCGCTCCATTTCTAGGGTCAACCCCGATTCAGCTAATCTTGCTCTCCATTAGGTCAGCACGACAGTCGACGCGTGGTGTAATTCATCCTGCCTTGTTCCTCTTTGAGAACTTCCTCCTGTTGTTGACGCTGATTATCAGGTACAGTATGACCAGGACCGCAATCACAGCCGTCGACGAAAACAGCCGAAAGTAGGTCAGCAACAGCACCGCGGCGGCGATCACCGGTAATGCCAGATAGACCGTCTGCCTTGGCGACAACACCGGGATGCCTTCAGAAGGTAGTCCATAAGCAAGAGGCAAGACCACGGCAATTCAGGCGGCCAGCAACATGCACGGGTAGACCGGCATCACGGTGAAATCTTCTTACCTGAGCCAGACGCTAACCAGGCCCAGACTGCCAGAATCGCGCCCATCACCAGGAAGATCGCAAGCGTGTGCGCCAGGTTGAGCAGGGAGAGCTTCGTGGGCCTCTTTTCGAAGACCCAGCTCACGAAATGGACCGAGGCTGGGAAGCCGAGCCAGACCAAGAAACCCGACTGCGAGTCCATCAGTGACGCTCGAAGCGCCCGCGAACCTGACAACAATCGCGAGGATGTATGCGCTTACGAGGTTCGCGAGAAGGCCAAGTAGGAGATCTCTGCCCTGTTTTCCCCTTGGTTTCTCCGGTGTGACACCGGTGAGTTCCATCCACATCCTACCAAAGACCGGCGGAGCGTATCAGACGCCCCCTATGACGAAACTCGCGACCGTGGCGGCAGCCACACCTGTCAGGTTCACCGCAGGTATCGCGAGCAAGACGTTCTTCGGGACCGACGAGCGCCTGACGCAAAAGCCGTTGCGCTCCCTCCCTTAAATAAACAGAGCAACCCTTCGTCAACCCGTGGTCCTCGACGTTCCTGCCGGGAGCATCGCACGGCGCGAACTTATCGTGATTGACGGGAACCGGTCCGTCATCGAAGCAGCGAAACTGATGGTCGAAAAGAAACGCGGAAGCATCCTGGTATCCAGGGAAGGCGAAATCGTAGGGATACTGACGGAGCGCGACATCTTGAGGAAGGTGGTGTCGAAGTCCCTCGATTCGAGCTCGACAAAGGCGAAGGACGTGATGACCTCCCCTCCAGTGACAATCGAGCAGGTCAGGCCCCTCCGCGAGGCAATCGACCTGATGAACAGGAAGGGCATCAGGAGGATGCTCGTCACTGACAGGGGGAAGATAGTGGGGATCTTCACGTTGCGGGACATCATAAAACACACCAGGATTTGCCTGCATTGCGGCAAAGAAATCAAATCATTCCTCGAGAGCAAGGAACCTGATTCATACATCGAATGCGAATGCGGCTCCAGGTACCACAAGACGTGCGCCGAGACAGTGGTCTACTGCGTCAGCTGCGCGAGAACGCTGGTCACAAGCGTCGTCTATCCGGAACCATCAGAGACCTTCGGCGGCTAAGACCAGCCGGCCCTCTGGCCTCTGCTCTCCAGGTACGAGTCAAGGGCCAGGAGAGTGTCGGGGGTGAGCCTCGGAGATTCTTCTTTAGCCATCTGCATGAACTCTCCGAGGCTGACGAACCTTCCTTCTTCCGTCTCGTCGCTCAACACAATCTCTTGGTTCGTGATACGCCCTTCAAAGATTGCGAGGTACTCCTGCTCGACTATGCCATCATAATGCCACTCAGGCGTCTTCACCTTTGCAACCGGGGAAAGCTCACAGTCGAGGCCCAACTCCTCCTTGACCTCCCGCCGAGCCGCTTGTTCATAGGTCTCGCCTGATGACACATGGCCCATCACCGAGAGCGTCCAGTAGCCCGGATACCAGGTCATCCCCGCCGCGCGCCTCTGGATGTACACCCTCTCCCGCTCGTCGAAGAGGAGGACCGCGATTGCCCTGTGCAGTAGCCCTACTCTCACGCACTCGCTGCCGGGCCTTCGCCCAATGACTTTGTCGCCATCGTCAACGACATCAAAGAACTCGGGAGGCAAGCTGGCACCGGTCGCGCGGAGCGGCCACACCCTGGCCCATCAGTCTTCCGGCGATAGTCATCGCGGCTTGTAGGTGCGCGTCTCAGGCCTCACGGCTCTCCCCAGCCAGTAGGAGAGCAGCGGGACGTACCACACGTAGAGCCTCGCGGGCACTCCAAACAAAGTCATCTGCCAGAATTGTGGCGCGATTGAAACGGCCATGATCGCCGAGATGATTATCATCCTGTTTCTGCCCCCTCGGAAAAGGGCGACAGCTTCCGGAGCGACCAGTTTCTTCTCTTCCACGCTGATCAAATGCGCAAACGCCGCAAGTACCGCCAGTATCGCCGAAAGATCGAGGGCGAAAAGCGAAGACGAGTAATCCCTGATTGCGTAGCTCTGCGCAACAGTCAGCGATTGGTCCACGACCTCCACGTTGTTCAACAGGTATGGGACGAGAGCAACGAGGAGAAGCAGAACCACGTTAATGAAGGTCAGCGACGGCGTCTCGACGGGCAATACCGACATGAACGTAGTGTAGATTATCCAAGAGGTGATTAGGATGAGGAATGTGAACGCGAACGCAAGTATGTGGCCGTTTATTTGGTCCGGTGAGGTCGGGGGACTCGCAATCAGCGCGATGGAACCTATCGACAGGGAGAGGCCGAAGATCAGGTCGGCGAGAGTCTCGATTCGCGGCCTCGGACGCCTCGCACCGCTGGTTTGCTCCATTGCTCCCTCGACGCTGTTCAGCATATTTGGTCTTTTGCGGAACTCGCCGCAGCCGCGCATTTGTTGATGGCGCAATCTGGCTCGGGAGTTTGGGATGAATCGACCTGCCCAAGTCTTATATTGCGAACGCTTCCGGCCATCTTCGCGTGGCCGCGGTGGTGTAGTCGTGCGGTACGAGCCGACGGCACAGCTTGGTAACATAGGAGGCTGTGGAGCAATCGCAGTCACCTTTAGATCGTGGGTTCAAATCCCACCCGCGGCCCCTCTCGTCAACTCCTCATAAGCTACATATCGACAACCAGGGACACGTCCTGTCGCTTGATTTCATGGTCGCTCGTACAGCTCGACGAGGTCGACTCCACCCAGAAAGTAGCCAATCGGCTGGGGAGCAGCGGTTCGCAGAAACACGTCGCGAACATGGATGGCACCCTTGTCGAGTTCGAAGTGCTGGAAGCCACTGGGTCCTCCATTTCGCTCAGAATCGGCGGCGAAAAAGTGACGCTCCGTAGGACTTTCACCGGGCTCCGACCAGGCAAGGCAGAGGAGCGCCCCCGCCAAGAAATGGGCGGCTCACTCGTGGCGCCGATGCCCGGGCGCGTCGTAAGCGTGATGGCCAGGGCCGGCCAGCGCGTCAAGAGAGATGAGCCGCTGGTCGTGCTGGAGTCGATGAAGATGGAATCGGTCCTGAGGTCGGACAGAGACGGCGAGGTTGCCGAAGTTGCTGTAAATGAAGGCGACCCGGTGAAGCGCGGTCAGCTGCTCCTTAGCTACCGCGATTGAAAGACTGGAAGGACTAGCGCAACGCCGCTTTGATCTGGTCGAAATCAGGCAGGGTCCCAGGGTTCGGGGCCACCCACTTGTGCCTGATTGTGCCCCTGTCGTCCAGGATGAATATGGCCCTGTTCGCAGTAATGTAACCCTCCACACCGCTGAGATTGTTCCACACCACGCCATACTTCTGGATGGTCTCCCGTTTGAAGTCGCACAACAGCGGGAAGTTGAGGCTGTTCTTCTCGGCGAAGGCCTTCTGCGCGAACGGGGCGTCTACTGATATTGCGACCAGCTCCCCGTTCAGGCCTCGAAGTTCCCCCAACATGTCCCTGAACTTGCACATCTCTTGGGTGCACACGCCTGTGAACGCTCCGGGAAAGAATGCGACGATCGTCCTGTGCCCCTCGACTACGAACTCAGAGAGCTTCCTGACCTTCTTTTCCGCGTCGTAGAGAGCGAAGTCTGGCGCGGCCTCTCCCACTTCAGGCATAGATGCTCCTCGCCGCCTTTCGTGTTTAAACATTTCAGGCTCAGCAGGCAGAGCTAGGGCAGCAGCTTCTCCCGCATGATCAACTTGTCGACAGAGCTGAGAAGCACCGCAGCCGTGACCAGGACCGCCAGTGCGATGGCGAGGTCAAGCCAGACGATGGCGGCCCCGAGGACGAACTGGAGAAGCAGCTCCGGCATGACAATCACGATGCCGATGGTGATTCCGACCGGCGAGTTCATGCCAGTCGGCTTCCGCTGCATCGAACCGAAGGCAGTCATCAAGAACGTCACCATCGAAACGTCTGCAAGTCCTGTAACGAGTGCCAAGCCCCCGGCGAGCCCAGCTCCCACAATTCCCGAGGAAGACAAAGCGGCGTTTATCGCGAGCGCCGGGAGGATGGCCACAAGGGAGAGCATCAGCGCTGCCTTGAGGTAGCCCTTGAACACGTCGCGCTGGCTCATGCCGACGGCGAGGAGGTATTCAAGGACGCCAGTATTCTTGTCGTTGACGAACAGGAGATAGGTCGGTGTGGTTATGAGGAGACCGAAGATGGCAGCGAAGGGCACCACGATGTAGCTCAGGGTGGAGCCGAAATCCAGAACCTGCCCGTTGGAGGCGACGATGTTGCCGGCTCTGCCAGCTATCCCGAAGGAGACCGTGAGGAAGACCGCCATGACCAGGCTCAGAACGACGTAGCTCAATCCCATCCTCGCGCTTCGCACGAACACCTGCCTCGAGATATCCACGTTCTACCTTCCTCCGCTGAAGAGCTCCTCGAGCGGATTCCCGAGCTCCCTGACCTCGTAGACGGTAATCCCCGCATCGACGATCCTCTTAACCGCGTTCCCTACCTCGTCAGGCCCGTCGACATCCAGGACGAAGTACTCCTTCTCCTTCCTGCCACCGGGGAAGACTCGAGACAGGTCTGACGATGCGCGGATCCCGACCCTGTAGCCTCCTGTCCTGAGCTCTCCTTTCTTCCCGTAGAAGCCTACCCTGCCGTCCTTGATCAGCACGATGTAGTCCCCGATCTCCTGCGCCTCGTACAGGTTGTGCGACGAGTACAACACATACCTCTCCCTGCTGAGGCCCAGGAGGATGTCCCTGACCTCCTTCGCGACCACTGGGTCGAGGTTCGATGTGGGTTCGTCCATCAAGTAGAGCTTCCGCTCCCTGAGGAACAGCTTCGCGATCGAGGCCCTCTTCTTTTGCCCTTGGCTGAGGTCACTGACCTTCTTCAAAGCCAACTCCTTCAAGCCCAAGCTCTCCATCGCCCTAGCGGCGCTCCCGTCCTCGATTTGGGCGTAGAATCCGAGCGCCCGAGCCACAGTCATCTCCTCTGGCAGCGCTGTAATGTGCGAGAGATATCCTATGTCTCGTCGGACATCATTCGCAGTATAGAGATCCCTGCCGTCGAGTCCCACCGAGCCCGAAGTCGCCCTGAGTACCCCGGCAATCGTCCTGAAGAGCGTGGTCTTGCCGGCGCCGTTGGGCCCAAGGACCACGTAGATGGCAGGCTCCGAGATTTCAAGCGAGAGAGTGTGCAGAACTTCTTGGCCGCCGTAACCGGAACTCAGGTTCTCGAGCTTCAGCATCGGCACTCAAGCCCCGACCCCTCGCTTGCTTAGATAACCTTGCTGACGGAAACCCAATCTCCCACCGAACCGTTCTTAAGGAGGAAACGGCTCATCCATCTTTCTGCGGAAAGAACCTTACATGCGGGATTCCAGACCTTCATCATTCGATTCGTTGCCCGGGCTCTCGGACTCCGAGAAGGTCAGATACAGCCGACACCTAGTTATGCCCGAAGTAGGGGCCGAGGGCCAGCGCAGGTTCAAGGGCTCCTCTGTGGTCGTAGTGGGAGCCGGAGGTCTCGGAATCCCAGCGGCCGTCTATCTGGCCGCGGCCGGGGTCGGCAGGATAGGCGTCGTGGACGGAGACGTCGTCGAGTTGTCGAACCTCCACCGCCAGTTTCTCTTCTCGGAGGCAGACATGGGGCGCCCCAAGGCAGAGCTCGTCCGGTCGCGGCTCCTCGCGATCAACCCGAACATACGCGTAGATGCCCGTCGCTCGAAGCTCGATTCCTCGAACGCCTTGGAGATACTCGGGGGGTACGACATCGTGGTCGACGCCACGGACAACTTCCCGAGCCGATACCTCGTCAACGACGCGTGCGTCCTGCTGGGCAAGCCCGACGTGTATGCCAGCGTCTTCAGGTTCGACGGACAGGCCTCGGTCTTCGCGACGAAGGATGGGCCCTGCTACAGGTGCCTCTACCCGGAGCCGCCTCCCTCGGAGGCAGTCCAGTCGTGCGCAGAGGCCGGGGTCCTAGGGGTGGTGACTGGAATAATCGGGGCCGTGCAGGCAAACCAGGCGATTGCTATAATCCTCGGGAAGGGCCCGTCTCTGGCTGGGAGGCTGCTTCTGTTCAACGGGCTTGACACTTCGTTCAACGAGCTGAGGATCAAGAAGAGCCCAGGGTGCCCGGCGTGCGGGCCGAACCCGAGCATCACCAAGCTGATTGACTACGAAGTGTTTTGCGGAACGAAGATGGGAGCAGAGGCAGTGGAAGGGGAGATAGACCCAGCGGGCTTGAAGGCCCTGATCGACACCGGTCCGAAGCCGTTTCTCCTAGACGTCAGGGAGCCGTTGGAGTACCAGGTCTGCCGTCTGGAGGGAGCGAAACTACTGCCGCTCGACCAGCTGAGGAAGCGGGTGAACGAACTCGACAAGGCCGGGGACATCGTGGTTTACTGCAAGACGGGCGACAGGAGCGTGAAAGCCGTACGGCTTCTGAGAGACGCGGGGTTCAGCAAGGTGCGGAATCTGAAGGGAGGCATCAAGGCTTGGGCCGACCAGGTCGACCCGAGCATGCCAATGTACTGAGCCGCGTCACGACATGGCGAACCTTTCGACAGTGTCCGCCACCCACTTCATACCTTTCACGAAAAGGTCGAGCCGCACGTTCTCGTTGGGAGAGTGCGCGTACGAAAACGGATGGCCGCTTCCGATCGCGACGCAAGGCGACTCGAAGAGGTACATGGGTCCAGTTGCCGCTGATGACACCGTCACCACCGGTTTCGTCCCATATACCTCCCTCGCGGCCTGCTGCGCCGCGATTGCGATCGGCGACCTCGGCGACAGGTCTCTTCGCCTTCTCGCCCTCAGAGTATGTGACCTTGACATCCCTGTATCCGTGGCTGACCAGGTGACGGGTCAGCTTGCGGTGAAGGTCGTCGGGGTCCTGGTCCGGCACCAGCCGGAAGTCAATCTTCGCGAACGCCTCGCTCGGCAGCACCGTCTTGGAACCCTGGCCCGTGTAACTGGAGTAGAGGCCGCAGATAGTGCAGGTCGGCTTGTTCACCAACGCCCTCTTTGCCTCCTCGACCCCCATCCCACCGATGAACCGAGCGATGCCCAGGTCATGCTTGACCGCCTCGGCCTCGTAGGGCTGTTCTTTGATGAGCCGGAGCTCCTCCCTGGTCAGCCTCCGAACGCCGTCGTACCATCCCGGCACCAGGATCCTGTCTCCCTGTTTGATCGTGTTCAGCGCCCCCACGAGCCTCCACGCCGGGTTGTCCACGATGGCGCCCAGCGAAGAGTGGGCGTCCCTCTTCGCGTGCTTCGCGGTGAGCTGAACGTAGAAGATTCCTTTCACGCCCAGGACGACGTTTGGCCTATCCTTCGGGTCGACTCCGCCGAACTCCCAGATGACTGAGTCTGCCTTGAAGATCCGGGGGAACCTCTTCAGGTACTCATGAAGATGCACGCTTCCAATCTCCTC
Source organism: Nitrososphaerales archaeon (assembly GCA_032906685.1). Classification (GTDB taxonomy): domain Archaea; phylum Thermoproteota; class Nitrososphaeria; order Nitrososphaerales; family Gagatemarchaeaceae; genus DASPPF01. The sequence continues at coordinate 32,500 of JAJTZD010000006.1, forward strand.
TTCACCTTCGAACAGGAACTTGAAGTTGCACGGCACGTCGCCTCTTGTCTCAAGGAACGCCTTCGTAACATTCAGACGTCCTATCAGTTCCGCCTTGTCGTCCGCTACGCCTCGACCGTACACCCTGCCATCCTTGATCGTGGGGGTGAACGGCGGGGTCTCCCAGAGCTCCAGCGGCTCTGGGGGCTGTACATCGTAGTGATTGTAGAACAGAACCGTCTTGCCCGGGTTCTTCTTGCTATTGATCTGCTCCGCAACCACCGGGCTCCCCTCACCTACATCGTACACCCTCGGGTCGGCGCCCAGCTCGCTGAGGAGCCCTTCCACGAGCCTAGCGCACTCGTGGATGCCTTCGCCTTTCGCGGCCACGCTCGGCTGACCCGCCAGTTTGACCAGCATCCCGATGGCCTTCTCCCTGTTCGCATCAATGCGGTCGAAGACCTCGCGCATCGCCATTATGATCCACTTCGGTGTGTTCGCCGAGAATAATAAAACTAAGTCGGTGACGCAGACCAGACTTGGGCTTGGTGGCAGAGGGTTACCTCCTCATGCGATTCCGGCTCTCTGGAACAGATGTTTTCGGACCCTCTCGGGTCCGCCCACTTGGGCTCCGAAGCGCCCTGCCAGCTTACAGGAAACCTCTTTCCTTCACAATGGAAAAGAGGCAACCGACGAACTCTTTGCTGTCGTTCAACGACCTGCAACGAGATAACGAGACGCCCGAATCACGAGCCCATTGAGAGCACTCAACGTCGATGTCATACAAAATCTCCAAGTGGTCAGACACGAAGCCCACCGGGGCGATGAGGAATCTCGTCTCCCCCTTTCCGCGGAGCGACTCCAGGTGCTCGACCAAGTCGGGTCCAAGCCAGGGTTCGGGAGTGTGGCCGGCGCTCTGGAAACTGAAGCTCCATTCTTTCTTCCCCACCTCGTGGGTAATCAGGCCGCAGGTATGCAGCAACTGATCCTTGTAGGGGTCGCCTTCCGATAGTATCCTCTCGGGAAGGCTGTGAGCGGAGAAGACGAGCCAATAGGCTCCCGCCATCCTGCTAGCTGCGTCTCGGATCCTGTCGCTCCAGACTCGTATCAGGACGGGATTGTCATGCCATGATTCGACAAGACTCAGTTTCATCTTTCTGGAGAGCCCTTCGTTCGCCTCCTTCACCGAAGAGATGTAGGACCCAACGCTCATCCTCGAGTAGTGCGGGGCCAATGCGAGCGCGAGCAGCTCCTCTGCTCCGTCCTCCGAGGCCTCCTTCACCACGTCTGCTACGAAGGGCGGGGAGTGTTTCATCGCAGCGTAGACCTTCGTTTCGGAGCCAGCCGCCCTGAGACTCGACTCCAGTCCGGCGCGCTCTCTCTCAGTGATTTCGATCAGGGGAGACGTGCCGCCTATCGCCTCATACCTCTCGATCAGGTTATCGAGCTCTTCGGGGGTGGGCTTCCTCCCGCCCCTGATGTGGGTGTAGTACGCCTCGACGTCCTTCATAGACCTAGGAGTTCCATAGGCCATCAGGACTACTGCCTTCATCTCTTCCTCCTCGTCTGCTCGTGGACCATCCGAACTATTCTCTTCAGATTCTCTGGCGGAGTTTCTCTCAGCACGCCGTGACCGAGACTGAATATGTGCCCCGAACGCAAACTCGCATCCTTCAAGATTTCATCAACCCCAGCCCGCAGCGCTTCGCCCCCCGCGAGGGCTACCACAGGGTCCAAGTTGCCCTGGACGCCGACCCTTTCGTTGCACCGTTTCCACACTTCGCCTATTCTCATCCTCCAGTCCACGCTGAGCACGTCGGCTCCCGCTTCGCAGAATTGTTCCAGAAGACTAGCTGAGTTTGCGCAGAAGTGAATTTTCGGTACCCTTCCGCCAATCGAGCCGAATATTTCCCTGGTGTACGGCATGACGTATCGGGCGTAATCAGAAGGCGAAAGGCAACCCACCCAGCTGTCGAAGAGCTGGACAGCCTGAACCCCATGCCTGATTTGTTCCCCAAGGTACAGCTTGACCATTGACGTCAGCTTGCGCATCAGAAGGTCCCAAGTCTCGGGGTCGCCATACATCATAGCTTTCGTCTTCTGGAGCTCTCTGCTTGGCGCACCTTCGACGACGTAACCCGCGAGGGTGAAGGGCGCACCCGAGAAGCCTATCAGAGGTGTTCCATCGAGCTTCCTGACGGTCGCGTCAATGGCGTCATACACGAAACCGACATCGCGTTTTGGTTGGAATTCTCCCAGCGCCCTGACGCCTTCGGCCGAACGGATCGGGTTGGAGACAATCGGCCCGACGTTCTCCTCGATTCTGAAGTTGACGCCTAGCCCCTCCAGCGGAAGCATTATGTCGGCAAAAATGATTCCAGCGTCGACACCGAGCTCCCCGACCGCGTCGACGACCAGCTGAGAAGCAAGTTCAGGGTTCTTCGCCATTTCGATCACTGACCTCGAGCCCTTCGCCTTTCTGTAGCTGGGCAGGTATCTGCCGGCTTGGCGCATGAACCAGACGGGCGTGTACGCCGTCTCTTTCCCAAGGCACGCGTCGACGAACGCACTCATGGATGGACGCACTCCTCGAAGGCCCTCGCTGCCGCGTCTGCCGTCCCTACAACCACGCCTTCCGAGTGCGCAGTCGAAAGGAAGAACGTCTCAAAGGGGGATGGCGGAAAGTAGAAGCCCTGTTCCAACATGGACCTGTGGAATCGCGCATACAGTTTGTACCTGCCCTTCATTACGTCGCCGAAGTTGGAGACTCTCTCGGCGCCGAAGAACAACCCTACCATGGACCCGACACGATTCACCGAAATCTCGAGCGAAGCCTTGCTCGCCGCTTCCACGAGCCCCTTTTCAAGGGAGGAAGAGAGCGCCTCGAGCCTCGAATATGCGGGTTTCTCGAGGAGCCTCAGGGTGGCGAGCCCTGCGGCCATGGCGACCGGATTGCCCGAAAGCGTCCCTGCTTGATAGACCGGACCCTCCGGCGACACCAAGCTCATGATGTCCCTTCTGCCACCGTACGCTCCCACCGGGAAGCCCCCGCCGATGACCTTGCCGAGGCAGGTGATGTCCGGCACCACGTTGTAGAGCCCCTGTGCGCCCCTTCTCGAGACCCTGAAACCCGTGATTACCTCGTCGAAGACGAGCAGCGCCCCGCTGGAGCTTGCGAGCCTCCTCAGCCTCTCGAGGAAGCCTCTCTCCGGAGGGACGACCCCCATGTTACCCGCCACCGGTTCGACGATGATCGCTGCAATCTCCTCGCCGCGACTTGAGATCTCCGACTCGACGGCAGCGATGTCGTTGTACCGCACGGTAATCGTGTGAGAGCTCACCTCTTCCGGGACGCCGGCTGAACTCGGAATATCGAAGGTCGCCAAGCCAGACCCGGCACGTGTCAGGAAGGGGTCTGCGTGGCCGTGGTAGCACCCCTCGAACTTCAACACCTTCTTCCTGCCCGTGTACGCCCTTGCAACCCTGAGGGCCGACATCGTCGCCTCCGTACCAGAATTGACGAACCTTACCAGCTCGACCGAAGGCATCGACCGCGAAATCTCCTCCGCGAGCATCAGCTCCGCCTCCGTTGGGGCCCCATAGCTCGTGCCTCCTTTCACGGCACCGAGCACCGCCTTCACTACACTCGGGTGTGCGTGCCCGAGAATCAACGGCCCCCAAGAAAGGACGTAGTCGACGTACCTGTTCCCGTCGACGTCCCACATCTTGGAACCCTTACCACGGGCGACGAACAGCGGGGTGCCCTCGACGGCCTTGAAGGCCCTGACGGGGCTGCTGACTCCCCCCACCATGACCCTTTGGGCCCGTCTGTAGAGCAGCGCGGACCTTGTCTCTTTCACTCCTCTCTGCCTACGATATCAGTTCGAGCATCCGGCTGGCGGCGACCCTCGCGCAGGTGAATATCGGCGTCTCCAGCTGCGTGTACCTGCTTGCTTCGGAGCTCCTCAGCTCTTCGACAAGCGCGAGGAAATCCGCAGGGTCATCACCCTCGAAGGCGAGGACGAACTCTTGGTCGTCGAGCCCGAAGGAATAACCCGTGTTGATCCTGATCTTTGGATACTTGTGGCCTATCTTGAAGTGCGCGGCCATGATCCTCTGCCTCTCCGTGAAGGAGAGCCCGTACCATTCCCTCTTCTTCACGAACGGATATACGAACAGATACTTCGAGTTGGAAGGCGGCCGCTCGTCCGACCCCTCCTGGCCCGCGTGTCTGTGGCTGCCGAGGTAGCGTGAGCGCCTTGTCATTGCGAGATAGGAATATGGAATGTCAAGGTGACGCCCGAGCGAGGTCGCCATCAATCCGGATACCAGCACCTGGAACCTCTCGAGGTCTTCCGCTTCTGCCAGCACCATGAAGTCGACGTCCCCGCGGGTCCCGATTAGGGAGAAGAACTGCAATCCGGTCTTCTGCGCGTGGTTCTCCAGGGCAGTCAGGAACTCCCGTTTGGCTGCGGTCTTCTCGGATTGGCCGAGGAAACGCCACTCGCGTGCTACCTTGAAGAACGTGTATTTCAGGAACTTCTGTCCGCCCTGCTCTTGCACTGTTTCGTCCATGGCTTGCTCCTCCACCTCACTCCCCCAACCAATTCGCTGCCTGCTCGGCGAAATACGTGATTATGATGTCGGCCCCGGCGCGTTTGATCGAGGTCAGGATTTCGAGCGCGGCCTTCTTCTCGTCGATCCACCCGTTTGCTCCTGCGGCCTTGACCATCGCATACTCGCCGCTCACGTTGTACGCTGCAATCGGGACGTCCACCCTCGCCCTCGCCTTGGATATGACGTCGAGGTACGCCAGCGCAGGCTTCACCATCACGATGTCTGCGCCCTCACGAATGTCGCTCTCTATCTCCCTCATCGCCTCCCTCGAGTTTGAGCTGTCCATCTGGTAATCCATCCTGTCGCCGAACGCTGGTGCCGACCCCGCGGCCTCCCTGAAAGGGCCGTAGAAGCTGGAGGCATACTTTGCGGAGTAACCCATCACGAGGGTGTCAGCCAGGTTTGCATCCTCGAGCGCACCACGGATGGCCTTGACCTGCCCGTCCATCATGGCGCTCGGTGCTACGACCTCGGCGCCGGCCCTCGCATACTCGACAGCCGCCTGGGCAAGGAGCGGCAGGGTTCTGTCGTTGTCGACGCGGCCGTCAGACACCACGCCGCAATGACCGTGAGCCGTGTATTCGCAGAGACAGACATCGGCCATGACAACCACGCCTGGAAACCGTCTCTTGACCTCCCTTATCGCACGCGGAACGACCCCCGATGAAGAGTAGGCACCCGTTCCCAACTCATCCTTATCCGCAGGAATGCCGAAGAGGAGTATCGAACTGATTCTCGAATCGGCCAGCTTCCCGACGAAATTGGGGAGTCTGTCCACGCTGTAACGGTTCACCCCGGGCATCGCCTGAATCGGCTCCACGGCCCCTGATCCTTCCTTCACGAACACTGGCGCTACCAAGCTGGAAGGGTCCAGTCTTGTCTCCCGCACCAGTGCCCTGATCTCTTCGGAGCGCCTCAGCCTTCTGAGCCTCGCTTCGATTCTTGCCTTCTGCTCAAGCATGGCTTCCAGTTCTCCTCACGAGGTCCAAGAGCGAGTCGAACGTGTGCGAATCTGGCTCTGCTATTCTGACGAACCCCTGCTTGCGCGCTGCATTTGCCGTCACTGGTCCAATGCACACCGCCACCTTGCGGGCAGCAACCGCCATCCTCCTCGGTCCGAGCTGCGCACAAAATGCCTCTACCGCGGATGGGCTTGCGAATATTATGGTGTCAGCATCCGTGATGGAGGACAGGTCCTTGAGCTGAAGGTTCCGGGTCCTGTAGATTGGGACATCGTCGACGAGAAATCCCCTTTCGACCAGTCTCTCTTTGGTTGCCCTGTCGGCTATGTCTGCCCTGAGCAGCAGCACCCTGCCACTTCCCCCTGGCAGCTCATCCGCAAGGGCCTCCGTCAGGAATCTCCCTGGAACGAAGTCCACTCTGACGCCCTCGCCCCTCAACGATTCGGCCGTTCGGTCCCCAACGGCCGCGACTCTCGGTGGTGGTTTCCACCCGATTCCGATGCCAAGAAAGCGCATCCGCTCCGCGAAGAATCTAGCACCCGTGGAAGAAGTGAAGAGCACCCATTCATACGAACGAATCGACCTCAGCACAGCATCGACGAGATTCCAGTCCTCCGGAGGAAGGAATGATAGAAGGTCGAGGGGCAGCGCTTCGATACCCATGGCTGCGAGCCTCGAGGCGAGTTCTAGGTTTCCCTGGTGGGAGCGTGTGATTATCACCTTCCGTTGGGCCGATTTCATCGGGCGACGCTCCTGAGAATCTCCATCCCGCCCGACTCGAGCAACGTTTCTGCGAAGCTTTTGCCGAGCTCTTCCGCGTGAGCGACATCCCCGATCAAGGTGCGCTTTACGACCTCCACTCCGTCTGGACTGAGCACGGCTCCCACGATCTTCATCCTGCTCCCTTCAGAAATCGCGTAGGCGCCCGCAGGGACGTCGCAATCACCGCCAAGGCGCAAGGCGAACGATCTCTCACACGATGACTCGGCCCTGGTCTTGGGGTCGTCGACGACCTCCAGGAACTCTCTCGCTTGTGCGTCATTGGCCCTGATTTCGAGCGCTATGGTACCCTGGCAAGGAGCTGGAACCATGTCCTCCACCGAGAAGAACTCTGCCACCTGTCGTGCCTCCCCTACGCGCTCAAGGCCAGCTGCCGCAATCACGATGCCCGCCAACCCGAGCTCAGTCATCTTCCTCAATCTCGTTTCCACGTTTCCGTGAAGGTCTGTCACGTTCAGGTCATTCTTCAAAGCCCTGAGCTGTGCCTTCCTCCTGACGCTGCTCGTCCCCACCACGGCACCCTCCGGGAGCTCGGCCAGTCTGAGACCGTCTCTTGAGACAAGAGCGTCTCTCGGATCGCCCCTGACCGGTGTGGCGCCGATCTTCAACCCACGCCCCAACTCCGTCGGCAGATCCTTCATGCTGTGCACTGCGATGTCGAGCCTGCCTTTCTGAAGCAGCGTCTCAAGGTCCTCTGTGAAGGCCCCCTTGCCTTCGACCTCCGCTCTCTTCTCTTCCGGGAGCCTGTCGCCCAAGGTGGTTACCGGAACCACTTCGACGTCAAGCTCGGGGAACCTGGCGCACAAGATGTCTACGACTATCTGCGTCTGTGCTCTTGCAAGCTTGCTCGCACGCGTCCCGACTCTGAGCCCCCTCAACGCGAGCCCTCCATGAAGACGGCGCTCAGCATTCTGATCCTTTCTTCCTGCGGAAGGCGTGGGTCGGAGGCCTTCGCGAATGCGGCGGGCTTGGCCAGTAGTTTGCTCGTGATGCGCCTGCCCATCGCCTCGATTATCCTCCTCTGTCTCGGTGAGAGATTCCTGAGCCTTCGGAACACAGTTTCTGTCTCCTCCAGCCGCACTCGGTCTGCCCATCTGAAGATCATAGGGAGCTGGGGCGAGAGCTTGCTCGCGCCGAGCCAGTCGTTGAATTCAGAGGCCTCGAGTTCCACCATCGCCTCTGCGCGCCTAGTCATCCGCGGATTGACTGACGCGGAGCGTTTGGCCAGGTCATCCAAGTCGAGGAGCTGGATGCATGGCTTCCCGCGTAAAGCGGGGTCCACGTTCCTTGGAAACCCCAAGTCGACGACGATCTTCTCCTTTCCGTCTACGATTTCATCGGCGTGAACCACGTATCCATCGCTCTTGGTTGCAGATAACACGAGTTCGGAATCTCGGATTGCCCCTTTGATCCCTCGCCAGCTGACAAACTCGACGCCCTTCATTGATGACGGGAGTTTCGACCTTCTGGTTACCACACGAATCCTGCTGCCTGCGAGCATACTAGCGGCTATCCTCGACATCTTCCCGGTTCCGATGATAACCACGTTCTTCGGACGGCGCCGTAGGGATTTCAGAGCAACCTTGATGGCGAAGGCTCCCACGGAATCGCCGCTTCTCCCTAGGATGGTCTTCGCTCTCTCCCCGACACTGACCGCGGCGTCGAAAAGGGGAGGTAGGACAGCTTTGGAGGTGCCAGCCTTCCGCGCCTCCTTTCCAGCAGCCCGCATCTGCGCCAGAATCTGCCCGTCGTTCACAACCATGGAGTCAAGCCCGGAAGCGACCCTGAAGAGGTAGGAGATCGCTGCGCGGCCGGCGTATGTATGGAAGTGAACCTCTCCTAGGGCTTCTCCGAACCGTTCGCTGACCATTTCCATGAGCACTTCCGGGTCGCTCGAAGAGAACGCGAATTCAACTCTGTTGCACGTCTTGATCAGCGCCCATTCGCTGGCTGGCAGACCTCCGATCCAGTCATCAGCTTCGAGAAGCTGGACCAGCCTCTCCCTGTAGTCGATGTTCGAATCCCTGAACGAAGTTCCTATCACAACGGGAGACGAGTGACGCCCAACGGAAGGCGAGTCGTGAATCCTGACGGTCGAAGGCTGCACCTCCTGATTCGGCAGCGGCATTCACACCGTTTATTTAACGCTTGTTAAGTTAGCCGTTTCCCGACTCTAGCGGTCGGACAGGCGTCCGGAGCGAATGCCGCGGGTCAGACCCTGACCCCAGACAAGGTAGCCAGCTCCTAACCCAAGCCTGGCGTCAGTAGCTTCTCCCCAGTACGACCAAGACAACCACACGCGTTGTCTTTCACCCGTTGCGAGAGCCTACCTTTCCTCGCTCGTCTTGCACAGGAACTTCTACGTATTGCCGGAAACTCTTGGCCTGCTCCCTCGCCACCAGGAACAGTATCGGAATCCCGACCACTCCAACCACCACCAGAGCCAGCAACGCCCTGGCCAACCCCTGCCCGAACAGCGCCGCCTGCGCAGCCGTCAGCCCGGAGACGCTCCCTTGATAGATCTCGCCCACCAGCGCCGGGGGCAGCGCACCCGCAGACACCGAAATCACAATCGCAACGCTCGCAGCGAAGGCGACGTTAATCAGAGTGAACGTGGTCCCGTTGGCCACCCCCCGCAGCTCCGGCCGAGAGAACTTCAGCCCCGATGATATCGACGGCGCCCACACGAACCCGCCTCCAACGCCCGCCACAGCGAGGAGGGCTGCGACGTAAAGCCCAGGAGTAGGAGAAGCCAGCGCAAGACTCAGCCCTACGACGCAACCTGCCACCACCAGCGCGCCCATCATCGATATCAGGGCCGGCCTACGCAGCCTGTCGAATACCCTCCCCCCGATCGGGTTGAAGATGCCGATTGCCACCGGGAGCGGCGCCAGCCACAGGCCAGCCATCAAAGGCGAGAATCCCGCGACCGACTGGAAGTAGAAGGACATCACGAATGGTATCCCGAGGAAGGCCACCTGCATCACTGCCAGGCCCACCGCAGAGAAAACGAAGCCGCGGTTGTGAATCAGCTCCCTATTCAGCATGGGCTCCTTCGAACTCCTCTCCGCTAGCGCGAAGGCAGCCAGCGTCACCGCCCCCACGGGCACCAACCTAGCATCGAAGAATGTCAACCAGAGTATCCAAACAGCCACGGTCAGCCCCAGCAGGGTCGCGTTGACCAGGTTCAGTCGCCCTGCCTGGTCGTTCCTCCTGTCCAGCGCCTGCGGTATCCGCTTGAGCCCGACCAGCACGGCCGCCGAAGCCACGGGCACGTTCACGAAGAAGATGAGCCTCCAGTCGATCTGCGTAAGCACCCCGCCGATTATCGGCCCCGTCACCGCTCCCAGCGCCCACGCCACAGAGTTGATTCCCACGGCCTGCCCCCTCTCAGAAGGAGGGAAAGAAGCGAAGACGAGCGGCAGAGCCGTAGCCACGAGGAGCGACGCCCCCAGCCCCTGCACCACCCTGAACACCACCAACTGGTAGGCATCCAGGCTCATACCGCAGAGCGCTGATGCGATTCCGAAGACTGCGAAACCCGTCAGGTAGACCTTCTTCTTGCCGTACTTGTCACCCAGCTTCCCCGCCTGAATCACGAGGACAGCCGACGCCAGCGCGTATCCCGTTATCACCCACCCGAGCAGCGATATGCCAGACGTCAGCCCTCGCGAGATGGCCGGTAGGGCTATCGTGACGATGTTCGAGTCCAGCGCTGCCATGAAGGCGCCGAGGGTGGTCACCGACAGGATGGTCCAGCGTGGCAGCTGGTAGCTGGAGGGCTGTCCTTGCGAGGTCACTGAGACGCGACTCCTCGAATCTCTGAAATTTGAATTATTCCGTCCTCGGCCTATCCCAGGACCTTCCTCAGCAACTCCAGCGAGACGTTCCCCCCGGAGACCACCAGCACGACCCTTTCTCCCAGACGCTCGACGTCACGGGCGGCCAGCAACGCTGCCACGGGTGCGGCACCCGAAGGCTCTGGTACGACACGAGTCTCCCTGACCATCATCCTCATCGCTTCCAAAATTTCTTCGTCTGTGACCTCGAAGGTGCCATCGACGTTCTTCCTGCACACATCAAACGCAATCTCGCCGACGCCGTTCGGAATCAGCCCATCGGCTATCGACTTCGGCGCTTCGATGCTCACCCTCCTTCCCGCTCTGAGCGAAGCGCCCAGCTTCGCAGCTCCTGTCGGCTCGACGCCGAAGACTCTGACGGACGGCCTCGACGACTTTACCGCGATTGATATCCCTGAAATCAAGCCACCGCCCCCTACCGGCACAACGACGGAATCGAAATCGTCGAGCTGTTCTACCATCTCGAGGCCGCAACGACGCTGGCTGACGATACGCGTGAGACCTTGTTGTAGGCTCCCCTGATCTTAAAGACGCCTATCGGTTGATAACACTCCAGCTTCAGGTAGACCTTTCTTCCGAACCTTCTCGAGAGCGCGGGAGACTCGACGAGTGGGGTGCGGGACGCGACGTCCGTAATCCTCTCCTTCGCGTCGACGATTTCCCCCAAGTCGGGTGGCTTCCGAAGCGTCAACAGCCGAAGCCCCTCAAGCCCGGGATTTCAGATTATTCTTTGGCCTGGCGCGGATAACCAAAGAAGGAATCGCTCATCCGGATAATGGGGTCGTCCAGAACTTGAGAAAAAAGGGGAAGGTTGACCCGTGACCGAATCACGGATCAATCATTTCCTTCAGACTGCGACTGCGTTTCCACCTTGCAGCTTGCCGCGCCCAGAGGAAGGACGCAACTCAGTTGCAGGTTGGCTCCGCTCGATGCGATGATGTGCACGTCGTACGACTGGCCCGCGGCCGTCGATGGGACCAACACGTTGCCCGACTCCCCGAAGGTTATCGTCCCCGTGAAGGTTAAGTTGATGCACTGGCCTGGACTCAGCGCGAACCCCCTGCCGTTGCCTTCGTCCCCAGAGTCGCCGTTGACCAGCTTCATCTGAGCCGAAGTGCACGCCGCAGAGGTAGTCGTGCTTGCAGTGGTAGTTGCGGTGGTGGACGCGGTTGTCGACGTGGCCGAAGCGGTAGGTACAACCGGCACGAAGACCACCTCATTCATGTGCTCCGGCACCTCGCACTCTTGGTGACCACCCTGGTTCTCGCTTGTGTGTGTCTGTGAATGTGTCGAAGACCCATGTGAGGTCTCCGTGTTTGTCGAGGTAGACGTCCTCGTTGTTGAGGTCTTGCTCGTGCACCCTGTGCCCGAGGTAGTGAAGTTCCCGTGAAGCCCTATCGCGTTCAGCATCACGGTTCCGTTGCCGGTATTCCTCACCTGGACGGTCACACTGGTGCTGTTACCAGACACCGAGAGGGTCGAAAGGTTGGCTGTCACGTTTCCACGTGCGTTCTCCAGGTCACCATTGTCCTGCTGGTTGAGCTGATGCTGCGACCCGACCTGTTCCTCACCTCCTCCCTGGGAGTGTCTCACGACACCCACGGCGGATGGGATGAGCTGGTACCCCGTCGGAGTGCCGACTACAATCGGGTTGAGCTGGAGGAGGGCAACGTTTGTGCCTTGGAGTGCTGATGGCTGGGCGATGGTGACCGTGAACGTGCTGCCACCCGTTGCCAGGGTCACTGGCAAGATGGTTCCGTTCACGTTGATCATCAGGCTGGAGACTGTGAATGTCACCGAGTAGATGATCGACCCGTTAGGAAGATTGGCCGACGCTATGGTCACCGAGACGTTCTGAAGCTTCAGGAGGTTGAAGGCAGCCGACCCTCCAGTGGGCGTGACGTTCACCGTGGTTGTCGTCAATTTGCCGCCGCTGCTAGGCTCGCCTACCAGAAGACTCAGCGATGAGTACGACAGGTTCAGCGACTTCGTCCCCGAGGGGACCTGCGGCGGGTCGGTGAGCTGGACTACGAGGAGCGATTGCGGCCCGGCCAAACCAGAGGTCGAGCTCGAGCCTGAGCTTTGGGGCTGGGGGATGGTTGGAAAGCCGAGGTAGAGAGTGGATGCAACGATGATCAGAGCGGATACTAGTGCTGCAGTTGCAGCGTACGTTACTGTCTTCTTTCCGACTGACAGTTTGGACATTTTCTCGTCGGCAACCCATTCGTGGCTATGACGATAATGCTACGTTCTTGAAAGCCTAGGACCTCCTTCAGCTGGGGCGTTCAAGACAGTTGAAGAGCCCTGCTTCGTGCGGGGGCCCGGATCAGAATCACTTCCAGGAGCCGAGCCTCTTCCAGACCCTCAGTGTCTCATACCAGAGCACCCCGACTAGGGCCAGCGAGCTTGCCGCAAGCAGCGGAACGTATGAGGGGTAGGTCAGCGACACCAGGGAGAAGTACCCCACAACCCCGGTGAAGAGCATCGCGAAGAAGGCCAGCTGGGGCACTACCATGGATCCAAGCTTCACGTAACCCTCCAGAATCTCGTTGGCCGACCCTCCGACCACCAGATACTGGCCATGCTCGTTCTGGGAGGCGTACCCTCCCTCCATGAGCTTCCCCAGATGGTATGAAGCAAGGGACGGGGTTGAGAAGCCCAAGGAGTGCTGCACATCCCTGAGATCGGCGGGGCTGTGCTGAAGAAGGAACAGGTAGACTCGGAGCGTATTGCCCCTGACTTCGCTCCTGCTCGCCGCTTGACCGGCTTGCTTCATTCCTGACAATCGAGGGGTGAAAACTTGGGGATATCTATCTTCTGTAGTATCAATCCATGCTACTACGGCCGAGGGTTCGGGCTCCCCTCTCTCCCAGAAGTTCCTAATCAGCAAGGTGCATTAATGGCAGCACCAACGCGGTGCCGTGCAATACACGAAGCTCGGGAGGACCAACGTCGAAGTGTCCCGCCTCTGCCTCGGTACAAACAACTTTGGAAGCCAGCTGAGCGAGGAACAGGCAGCCAAGGTAATCAGGAGGGCCGTCGACCTAGGCATCAGTTTCATCGACACCGCCAACGTGTACGTGGACGGCCGCTCGGAGGAGATCATCGGCAATGCCATCAAGGGAGACCGCAGCAGGGTCGTGATAGCGACGAAGGTCGGCTATGCCATGAGCGGCGACCCGGAAGGGATCAACCTCTCGCGAAAGAGCATTCTCTCGAAGGCGGGCGACAGCCTCAGGCGCCTCAAGACCGACCACATCGATCTGTACTATCTACATGGATTCGACCTGAGCGTACCACTCGAAGAGTCGCTCCCCGCTATGGACCAGCTCGTCAAGGACGGCAAGGTTGGACACGTAGGAATCTCGAACTTCAGCGCGGAACAGCTGAAGGAGGCCACCCGGATATGCGAAGAGAACGACCTGGCGGAGCCCGTTGCCCTTCAGCCCAGGTACAACCTGATGGTGCGCGACCCAGAGAAGGAGCTTCTCCCCCTCTGCGAGAAACAGGGCCTAGGCGTGGTCACCTACAGCCCGCTGGCCGGCGGCTTCCTCACTGGCAAGTACTCGAAGGGGGCCCAGCCTCCCGCGGGGACGAGGGGGGCGTTCAACGAGAACTACTGGAAGAGATACAACAACGACGAGAGCTTCGCGAAGCTCGAGAGGCTCTCAAAGGTAGCGAGCGATGCCCGCATCCCACTTGCTACGCTGGCCATCTCCTGGATACTGTCCAAGCCCGCTGTGACCGCGCCCATAGTCGGCGCGTCGCTCCCCGAGCAGGTCGAACAGAACTGCCGCGTGCTAGAGACGAAGGTTCCCTCCCAGGTGTACGCGAAGCTGGAGTCGGCGCTCTAGAAACCAAGACAGCTCTCGGGCCGAGACGGCTCTGGCTCAGAGCCGAATCCCTGCTGTCTATGCGGCCCCGCGGACGTCCCACTGCTCGGGCGCAAGCCAGTCCAAGTAGCGGAACGACACTTCGTGCAATAACAGGCGGACCTAGGGCAGGCCCAGCTTGTTCCTGTAAGCATCGATGTCGAGGAAGCCATGCCCGCTGATGTTGACCAAGATGCACTTCTCCTCGCCTTTCGACTCCGCCTTCCTCGCCTCGTCGATACCCGCCCTGACCGCGTGAGCCGACTCACCCGCTATCAGCCAGCCCTCGGTTTCTAGGAACGTCCGAGCAGCCTCGAAGACAAGCTTCTCGTCGCTAGGGTAGGCCACTGCGTTCACGTACCCCTTGCTCCGCAGCGCGCTTATGATCGGGGCAGCGGCATGATATCTGAGCCCGTCCGACTTGATGGGCGTCATCGAGGTCTCGTGACCCAACGTGTACATCATCAACAGCGGCGTGTGCCCTGCCGTGTCCCCAAAGTCGTACCTGTACTCCCCCTTGATCAGATTGGGCGCAGCTTCGGACTGTGCCGCAAGAAATTCACAACTTCGCTTCTTCTTCAGCACCTCTCCGAGAAACGGAAGCGCAATCCCGCCGAAGTTCGAACCTCCGCCTAAGCAGGCTATCACTAGGTCGGGCGAGTCGTCCACACTCTCGAACTGCTTGATTGCTTCAAGGCCGATTATGGACTGGTGGATCAGCACGTGGTTCAGCACCGAACCGAGGCAGTACGCCCTGTCTGACCCCAGGTCGGTGTACTCCAGCCCCTCGGAGACCGCGATTCCCAGCGAGCCAAGGTGCCCCGGGTCCTGCGCGAGCAGTTTCCTTCCGAAAGGTGTCTCGCCGCTCGGTGACGGGTACACCCTCGCGCCGTAGAGCTGCATTAACGTCCTTCTCTCGGGCTTCCAGTCATACACGGCCCTGACCCAGAAGACCGCCGTGTCAAGCTCCATCAGTCTCGCTGCGTATGCCAGAGCGGTACCCCACTGACCGGCTCCCGTCTCCGTGACGAGCGTCGTCTTCCCTTCCTTCGCTGCGTAGTATGCCTGGGCGATGGCTGTGTTGACCTTATGCGAACCTGTCGGGCTCAGATCTTCGCGCTTGTAGTATATTCTGACCCTCTTGAGCCCCAGCCTCCGCTCCAACCTCCTTGCCCTGTACAATGGTCGCGGCCTCCCTGCATGGACGTAGAGCTCTCTGATCCCGTCAGGGATGTCAATCCAGCTTGATGTAGACGCTTCCTGCCAAAGGCACTCACCCACCAGCCTCTTCTTGAGGGCCTCCATCCTCGACTCGCCGTCGCCCGGTTCCTTGGGCGGAGGAAGCCCGCCCGGGATTTCTGGTACGATGTTGTACCACTTCTTCGGCATCTCTTCAGGAGAGAGGATAATCTGATCGAGCCGCACGAAGATTCAATGTACAAAATTGTACATAAAACCTTTACCGAATTGATTAGAGCTGGTGCCAGTCATCATCCGAACCTAAATACGACGCCCCATCGCCAGACACAATGGCCGAACTGGACAAGGCCGTGCTCAAGAAACGTCTGACGCCGGAGCAGTATGATGTCTGTGTCAACAAGGGCACGGAGCGGCCGTTCACCGGCACCTACTGGGACAACCATCAGAAGGGGGTATACAACTGTGTGGTCTGCGGAGCCGACTTGTTCAGCTCGGAAACCAAGTTCGAGTCGGGCACAGGCTGGCCGAGCTTCTGGCAACCGGTGATGAAGGAGAACGTCGACGAGAAGGCCGACCGTAGCCTCTTCATGCGCAGGACGGAGGTGGCATGCGGCCGTTGTGGCTCCCATCTCGGCCATGTGTTCGACGACGGACCGGAGCCCACGGGCCTGAGGTACTGCATCAACTCGGCCTCCCTCAATTTCACTAAGGGCGGCTAGCGAAGATTCAGCAAGTGGGCCCGTTACCTTGCGAGCGCAGCTATCTTCTCTACGGGCCCGTCTCGACCGATGACCCAGATCTCCCAGCTGTCCCGCAACCTGAGGTCTAGGGAGCCCAGTTTGCCGCAGGGCACCGCCAGTATGCGCCGTATGGAACCTTCGCTCAATAGTGAGGGTTGGAACCAAAGGCTCGCATAGTTCTTCGACGTGAACCTCTTCATGCCAGGATGGGTCTCGCACTCAACCACCGCGACCTCCTCCCGCCGTCCCTTTGCGCGGAAGCCGAGCAGGTCAGGCCGGTACGCCGACCAGGATATCCAGTCGGCTGGCGGGTGGAGCGGCTCTTCGAGCACCCGAAAGTCCTCTCCCTCCAGTTCCCCTCTGACTATGCCTTTCATGCGTCGGTGGGTTGCCGACTCCACGCCCCGACGTGCGGGGCAGGGATATATCTCGGACGGGCTCTAGAAAGGTAAAGCAGACGTTGGCGGGGAACTACGCGCCCTAAGACATCGAGGCGCCCTGCTGTGGCGTCGGTTGCTGATCGCCCTATTTCTGCGGATGCTGGTCTTGGGAGAACATCGCCATCGCTTCCTTCCGCTTAGCTTCCATCTCCTCTTTGCTCATCTTCACCCGCATCGCGAGGGACCAATGGTGCCCGAACGGGTCCATCAGCTGGCCGTAGCGCTCTCCCCAGAACTGGTTGTCCAGCGGCATCACGACCTTCGCACCCGCAGCCAGCGCTTTGCTCCACATCTCGTCCAGGTTCTTCGTGTAAATGTGAAGAGTCACCGAGCTCGCTCCCAGCTCGAGCGGCGACTTCGCCGTCGCACCCGGGAATATGTCAGACATCATCACGAGACAGTCACCAATCATGATCCTGGCGTGAACAATCTTGCCGTCAGGTGTAGCTTGCCTGTCGAGCCCCTTTGCTCCGAAGGCATTCTTGTAGAACTCGAGAGCCCGGGCGGCACCGTCAATCGCAAGGTATGGGGTAACTGTACGGAAGCCGGGAGGAATCAGAGCGAAGCCTGGACGAGTTCTGGGCTTGGCCCTCGCCTTGCGTCTGGCTCTGGATTTGGCACGAGGTCTGGCTTTGGACTTGCGCCTGGACTTTGGCAAGGTCGTCAGGGAATGCTCAGGCGGTATTTATGGGCTCGGCGTCACATACGGTCGCTGGCCTTCGGAGCGATGGATGTCCTGGCGACCCCACAACAGACAAATGTTAAACCAGCCCCGTTTTCTCCACGCCCAGAAAATGGAGCTTGAAGCATGATCGCCGGTGTGCCCAAGGAGGTTGGGAAAGGGGAGAGGCGCGTCGCCCTGGTCCCAGAATCGATTGCCAGGCTGAAGGGGCTCGGCATTGTCATCGAGCGCGGCGCGGGCGAGGGAGCGGGGTTTCCCGACTCGGGTTATGTGGAATCGGGTGCGTCAACTGCGTCTGATGCGAAGGCCCTCTACCAACAGGCCGAAATCATCCTCAAGGTCCAGCCGCCGACGGAAGGGGAGGTGGGGCTCTTCAGGGAAGGGTCGACCATCATCTCGTTCCTGTATCCCCTATCCAACATCCCCGCAGTGAAGGCGCTAGCCTCACGCGGCGTGACGGCCTTCGCGATGGACCTGATGCCTAGGATCAGCCGAGCCCAGTCCATGGACGCTCTCTCATCTCAGGCCACGGTCGCCGGGTACAAGGCGGTGATGCTCGCCGCGGACGCCCTGCCCAAGCTCTTCCCTCTTCTCATGACGGCAGCCGGCACAATCGCCCCTGCCAGAGTCTTCGTCCTCGGGGCGGGCGTAGCCGGGCTCCAGGCTATTGCCACCGCACGCAGGCTGGGCGCACTCGTTGAAGCCTACGACGTGAGGCCGGCGGTGAAGGAGCAGGTCGAAAGCATAGGCGCCAGGTTCGTTGAGGTTCCCTTGGAGGTGAAGGACGCGCAGACGGCCGGAGGTTATGCCAAGGCCCAATCGGACGAATTCTACAGGAGGCAGCAGGAGCTGCTGGCCGAGCACACCGGGGCCGCCGACGTCGTAATCACGACCGCCCTTGTGCCAGGGAAGAGGGCGCCGCTGCTGATTTCAGAGGACTCGGTCAAGAGAATGCGACCTGGCTCGGTCATAGTAGACCTGGCCGCCGAACAGGGCGGCAACTGCGCCCTCACCGAGCCTGGAAAGTCCGTGGTGAAGTACGGAGTGACCATCCTGGGCCCAACGAACGTCCCCTCGAGCATGGCGCCCGAAGCAAGCCAGCTGTACTCGAGGAACATCACCACTTTCCTCGGCAACATGCTGAAGGACGGCAAGCTGAACCTCGACATGAACGACGAGCTGGTCAGGGGCCCGATGGTCGTGCACGAGGGGAAGGTAGTCCACGACCAGACTAGGGCGGCCATGGAAGGGGCGTCGGCAGCATGACAGCGATAATCGCGAGCGACCTGTTGACCAACCTTCTCATCTTACTCTTGGCCACGTTTCTGGGTCAGGAGCTGATCAGGCATGTGTCCCGGCTCCTGCACACACCTCTGATGGCCCTGACCAACGCGATATCTTCGGTCTCGTTCATCGCCGCGCTGATAGTTCTCTCGAATCCCGGAACGGAGCTGACCACCTTCCTCGCCGCGGTCGCGGTCGCGCTCGCGGCAACCAACATCATCAGCGGCTTCCTGATCACGGACCGCATCCTGAAGATGTTTGAGAGGAGGAAGCCGAAGAAGTGAGCGACCTCCTCACCGAGTCCATCTACATCGTCTCTGTGGTCCTCTTCGCTCTCTCGCTCAAGTTCATGAGCGGGGTAAGGACTTCCAGGCTCGGGAACCTGTGCGGCGTCGCCGGCATGGCCTTCGCAATCATCGCCACCCTCAACGCATTCCAGGTCCACCAGGTCGACCTGCTGATCGGTGCTGTCGTCGTAGGCGCGGTGGTCGGCACCCCGATAGGCCTGAGGGTCGCCATGACCGCTGTCCCGCAGCGAACCGCAATGTCCCACGCCTTCGGCTCCCTCGCCGTCGCCCTGGTGGGAGCCGCCGAGTACTACCAGGAGGTCCCGAACATCGATTCAGTCAGCCTCTCGGTCCTCTCCGGCGAAATGATCCTCGGCTTCCTGACGTTCACCGGCAGTTGCATCGCGTTCGCAAAGTTGCAGGGTTTGATCACCGGGAGGCCGATCCTCTACAAGGGAAGGCGGGTGGTGAGCATGACAGTGCTCGCTGCGGCTGCTGCCTCCGCAGCCTACTTGGTGGCCAACCCCTCGCAAGAGTTCGTCCTACCCATCATGGCCGCGCTGGCCCTCCTGTTCGGCTTCCTCCTGGTGGTCGCCATTGGAGGGGCGGACATGCCGACCGTGATCGCGATTCTGAACTCGTTCGCGGGCCTGTCGGCCGCGGCGCTCGGGTTCGTCCTTGACAACAAGCTGCTGATAGTCGCGGGGTCGCTGGACGGCTCTTCTGGCCTGATTCTGGCCATCATCATGAGCCAGGCGATGAACCGCTCGTTCGCCAACATCCTCTTCGGTGGCGTCGGTGCTGCGATCTCTTCATCCCAAACGACCGCAGCAGCCGGAAGGACCGTCCAGGCATACACAACAGAAGACGTGGCCACCGTCCTGCAGAACGCCAGATCCGTGATTTTCGTTCCAGGGTATGGGATGGCAGTGGCGCAGGCTCAGCACGTGGTCAAGGAGCTGGCCGACATCCTTGAGGCGCGCGGCATCGACGTCAAGTACGCCATCCATCCGGTGGCGGGCCGCATGCCCGGCCACATGAACGTCCTCCTCGCGGAAGCGCAGGTGCCTTACGACCAGCTCTGGGAGATGGACAGGATCAACCCGCTCTTCCCCGAGGCCGACGTGGCAGTGGTCGTGGGGGCGAACGACGTGACCAACCCGGCGGCCAGAACCAAGGCGGACTCGCCCCTCTATGGGATGCCTATTCTCGACGTCGACAAGGCAAAGACCGTGGTCTTCGTCAAGCGCTCCATGAACCCCGGGTTCTCGGGCGTGGAGAACGAGCTGTTCTACCTGCCGAACACGATGATGGTCTTCGGCGACGCCAAGAAGGTGCTGACAGAGCTGGTCTCGGCAGTGAACAAGCTCGGGCGCTGAAGGGGAAGCAGGGTCTGCAGCGTTGCCCGCGATAACTCTGGGTAACAGAAGGATCGAGTACTCCGTAGTCAGGGGCAAAGGTCGGAGGTACACATACCTCAGGTTCACGGACGATGCGGTGCTGGAGGTCGTGGCACCCAGCCCGAGACGCCTGGACGTGGAGGCGGTCATCAGGGAAAGGGAGGGCTGGGTCCTGAAGCACTTGGATGAGCTTTCGATGAGCGAACGCGTGCTGGCAGACGACGCGGTCTTGTTCGGAGGGAAGCGGATGAAGATCGTCTTCGAGCAGACCAATGGCAGAGAGAACCTGCGCCCCGACATCGAGAGAGGCGAGGTGTCCGTCGCCGCCTCTGACAGATCTAGGGTGAAGGAGCTAGTCAGGAGATGGTTCCTCAAGGAATCCTCGGGCTACCTGGTCAGGACGCTGCCCGCCATGGCCAAGAGGCTGCGGGTCGCCTACCGGCGGGCTGATGTGAGGGAGATCAAGAACTGGGGTTACTGCACACGCGACGGGCGGCTCTCCTTCAGCTGGCAGCTGATCGCTTTGCCCGAGAGAATCAGGGAATACGTCCTCTATCATGAGTTGGTCCACCTCTCCGAGCACAACCACTCCGGTTCTTTCAAGAGGAAGCTCGGCTCTGTCCTCCCCGACTATCGGAGCAGGGAGAAGGAGCTCAAGCTGACGATTCCCGCCTGAGCCTCACGTTTAATACCCCAAGGAGCGCCCACTATCTTCGCCCATGACGAAATGGGAATGCTACCGCTGCTCCTACGTTTTCGAGGGCGACAAGACACCCGACGAGTGCCCGAACTGCCACTACTCGCTCACCTTTTGGGTCGAGCACGCCGAGGAGAGCGTCGTCACCGTCAGGAACTTCGTCAAGATGGACCCGCTCATCATCGACGCGGACAAGTCGGTGCTCGACGCAGCGAAGGCCATGCGCGACAAAGGAGCCGGAAACATTCTGGTGTCTGTCAAGGGCGAGCTGAAGGGGATCGTGACCGAGAGGGACATCCTGAACAGGATTGCCGCGGACAACCTGCTAGCTTCCTCCGTTCAGGTCGGGAAGATCATGACCTCGCCCATGATCTCCGTCAGCGCTGACACACCACTGGCCGAGGCCATGAGGCTGATGGCGAAACACAAGATCAGGACGCTGTTTGTCACGGACAAGGGAAAGCCACTTGGCCTACTCAACATGAGGTCAATCGTGGGCGACCAGTTCAAGGTGGCCCGCTCGATGGAGTAGGGCCGCGGGCCCCCCTCACATTCGAGCGCCTTTCTCTCGACTTCAGAATGGACGAAGCATCGCATCCTTTCCCTGTTCTCGCCCGTTCGAGATTTAAGGGTCGGAGGGTCAACCAGGCATGTGCGGCGTGCCAATTCAGACCGACTGGTCGCGATACGAATGAGCAGAGTTCTGCGAGAGGCCGCTGCTCGCAGGAGGACAGTGACCTACGGGACCTTGATGAGGAAGTTCCGGCTGTCACGAGGGAAGGCCCTATCCGGAATGATCGGAACGGTCGACAAAATCGAGTACGAAGCGGGCGCGCCCGGCTTCGCCGCAATCATTGTCCGAAAGGACACCGGATATCCTGGCGGCGGTTACTTCTGCGACGACGACCTTCCGCCGCGTCTGCGAAGACCCAACGCGAGGAGCAACGACCCCCGGCTCTCAGCCACGGAGAGAGGATTCGTCAGGAAGCAACAGCATAGAATCTGGGCCTATTACGCTCGGAGGCGCCACTGGCGGCCTCGGAAGTAGGCTCACCACTTCATCCCAAAGTCGCGAGAGATGGCCGCATACCTCTCGGACTGTTTCCTGCACAGCTCCGCCTCCTTGTCGATGTCGAATCCCATCTGGTTCGTGAACAGATGGACGTACCTGCTCCAGTTGTAGAGGAGCGGGTCTGCCTCTCTTTCTCTCCACGGGTTCTCGTCTCCCCCTTCCCAGGGATTCCCAAGTCCCTTCGCCCATAGGGGACTCTCCAGCTTCCCCCGTCTCTTCAGGTCGAGCATCCAGAGAGCAATCTCGGCGCCGTTCTGGAAATAGTCCTGCGCCACCTCCCAACCATTCCTGCCGTACCTCTCCGCTTCGCCTTCGTACCGTTTCCCCTTCTCTCCGTGGGCGCCGAACCACCATTCGGAGACGAGGCCCTGCTCCATCAACGCATCCGCAATGGCTCGGACGGCCTTCTTCTCGGACCGCTCAGCCAGCGCGCTGGCTAGCCTCACACGAAATCTGACCTGAGGCTCCCTGAAATAATGCCATGAAAGTAAGGTCCCCTTCTTCTTCAGCCTGAGAATGTATGGTCGTAGGCAGTCCAACAGAATATCATTTTGGACTCCCAAGTCTGCATCCAGATTGATTTCAATCCAATGTTCCATCTGGGCTGAGAGAGTATCACTCTCTAAAAACTCTCGGCGAGTCCTCCACATTGTCGGTTTTATTCGGCGCAATAACTCTTGATTGATGACCAAGAGACCTCTCTATGGAGTTCCCAAGCGGCTGTACAGGCCCGGCGAGATGCGTTTCTGCAGAATATGTGGCATCAGGCTTTCGAAAAAAACTGGCCCAGATGGCTCCAGAATCAAAAGTACCGGCACAGGAACATTCACCTATGCCAGAATTGTGCACGGAGCACGCTCAACAAGTACTTGCGGAGATGGCGAAGCCGAAGGAAAGCGTTTGTGGCGCAATACCAGCACGAGTACAAGCGCCGCGTGAAGATGGAGGTACTTTCTCATTACTCGCCAAGATTGAAATGCGATAGATGTGGCTTTGCCGACCTACGAGCACTAACCATAGACCATATTCGAGGCAACGGCCAAAAACATCTGCGTTCTCTTGGAGTAAGTGGAGGATATGAGTTCTACGCGTGGCTGAAGAAAAACGGTTACCCGCCCGACTTTAGAGTTCTCTGTATGAATTGCCAGTGGATAACGACGCAAGAAAAGCATCTCGGTAGAGAGTTCGCTAGCCAATCAGTTTCATTAAGACACACCGAGTCTCCGCAAAGCCTCTAAGGGATGGGCCGATTCGGTAACCGACCTCCCCACAATCAGAAAGTCAGCGCCCGCAGATGTTCCGACCATGGCATGGCCTCCCTGGGCGCCTACGCCGGGGGAGAAGATTAGACACTTCTTACCGACAATTATTCTGGTCTCCCTGATCTTGGCTGGAGACTTCGCAGACACCACCACCCCGTCCGCTCCCCACGACCTTGCCCGCTTCGCGAAGACCCTGTAGAGCGGCTCGCCTCCCTTCAGGCGCAGCGAGTACCCCTCCCTTGCCCCCCTATGGCTCATGTACACTAGCAGGATGACGCCTCCGTCTAGCTGGTGGATTCTTTCTATCGCCTTGCCAAGACCCTCCGCTCGCCCGATGAAAGGGTTTGCAATCATCGCGTCGAAGCCGTGAGAAAAGAGAGACTCGACTATGTTCAGGTTGGTCGACTCAACGTCGTTGACCTTGAGGTCGGCTATCAGAGGCAGCCCAGCGTCTCTGCAAATCGTCACTATCCCGCGGATTCCTCTGAGCCCGTAAGGGAGCAGGAGGTGGTGATTCACCTTCACCGCAGCGATGTGGTCCTTTGTTTCACGGAGCACCCTCCCAGCATGCCGGAGGCGGCTCTCATACGAGTCAGAGAAATCTAGGGCGAGTACTATTCTGCTCTTCTTCTCGCTCGAGGACCGAAGGATTCGCTCCCTGAAGCGTCTCAAGGATTCATCCTCATTGCTTGACCGACCCGCGCGACGCTTCTGCAACGATCGAATCATATTCTGCCCTGCCGACCAACTTGGACCCGTAGAGTTCTTCGGCCAGTTCCTTCATGTCCAAGACCGAAACCAGTTCCACTCCAGCCGAGCGAAGACTCTCCGACCCACCCTCCAGTCTGTCGACCAACACGAGGGCCTTTTCGACCACGACACCCTCGCTCCTCAGGGCTTCAACAGCCGACAAGATGCTTCCGCCCGTGGTCGCGACGTCATCGACCACGAGGGCCCTCGACCCGCGCTGGACCGCTCCCATGACCAGCTTCCCCATCCCGTGCCCCTTCTCCTCCTTCCTGACATATACCATCGGCTTCTTCAGCAGGAAGGCGAGCGGCGACGAAATCGTCACCCCTGCGGTAGCCACGCCGGCAATGACATCGAACGCCGATTCCGCAAACATCCTTACCGCTTCCTTGTAAGCTTCGACAACCAAAGAGTAGGCATCTGGATGGCTGGGAACGGTCCTCAGGTCGAGGTAATAGGAACTGGTCTTGCCGCTCGCAAGTGTGAACTTCCCAAAGCGCACCGCCCCAATCTTGAAGAGAGCTTCCGCGATCTGTCGTTTGGTCGGCGGCCGGCTAGGCAAATGCATTCCCCCCTGCCTCAACGAGGTCAATCGAGCGGGTCTCACTTGTGCGTCTTGGTGACGCCGGGTCAGTTAGTGTTAGAATGTGAACCCGCACCCACGTGAGGCGCGTTTCCGATATAAGTCTTGGAGAGGCCAAGGTCATCGCACGGGCATGTCGGAGCGGCTCTCCGAGTTCCCGGACCTCCTCTCGGTGAAGACCTCTGCGTTCCTGACGTAAACCGCCGGGTCGACCTCCTCGGTGCTCGCATCGTCCACGTCGATGATGAATACGGAGTGAACTCTGGAATGGGTAAGGTCGGAGAGAGAGATAGGAGGCTTATCGTAGTAGATGTCGGTGAGCTTCTTGATCTCTGCCGCCTCCGCGGCTGTCCTCTCCCCAGGAGGCTTCACGAAGAAGGGGGCGAAGTCGAGCACATACGACGGAGTAGTGCCGAGCGCGAAGTTGCCCGCGAACTTGCTGTACCTCGCTATCTTGCTCGCTATCCTGCTCTTCGCGTAGACCTGGGGCTCCAGCGCGGCCTCGGGCGGTATGAACCCCGTCTCGATCTCAACTATCAGGGCTCCGTCCCCCCTTCTCCCGAAGACGTCGCATACAAGTTGCTCGTTCAGCCTGTGCTCCACCTTGACGTCATAGCCCTGCTTGATCAGACTGCGGGCACAAACCAGCTCAAGTGCAGAGTGGTTGATCTTCACCAGGTTCTTCTTGTACAGCCCGACCAACATCGCGGCGGTGTCAAGGACCTTTGAGCGGACTTCGTCGCCATCGTTCCTGCACGCCTTGCGGGCCAGGTCGTTGACGTCGGCGCTGAACTTCCTGACATCCAACTTACCTCTTCGGGTCGCTTCACTGTATTAAAGCGAGGGCCTCGGCTCTACCCGCCCCAGTTAGAATTGAGGATCCGTTTCACCTCTTCGTCCTCGACCTGCTCGAAGTCAGAATAGAATTCCCCTATGGCGAAGAACGGCTCCGGCGTCTCCAGACAGACCACCCTGTCGGCCTCTGCGGACATCTTGGCTATGGTCTCGGCAGGGCCCACGGGCACGGCCACGATGACCGACTTCGGGCGCTGCATCCTGACGGACCTGACGGCGGCCAGCACGGTGCTCCCGGTGGCGATGCCATCATCCACGATCACGACGGTCTTGCCCTTCAGCGACGGAAAGGGTCTCTCTCCCCTGAACCTGCGCATTCTGTCCTTGACCTCCTTTGTCTGTCTGGCCGTCTCAGAATCCAGGTAACTCCGTTCTACCTGCAGCGTTCTCACCGCCTCCTCGTCAAGGATGACCTCTCCCTCCTGTGACACGGCTCCCAAGGCGTACTCGGGTTCCCCGGGCGCCCCGATCTTCCTCGTCACGACAATGTCAAGCGGCGCCCCGAGGGCCCCGGCCACGACGCCTCCCACCACCACTCCTCCTCTGGGGATCGCCAGGACCACCACGTCCTCCCCCTTGAGGTCTTTGAGGGCGTCTGCGAGCGCTTCTCCCGCCTGCTCCCTGTCTCGAAACACATCGGGTGACAAGCTAGACCACCATAATCAATCTGCCTCGTCCGGCTTTCAGGAGGGATGTGGCTTTCCTCCGACGGTGGCTCCGTAGGCGTTCCTCCATCCCACCGTCCAGGTTTGCCCTCGGTTGGCAGACGTGGAGTCCGAGATTCCTCCCGGGCGCTACGCGTGTCACCCCCCGCTCGCGGTTGGTACCAGGCACCTAGGCTTTCCCCGGCGCCGCTTCTTTCCGCGAATCCTTCCTTTTCCTGGCCGGACGAGTGAACTCTTGGTACCTCTCCTGTTATTTACGCATGTAGGCGTTTTCCACGATTGGGAATCGTTAAAGCGCGCGTTCGGTGCACGACTGAGCCGGGTTGAGCGAGTCAACAGCACAGAAAGGCGACACGGTTTCAGTCCACTATGTCGGAAAGTTCCCCGGGGGCAAGATTTTTGACACGAGCATGAAGTCCGAGGCGATGAACTCGGGTCTGTTCAATCCCACCCGCGACTACAAGCCGCTCCAAGTCGTCCTCGGTTCGCATCAGGTCATCAGCGGGTTCGAGGAAGCGCTGGTGGGAATGAAGGTGAACGAGGCGAAGGAGGTCACTCTCCCGCCCGAGAAAGCCTACGGCAGGTCGGGAAGGCATCCGATGGCTGGCAAGACATTGCAGTTCAAACTGCTGGTAACGAACATCAAGAAACCCTAGAGTTCTGTCAAGTCTTCGGGTGACCGAGAGTGAAATTTGTTCGCGACCGCCCGGCAACTTAACAGAGCCAAATCCTGGCAACACCTATAGTGTGGTCAACCCAGATTCCACCAACCCCCATGAGTGTGCACCGTTTCCAGGTGATGGCCCTGTTGCAGGCAGCCCGGGCGTTTGTGCTGGGCCTGCCCCTCGATTCGGCTTTCTCTTGGGGTCTCAACAGGTCGATCTTCTACGCTGCCGCGAAGAGAGGTTTCAAGGGCGGTTCTGGTGCCAGGCGCGCATCGGGCGGGGCCGGGCGCGGGAGCTCCAAGGGTGATAGCACCTACTTCTTGGGCGACGAAATGGCCTTCAAGAAAGAGAAAGGCGGCAGGTTATACTTCACAATCGGTGGTGAGGTCCAGACCGAGGATGACTTCAAACGCCAAATCGAATCGCGGTTCCAGGACTCGTTCAAGCAGGCCTGGACGGAGGCCGTCGAGTACGTCCGCGGGTTCGACAGGGGGACCCTCGAATCGGGGACCGCGTTCTTCTCGCAGGTCTACAGGCCCAAGAGGGACGAGTTCGCCGAAAGATGGACGGAGACGGGCGAGTCGGCCGCCCGATCCAAGACCGCGGCCGGACAAAAGCGGATTCGCTGACCGCCGTCATCCTTAATTCCGAAGCATCACGAGTCATCCGACGTTGACGAAGGGCGCAAGGCTGCACGTAACGATAGAACGGAACGTGCCGGTCAAGTTGTACCCGCTCACCAGATTCTTCAAAGGGCTCGATGAAGTCCAGGCGCTGCGCGACATCTTCGGCGACAAGACCGAGCATGTCCTGGGGGGAATGAAGGTAGAGTTCTACTCGGCCAGATGGGGTTACATGGGAATCAACGACAGGGACGGCCACATCCTGATCAGCGGCCACCACATGAGGCACAGTCCCCTCAGGACGCTCTACCTCGACATCCTCCACGAGCTCTATCACATCAAGCAGCACATGGACGGCAGGAAGCTCTTCCTCGACGAGTTCGACTACTTCGACAGCCCAATCGAGATCGAGGCCTACGAGTTCACGATCAAAGAGGCGAAGCGCATCGGGATGACGCACAAGGAGATCGTGGACTACCTGGAAGTGCCCTGGGCAGACAAGAAGCAGCTGGCGAAGTTCATCAAGAGGTTGGGTCTGAAGCACTAGCGGCACGGCTTGGGCTGGCAGGTCTGCAGCCTGTTGCCCTCGGGGTCTCTGAAGTGGGCGTACCATCCCCACTCCTCCTCACCGATGGGTTTCGCGAACTCAACACGTTCGCTCCCCGAGCTGCACCTCTGACTTCGTAGCTTGGGAGGCATCAATAGGGAACTCAGCAGCAGTGCCGAATTCGAGCATCCGATGAAGACGAATTGACGTGAAGGCTATTCTACCCGCGGCGCGAGCTTCGGGCGAAGACGGATGGCAAAGAGAGCATTCACGATAGAAATCGGAAAGGAGAAGATCCCGGTGGAAGGGCACGCCCACCAGAACGTGGCTGTGAAGTACCTGATGAAGCGTAGGAGGAGCCTCCTCATGACCAAGGACCCGGCCAAGGTCGAGAAGCTCTTCGCTGACGTGCCTGCGAAAATCAGCATAGTGGGCGCCAACGTCACAAAGACGTACAAGGTCAACTGGGAGCGCGTGGGCACAGGCGAGTTCCCCGGGGCAAGGTTCACGTTCACGCTAGAAGAAGCCTAACCCACACCACGGGGCTCAGGCAGGCTGTGGACTACGCTCCCCAGAATGTCCCGGTCGGAGGCGATGCAAACTTTAGAGGCGGGCGACTCTAGCGCGTTCGCCGTGAGCCCACCCCAACGACGAAGCCCTTACAGTGACGCCATAGACAAGGTACGTTCTGAGCATCATGATTCCATCGAGCCTGCCCACTCCACCGTCGAGTGTCCCATGTGCCGCACGAAACAGGTGATCACTGACGCCCCCGGCATGAGGCGCTGCATCCAGTGCGGGTACGAGTTCAGGCAGCGACGGTAGACTTCACTTCTTCCTGGTCATCGTCTTGGTCTTTCCGGTCTTCGAGTCCAGCCACGAGGCATAGCT
>JAJTZD010000007.1:0-45647 GCA_032906685.1 Nitrososphaerales archaeon
GTTCCGTTCGCCTGGGGCTCAGGCTCTCCAGTTCTCCCCTATATGCTTCCTCGGCCCCCGAGACAACCATCGGGTCCACCACCAGACCCTTTACGCCGAGCCGGACGACCCGCACGATGTCCTCTCGCGTGAGCCTCTTCTGCGTCCGCAGCAGCACCGGCTTGGAGGAGAGCCCGACAACGACCGCCAGGGTTGCGTGGTCCAGGAGGCTGAACTGGGCGCTCCTCGCCTGCGATGGGGTCATCGCTGCGTCGAGCGCCTCGAGTCCTTCCAACTGCGAGATCTGCTTGACCTGCTCGAGGATGTAGCCTGCCCCGATCGCGGCTATCTTCTTCACCCGCGAATCCGAGAGCGCGTGCAGCGGCATATGGTGGGCGTACATCTCCACGAAGCTGCAACGGCTCGACATTACCCTCTCCCAGTAGTCCTGGGCAATCGGCCTCGCTCCACCAATGAATATTCCGCACGGAACGGAGACCGTGGAGATCACGTCGTTGATGTACACGTCGTGCAGGTCGTAGCTCCCGTACTGCGCGGGGAAGGAGTCTTCATCCCCGTCAACGTTCAGCATGATCGCGTCGACGCCCGCCTCTTCCGCCCTCGCTGCGAAGCTCATGCTGTTCTTGGGAAGGCTGGCTATGACAGAGTACTCTCTGGATGCGGACTGCAGGTCAAGTTGTCGACGCAGCTGCGGGGCCGTCTCCATCTGCTCTCTCCACGAGGGGCTCTGCGGCTTAGAAGAGAACGGCTCAAATGTGAGTGATGGTGTTGTTTGTTTGTTTTAACAAATGGATGTCGACTGCCTATCCTCTGGTCCGTCTGGCTTTCTCGCCGGTCCTCTTGAGAGTTATCTCGTGGTCCATGACCATCAGCTGAATCTCGTCTCCCTCGTCCCAACCAAACCCCTCCACTATCGGGCGAGGCACGGTGATCTTGAGGCTATTACCAGTCCTACCAAGCTTTACTCTGAAGACAGTCGGCACGGCGCGGTGGCGTAATTACGGAGGTTTATACTTGGGTTAGTGTGCGGAAAAGACAGCGGGAGTCAATATCCGAGCTCCCAAGCCTGTATATTCCCACGTAATTACGAGGGTAATCACATGTCTGTCCGGGCGAAACCCAGGCCGTCGGCGGGAGAGAACTGGCGCTGGGAGGACCTGGGCTTTAGGTTTGAGATAGTCGACCTCGAGAAAGCGGAATAGAGGCAAGGCGTCGGCATCGTTGGCCCCAATGAGGTCGAGTAATGCCTGCAGTGTTGGGAATTATTCGCCGGCCCTTTAGAACCAGAAGGTCAAGCCGAGCACTAGGAAGATCGCTGTCAGGTAGGGGCTGGTTATCTTGAACAGGACCCAGGCCGTGTCGACCTTCCTGTCGATCGCCAGCTTGGCGCTGTATGCCAGGACAATGCCCCCGAGCACTATCGCCGACACGGTGTAGAATATGCTGACCACGGTGAAGAGGAAGATGGCCACGGAGAAGACCGCAAGGAGGGCGCTGGTCGCGGCGATGCAGACGGTGGCCACCCTGTCTCCGAAGACAACCGGCAGCATCGGGACCTTTGCGGCCCGGTAATCCTCCTTGTTGACGATTGCGAGGCTCCATATGTGCGTCGGAATCCAGACAATCACCAGGGCAGACATGTACAACGCGATCGGGGAGACACCGTTTGCGATAGAGGCGTACCCAACGAGTACGGGCATTCCGCCGGAGAACCCTCCAAGTATGATGTTTAACCAGCTCCTCCTCTTGAGCAGAAGAGAGTAGACCACGACGTTGTCAATCAGGCCCGCCAGCATG
Source organism: Nitrososphaerales archaeon (assembly GCA_032906685.1). Classification (GTDB taxonomy): domain Archaea; phylum Thermoproteota; class Nitrososphaeria; order Nitrososphaerales; family Gagatemarchaeaceae; genus DASPPF01. The sequence goes on from JAJTZD010000007.1 coordinate 1,798, forward strand.
AAACCCGCCGCCAAGAGGTTGAACCAGAGCGCAAGGGCGACTGAAAGCACAGACATCGTCAGGCCAAGTGTCAGTGCCCTCCTCGGCTCAATCTGACCGCTGGGAAGAGGCCTCCCCATCGTCCTCTTCATGACGCTATCGATGTCCCTGTCGTGATAGTTCGTTAAGATATCTGCAGAAGCGGAGCCGAAGGTCAGGGCCGAGACCAGGACCCCAATCTGGAACAGCGAGGGGGGAATGTTGGTCTCCTTGTAGGCCACCAGCATGGCGATGAAACCCGTGAAGACGAGCAAGCCCCATATCCTGGGCTTTGTGAGCTTCCAATAGGCCTCGAGGGATGCAGCCAGGGACAAGGAGTTGTCTGAGGTCGAACGGATGGTTAAAACATTAGCGGCAACCTGACTTCATTCTCCGAAGACCCTCGGAAACCATTTAATACGGGGCGAAAGACAGGAAGTTCCGAGATGGCATTCGACCCGCTCGAGCTAGTCATCATAGGAGTGATTCTTGTGGTCATATTCCTTTGGGGACCACAGAAGATCCCGGAGATAGCCAGAGCGCTCGGCAGGGCGAGAAAGGAGTTCGACACCGCCTCGAAAGAGGTCGGGACCGCTTTCTCCTCCACCTCGTCTTCTGCTCTGCCTGCTGCGGAGAAATCGGGCGACCAGATTCTCATGGAGACCGCGAGGCAGATGGGAATCTACACCGAGGGCAAGACGAGAGAGCAGATTTCGAAGGAAATCGTAGAGAAGGCTCGCAAGTAGCTCCTCCCTGGCGGAATAATTATCTGGCCTGACTTCAGGGCAGACCTACATTGTCCGGGGATATGAGATTCGTAGAACACCTCGCGGAGCTGCGGGCGCGGCTAAAGGTAATCTTCATCACACTGGTAGCGCTGGTTCTTGTCGTCCTTCTGCTCCCGCTTCAACCTTCTCAGCTCCTCAACCTGAACAACGTATACTACACTACGCCCGCCTCGGTCTTCCTGCAAAGGCTAGTCCGTGACGTTCTTCCGACCGGCTGGACCCTCATAGGTTTCCATGTCAACGAGCCTCTCCAGGTCCTCCTTGTCGCCTCGCTTGTTATCGGCTTCGCTCTCGACGTTCCGGTCATCGCCTACGAGGTCTTCAGGTTCGTGGAACCCGGTTTGAGGCAAGAGGAGAAGCAATTGGTCTATCCTACCGTAGCCTCTGCCACCGTCTTGTTCATCGTTGGCGTTTCTTTTGGCTACTTCATCTTGGTGAGGTTCATCTTCTACGCACTCGCTCCCTTTTTCGTCGCGACCCAAGCCTCCTTCGTGATCGACGTGGCTGATTTCTATTCCATCGTGTTCCTGAGCATCTTCTTCAGTGGGGTCGCGTTTACTACGCCAGTCTTCGTTTATCTCCTGATCAGATTCGGGATACTCAGCCCTGAATTCTTTTCGAAGAACAGGGTGCTGATCTGGTTCGGCACCTACGTGGTGACCGCGCTGATCACTCCTGATGGGGGTCCTCTCCTCGACGTCATACTCTTCGTCCCAGTGATCGTCCTGCTCGAGGCATCAGTGTTTGTGGGCAGGCGGTCGACGGCGAAGACTCTCAAACCAACCGCGGACCCTGGCCCGACGTGCAGGTATTGCGGCGCACGTCTCGGAAGAGGAGGGCCCTTCTGTCCGAATTGCGGCCGCGCGTTCTAGCTTTCTACTGTTTGCACTCGCGTTACAGACCTTGGCCCAGGAGGAATTCTGATCCTGGTCCTGTTAATTTCAGTTTCAGTTTCCCTTCGAGACCAAATCATGGCAAGTCGCGTGGCGCATAAGTACGCCTTCGTCATCCCGTTTCGTGAGTCTGCTCGAACGTCACAAATCGGGCGTTCTTGGGGAACAACTCGTCAAAGACTCGGTGGGAGGAGAACCAAGGACTTTCACCACCGAACTTGGGTTGCGGTTTGTGGACCTTTACGACGGCGAGTCCCAGACGGCAAGAGAAGCGAAGACTGGTTTCTCCAGCACGGACTTGGAGACTACGAGTGAATTGGAGAATGGCCGATGGCCTCTACGAAATGGTAAAGTTGACCGCGTTGAGTGGTGGTTCGTAGAGCATCCGTTTTCGACCCGATGGGGCCTCTCAAGTCCTCTAGCGGATGCCTAGCAGGAGCGGGGATAACCATGAGACCCTGTCCTTTCGAGAGCATTCGTCGCGACCTAGCGCGCAATTGAAGCCTCCGAACACGAGAAAACTTAATATAATTACCATTTGGTAAGATTACCAAAGAGTAAGGAGCGTGGAGAAGACTACGCTGGAGTTGCGAGTCGTTAAAGACAACAAGGTTCTGTTCACCGTCCCTCTAGAGTATTCTGGACAAGAAGAGGGCGAGCCTTACGAATACGCAGACGAGGAGGATATCGAGAAGCTCGCCAGTATCTACTCAATTGTTGCGAATGAGGGAAGGCTGAGAATGATAATGGAGCTCATGCGAAGGGGAGAAATGAGCTTCTCCGAACTGCTCAAAGTAGCTATGAATCCGAAGCTGGTGCGAGATTGCATGAACCCAATGGTTAGGGAGGGGATAGTGATTCACGAAAAGAGAAGAGCGCCATACAGACCATCCTTCAGAGGAATGGCCATGGCCACAACCATGATTACAGGTATCACCAAGCTAATGGAATATCTGGAGGAAGGGGGCGAGGACCTTGAGTGAGTTCGACAACTTCGACCGGATATTCGAGGAGATGATTCGAATCGCCGAAAGGATCTTCGACGCATCGCCCGTCGGATTCGAGGCGACTCCGCACGCAGTCCAGAGGGAGGCACCCAGCGACGAAATCATCGAAAGGAAAGACTCCATGGTATACATCCTGAACGCTCCCGGATACGAAGAAGGCCAGCTGTTGGTCTCCGTCTTGGAAGACGAAGTCGAGGTCAAGGCGCCAGACTTCATGATCAAGAAACCCCTCCCGTCTAGGGTTAACCCTGCAAGCGCCTCCTGCAAGTACAGGAACGGCGTCCTCAGCGTAACGGTGAAGAAGAGACAATGATATCGTACGTCCCAGATTCCAGGAGACCCATACTCGAGCCTCCGGAGAGGAATCCCCTCCCGTTCGCGCCCAGACCCTCGCCCGGAGGCGCCCGAGTCGGGCAGTTCGACCTCGTCGGTACGGCGCACTTCACTCGCAGGAGCGTGGCCGAGGCGATTGCCGCGGCCTCCTCCGCTAGCTACTCGTCAGTAGCGCTCGAGCTGGACAGACGGCGGTTCGCAGAGCTCGACGAAGGGGCATTCGCCGCCCCTCCGGGGTATCGGGCACTTGCAGAAGGGGAGTTCGTGGCGGCCGCTGACGCGTTCGGGAACAGGGACGGCGACATCTGGCTGATTGACATGAACATGGACGAGATTCGAGCGAGGATAGGGCGCCGGCTCACGTGGAGAGAACTGGCCGCTTGGAACGAGGTCTCACGGCGTCTAGCTCCCTATGAGGCTGCGGGCACACGCCTCTGGGAATCGGGTAGGGAGGACGAAGCGATGCGGTACCTGGACCTGACCACGAGGGCGATGGAATCCTACTCGCCAACGCTGTTCCGCGTGCTGATCGAGGAGCGGAACCTTGTCATGGCCGCCAGGCTCGGGGAGGTGGCTTCGCGCTCAGAGGAAAGGACGCTCGCCCTTGTCGGAAAGGCGCACGTCGACGCGATTTCCAAACTCCTCGCGGACCCCCGGTCGATCCAGGAGGGGCTGCGGAGGAACGGGCTTAACTACTCCCCTCCGGTTAGGATAAGGAGGGCAAAGGTCAACTGACTTCGACCACGAACAGGCGCCAGCTCGTATCCGCGAAGAGCTTCGACGAGATTTTTTCGCTTGTGAAGGCGGCGACGGAGCAGAGACTGAGGATCCACAGGGCTGGCCTGACCTTGGTGCTGGGCGACATTCCGAACAATGTGGGCGCCTACCACGAGATCGGCTCGAACGCCATAGTGATGAACAGGAACCTGCTCAAGGTTGTTAGGAAGCTTTCGAGGTCGCAGGCACGCACAAACTCATACGTCTTCATGATACTCCTTCACGAGTACCTCCACAGCCTCGGCTACACGGACGACAGGCAGGTCAGAACCCTGGGCAGGGAGATTGCCGACGGCTTCTTCGGCGCCAGGCACCCTGCCGCGGACATGGCAGTGAAGCCGCTGGACCAGTTCTTCCCCGACCTCCCAAAGTACGTGGCGTTCAGGGACAAGGGAGAATACGAGACCGTTCGCAGGTTCGACTCGTCCAGCACGCCTTACATCGGCTGAACCAAGAATCCGTAAATACGCCAGCGGCTCGCCGCGCCCTTCGTTAGCTCACGCCGACACTTGAATTTGGCCTGATCGGTATCGACATCGTTGCCTCCTGGATCAGGATGATGCTCGCGCTGGGCCTGAGCATCGTCTTTGCCTTGATTGTGGGCATAGTTGCAGCCAGGAACAAGAGGGCCGAGACTGTTCTACTCCCTCTGCTCGATATCTTTCAGTCGATCCCGATCCTGGGGTTCTTCCCGTTCGTCATCGGGGGGATATACGGCGCGCTCCACAACGACATCGGCGCCAACCTGGCGGTCATCATCCTGATCTTCACAAGCATGTCATGGAACATCGCGTTTGGTGTCTACGAGGCTGTCAAGGCGATCCCACAGGACTACGCCGACCTGCTGAACATGTCGAGCGCAAGTGCCTGGCAGAGGACGAGGTCGCTGTACATCCCGGCGTCGCTCAGCCGCATCGCCTACAACACGCAGACCTCTTGGGCTGTCGGACTCTTCTTCCTGGTGGCGAGTGAGATTATCGCGGTGGGCACCACGCAGGTTCCGGTCACCTACGGGATAGGGATCGGCGCCACGCAGTTCTTCAGCGCAGGCGACTATCCAGACTACGCGCTCACGATAGCAGGCTTGATTCTGGCCGTCGTCGTCTGGAGGTTCGTCTTCCTTAGGGAATTCGCGCTCTGGTCAGAGAAGTACAAGATGATAGAGGAACCGAGGGAGATTCACCGGGACCCCATCATGAAGTTCTACTCCTGGGTCAACCAGCGGTCCATCTCAAAGCTCTTCCTCCTCACCCAGGGGAGGGGAGTCAACAGGTTCACTTCGGCGATTTCGAGGTTCAGAAGAGGTTTCAAGTACGCGGTCCTGATATTCCTTGGACTGTTCGTCCTGCTCGTGCTGAGCACGATCGCGGGCTCTGGAGGTCCTGGACTCGGGCGGCTACCCTCGCCCTCCACCATTGCCTCCACCGAGGTCTCCGTCCTCTACGCTCTCGCGGCTTCTTTCGTCAGAGTATGGTACGTCTACGCAATCTCCGCAGCAATCGGGTTACCTTTGGGGATAGTCATCTCTCTGAACTTCAGACTGTACGACACAGTTTCGCCCGTCCTCGAAGTCATCTCGTCGATACCCGCGCCTATCCTCTTGCCTGCCATCGTCTTGATCCCTGTCTTCGGCAACTTTGGCGAGGGAGTGGCAGCGCTCATCATCATGCTCTCCATAATCTTTTACATCATCTTCAACGTGATGGCCGGCGTGCGGACGCTGCCGGCAGACCTCAAAGCGCTGCCGAATGCCTTTGACGTCGGCATGGCGTCGGCGTGGAGGAACGTGTACATTCCCGGCGCGCTCACCGGGCTCGTAACAGGCTCGATCACCGCGGTCGGCGGCGCCTGGAACGCGCTGATCATCGCGGAGTACTTCACCACAACCAACCCCAACGGCTCGTCGACCCTGCTGACACAGGTCGGGGCCGGAATCGGAAAGACGATAACGGTCGCGACCGCGCATGGAGACTACCTCACCTTGACCTTGGCCGTCCTGTCCATGACCGTGCTCATCGTTACGTTCAACCTGACTGTCTGGAGACGGATCTACCATCGCGCGACTGAGCGGTACACGTATAACCGCTGATGGAGGCGGGGGCCGCTAATGTCCGAGGGTCTCGCTCAGCTTGCGGCTGGGAAGACTATCGTCAGCGTGGAGCACGTCAGCCTGGATTATCGGAAGGAGAAGGAGCCTCTACCCGTCCTGGCCGACGTATCACTGACGGCGAGCAAGGACGAGCTGGTGGCGATAACCGGGCCCTCCGGATGCGGCAAGTCGACACTCATCAGAATCATCGGGGGACTCAGCAGGGCTACGTCTGGCGTCGTCAAGGTGATGGACTCTGAGGTGACAGGCCCCCGCAGCGATATCACCCTCGTTTTTCAGAATTTCGTCCTGCTTCCATGGAGGACAGCCCTGGAGAACGTCATGTTCGGTCTCAGCTCCAGGGGGGACCTGTCCGCCGAGCAGAAGAAGCAGAAAGCGGAAAAGGCGCTCGAGGAGGCAGGGCTGATGGGTTTCGAGAACGTCTACCCGGGCGAGCTCTCGGGCGGGATGAAGCAGCGGGTGGGAGTCGCTAGGGCCCTGGCGACCGACCCACAGGTCCTGCTTATGGACGAACCTTTCAGCTCGCTGGACGACCTGACCGCAGAGCGGCTCAGGAAGGAGACCTACTCCCTGTTGATCAACCCGTCGACGCCAATTCAGACGGTCATCATGGTTAGCCACAACGTCGAAGAGATCATAGAACTAGCGGACAAAGTAGTGGTCATGTCGCCGCGGCCCGGGCGCGTCGTCGGAGAGGTCAGAATCGACCTGCCGAGGCCGAGAAACAAGAAGTCCGAGGAGTTCTTCGCATGGGTGGACAAGGTGTATTCGCTACTATCATGAGCCAGCTGGTCCTCCTTATATCACTCTGGAGCCAGATCCGGGCGAACTTGGTTTGGTAGCCTCTCGCCCACCATCGACATCTGCTTCGCTTGTCCTTCCCGGCAACGTGAGGCCGGGACAGGTGATAAGCCTGGTTGAGGTCACGGGCGGCATGGGACCCAAGCTGAACGTCCCGCGCGTTGCCGACGAGATGGGCGCCGACATCGACGTCCTCTTCCCAATCATAAATGCAGCTGAGGTGCTGGGACTGGTGAAGCTCGAGAAAGGAGACATCTGCCTCACGGACGTTGGCCTGAAGTTCCAAAAGACGTCAAAGAACAAGTTGAGGACCCTGAAGGAAAGGTTGGCTGGCATCGAGCCTTTCAGGACCGCGGTCGATATTGCCTCGAAGAAGCGCACCGTCACAGCGAGAGAGGTCGCCGACGCGCTTGCGAAAAAGGGAGTCAAATGGCATTACCGGCCGGAGGTCAACGAGTCGATCATCAACGACTTCCTCATCCATTGGTCGATCTACGCCGGGCTTCTGAGCTACGTGAAAGCCGGAGTCTTCCAGCGGGCGTAGAGGCACTAACCCAGGTAGGAGTAGACCGGGTTCCCGGCGACGATTGTAGCGGCGACCGCAACCTTCCTCAACAATGCGGGGTGCATCCCGCTGATGTGGGAATCGAGGAGCGTCAGGTCTGCCCTGGCTCCCTCGGTTACGCCCCACGCCTTTTCGTCGAAGCCGTTCATCGCCCCGTTGGCCGTGTAGAGGGTAACCGCTTCTTCAATGTCGAGCGCTTCGTTCGTCCCGTACCCCGCCCGCACCATCGCCGCCCACATGCCGACGACGGGGCTGAAGCTCTCCACCGGCGCGTCCGAGCCACCTGATGCGATTATCCCGTCTCCGAGGATCGACCTGAGCGGGTAGAGGTCGCCCACCCTCTCATCGCCCAGCCTCTCTCTCGCCCAGCTGTCCGATACGATGAAGCTCGGTTGGACCGCAAGGCGTATGCCGTGTTTCTTCGTCTTCGCCCTCAAGTCGCGGGGGAGGAGGCTCGCGTGCTCTATCCTGTGTCTTTTCGGGTTCCCCCCTCCAGAGACCACCGAGAGCGCGCCGATCGCCTGCTCGATGGCCCTGTCGCCAATCGCGTGAATGATTACCTGGTAGCCTCGCGAGTCCGCCGCCACGACGATCCTCAAGAGCTCCTCGTCTTTGTACCTGAGGAGGCCGACGTTGCCAGGGTCGTCGGTGTAGGGCTCCCGGAGAGCGGCGGTCCTCGCCCCAAGGGAACCGTCCGCGTAGATCTTGACGCCGTTTATCCTCAAGGAACCATCACTCCATTTTCTCCTGAAGCCCTTCTCTTCTGCGTGGCCGATGGCTTCTGGCGGGATGTATGCCCTGTGCCTGAGCGTCAGCCGTCCATCTTGCCGGAGCATGGCCAGCGCCTCGAGTTCCTCCTTGAACTCGTCGGGCGAAACGATCGTGTGCAGCGTCGTGAGGCCGCTCTTGGCAGCCTCAGCCTCAGCGGTCGAGAGGTCGCTCATGCAGAGTGCGGCCGACTTGCCAGGAAGGCGGGCGTATGCCTCGACCATGGCGCGCTCCTTTATGATTCCCGTCAGCGCTCCGCCTGCGTCCCTTTCGTATTCGACCCCGGTCCTCGTTTCAAGCCCGAGCGCCTGGATCGCCCCGCTGTTCACGAGCGCGATGTGGCCACAAATCCTGCCCAAAATTACCGGGTTGTTCGGGGAAACGTCGTCGATGTCCCAGCGGGTCGGGAACCTGCGTTCGGGGAACGCCTCGTGGTCCCATCCCATTCCCACTAGCCACTCACCCGGGGCGCTCCTCAACACCTTCGCTGACACCCTAAGCCTCAGGCCGGTGATGTTGCCGGTGCCCCTCAGGTCGAGGTTTCTCTTCAGCCAACCAAGTTCGAAGGGGTGGCAGTGGCTGTCGATGAGCCCAGGAAGCAAGGTACAGCCGGCTGCGTCGAGCTTGACAGTGCCTTCGGGGACCGGCTGGGTCTCATCAGGTGAGACCCTTTCGACGACGCCGTTGGCTATTAGAACCGAGCCCGAACCTTCCGGCCAGAATGAGCAGCGCTCGACCAGGAGCTTCATCTGTTCAACGACTCCCTGAGGAAACGCGCCGCGGAGGTGCGTGGTCGCAGGCGGAGCAGCTCCTCGACATCCGCAGGAGAGTCCAAGTCGAACAGAATCCCTGGCCTTGTAAGCACGGCGGTCGAGAGGCCTCGCCTTGCCGCGCTGGCCAAGTGGTTCCAGAAGCTGTTGTCGTCGTATGAGAGGGCCGGCGTCCTTCGCTTCGAAAAGAGGAGCAGGTTAGTACCGTTGAACGACCAAGACGGAGAGATCACGAGCTCCTTCTGTTCTCCGAGTTCGACGGCTACCGTGACATCCGAGGACGAAAGAAACGGAAGGTCGGAGGGCAGGACGACGAACCTTTCAAACTTCCCGGCTCTCCTGACCGCAAGGCGCACAGCGCTGTTGACGCCCGAGGCCCTCGACTCGGCAACGAAGCTCGCCCCGAAGACGCTCGCAAGACCTCTGACCTCCGGGTCGGATGAGATCACAAAACAACGCCGGCTCAGTCCCGCCCTGCCGACCGCTTCGAGAACCCCCTCGAGCAGGAGGTAAGCCAGCCTCCTGCGCCGCGTCGCGTCGAGTACTGGCGAGAGCCGGGATTTGTAGCCCCTACCCTTGAACGGTATGACGATCGCGGGCTCGTTCAATTTCGCAGCAGCACCGAAGCCAGCCTCCGCTCCTCCCTGCCAGAGCGCATGAACGTGTCGGTGGTGGAGCACCTTACTCCGAACTTCTCGATGTCTTGCCTCAGCCCGTTGTCCCTGCGGTCGATCACGATCTCATCAAGAAAGTCGGAGTACATCGAGGCGACCCCAGCCGAATCGGGCCGGACCCCTAGGGCTTCCATCAACCTGCCTGCGGGTCCGCTGTAGGGGGCTCGCCCTGCCATCGGAGACAGAGCGACCTTTCTGGCTTTGGATTTCGAAAGGAGGTTCTTCATCCCCTTGATGGCCAGTATCGGCCCGATGCTCGTTATCGGGTTCGCCGGACAGAACACAACGATGTCCGCGCCCGAGACCGCCTCCTTCACCTGAGTCGTAGGTCGCGCCTTCTCCGCTCCAATGTACTCGACTTCCTCGACGACGGGTCTCCCTCCGTACTTGACCCAGTACTCCTGAAGGTGCATCTTCCCGCGTCGCGTGACCATGTGCGTCTCGACCGGGGAATCGGTTGCGGGCAGAATCGGCACACCAACTCCGAGCGCTCGGCATAGCCCGGCAGTGATCTCGGTCAGCGACCGTCCCTTCCTGAGTAGCTCGGTCCTCAGCAGGGCGGTGGCCAGGTCTCTGTCTCCCAGGTTGAACCAGGTTTCTTCGCCCAGTAGGCCGAGCTGCACGAGGACGTTGAAGCTGTCGCCTTGGATCCCCCACCCACGTCCCACGTCGGCCGTGCCTGCCATCGTATACATCGCGATGTCCACGTCCGGACACACGTAGAGGCCGTGGACCCAGAAGTTGTCTCCGACGTTTGCGACGACTTTCAGTTCTGATGTCCGCGCCGCGAGCCCCCGGAGAAGTTTGGCCGAGCCCGTCCCGCCGGCCAGCGCTACCACCTTCATCAAATCACCTGAAGAGATCCTTCTCCTTCTCGAGGATGAGCGTCTTGACCCCTTTCTCGCTTCGTGCGTACTTCACACCTCTGACCAACGCCACTGGCGTATCGGAGAGCTTCCCAGTCACCAGCTCCGCGGCGCCTGCGATTTCGTCTACGACCGCCGGCTCCGTCACCTTCAGCATGTATCCGTGCCTGTCTGCCTTTCCCCTATAGGACGTCAGAGGGCCAATGCCCGAGCAGCCTATGGCCACGTCAGTCTGGCCTCTCCTCCAGGGTCTGCCGAAGGTGTCTGTTATCAACACGGCCAACCTCTTGCCTGTCCTCTTTTCGAGTCCCCTCCGAATCGACCTCGCGCTCGCGTCCGGGTCGAGGGGGAGAAGCGTCACGTACCCATCACGCACATTGGACTTGTCGACCCCCGAATTCGCGCAGACGAAGCCGTGCCTCGTCTCAGTGATTATCACCCCGTTACCAACCCTCACTATGCGGACAGCCTCTCCGAGCACCACCTCAACGAGACGGGGGTCCTTCCCCTGCTCGCGCGCGATTCTGAAGGCGACCTCTCCTGGCTTCACGTAGTCTAGGTTGACCAGCCTGCCCTCGGCCTTCGAGACCACTTTCTGCTTGACCACCACCACGTCATTGTCTGCCAGCTTGACACCCGTCTTCTTGAGGCCTGCAAGGATCAATGCCACCAGATTTGCGCCCGGCTCCACCTGTGGGATTCCCGCGAGCGGAATCACTAGGAGCCGATTCATCCCCGCCAAACCGGAATGACGATTGTTTAAACTCGTCTCCCGACCGCCCGTTTGAAATTCTGGATGTATGTTTATACGCGGCTGACGGCTCGCGGCTACAGCATTGGTAGACCAGGCTGACGTCCTCAAGGCACTCGCGCGGGTTACAGACCCTGAGCTCGGGAGGGATATCGTCTCGCTGCACATGGTCGAAGGGGTCAGCGTGGCCGGTGGGACGGTCAGTTTCACGCTCAACCTCACCACGCCCGCCTGCCCTCTGCGGAGCAAGATAGAGCAGGGCGCCAGGGACGAGGTCTCCAAGTTGCCGGGCGTGAAGGAGGTGGCGATGAAGACAACATCGAACGTCTTCGCCACGAGGGATTACGGCCAGGCAGAACTCCTGAAGGGGGTTAAGAACATCATAGCCGTGGCAAGCGGGAAGGGAGGGGTCGGGAAGTCGACCGTCGCCGTCAACCTCGCAGTGGTGCTGGCTGCCTCGGGGGCGAAGGTAGGCATCCTGGACGCGGACGTCTACGGGCCGAACGTGCCGCACATGATGGGGGTTGCGGCCGAGGCCCAGGTAAGTGGGGGCAAGATAGCCCCAGCTACGGCCTTCGGCGTGAAGATAGCCTCGTTGGGCTTCTTCTACAAGGACGAGACTCCCCTGATCTGGAGGGGGCCCCTCGTGGCTGGTGCGATCCGGCAGCTCCTGACGCAGGTTGACTGGGGTGAGCTAGATTACCTCGTCGTGGATTTGCCGCCTGGGTGTCTGCCAGCAGGCACACTCGTGTTAACTGCCAACAATGCTCCGAAACCAATTGAGAGAATCAAAGTTGGGGACTTCGTCTTAAGCTACGATGGCAAAGGCCTTGTTCCCAGGCGGGTACTAGGGGTCATCCCGCAAGGCAAGCAGAACGTCTTCAAGGTGCGGACCCCCAACAGGACGATAGTTGCAAGTGGAAACCACCCGTTTCTGAAATATCATCCGAGGGGTAACCACTATTGGCGTCGCTTAGACCAATTGAAAGTCGGAGACAGGATTCTCGTGACGAATTGCATTGAGGGTGGCATGCCGCTTTCCCTTCCATCGGTGCAGCATGACTCCAAACATGTCGCAATACCTCAGACCACCACAAACGAGTTCATGCGAATAGTGGGACACTTCGTCGGAGACGGCTTCATCAAGAAAGTCAAAGGTCGCAAGAGGCCCGCCGAGCTAAGGATCTGTGAGCCGAAGGGGAGCAAGTTCCACGAAGAATACGATTCTCTATACAAGAAGGTGTTCGGGGTCAAGACGTTCAGGGACAACGATGGCGCAAAATTGGCGATCTCCTCAGCTCCCTTGGCAGAATTGTTCATTGCGCTTGATTTGGCGCACAGTGCAAGGAAGAAAGACGTTCCTGACTGGGTCTTCTCGCTTCCGTTGGAGCAAAGATTGTCGTTCATCATGGGCTACGCAGAAGCTGACGGGCACATAAGACATCGCGAAGAGCAGAAAACGCTCCCAGGTGCGTCAGGGATGAGCAGGCTGGTCACGATCGTCCAGGATACAGTGGCCGTAGCGAGCACAAACGCAAACCTTGTCCGGCGTCTTCACGAACTTTGCCTCATGAGCGGCATACGTGCCAACAACGTAAAGTCTAGAATGAGGGAAGGAAATCACCTGAAGTCAGGACGGCTAATCGGTCCAAGCACGCAGTTTGAATTCGATTTCTCCCTGAAACCAGACAGGACCGCATTCAAGATAGCGAGGATAACTGGAATCGAGCCTGCGGGAGAAATGGACACCTACGATTTGCAGGTGGATAAATACCAAAACTTTGTTGCTGACAGCATCATAGTCCACAACACAGGTGACGCCTCACTGACGCTGGCGCAGACCGTTCCCCTCGGCGGGGTGGTCATCGTCACGACTCCCCAAGAGGCGGCTCTCAGCATCGCGGCGAAGTCCCTAGCGATGTTCAGGAGGTTGGATGTTCCCATACTCGGTGTCGTCGAGAACATGAGCTACTTCGTCTGCCCTCACTGCGGCGAGAAGACGCACATCTTCTCCAGCGGGGGCGGGAGGCGCATCGCAGCCCAGCTCGGCGTCGACTTCCTGGGCGAGATACCTCTTGACTCGGCGGTCAGAGAGCAGTCCGACCTCGGCGAGCCTGTGGTCGCCGCGAAGCCCGACTCCCCACAGGCTGCTGTCTTCAAGGAATTCGGTTTCAGGGTTGCCGGAATGGTCAGCATAGTCGCCTTCGCCAAGATGCGGAAATGAGCGAGCCAGAAAACGAACTGATGAAGAAGTCTGACCGCAGAAAGAAGGCTAGGAAGCGGCGGCGCGGGCCCTACAGGAAGTCTTGGTCTCCCCGCTGAACCTCAGCGTCTCCGCGCGATGGCGTCTATCTCGACAAGCGCCTCCCTCGGGAGTGCGGCGGCCTGCGCCGTGGTCCTCGCCGGGAACGGGGGCTTGAAGTGCCTCGAGTACTCCTCGTTCATCTGAGGGAACTCGGCCAGGTCGACCATGAATACCGATGTCCTGACCACGTCGCCGAGCTCGAGCCCCGCCGCCTTCAAGACCTCGCTGAGGTTTGTTATCGCCCTGCGGGTCTGTGCCACGATCCCTTCCTCGAGTCTCCCTGTGTTTGGGTCGGCACCTAACTGTCCTGAGCAGAACACCGTCCCCGACTCCTCTACGGCCTGCGAATACGGACCGATGGGAGTGGGCGCTCCCCCCGACCTGACCTCTCGCTTCAACGGCTCCTCCTCCGCTCCCGAGATATTTCTGGTTTGAAGCTTGGCCCGTCCGAGCCAGGTCGGCTCCTCAGCACTTCTTCAGAGCGCTGACCAGCCCAAGGTAGAGCGTCCTGTCGTCGTCGAACTCGACCATCTCCTTGCCCTCCATGTGGAGGAGCATCCGCGAGACCACACTCCCCCGTTTCCTGACGATGACAATCTTCTTGCCTGCCTTGAACGCTGCCATTATCTCCATGCCAACCCCGATGCTCGGCTGCGACACGTCCGCGACAAGGGCGTCGCTGCTCTCCGCTCCGTGCATGTCCCTCTCGAAGATGTTCAGTATTCTTGGGTCGTGCCCCTCGATGGACCCGAGTACCCACGGAGACGTGACCTCGTGGCCTGCGTCCCTGATGGCCTTCGCCATCAGATTGGCCCTCTCGAGAGTTCTGTTTGCGATCATGGGCACTGAGAGGTATACCTTCAACGCCGAGGGCTGGTCCGAAACTCGGTTTAGGCTTTCGGGGGAATCTTGCCGAAGTCTGCCAGGAACCTGACCCTCCGGTGCTCGCATTTCTCCGGCATGTGAGCGTAGCAGAAGGTTGCGCCGCAGACATGGCATACGAAGAAGTATCCCTTGCTGAGGAGCTTACCACAGAGCCCGCATGTGTCCTCTTGCCTCTGCTGGGTACCCGGCTGTACTTCGCTGCCCATCTTGAACCGGTGATACGCCGGGACAATATTAAGCATGTGTCCAAGATTTGCAATAAACTCGAGGAGATTACTGAAACTGTTGGGGATTATCTTACTTCATCCCGTCGGAGTGGTGAATTATGCGACGCCTAGTCGGAGCTCGAGCCGCGCAGGGCCTCGAATCCCTTCTCGCTCAGCGCGCTCTCAGAAAGATATCCCTCCTGAGTCAGCCAAACGACCTTCTCCCCTATCACCGCGAGCGACACGCCCGTGGCGGACGCGATCTCCTGCTGGCTCTTCCGCTGGGCGGTCAGCTGGAGGATGGTCTGGTCCAGTGCCCCGAGCCTGCCGACGGCCCTTCCCCTCCCGCTTCGCGGCTTCACGGAGAGAGCTCCGATTGCGTCGAGAACCATGTACGCCCCGATGGCCAGCAATACGGCGAACGGAGCGGCAAGCACGATGACGTAGCCAATCACTGATAACAGGTCAAAGAGCAGGAAGGCCCAGAAGGCGGCCAAGACCAGGACGGCGGCGCCGGCAAGGGCCTTCGGCGCGTTCATGCTGACGGCCCGCCTCTTTCAGATTATTTATGGGTTCGACGCTATCTCTTGTAGCCTATCTTCCTCAGGAAGTCGTGGCGTTCCTTCTTGTCCTCCGCGGTCTCGAGCCCCTTGGTGCTGACCCCGTCCACAACCCCCAGCACACCCCTCCCGCCGCCGGCCTCCGCCACCAAGACGGTCACGCTGTTCGAGGTTGCGCAGTACACCCCGGCGACCTCTTCCACCGCCTTTATCCGATTGAGTACGTTGATTGGGAACGCATCCCTCAGCACCACGACGAAGGAGTGGCCCGCGGCAATCCGCGACGCGAAATCGCAGGCCAGCTCGAGCGCCTTCTGGTCAGAGCCGTCGAACCGGACGAGGGCCCTCCCCGAGGCTTCGCAGAAGGCGACGCCGAACTTGATTCCCGGCATAGCACCCGCCAGCGTCTCGAACAGGTCCTCCACCGACTTTATGAAGTGGGCCTGACCAATCACCAGTTGGAAACCTTCCGGGACCTTTAGCGCGACCTCGTCTACCTTCACAGCCGGTCGGGTCTATGTCGGATTCTAATCCTTTTGCCCGCAAACCGAAGGCGGAATCCCTCGACCGCCTCTCGCATCTCATGTCTTGCGTGCCAGGGCGGAGACCTGCAACCGCAGTCCGGCTAGGGCCGTCCTGACCGCCCGCTCGTCTCGTCCAAGCCCGAGCGCGCGCACCAGGCTCTCCCCGATCAGCTTGTTCTTCCCTTTCGACAGCGCACTGACCACGCCCGAACTCGCGAGTCTATCCGCATCGGCACCGGTCCGGGCCCTCAAGGTCTCCGGCAGCCCGCGAGCCAGCTCGAGTCCCAGGAAAGCGTAACAATCCACCGGCTGGACAGCCTTCACGAGGAACTCTGACTTTCGCCTGACTATCTCGTAAGCGACCCTCAACGTCGTCGGTGCCGCAGCCTCCGGCTCGCCCGCGGGCGCCTCCTTCAGGTCGTAGATGACGGACAGACCATCCAAGCGCTCTTCGCACCGCGAACGGGAGGCGCCCTCGAGGCCCGCGGCGCTTGAGAAAGCCTCGTACATGAGGGATTGTCCGCGCGAGCGGTGTTTGAGCTGCGCGAGGATGTGGCTGGGCGCAGGTTGATCGCCTTCAGAGTAGAGCCAGGCGAAGGCGAAGTCGTAGCCTGCGGTCAGAAGCAAGAAGTCGGCGTCTTGTACCATGCCCTTTGACAGGGCGTCGTCGGCCCTGCCCATGGCCTTGATCGACGACGTCAGATGCTCATCAGCGCTGCGCCGTGAGTTCTCCGCCAGAGCCTCCCGTGCGGCAGACGTGCATGCCGACAGCACGAGTGTGGTGTCCTTGACCGGCTTGACCGAAGCCAGGGAGACTGCGATCTCCGGCGTGGTCGGGGCTGTCGCTTCCTCCTCGGTGAGGAAGAAGACGTCCATGTAGGCGTCTCCAGCCCTGATGGTTGCTGGCGTTCTGAGCTCGGCGCCGACCACCACGACATCATACTCGCATGATTCCCTTTCGATTCCGAGCGCGCGGCAGCCGGTGAGGCCCACCGCGCTGTCCATGTAGGTGTCGAGAACGGGCCTGAGGAGCTGAACGATCGATCCCCGCCCTCCTTTCACGTCTTGTGGGTCGAATCCTTCTTGGATATAGCAGTTCGGATGGAGCCCGGGGGTGCCATCTTGGCGCGCGCGCTTGCCATGCATTCCTCCAAGGTCGCGAACTTCGCCTCCAAGCCCGCCCCCTTCGAGACTCCTTCGATGATCTTGTCGATCAGCACCTTCGCGCCCACTCCGAAGAGCTTCTGCATCGAGTTCGAGTATTCGCCCGGTCTGGTCACGGCGATCCGCTTGTCGACGTAGAAGTCCACCGCCTTCATCGTGTTCGGGTCGAAGACAGTCGAGAGGGCGCTCTCGACCGAGCCCAGCAACAGCTTTTCGAAGCTACTTGAGCGCATTCGTCTTTCCCTTGAAGAATCCGTAGGTTCTGTACGCCACGAAGCCGGACAGGATCACCATGGAGACGCTGTGGATCGCCAGCCCGTAGGTGACCATGCCCCCGAGGTTTACCACGTTCATTGAATCGAGGACATGGGGGACCTCCGACAGCGCAAGCACCAGCAGGAACAAGAACATCTCGAACTGGAATGAGCGGAGGGTCCTCACCTTCGCCGCGAGGTAAGCGATTATGACGAAAGAGCCGAGGATAAAGATCAGAGAAAGGAGATTGGCTGAGGTAGCCAGGATGTCTGCGCCTCCCGAAGCGCCATATCCGTAGCCTGCGGACGCGAGCAAGGACTAGCCCGTCCTCCTGGCGAAGGAGATGGCGAAGGCGAAGAGCAGAAGATACCCGAACGGCTCGAAGAAGAGGTCTGCAGCGGTGCCGAGCACGTCCAGTCCTGGAAGCATACCGAACACGGTGAAGGCGTGGTAGAACCCGTGAAAGCCCAGGAAGCTGGCCAAGAGGATCGTCAGAGTCCGGAGGCTCGGCTGCTTTACCCTGGTGGCCATGTACAGGCTCGGTATCGCGACTCCGATTATTAGCACCGCGTCGACCAGGTTCAGAAGGAAGTCCGGGTCCAACTGGCTCGGTTGCCTCGCCGCTCCGAATTCGATTTAAGCCTTGCGAATTCCAGGAAAATATGGCAGATATCTCTCGAGCTCCTTGCAGGAGGTGTGCCAGCATTTACAATTATTGCGCTGATTTGTGGAAAGTGCACGATTCGTCCAGAACGGTTAAATACAATCCCGTCGGCGCTCTTTTTGCCAATTTAACCATTTTGGTGAGGACAAATGTTCTCTGACAAAGATTTCTCGAGATTGATGAAGTTGCAGAAGGCGATGGACAAGTGTCCACGCTGCGGGAAGGGGCCGATGATAGTCGACTCCGCAGGTGGGGAGCTGTTCTGCGGAAGCTGCGGTTTCGTCGTCAAGGAGAAGATCGAGGAGGTAGGACCCGAGTGGAGGGCATTCTCAAAGGAGGAGAAGGACGACAGGAGCAGGGGCGGCATCCCTACTTCGATAGCCATGCACGACATGGGGCTGGCGACAGTGATCGGCGGCGTGAACAAGGACGCTTCAGGCAAGTCCCTGTCTGCGTCGATGAAGGCCACGGTTGAGAGACTCAGGACCTGGGACAGCAGGAGCCAGGTGCACGAACCAGTCGACAGGAACCTCAGGCAGGCTTTCAGCGAGCTCGACAGGCTCTCGGACAAACTTTCCGTCTCAAACGCGGTCGTCGAGAAGGGGGCTTACATCTACAGGAAGGCCCTCGAAAGGGGCCTGGTGAGGGGGAGGTCGATCTCGGCCATCATCGCCGCTTCTCTCTATGCTGCGTGCAGGGACACGCAGACCCCGAGGACGCTGAAGGACTTGGCTGCTGTCAGCAACGTGAAGAAGAAGGACATTGCGAGGTGCTACAGGCTTCTGCTGAAGGAGATGGACATCAAGATGCCCGTGGTTGACCCCACGAAGTGCATCTCGAGGATCGCCTCAAAGGCTCAGCTTACGGAGAAGACCAAGAGAAGGGCGCTTGAGATACTGAAGCGGGCGGAGGAGACGAGGATCTCGGCAGGAAAGGACCCGATGGGCCTCGCGGCGGCCGCCCTCTACGTGGCCTGCACCCTTGAGGGCGAGGACAAGACGCAGAAGGATGTCGCTGAGGCTGCAGGCGTCACCGAGGTCACCATCCGCAACAGGTACAAGGGCCTCAGGTCGGCCCTGGGCATCTAGGCCGACGCTACCTTCCCGCACCCTTTCTTCTAGGCTTCCGGCTCGCTAGTCAGCCTGCTCTTCCGAATCTCCCCGACCCTCTGCGCTGGGAAGAGCCTTGGAAAGTTGTCGGCGAGGATTCTAGCGTACAGATCCGTCTCCTCCTCGTCCATGTACTGGAACATGTACCTCCCGCTGTAGGGGGCCGGCTCCCCCTCTCTCCTCAGGAACTCGATGTGGATGAGGGGGTCCCCCTGCCTGATCGTTATCGGAGTCCTCTCGTTGCTCAGGTTCACCAGCTCCAGCGCGAGCCTGCCCACGAACCCGCTGTGGACCTTCACGGAATTGAGGAAGGAGAGGCCCAGACGCCCGAACCTGCTCTTCGAGGTGAGATGCGCTACGCAGTCAGGGGGCGTGAAGACGATTTCCTTTGAAATCATGTTCCTGTGCTCGAGGTAATGCAGCGTCCTGTCCTCCCTGACTGTCAGGACGTAGCCGTCTCCGTCGAAGGCCGAATCCACGGCGGGGTAGATCACCTTGTACTTCCGCACCATCTCCTTCAAGATCGAAGCCCCGAGCACGGTCACGGCTATCGCCCCCTTCCTTCCGAAAGCGGCCTTAAGAGAGTTCGAGCGCTAAAGCGGGACGATGTCGGGTCTCTTCGCGGACCAGCGCCGCAGACCCAGGTAGCACACGACGAGGAAGCTCGCGACCCCAAAGAAGGCAACTATGTCTAGCGCGACCACCTGCTGGAGGACGTAAGCGTTGTCGGACGTCCACGGGATGCCGAAGGCCCCCTGTCCGAAGAAGGCGTAGACGCTGTCCAAGTAGTCGATTCCCCAGTGGGTGAGCACGGCCACGTGGAACCCGTACCTGACATAGAGGTAGCCGAGCACCACCCCGGCGAAGGCCGCCTCGGGGAGCTTCCCAATCTGCCACCCGGCGCCCGACTGTATGTGGACGAGGCCGAACGCAATGGAGCTGACAGCGACTGCCACGCCCAGCGCCACCTGCGTCGCAGTGCTGTTCACCTCCCCTTCGTACGAGGCTGACGGACGCCAGAGTGCCTTCAGGGCGGTCTTCCTGGGCTTGCCCAGGCAGGCGAAGACTGCCACCAGCCCGATTATCAGCATCCTGAACCCAAGCTCCTCCCGCAGCGGCGCGATCGTCAGGCTCATCAGAAGCTGCATAGCATCGCCCGACAGGCTGCCGACCGGGACGCCCCCTGAGGTCTCTAGTGAGTCGATGACCAAGATGGTGAATGCAAGGAAGCCCATGGCGATCAGGGTCACGAAGAACGTGTTGCCGAAAAGCGACCCGAATCCCTCGATGTATGCGCCCTTCAGGGAGGCGAGCAACCCACGTCCTTGCCGCGCGGCAAGTAGAAACATGGCGCCGTAGATGATGCTGAGGGAGACGAAGATGGCCCCAAGACTCCCCGCAAGGGGAATGGACGTGACGAAGGGACCGATGAAGACGAAGACTCCTCCCACGACCGAGGATGCGCTGACTTGGTTGGAGAGGCTCGTGTAAAAGACAGTGTAGAACCCGACAGGGAAGGAAAGGACGACGAGGACCACAGTGAGCAGCAGCAGGAGCACAAAGGCGCCGACCAGCACCTTGACCAGTGAAGACAGCCGGGGCGCCCCGGCTTCCAGTGTCAACCTTTGTCCCCGCGTGGGATTGGCTTCTCGAGATACAAGATGCCACTGTACCCGCAACCGGAGCAGTAGTAGTCCTGTGGGACCATGAAACCGCCGAGCTTGCTCCCCTTCTGCAGAGGCTCCAAGCAGTTTGGGCAGAGCTTCAGAGTCGGCTTGAGGGGGCTCCGCCGCACGAAACGTGGTTTCCCTTCTTCGGTGTCGGTCATTCGAGCTGGCACTCCGGCGGAGTCCGCCCACGTTTTAAACCCGTGCTGCTTCCAGTTCGAGAACGCGTTGGCCAAGGAGCTCTGTTATGCGTGCGGCGCCCAGATGGTGGAAATCCAGGTTTGCAAGTACCGGTGCAACAACTGCGGCGCGCTGCTGGACTGTGAGGACGTATCGGGGCTCCCAAAGTAGAGGGCCCCCTTCTGTGCAGACTTCGCGCGGGTCCCGGCCTTCGGCGAACCCTCAAGAGCTGGCGCGGTCGTTGAAAACGCGGAAGGCCTCGTCGATGTCGGCGCCGTCGTGGACGACAGCACGGACGGCCTTGATCATCCCGACGGGGTTGGATGACTGGAAGATGTTTCTTCCCATGTCGACGCCGGAGGCGCCCTCAGACATTGCCTTCGCAGCGAGCTCCAGAGCATCCCTTTCGGGTATCTTCTTCCCCCCTGCGATGACAACCGGGACTGGACAGGAGTCGACGACCTTCCTGAACTCCTCGCAGTAGTAGGTCTTGACGATGCGCGCGCCCAGCTCTGCGGCGATTCTGCAGGCCAGCCCCAGGTAGCGGGCGTCCCTGTTCATCTCCCTGCCGACCGCGGTCACCGCCAGTACCGGTATCCCCCACCGCTCCCCCTCATCGACCAGCTGCGAGAGGTTCAACAAGGTCTGTTTCTCGTTCTCGGAGCCGACGAAGACCGAGACAGCCACCGCGGAGGCGTTAAGGCGGACCGCGTCTTCCATCGCGGTCGCGATGCCCTCGTTGGAGAGTTCCTTCAGGATGCTTGTCCCGCCAGAGACTCTCAGGACTATGGGGACCCCCTTGCCCGGGTCCACTGATGTCCTCAGGACCCCTCTAGTGAGCATGAGTGAATCTGCGTACGGAAGGAGAGGGGTGATCGTCTCGCGAGGTCTTTCAAGACCCGTGGTGGGACCCTGAAAGTATCCGTGGTCGACCGCCAGCATAACTGCGCGGCCGGAATTCAGCACCCTCGAGACTCTATCATTCATCCCCCAGTCCATTGCTTCTTCCCCCCGTCAGGATAGCGAGGCCTACTGCGGCATTTTAAACGTGATTGACCTGACCTCGCCCACTTAGGGTGTAATCACGACCTTCATCCCTCTCCCTGCGACGACGGTCTCGACCCCCTTGTCGAACTCCTCTATGTGAAACCTGTGCGTTATCAGGGAACCAAGATTCACGGTTCGCCGCGAGATGATGTCAAGCGCCCGGGAGGTGTCACTCTCCGCAGCCCCGTAGCTCGATATTATCGAGACCTCTGAGTTATACGCGTCGCTCACATCGTAGTCAAGCACCGAGCCTTTGACCGGGACGCCGAAGAGGCACACCTTGCCTCCTCTGCGCACCGAACTGAGTGCTTGAACGATCGCCTCCTTGTTCCCCGAGGCCACTATCGCGAGGTCCGCCCCCCTGCCCGCAGTTTCCTTCCGGACGCTATCGGCGACGTTCACCTTGCTTGCGTCAATGACTGGCCCGACCTTGGCCGCTTCGGCAAACCCAATCCTGCCCTTGTTCACATCGCTGACCATCACCGTAGCCTTGCGCGAGAGGAGCAGGAGTGCGTGGGCCATCCCCACGGGCCCGGCCCCGACCACGAGAACCGAGTCGCCAGGGCTGACTCCGCACTTGTCCAGTGCCCTGATGCAGCACGCGACCGGCTCGATTAAACTGGCTTCATCGAAACCAACGCTGTCGGGCAGGCCGAGCACTCCCCCGTGGCTCACGTTCCAAGCCGGAACACGGAAGAACTCGGAGAACCCGCCCGGATCTAGGTTGCTCTTCCTGTATTCAAGGCACATTGTTTCGCTACCGTGTCTGCAGTAGTAGCACTCAAGGCAGGCCACGTGGTGGTGAGGAAAGACCCGGTCTCCCACCTTTAGTCCCTTGACGCCATTTCCGACGGCGGCCACAACGCCTACCGCCTCGTGACCCAGGACGGGCATCGAGGCCGTGTACTGCCCGAGCGCCTTTTCGATGTCTGTTCCACAGAGCCCGCAAGCCTTCATCTCGACCAACAACTCGCCGGCGCCCAAGGGAGGGATTGGCACTTCCAGAACCTGCGCCCTGATACCGCTCTCTCCGGGGGGCCTCCTCAGGAGGACGGACTTCAAGGACTTCGAGGTTGATTAGCTTGGCTTAACAACTTTGATACCTCGGCACTGTTGGCGGAGTTAGGTCCAAGGGCGTAGCGTTAGAGGACCAAGGGACAACAATCGAGGCGTGCGGCAACCTTCCGAGTCCCAGTGTCGTGATCCCAGAATCAGGGAGTCCTGTACGTGATAGTGAATGGCATTTGATGGCCATCGCGGAGAACGAAGTAGGAGGCAAGGTTGGACGAACCCCTGCGGATGCGCGCGAGACTGTTATTAATGACGGAAATGGCTAGGCCGAAAAGGTGTTCCGAGGTGCCCAAGTGCGAGGTCTGCGGGAGGGAGTTCGGGGCGGAGACGGCACTGGCACAGCACATGCGGGACAAACACCATGATCAACGGGAGGAAGTCTCGGCGCCAGCCCGACCGGAGCGCCCGAGTCAGGAGAGCAAGAAGAAGCGCGGGAGCCTGCGGCGTAGGAACAGCCATCGAACGGCACTTTCGATTGTCGCGGTCGGCGTGGTTGCAGCCTTAGGAATCTACTACGTAGCCGGTCCGTTTCTCACGTCCAACTACCCCTTCACATGCGGTGATACGGGCAACTTCATCCACGTTCATCCGTATCTCCGCATAGTCATCAACGGGCAGAACGTCACCATTCCTGCCGATATCGGGTTCACGGACTGCGCCCAACCTGTCCACACGCACGACACATCTGGCATCCTCCACGTGGAATCCCAGGGAATGGCCAACTACACCCTCGGCGAATTCTTCGCGATATGGAAGGCAACCTACGGCCATGCCACGGTAGGTGGTGTGCAAATGCCCGTGGTTTTCAATTCGACGGACATACTCGGGTTCAAGGCGAACGCGACGAGACAGGTAGTCTTGCTCGTGGACGGCAAGCCTTCGACTGCCTACGGGTCCCTGGTTCTGAACACCCTCGACTATTGCAGCGCCCTCACCACCGGCCCGCCTTGCTCGCCCAGCGCGGTCGGAGAGCCTCTTTGGAACAACGGCGCCTCGAGCTACCCCTACGGGACCCTGCACACCATCGTGGTAGAATACACTGCCAAGAGCTCGTAGCAATTGCCTCGGGTCCAAACTATTATTCGGGTGAAAGGCGAGGGATTCGCAGCGAGGAGCTGAAGGGCGTGGGCGTCCCAGAGAAGATCAAGAAGATAGAGGATGACCTTGCGAGAACGCAGGTCAACAAGAAGACTGAGCACCACGTGGGGCTCCTGCGCGCCAAGCTCTCCAAGCTGAAAGCGGAGCAAGAAGAACAGCAGTCCCGGAAATCCGGCAGCGGCATCGGCTACGATGTGAAAAAGTCGGGCGACGCCACCGTCGTCCTCATCGGCCTACCCAGCGTCGGCAAGTCGACTCTCCTGAACAGGTTGACAAACGCGAAGTCCAAGGTCGCATCGTACCAGTTCACCACCCTCGAGGTCGTCCCGGGAGTGATGGAGCACAAGGGGGCGAGGATCCAGATACTCGACCTCCCCGGGATCATCCAGGGAGCCTCGACAGGCAGGGGCCTGGGCAGACGCGTCCTCGCTGTGGCCAGGAACGCGGACCTCGTCCTCTTCATGGTCGACGTGTTCCAACCTGAGGGCAGGGGTGTACTCGAGAAGGAGCTACGTACCACAGGCATCCGCGTCGACGAGAAGCCTCCGAACGTTGTGGTCAAGACGACCAGCACGGGAGGCATCGCGGTGAGCGTCCAGGGCAAGCTGACCCGGGTGAGCGAACAGCTGGTCAAGGAAATCCTGCGGGTCTACAACGTCAACAGCGCAAGAGTGGTGATCAGGGAGGACGTGACCGACGAGCAGCTCGTGGACGTCCTGTCGGGAAACCGCTCTTACGTGCCCTCGTTGACGGTCATGAACAAGATAGACCTGGTGAACGCGGGATTCACCAACGAGCTGAGCCGCAAACTACCGTACAAGTTCCTCCCCATATCTGCCGAGGCCAACGTCAACATAGCGGCGCTGAGGGAAGAGATCTACAAGAGGCTCGAGTTCGTTCGGGTCTACATGCGGAGGAGGACTGGAGAGACCGACTTCGAGGATCCCATGATCGTAAAGAGCGGCTCCACTGTGCTGGAGGTCTGCAACAAGGTCCACCGCACCATGAAGGAGGAGTTCAGGTACGCCCAGATCTGGGGGAAGAGTGTCAAGTTCGGGGGTCAGAGGGTGGGCATAACGCACAGGCTGATGGACGAGGACGTCCTCACCATCGTGACAAGATAATATCCGCTAAAAACCTACATCACGCTTTTATAGCAGAAAAGCACGGGATTCGTTGGAAAGCATGGCTGCAGTTAGTAGTATGACTCTGATAGAAGACGTACTGCAGTTCGTCGGTGCCTTCGTTTCGCTTTCGATTGCCTACGTCTCCTTCCAGGGACTGAGGAAGACGGACAGCCCGTCGCTGCTCAGGCTGGCCACCGCATTCATGTTCCTGGGACTGGGATTCATGGTCGAGGCTCTCGTAGGAGCGAGCTACTACTTCCCTCAACTTGCGGCGCTGACCACCACGGTCGTGGTAGCGGGGCTTCTACTCGAGACGACAGGCTACTTCTTCCTGGCCTTCTCGCATGCCATCGACGTACTGATATCGAAAAGGATGGGCGTGGCGCTCCTCGTGTTTCCGATGATAAGCCTCTCCGGCGGGCAACTATCGGACGTGCTCAGCATCCTCTCGTTCTACTTCGTTCTGTACGCCATCGTTGAGACCCTCTTCGCCTACATGCGTAACAGGAAGCCGGACACTCTCTTAATAGCTGGAGGCTTGGCCTTGATAGGGGTCGGGACCTTCATCCAGTGGTTATCATTGTTATACTTCCAAGTTGACGTTCTTTCACTAGTTCAGATTATAACGAAAGAGATAGGTTTAATGATATTGTTCATCCCCGTGTTGAACTTCGCGCTAGGAGGAGTGAAGCTCGATGGCACAGTATAGGACCCAGTTCAGGATAATCGCCGACGTTCTCGGCACCGCCCGAGACATGAACACGGAAGGGAGCGGCGTGGGCATCACGACCCTTCTCAGGAAGGGGAACATGTCATACACCAGGATGACGAAGCTGCTCTCCGAGCTAGTGGGCTCAGGACTGCTGGTGGAGCTGAACGCGGAGAAGATATCGAAGTACAGGATCTCCGACAAGGGGCTTCAGTTCCTGGACGCTTACCACAACTTCGAGAACTTCGCGCAGTCATTCGGCCTGAGGCTCTAGAGTAAGGAACGAAAGTGAGCAACAGACCAGCCACGTACCCGGCGAAGAACTACAAGTACGAGATTCTCGCGGTAAATGGAACGGCATACTACACTGACGAGTTCAAGCAGGAGAACAGCATGCTGAAGTTCGACGTAAAGGCCATCCGCTCGCCCACTGAGTCCTGGGAGCCGAGCACCCTCGAGGTCATGGTGCCAATCCAGCAGATTATGAGGATAAACCACATCAAGGTGGCTTCGTCCGCGGGTTCGACCTAGGTTCAATACAGAACAAAACTGGATCACGGACGAAGACTTCATCTACACGTCTGACTTGAGATCCAGAAAGGGCATTCAAGATGGAAGCCAAGGTCAAAGACCCTCTGCGTTCGCTGAAACGCCTCACAGTCCTCAATCTGGTTCTGCTCTCCGTCCGGGCATGGACTGGTGACGTCGTCAACCTCTTCGCCGCGTTCCCTAGCGGGGCGGTGACCGGCTTCAGCGGGTTCTTCGCGGCCCTGCAGGGCGCGGGTCCCGGTCCGCTCGCCATCTGGCACGGAGTGCAGGGAATGGTCGTCATCGTCCTCGCGATCCTGATTGCGGGGCTCTGTTCTCGTTCAAAGGCTCGGAGCGTCCGAATCGTGGGACTGCTCGGGCTCTTCTTCACCCTTGTCGCTGCGCTTGGAGGTTACACCTTCGTCTTCTCGAGCTTCCTGAACAACGGGAACTCGGCTCAGGTGGGTGGGAGCTTCCTCGGGGCGTACGCGATGTACTTCCTCGTCCTTTACTATACGAAGTAGGCTTTCTTTCTGTCTCGGCGAGGCACACTTTCATCGGCCCCTCTCTCTGAAACCCGCGCGAAAAGCCGCCAGGCATTATATCTCCTGACCGTTCTTGTTCATCTGCATGCAGGCACTGCACTATCTCTACGAGAACGAGGGAGGCGGCAGGGAGAGGTTCGTCTACCTCTGCGCCAACTGCAACTGCGTCCTGCGGGTCGGACGCGAGCTCAGGCCCGCCGGCGACCTGATCGACTCCCTGCAAGGGTGGTGCCCTGGCTGCGGAGGGAAACTGGATGGCGCGACCGAGTGCAGGCTGACAGCGACGCCCGATGACTGGGCGTCCATCGACCTGGCGCCGCCGAGGGAGGCGGTAGCGCGGCGGCCTTTCTTCCAGCCAGCCTCTTCCTTTGTACACTTCTCGCTGGGCTTCGCGCCACTCGACACGCTCCTCAGGCCGCTCGCTCCGGGAAAGCTGGTCATGCTTGCGGGCTCGGCGGCCTCGGTCGTGAGCGAGCTCGCGGCCTTCAGGGCACAGCTGCCCCTCGAGAGGGGAGGGCTCGACTCGACGGTGCTCTTCGTCGACGGCGGGAACCGCTCCGACCCGTATCTCTTCGCCTCCTTCGCGAAGCAGCACAGCGTCAACCCGAACGAAGCGTTGAGGAGGGTCACCAACTGCAGGGTCTTCACGATGTACCAGCTCGCCGACCTGGTCTCCGAGCACCTCTCCCGGGCCGTCGAGGACTACGTGGCCCAGCTGGTGGTGATCTCCGACCTGCTCGGCACCTTCAACGAGCCTGAGCTGGATGAGAGGGAGGTCAGAAGGCTCCTGAGCGGCGTCGAGCGAGGGATTGAGCAGACGAAAAGGAAGGCGCTGGTCCTCGCAACCCTCGCCTCGCCGAACAAGTACGACGAGCAGGTGGCGCCGTGGGCGGATACCCTCGTCAGCCTCTCGTCCGACGGGGGCAGGGTCAGCGCCGAGCTGCTGAAGCACCCATCCAAGGAGCCGACCGCCTCCGCGTTCAGGATGAACGACCTGCTGAGGCCGACCAAGGTCAGGGTGGTCCACTAATGGGAAGGACGGTGCCGTCCTTCAGGATAGCAGAGGCCCAAGAGTCCAGCGAGTGGAAGGGTTTCAGGAGGGCGCTCCCCAAGAGGGAGAGGCCCGTCTTCGACGAGATGCTGAGCACCGCTAGGCTCTACACGTCGGCGTCGTCCGCTGCGGTCCGTACCTCGCGGTTCGAGGGGATGGCCATGGCCATCATCTTCCACCACTACAGGCTCTTAGAGAGATGCATCGAAGCCCTCTCGGAGATAGAGAGCGAGAAAGACTGACGACAGGCCATGACTGGATGTCTGGACCCGTGGACTCGTGACTCAGAGTCCCCTGAAGAGGCGGCAAGCTTGGCTAGAACACCTGAATGACAGGCGGAAGTAGAAGAGTCGAATCCCTTCCGGCCCATCAATTTCCCACTATCCTGCGTTCAAATCGCGTTTGGAGAGCTTCGCGTGGGTAGGAATCGATAACGGCAGCAAGCGTAGCTTCTCCTTCGCAATCGTCAGATTGAAACTCAGCCCATGAATTTTCCTCGGCGCATTAATTGGATTCCCCCTACGGTGAGGCTCGCCTCGGAAATAGCTCCCCACCACTCCCGACCATTCGCCCTGTTCTTGCCTCCCTTCTTTTCGTTGTCTCCTAAACCCAAAGTGACCCCTCCCAGCACCTTGTCGTCCTGCGTAAATCCAAAACGCAAGTTCGGATTCAGCCCTAGGCCAAAGAAGCCGAGTCTGTCTACGTCGCCCTCGGCCCCCAGGTACTCCTTGAAGGCCTCCCTCCCCCCTTCAGCCGCAAATTCCGTTACGCGTCCGCCCGCAACCTTCAGGCAAAGATTTCTCACTATTAGGCCTCCCACGCGAATAGGCAAGTCATAGACGATTCTGCCTTCGGCGCTTCCCTCATCAATCGAGACCTCTACACCACCTGAAGGGAGGAAAGTCACCAACCCCTTCTCGGTCTTCTCGTCACCGGTAAGACCGTCTGAATATTCGACGGGACGCCGGTCCAGTCCGAACTGCAGGTCGGTTCCCGCAGGCGTCGCTAGGCGCACTTTCTCTTTTCCAGAAAGAATACGAGTCAGCCTTCTCGCGCTCCGCGAGAGCGCTTTCCAGTTAACTGAGCATCCAGCATACATGACTTCCCTCCATGCTTCGAAGTTCAGGCCCAGCGCCTCGGCTCGCTCACGAGTTGCAAGCGTCGCCTCTATCGCCAGCATCCTCACTTTATGCTTCTTTGCAATCCGCGTCCATGCCGCCGCGAATCTGCTGTGGTCATAACGGGTGTCAAGCCAGACGCTGACCGCCCCATGTCGGCGCTCAGGAATCTCTTTCCAGGGTACTGGACTCCTAGGACCCAACGTAAAGACATAGGCTTGTGACTCTTTCAGTGCTGCAATCAGAGGGTCTGAAGGGTTCTCGATAAGATCGAGCGGCGAGGTCATAATCGACTTGAGCCATAGATCTTCTGGTTGAACGGAGAGAAGTACATTGCAATTGCGTCTTTCGCATTGCCAAGCAAGTCTCGACATCAAGTCAATCGTGTGGTCCCACCCACGAATCAGGACGTTCTCTCCCGTTTTCGCATTCAAGGAGATCTCGATGACCGTCTTTGCAACTGAATCCAGGTCAGTCATTAGTTCGCATCATGTCTTCTTTTCCCGTCTAAAAGCATCTTGCGCCGAACGGAAATCCAGTCTGCGAACTCATTCGGAAGCAGACTGCGTCGGACTGGCGTTAATGATAATATGGCTTGATTGCTCTGCGGGATTCGCTTAAATAATTAACTGCATCCCTTCCGGCCCACTGCTTCCAAGGGGCGAGGCCCTCGTCTTTCGTTCGGCTCGCTCTCGTTGAGCCATGGGAAGTAGCCTTGGTGCTCAATCTTGGAACCAGCTAGCAACGCGGGTGGAAATCCCGGCGACCGCACGTCCAATCAGTTTCGAATTAGACCGAGCCAGCCGTCTGCGTGGAGCCGAAAGACATTTCTATCTGTATGTTATACACGTATAACTATGCAGACAAAGTCAAAGCTGAAGCGGTGGGGCAACTCGTACGGCGTCGTGGTCCCCAAAGAAATCGTAGAGAAGGAAGGGCTGAAAGAAGGGGAGTTAGTAGAGATATCGGTTAGAAGAGCCGTGGACGTGGTGCGCCTCTTCGGAAAATACCAGTTCAAGGACCTGCAGGCCGAGAAGGAATCGATGAGGAAGGGTTGGAAATAGGATGCCCGCCCGTTTCTTCTACGATAGCTACGCAGTCCTAGCTTTTACGAGCGGCCATACAGGCTACAGGAGGTACTTCGAGGAGCACGATGGTGTTCTCTCGAAACTCAACCTGCTAGAAATCGCTTACAGAACCCTAGAGCAGCATGGTCCTAAGGCCGAATCAGACATCTTGGAGACTTTCTCGAAGTACATTATTGATTTTGGGTTGGGTGACATGGCGGACGCAATGAAGTTAAGGCTAGAGCTTAAGCGCAGAGGCCGCGGGATGTCCTACGCCGACGCTCTCGGGTACTCCTTGTCTCGAAAAATGGGGATCAAGTTCCTCACGGGGGACACGGCGTTCCGCGGTCTGAGCGGCGTAGAATACTTAGAATGATGCGCGCTGCATTGGAAGGACGATCTTCCCGAGCGTTCTGACGCTCTCCTCACGGCAGCAACTGGTGGGGCACGGTCGGGATGGCGACCATACTTGTGGACGGCCACAAGATAATGGAAGCGCGCAGACTGCTTCTTTAGGCCTCGCGCCTCCTCACTCCGAACACTTTCGTCCATCTCCCCCTCCTGCACAGTTTCACAAAGCTCTCCTCCGTTAAATTTCGGGCACTGGTCCAACTCGGACGCGATGCTGAGGAGGGAACGCGTGCCGTGACCTTATCCGATTCCGACATAATCGAGGAGATGGAGAGCTGGAGGCGCTTCGCCGACGTGCTGAGGGCGGAGGACAGGGAGCTCTTCAGGGAGATGATGAGGCTATGCTACGAGTACGCCCCGGCCATGGAGGCGAGGGCGTCGCCCTTCCCCAGCGAGCCGCTCTTCATGAGCCTGCTGCTGATGCAGCACAAGACGATCAAGTGGCTGACGCGCGAAGTCGAGAGGCTGAAGGCGGGCAAGAATGAGGGGCTGGATACTTGACCTCTATCCCGGCAAGCCCGGGGAGATGGTCGTCTGGCTCAAGGACGAGAACGGCGAAGCCGTCCGGCTGACCGACACCTGGTCGCCCTCCATCTACATAGCCGCGGACGACAGGTCCGACCTTGGCGTCCCGCTCAAGGTGGTCGGCCAAGAGCTGGCGTGGACCAGGGTGGTCAGGAAGCGCGAGAAGGTCACGGACCAGGGATTCTCCGAGGTTGTGGAGGTCAAGGTGAAAGACGCGAAGAGGGTCCAGCAGGTGGCCGGGCGGATAGAGCGGCTCGGCCCCCTCGGTTCATTTCGGCTGTACAACGCAGACGTCCCGCCCAACCAGAGCTACCTCTACGAGCGGGACCTATTCCCCCTGGCGTACTGCGAGGTCGAGCAGGGCGGCTACGGACTCGAATGGAGACTGCACGACAATGTCATGAAACCTGACTATCGGCTTCCAAACCTGAAAACGGTAGACATCGATGTTGTGATAGACAAGCAGGGAAAGATGCCAAAGGACACGGACCGAATCAAAGGAATCAGGCTGAAGAATGAAAACGGCGAACAGGTCATCGACGGCGCGTCAGAAGCAGACGATATACTCAAGCTGGTCAGGACAGTCGAGGCCCTCGACTCTGATTTCGTTACCACAAGGGACGGAGACACGTTCCTCTTCCCCTATCTGATCAAGCGGGCGGAAGCCAACGGAATCTCGGAACAACTGAGCCTCGACAGGGACGGCACTGTCCTGAGGCTTCCGACGAAGAGGGGCACGTCTTTCTTCAGCTACGGAAAAATACACTACAAACCCTCGGCGATCAAACTATACGGCAGGGTCCACATCGACACATCGACCTCGTTCTCCTATTCCGAGGCCGGCTTCCACGGCCTGCTCGAGTTGAGCAGGATATGCAGGATGCCACTCCAGACGGCCAGCAGGGCCAGCATAGGCAAGGCGCTCTCGAGTCTCCAATTCTATCAAGCCTTCAAGATGAACTTGCTCATTCCGTGGAAGCCGACGCTGGTGGAGCACTTCAAGGACAGGGCGGAGTTGCTTGTAGCCGACAGGGGCGGATTCATCTTCGAGCCCAAGATGGGCCTTCACGAGGGCGTCGGGGAGCTAGATTTCTCCGCGTTGTATCCCAACATCATGTTCAGGAAAAACATCTCCGCTGAGACCGTGAAGTGCGTGTGCTGCCCCGATTCGAAGAACAGAGTGCCGGAGCTGGACTGGAACGTCTGCGAGAGAGCGGGGATAGTCCCGACCGCCATCGAGATCATAGTCGAGAAGAGGCTCAGGTACAAAGAGCTGAAGAAGAACTCGACTGGTGCAGAGTACGACAAATACAATCAACGACAAGCCGCACTAAAGCTCTTGGGAATAACAACGTTCGGCTATCTCGGCTTCAACAACGCCAAGTTCGGCAGGATAGACGCCCACATAGCCGTGTGCGCTTGGGACAGGAAGGTGTTGGTCGACGCCGCGAGGGTTGCCGAGAGGAGAGGATTCGAGGTCATCCACGGAATAGTGGACTCGCTCTGGCTCAAGAAGGCGGGGGCAGATGAGGACGACTACCTGCGGCTGAAGGCTGAGATAGAGGAGGAGACAGGTTTCCAGCTCTCATTCGAGGGCATATACAAGTGGATCGCGTTTCTACCATCCAAGGTGACACCCAACCTCCCGGTCCAGAACCGCTACTTCGGCGTCTACAGAAGAGGGGAGCTGAAGGTGAGGGGGATAGAGGCGAGGCGCCACGACACCCCGATGCTCTTCAAAAAGTGCCAGATGGAGATTCTCCGGATTCTCGCCAAGGCGGATTCGGTCAGGGAAGCGAGAGAGAAGATTCCGGAATGCATAGACGTCTTCCTGAAGTACGCCTGCGTGATCGAGGGTAGGGAGGCTCCTGCCGAAGAGATGGTCTTCGCGATGAACCTGTCGAAGAAGCCCGAGGAGTACGTCAACAGGACGCTCCAGGCCTCGGTCGCGAGGCAGCTTGCTGGTGAGGGGGTCGAGCTACATGCCGGGGAAGGCATCAGGTACGTGATCAAGGACTACGAATCGACTGGCTCGAAGAGGGCGGTGCCGGTGGACTTCGACGAGGCGAGGGAGTACGACCCGAAGCGCTACATCAGGCTTCTCGCAGAAGCGTGTGCCTCTGTACTCAAGGAGTTCGACGGCCAATGCGACGTTGCCTGGCTGGTCGGCCGCAAAGAACACGGGACAACCTTCCCGAATCAAGCGACCAGATAGACAGACAGGGGATGAAGTCTTCCAGATTCCTGCTAACGATTCTCCGTTCAACAGCAGTAGAATCGTTGGATAACAGAACGTTTATAACTACTGATAACTACCGCTAGCGGCAGTTGAACGGGGGTGAAAAGAAGCATTGAAGATTGGAAACTACGAAGTCCCTGACATGAGACTCCATCCCACATTAACCGATTCAATCAAGACCATGTACAACAAGTTCGCGCAAGCAGAAGTTGATTTCGTAACCCTCGCCCCAGTATTGGGACACAAGACCGCTAACAGCGGTTCATTCACAACGAAGCTGGCGATGATGAGAGCCTATCGGCTGGTGGATGGCAGAGGGAAAGCTAGGGTCACAGATACGGGACGGAAGATCGCTCTACCAACACAAGGTACTGAGGAGGAGAATGAGGGCTACATCGAAGCGGTAACGAATGTTCCACTTTGGAAGGAGCTCTACGAGAAGTACACAAGATCTAGTTCCGACTTGCCGGACGCGGACTTCTGGTTGATACTGCGGCAAATCACAGGGGTTACGCCAGAGGAAGCAAAGACCAAGGCCGAAACGGTCAGAAAAGCCTACTTGGAGGACATTCGGCGCATCAGAGTACCGAAGCAAGGCGAAACGAAGCCCAGCAGTGAACCACAAAGCGGTGGACAGGGTTTAGTTGGAACAAAGCCCTCGCCTACGATCAACGAAGAAGTCATTTCCTTCGAAGGAGGCGCGCTAAGGTTAACCCTCCCGAAAGAGAACATCACCCAAACATGGAAGAAGGCTAGGAGGATGATTGACGCCTACCTTGGAACGACCAAAGACAAGGACTAGCCTTCTGTCCCCTTCCTCGAGTCACGCTGGCTGAACACAGACCTCCAGAGGGGTCAGCACGTGCGACGCGAAGGAACCTCAGCACTTCGCGAAGGCTAACCTAAGGCTGACCCCAATCCCTCCTCTCTGTTCGAATCATTAGTTTTTGACCCTTGCGGTGGTTCGGGGGTTGTTCTATCGGATGTAGGATCCAATGGTTACCCGGCGAAATCGGTTTATACCCGAGTCCGACGCCCCGACCGACAGCCATGATAGGTATGGTTGGCGCGGGCAAGGTGGGCGCGCAGTCGGCCCTCGAAATCGCTTTCAAGGAAATCGACGACATCTCGCTGGTCGATATCATACCAGGCCTCGCCGAAGGAGAGGCACTCGACATCAACCATCGCATGTCGGACGCCGGGGTTGACCTTGAAGTGTCTGGGTCGACCGACTATGCGACGCTGAAGGGCGCAAAGCTCGTAATCATCACGGCGGGCCTGGGAAGGAAGCCGGGCATGACGAGGATGGACCTTCTCTCAAAGAACTCTGGAATCATCGCTTCCGTGACAAAGGAGGTGGCGAAGCACGCACCCGATTCTATCATCCTGATGGTGACTAATCCCATGGACGCGATGACCTACGTCGCTCTGAAGACCTCGGGGTTCCCGAAACAGCGTGTCGTCGGACAAGGAGGCGTCCTCGACAACTCGAGGTTCAAGTACGTCCTAGCGAAGAAGCTGAAAGTCTCCCGCTCTTCAATCACGTCCCTCGTGATGGGAGAGCACGGCGAGAACATGATTCCGGTCGCGAGCCACACATACGTAAGCGGCGTACCGCTCACCAACCTGATGTCAGAGGCTGAGATACTGCAGGCGATTGATGACACGCGGAAGGTTGCTGCCGAGGTCATCACCAAGAAAGGGGCAACGATATTCGCTCCGGGGAGGTCGGTCGCGAGGATGGCAGAGGCGATAGTAACGGACAACAAGGAGGTCCTTGCCGCTTCCGCCTACTTGGAAGGCGAATACGGGCTGTCGGGCCTTTGCATCGGGGTGCCGGTCAAGCTAGGACGCAGGGGGATTGAGCAGGTGTTCGAGCTCAAGCTCTCGGACAGGGAGAGGGACTGGTTCAGCAGGGGCGCGGACACGCTGAGGGAGGCCATAGCCTCGCTGCCGCCGCTGTAGTTGTCAGGATAAGCCCGCAGCATCGGGCTCCCTCTGCGGGTCTCGATACGTCGTTAATCACTTCCGCCGTGCGGCAGGCGCCTTCGGGAATCCGGGGTATGGTGGTCGCACGGTCGGGTTATCCACTCGCGACATGACCCTGTTGACCACGAATTCGCAGTATCGGTCTCCCTTGGAGACGCACATCACCTCATTACATTCAAGCGCGAAGTCCAGAATTGCCGATAGGGCGCCGCACAGGTGACCCCTTACGAATTCGCTGTTGGGTCTATCTGATTGATGGTCTACGCACTCGAAATTCGCGTCCATCCTTATCCTTATTCTGGGCTGGCGCAGTTCAAGCTCCACACACTCTGTTCTGCCCCATCCGACTGAAGTGTAGATGGACAGAACGTCGTTCAGGTTTTCTAGAACGTAATCTCTACCCAGCGTAGCCACTACATTCTCCCACGTTGACTTCCCATAGTCGAATCCCTCGCGGTAGACAATGGAGTCGCCGCCAGAGCCGAATGTCTCCCTGACGTTGTCCAGCATCTGTGTGAAGTACTTCTGTCTCATCAGCACCGCACGACCGCCTTCGCTCAACATGATTGGGAAGCACAGGTCTGTGAGGAATCCGCCTTTGTCCTCTCTGACCTCCGCATCAGCTACGTAGGGGGAAGCGAGCAGGCGCTTCCTTAGCGAGTCGCCCGTAGCGACCTTGTTTTTCGACTCAGCGAAGAGGCTCCAGATGCCGTTCACGCCGCCATCCGGGATGGCTGTGAAGCTACCGAGTACGTTGACTGGAGCTCTGGCAAGTATTGATGCGGCGCCGGCGAGCGCGCCTGGTTTGTTCTTCAACTTCACGACGAGATGGAACAACCGTTTGTTCGGGATGCGAACGTATGCCATCACTTCCTTCGAAACCTGCGCCTCTAATGGCAGCCGGCGCGAGGTCAATTCCTTGGTGACTCTGCTGTTGCATTCATAAAAGACTTTGGGAGAAGTTGTTCACTTGCTAAACTGGATGCTCGCGGGAGTTGTGCAACGGTGCGGTTGACTGCAGCTGCCGCGTCAAGAGTTCAAGCATGTCGCGGGGCATCTCCAGCCTGAAGGCCAAGAAGATACCCTTCATGCTTCCCTTCAGACGAAGCTAGTACTCGCTTCATCGGAAATTTACCTTCTCTTGAGACGAACTCACATTCCCCCCGGCAAAAGCATTCGTTGGGCAGCGAGGATTTGCGGGAGTGCGTCCCGAAGATTAGATAGAAACCTCAATCACAAGCCTAAAAATCATCATCCGCGGCGGTCGAAATCGATGCTCACCAACGTCTTTCTGAAAGGAGTCCCCGCCCGGACAACCCAAGTCGTGGAAGTGGGCGGGGTCCTCAACCTGGAGGCGATGGACATAGTTCTGAACCCTCACGACGCGAAGGCCAATGAAGCGTGAGTTCGACGTAATCGTCGTTGGAGCGGGGCCGGCAGGTTCCGCGGCATCCCTCACGCTCGCAAGGAAGGGCGTGAATGTACTGATGCTGGAGAAGTCCAAAGTCCCGGGAGAGAGGAACATGAGCGGTGGGGTCCTCTACGGAGTGTTGGAGGGCGGATACGACATGACCGGCCTCGTCCCCGACTTCGAGAGGACGGCTCCCCTTCAACGCAGGATCGTCTCGCACGAGGTCGAGGTACTCGGGGAACCCGACATGAGGAGGGGGACCTCGAGGCTCTACAGGCTCACAAAGGGTTCATTGGCGGCGAGGCTCGGATTCCTCCCGACGGGCTTCGAGACCGGGCATGACTTTTCGGTCCTCAGGAGGCCATTCGACCTCTGGTTTGCAGAGAAGGCAGTTGAGGCAGGGGCGACCCTGTCGACGGAGACGGCGGCCGAAGGACTGCTAATTGAGGGCGGGGCCGTTGTCGGGGTCAGGACCTCAAAGGAAGAGCTCAGGGCGGGGCTTGTCATCGATGCGTCTGGCGTGACCTCCGCACTGGTACAGGAGGCCGGGCTGAGAGGGGCCCTCACCCCGCGCCAGCTGTATCATGGAACGAAGTGGGTCTTCAAGCTCGACGGCGCGACGATAGAGAGGAGGTTCAGGACGAAACCAGGCGAGGGCAGGGCAACCCTCTTCGGCGGTAGTTTCATGCTCGGGACGAGCGGCTGGGCCTTCATCTACACGAACAACAATACACTATCCGTAGGCCTCGTCGTCTCGCTGGACTCGTTGGTCAGGCTGACGACGGAGCGCTACAGCCGGGTCGGCAAGCTGATCGACATCGAGGACGAATTCCTCACTCATCCGGTCGTGGCTGATCTGCTGGAGGGCGCTGAAGCTGTCGAGTACTCCGTCCACAACATGCCAAAAGGCTTCAAGTGCCTTCCGAAGAGGCCGTACTCCGACGGTTTCATGGTGGCGGGCGACGCACTCGGTGCGTGCGTCAAGATTGGTCCCATGGTCGACGGGATGAGGTATGCCATAGCTTCCGGAGCGATGGCCGCAACTGCCTACCTCTGGGCCAGAGAGTCGGGGTCGTACAGGAGCAGAAACCTTTCGAGGTACAGGAGCCTGCTTGCGCCAGTCTATGACGACGTCAGCAGGTCGGGCCGGGAGAGCTTCGTCTCGGAGAGCTCCGTCGCGCAACACTTCCTTCCAAAGCTGGCCTTCGGCCTCAGAGCGCTCTCAGACACATATCGGTTCAAACCGTCGTTCGGCGGCCGGTCCGGCGAAGACGCCCTCCGGAGGGTCAGTGAAAGGATGAGCCTCCTGAGCTGCGACAGGGACGTGAGCTCCTCCCACGTCGAGGTCGACTCGGCCCTGGCTTCGAAGTCCGTCACAAAGCCGTGGGCAGCAATCTGTCCTGCCAACTGCTTCACTGTGGTGACCGCAAAGGGGGTATTCGCTTCATTCAGGGACGTCTACGAACATAACCTGGAGCTCCAATCCAAAGAGAGCCAAAGCCTCCAGAGCGCGCGACGCAAGGCTCTCCTCCAGACCAGGGAGGATGTAGCGGACGCGGAGCTCAGGTACGACCCCTCGTCATGTCTGTCTTGTGGCACCTGCGGTGCGGTGGGTCCCGCCGAGATCGTCCTCTTCAGGCACGACAGAGACTCGCATGGAGTAAGGTACAGGTACGGCTGACAGCAGATCAATCGGCAAGTTCCGACAAGCCCTGGACCACTACGCTCCGGGATTCCTCGACCCCTCCTCTCCAAACTTAAATCTCGAATCGTGAGAGCGCGAGCGGTCATTGTCATCCGCGTACCTCAATAGAATAGAGAAGACCATCAAGGACCACGAAGATTGGAGGCTGGGCGAGTGCCTCAACCTGATACCTTCTGAGAACAGGAGCAGCACCCTTTCACGCCGGATGTTCACCACCGACTTGGGCAACAGGTACAACGCGCCCGACAAGTTCTACAGGGGGACGCGGTACCTTGACGAGCTGCAGTCGCTCGCCGAGGAGATCGCAAGGAAGGTCTTCAACGCGAGGTACGCCGACGTGAGGCCCCTCTCTGGGCACACGGCCGACATGGCAGTCCTTCTTTCACTGACGCAACCCGGCGACAAGATTCTTTCTGTTTCGCCCGACAACGGCGGCTACCCCGGAATAACACACCTCGGCCTCGGAAAGCTCTTGGGTCTGAGGAACATCTACTTCCCCTACAACGACACGACGGTGAACATCGACGCCAAGCAGTCGAGGGCGCTCATCCGAGCCGAGAAGCCGAGTGTCGTCGTCTTCGGCTCCAGCTTCATACCCTTCCCCCATCCGACGAGGGAGCTGTCGGACCTCCACGATGGCGGCGCGTGCGTCTACGACGGTTCGCACGTTCTCGGCCTGATTGCAGGAGGCGAGTTCCAAGACCCACTCAGGGAAGGCTGTTCCCTGCTCATAGGTTCCACACACAAGAGCCTCCCCGGGCCCCAGGGCGGCATCATCCTCTCCAACAACGAGGAGGCCTTCGCTAGGGTCTCGGGGAAGATCCATCCTGGAGTAGTCGACAACGTGCATCTGAACAGGGTCGCGGCGCTCGCTGTCACGCTTACGGAGATGATTCAGTTCGGGAAGGCGTATGCCCAGGCGGTGGTGAAGAACTCGCAGGCTCTGGCGAAGGCTCTCAACGGAAGAGGCGTGCAGGTCAGGGGGGCATCGGTGGGCTTCACAAAATCGCACCAGGTCCTGCTCGACTACGACGCGAAGAAGCTCCTGTCGGTCGCCGAGAGGCTGGAGCTGGCAAACATCATCTCTGACAACGGCGGCAGGCTCGGGACGTCAGAGCTGACACGGATGGGCTACGGGCCGCGGGAGATGGAGGAGGTGGCAGAGCTGGTCAGCTTCGTCGTGCTAGGCAAGAAGCCCATTGACTTTGTGAAGAAGGGCGTGAAGGCACTCGTGAAGAACTTCACAGAGCCGAAGTATGTGCTAAGGTCGCTGCCGAAGGAGCTCGAGCGCTAGCTACCTGTGCGCTATCCCGAGGGAATCGTCGGTCAATCTCATCGACTCCCCCCCCGTGTATCCTCCGTACACGGCCCTGATGGCATCAACATTCTCGGGGACCACTATCGCCTCCTGGTGGACCGCTAGGAACATGTAAGCCTCTCCGTCGATCACTGTCACAGAGTCCCTCCAGACCGTAGCCTCGTAGGTGTCACCCCT
Source organism: Nitrososphaerales archaeon (assembly GCA_032906685.1). Taxonomy (GTDB): domain Archaea; phylum Thermoproteota; class Nitrososphaeria; order Nitrososphaerales; family Gagatemarchaeaceae; genus DASPPF01. The sequence continues at coordinate 41,574 of JAJTZD010000007.1, forward strand.
CGGCCGGCCCATCTCCCTCGCCAAGTCGGCAACCTGGGCCGTGGACTTGAACCCGGACTTGCCGTCGACCAGCTGCATCCGGGGGGCCTTCTCCAGCGCTTTGACAATCTCCTCTTTTGTCGCTGGCCTCTTGAGCGTGAGGATCAGGCTGTGAAGGTGCATGTGCGTTGTCGGGACCTTGAACGCCATGGTCACTATGTTCAGGCCCTCGAGCACGGTCTGGACGTCGGGCCCGTGGTGCGACGGCAGCGTGGTCGGGTCCAGCACGACCGCGTCTATTGGTCCCTTCCCCACCTCGTCCGGGTCTGCTGCCCTTCGGGCCAGCACAGCCCTTGCCTTGGAGACGCCTGCCCCGATGTCTACGGCGTGGATCGTCCTGCAGAGCCCCGTCGTGTTGCAGCTGACCACCCTGACCATCGTCTTGCCCAGGGCCTTCTCGAAGTTACACTGCGCTACGAACGAAGTGCCCGCCAGCTCGTGCTCCTCACCGCCCTGGAAGACCATCTTGACCCCGGCCTGCTGGTAGATGGGCTTGTTCCCTGCCCCCTTGTCCTCGGGCGAGCAGTCCACGATGACGTCCACCCGCTGCAGCAGGTCGTTGAGTGTCCCCTTGAGGTTGTACCCTGCCCCCTTGAACGCCTCCAGGCTCTTGATGTCGACGGCGTACAGCCCGATCCCTTTGCTGACGGCCAGCCTGGCCTTGTAGTCCGGCTTCGTCTTTGTGACTCCGACCAGCTCCATGTCCTTCTGCCTGGCCACGGCGTCAGCCACCCTCCGTCCTATGGTCCCGTAGCCGTTCACCCCCACTTTGATCAACGGGAACGTTGCCTCCGCTGGGCACCCTTATGAATTGTCAGCTCTTTGGCCCCCACTTGGCTGCGGCCCGCTCCAGAGCGTCGATCAGCGGGAGTCTCTTCCCAGCCAGATACTGGACCAGCGCCCCTCCAGCCGTGCTTATGTGGTCTATCTGGTCGTGGATGCCGTACTTTCGCAGCGCCGTCGACAGGTGCCCGCCGCTGATTATCGTCGTCCCCAGGGACGCGGCCATCGCTCTGAGGATGTTCTCCGTCCCGAAGCTGTACTCATCCCATTCGAAGGCCCCCGGCGGTCCGCTCATGAACACCGTCCCTGCCCCCTTGATGTGCCGTGCGTACTTCTCGACCGTCTTCTCGCCCACGTCCATCACCTGCTGCCCTGCCTGCAACGCGGACACGTCCAGCTCCTTCCTCTGCCCGTCGGCCTTGACCGCGACGTCGACCGGGATGCCGTAGCGGTCGGGTTCGTCGTCGATCAGCTGCTTGGCCTTTTGAACGTACTTCTCCTCGCTATCTATGCCCAGGTCGCTCGGGTACTTGCCCATCGCCTTCAGGAATACCAGCCCGACCAGGCCGCAGAGCAGGACCTTGTCCGCCCGGTTGTTGGCTATGAGCGCGTCAATGGCCTCCAGCCTGTCGCCGACCTTGGCGCCTCCCAGGACCGTGACGTACGGGCCCTTCTCCACCGCCGCGATTCTGTCGAGCGTCCTCAGCTCCTTGGCGACGACGCGACCCGCGCAGGTAGGCACCAGGCCGGCAAACCCCACGATCGTGGGTGGTGCCCTGTGGGCCGTGGAGAAGGCGTCCAGCACGCTCATGTTGACGTGTGGCCTGATCTTCGAAACTAAGACCGTCTTCTCTGCGTCGGCGGGCTTGTATTCTTGGTTCTCTTCTGCGGTGAAACGAAGGTTGTCGAGCAACAGGACCTCCCCGTTCTGGAGTGAATCGATCTCCTCCAGTGCGGCGGGTCCGTAGACGTCCTCCACGAACTTCACCTTCTTCCCGAGGATCTCCTGCAGCGCTCGGGCGTGGGGTCCGAGGCCGACGTAGTCCGACCGGCCCACGCGTCCTTGATGGGACGCGACCACGACCCTGGCCGTTGAGAGGTCGCTGATCGTAATCGCGGCCTCTTCGAGCCGAGTGCGATCCATCAGCTTGCCGGTGTCAGGATGGATTGGGGTGTTGATATCAACCCGCAGAAAGACGCGCTTGTCCTCAAGATCGAAGTCCTCCAGCGTCAGCATCTTGATGGGCATTTGGCGCCTGAGGGGGCCAGCCGTTCAGCCTTTTTTATGCCTTGGGCGGAACGCGAACTCGCTCCTGGGAGTCCATTGACTCAGTGGCATTGCGTGATATCCCCCTGCTCTTACAAGTAAGAGGACTTGCCTATCAACGGCCGGCAGGGCATGGTATTCTCGCAGGGTGCAGGCCGATGCAACGAGAGTCGAGAATCGCCCGGAGGGGCCGGCTCCTTCTGAGTGCGGGTGCTAACGCCTTATGTAGGATTCGCAAGCGGGTGATATATCGTTGTCCAGCATCCTGTATTCCATCTTCGTGGGCCTTGTGCAAGGAATCGCAGAGTGGCTTCCCATCAGCAGCAAGACGCAAGTCCTGTTTGTTTCATCGTACCTCTTCGCGTTGCTACCCAGCGTCGCGTTCGCCTTCGGCCTCTTCATGGAGGTCGGGTCTCTCGGCTCGGCCACGATCTACTTCAGACGGGACGTCCTCTCTCTGCTGCACGACAGGAAGCTTCTGGTCTACCTCGTGGTCGTGACACTCGTGACTGGAGGCATAGGCGTGCCTCTCTACCTCTTGAGCGAAAAGCTCCTCTCGGGGGCTTACAACCTCGGGATACCGATGATGATACTGGGCGCCTTCCTCCTCGGTGATGCCGTTTACATCCGGTATTCACGCCTGACCCCCCGAATCGGAGGCCTCAGGGACATGAAGCTGAAGCACTACGTCGCGATCGGCATTGCCCAGGGTATCGCCGCCCTCCCCGGAGTGTCGAGGTCAGGAATGACGGTCTCGACTATGCTCTTCATGGGGGTGGAGCCCAGGGACGCATTCCGCCTTTCCTACCTCGCGTACATCCCGGCCTCGCTGGGCGCCTTCGCGACGACCGTACTCTTCAGCCGGGCAGAAATCAACGCCGCTGTAGCAGCCGTAGACGCGACCGGCGTGGTCGTCGCCGTGATAACGGCGGCCACAGTTGGTCTCCTCATGATCTCCGTCCTTCTGAAGTTCGCGAAGAGGAACAGCATCTACATCGTGACCCTCGTGATAGGCCTCCTCGCCCTCGCCGTCGGTGCCCTGGCCACGGTCGGTTCCTTCTGACCCCGTGAATCGTTTTAATGTGGGTCTTTTTCTGACGCGGTTGAAGTGCAGAACGAGACGGTCACCAACGTGTTCTGGGGCATCTTCCTCGTATGGTTCGGTCTGCTCGCTGCGACCCTGGGCGGCAACCTCATAGCCGCGGTGAACGCTCCTGTGTTCGCGCTGGGCACGGGGGTCCTGCTTCTCATTCTGAACTTGGCAAGGTCCGCGCTGAGGCTGAAGCTGAGCGTCCTCACGATAGGGCTGGGTGCGCTTCTAACAGTCATCTACGCGCCGATAGTGCTCTTCGGAATCAACGTACCCTTCCTGCCTGCTCTGCTGATCATCGTCGGCATCGCCCTCATCGTGGGCGCGTTCAGGAGCCGCAGCTTCCTCTAGGACTTCACTGCTGTATCAGGTCGTTCCAGCCCCTGGACAGCTGCCAGGCCTGCTTCACGAAGCCACCCTGGGGGGACCTTTCGCCTATCGGCTGAAACTTCAGCTGATACACCGCGGCTGTCCTTCTCTTCTTCGCGTCCCATATCAGGACGTTCCTGTCGATAAAGCCCAGGTCAAGGAGCTTCCTGAGCAGCTTGGTGTAGAAGTTGTGGTAGCTGTACTTCACTCCCCCGTTCCCGGCCTCGAGCTGCTTGGCGAAGAACCGCATCTCCCGCTTCGACAGGGAAAGGTTCGGGTTGGACTTCATCGCTGAGATCAGCAGCTTTGCTGCGGAGATCGTGTCCTGCCGGTCCCCGAAGAGGAACCGGAGGGCGTCGCCGGAACTCACGACTTTGTCGGTCCACCAGAGTTTCACGCTCTTGGAGGCCATTGCAGGTAGTTCCCCCGCAGGGTCTAGAACTAGTCGGAAGACGAGAATTGTTTAGTGTATGCTCTAAGGACACTAACACCCTCCCTGGAACAAAGAATCCCCATGCTCAGGGCA
>JAJTZD010000007.1:45747-53370 GCA_032906685.1 Nitrososphaerales archaeon
AGGGTCATCCGAGGATCCTTGGCTTGGAGAACCCTCAGCTCCAACGCCCGTTCTCTCTCCCTGACCGCGTTCTCCCAAGCCTTGACCGCCACCCGAGTCGGACGGACACCCAGCCTTATCATCTTGACCCGCAGTTCACTGTCGACCATCACCGTGACAGGAACTTTCTCCCGCGCCCCGGGCTCCCTCCCCCACGGGTCCGTACTGGCGACCCCTTGCCTTCCATACTGCTCTCTAACCCTCAGTGGGCTGATAACCGTCACCCCAAGGAAAGAAACGCCCGGGCCCCTCTCCGAACTATCTACATTGATATCAAAGTTGATTATTCATTTCGGCGCGCGCCTGGCTGCGAATCTCAGCATCGCCAGTGCTGCGAGGGTTACGCCTGCGCCCAAGACTGCCGCAGAAGCATAATCAAATGCCGATTGGCCCTCCTTCGTCAGAGTAGAATACGCGGTCGTCGTCAGAACTTGAACTGAAGTGAAAGTGCTCGTGGCCGTAGCGACAGTGGAAACTGTAACTGTGGAGTTCGTGGAAAACCGTCCGCGTACTGGAAAGCAAGAAGAAACCGCAAGAGGCTTCTGCTATGCCCGCCACGTAATTCTTTGCAGGACCGTAATTGCCACTTGATCCCTGATACCACAGAAGGATTTCCGAGCCGTCATAGAGGAGCGAGGGCGAGCTAACCGAGCCATTTACCCAAACTTGAGAACCAATCGAAGTCACCAAAGGCACCGGCGAGGCTACCCAGCGCAGGCCGTCCGCCGACGTAGCGTACTCTACCCCATCGAAGCCGTCGAGAGCCATGGCATAAGATTCGTTCACCTTCACTATCGCCGCCTGGCCGGGATAGCTAGTACCAGTTCCGTTGAACACCGGGCTGGCGGAGAACTTTGTCCAAAGCACCCCATTGGCCGAGGTCGCGTAGTCCAAGCCAACGTAGAACGGCGGCGCCCTGGTTCAGCGCAATTATCTGAGAAGTTCGGCCTCCTTGATGCCCTCGAAGTCGGGGTCGCCGGTCAGGACCTTTGCACCAACCTTCCTCGCGAGCTGTAGGACGTAGGAATCGGCCAGGCTGAAGTTCGGTCGCAAAGGCTTCAACTTCGAGTGGAGGATTCCTGCCTCGGTTGCATCCTCAAGGTCCGGTGCCCCCAGCCTAGACAGCGTGGTGATGGCGCTCGCGGCCAACCGCACGTCCTTTCCCGACCTTCCGACCCTCGAGACAACCTCCGATAGAGTGATCAGGCTGGTCCAGACTTCAGCCTGTCCCTCGATTATCTTCTTGACCCTCTCTCCCGCCTTGGTGCCTCCCAGGTATTCGACCCACGCCCAAGCGTCGAGAACCACTCTATTCGTGGACGTCTAGCTCATCCTCATGTGTGAAAGGTCCCGCGCCAGGGAAAGCCCCGAACCAGCTTTTTCTTACCTTTCGAACATCCACCTCCAATAGTTCGCCTTCTCTGATCTCCTCCTGTTCCACCAATTCCTTCGGGATTCTAACCATGATCGAACCACCTACTCTCCTAGCCTTTGTAAGCGCCTTGGTCATGGCAGCCTCGCTTCCTTTCTTGAGGCCGACAGTTAAAGTTATCCTCGTAATTATACTCAGATAAATTGGGCGTATAACCAGGTCGCCGGGGGCACATCAACGTCGATATCAACATCGATGTCCCTCGTGCACGGTAGGAAAGGGCCGTCAGGCGACTTGAGCAGAACGCGATTGGAAGACCGTGCTAGTCATCATCGCAGTCAGCACCGACCCTTGAATTCCTTGAGCCAAGTCGAATCCAATTAGGTCGTGTTTGCCGATTGAGAACGCCTCCATCATGTTTGATGAGTGACAGTCCCGCTTCATGCAAGGGACGTGGAAGAGGGAATCAATCAGAGAGAGCGTCGAGGAATGGGACGAGAGGGTGTGATCGATGAACCCGTGCCGTGCGTATGGAGAGACGACGATCATTGGGACGCGGAATCCGAAGGTGGGATTGGGCGGGGCGACGTGGTCATAGTATCCGCCCGACTCGTCCCACGTGAGCAGGATGGCCGTCGAGCTCCAGTAGCTGCTCTGCTGGATCGCGCTGATGATTCCATTGACTTCGTGCATCCCAGCCGTGACGTCGTACGGGGGATGCTCGCTCAGCTCCTCCAGTCGCGGCATTATGTAGGTCACATCGGCGAGCTTCTTCTGCGACAGGTCGGGCAAGAACTGACTGACAGGCTTCGCCTGCAGATAGTGCGTCGCCAAGGGCAGGGGATTGAACCCGCTGGCCGAGCAGCAGTAGCCGGTATAATAGTTCCAGGTCACGCCGACACTGTTCATTTGGTCGAAGATGGTCTGGTTCAGGGAGTCTCCGTTGTACGTCGGCAGGTTTTCGGTGTCGTGGAAGTTCCACCCGGAGATGGCGACTATGTGATTGGGCAGTGAAGGCCCCATGAAACCGCTGAAGTAGTTGTCCAGCAGCGTGTAGTTCTTCGCGAGTTGCCAATAGTACGGGATCACGTTCGAGCTGTAGGTCCCGAAGGCCTCCGGGTCGACCCAGCCATTCATCGCGCCGTTGTTGTAATATCCGAGGCTACACAGGTACAAGTGGCAGAGGTCGTGGTTCGATTTGGCCATCGTATGAATCAAGCTCTTGTAAGCGCTCGGCGCGTTCGCAACCCCGTTCGCGCCAGGATAGGTCCCGAAGTAGTTGTCGAAAGAGTGGTTCTCCTCCATTATTATGACCACGTGTTTGATCGGGAAGAGACTGACCAGGGGTGGACTGCCCACGGCCGCGACCGGTTGGGATGCTGCCAGAAGGGACGCGATGAGCAAGAGCGCAATAGGTACGACAATAGCCCTACCCAGACGCCTTCCCATGACCGTTCTTCGCAAGAATCCGCGCTTATTTGCCTTGTGAAGGATTTGTCCATCCGGGCAACGGTTTACGTAATTCTTACAAACGATCCGCCTGTAGGTTGTATGCGGCGATTCGAAAAACTTGCCATCAGAACGCAAAATAGTTGCGGCAGTAACCGTCGTCCGGGAACACGGCGCAGGACTCAACGTCGGTATCAACGTCGTCTCTCGATGACGCGCTGGCGTGCTGATGGCCTGGCAAGGGAGCTATCCTTGTCGCAAGCTCAATCTCGACGGCTCGACGCCCGTCAAAGTCACCGTAGTATGGAACAGAACCCGCTCCCGCCCTCATCAGTTTGGAGAGAATCGCGGGAACTCGTCAGCCGAAGACGAAGTACACGAACAGAGCCGCGAGCGGCACGAAGATAGCGGCCCACCTGGGCTTGCTCCAAGCGAAGACCTTGGCCCCATCCAGAGGCATGATCGGGAGCAGGTTGAAGAGGGCAAGGAAGATGTTGACGAAGACTCCCTCGGACCCGAGCCGGAGCCAGAACCCGCTACCCAAGACGAGGAACGGCAGGAAGACGCCCGCCACGGCCACGTTGGTCAGAGGGCCCGCCAGCGAGATCTTCCCGTTCTCCGCCTGGCTGATGTTGACGCCCGAGATGTACGTGGCCCCGGGAGCCGCGAAGATGAACCCGATTAGGGAGGTGACAAGCGCGAGCACCAGTCCGAAGGGCCACATGCGGAACTCGGCCCAGTAGCCGTACCTCTGTGCCGTGAATTTGTGGCTCAGCTCGTGAAGGACGAAGCCCGAGCCAACCGTGATCAGGGATATCAGGAACACGTCTGCCACCTCCCCGGGGACCCTAGAGATGGCGAGGCCGAGGTTCTGAAGGCCGAAGGTCTGTGAGACGAAGCTGAGCGAGAAGGCAAGGCCCAGCCCCAACCACGCAATTACGATGTCCCGCACCTCGATCTTGGAGAAGACGCGCTGGGGGCGCTGCTGCGGCGCCGTGTATCCCTGCTGGCCCCACGTGAAGGTCGTCGTGGGTGGGGGCACGACCATGCGCTTCTGCGTGAGGTCGGCCTTGCACGCGTGCGCCTCGGGCAGCCTATGGTCGGAACAGAAGGCACCACCGCAGTAGTTGCAGACGAAGGGCAGAGACTCCTCTACTCCGCAGAATTCACATTTCACAGGAAGGAGACACCCAAGAGAACTTTCTTCGACCGAGGAGGAGCCGTTTTTTAATGTTGCCCGGCCTTCCCCGTCCCGCGAACCAGTGTCGCGCATTTCTGCAGGTCAGAAGGGCTTTATACGTCGAACCGTCGTCGCCGTGCAGAGTCATGGGTGAGCACACCGAGACCTTCACGGTGGACGGCTACTGGGGGGACATCCGTGAGATTTGCATCAAACACCTCAAGGGCTTCGGGTACAGGCTCCTGAAGGAGGAAGGCAAGGCCCTCCAGTTTGAGCGGGGGAGCCTCCGGAAGAACCTCTTCACTTTTTCGTTCGAGGACGCCTACAAGCAGGTCTACGTAGCCATCGTCGGTGAGGAGGACACGCCCGTAGCCACGGTCTCGGTCAGCTTCTCACTTCCCTTTCTGACCCTCCGCAAGGGCGACATCCAGAACATCCGGACCTTCGTCAGGGCCCTCAAGGAGTTCATCATCGTGACGCTGGGGTACGGGCGTACGACGTCGAAGCTCAGGCGCTAGCGGACCTGTGGGCTCGGCCTCGATGAGAGCGCTCCGATGTCCCTCGCTCGCGGCTCCCCGACCCATCCCTTCTCCAGAGCTATCTTGAGGCCAGCGGCGACCACCTCGGGCAGCATGGGCATCAGGTCCTTTGACTTCACAAGGTGGATCGTCCTCCGCATGAACTCGCGCTCCTTCTGCACCCTGTTGACAAGATGGAGCTCGACCAGGGTCCTCAGGTAGCTCGAAACGGGCTTGAGCCTCTCCTCAAGCGTGTAGGCTGTCCCCACCGGAGGCAATCCTGAGAAGAACACACCTGGCGAGCTCGCCAGGACGGGCGTCTCGCCGCGTTCCGATACCGCCACGTATACGGGAACGTAGATCGGGGCGTTGCCCCGGAGGCCGATGTCGTCCGGCACCATCCAGTCCAGCTTCTTGAGGTACTCCTCGTTGGACAGGCTGACCCCCTCGAACCTCTTCTCCAGGGACTCTTGGAGCTCGGTCAGGTCGTTTATCTCGGTCGTCCTCTTCTCGACCTCGACCTCGAGCTCTATCTGGAGGTCGGTCACGACCCTCGACTTCGCCATGATCAGCTCGTCGTACAGGTCCTTGATGGCGCTCAGCTCCCTGCTCTTCTCCTTCTCTATCTCGTCGACGAGGACCTGTATCTTGGACGCCTCATCCTTCACCGTCCGGAGCCGGCTGGCGTGGTCGCCCAGCAGCAGCTTCACCATGTCGGAGCCCGGCGAGAGGCGGCTCGCCACGCTCGCGGCTGCCACCTTCCTCAGGTAGCCTTCCTCCCGGATGATTGCGGACTGGGCCTTCTTCAGGTTCATCAGGTCCGAGACGAGCATCTCCTTGATCTCTGAGAACCGTGACGCGATGATCTCGATCTCGTCGTCCCTCTTCCTTACGAGAGCCTCGATTGTCCTCTCGGCCAGGTCCTGGGTGGCGTCTATCTCCTGGGAGTATTCGGCTCGCAAGGTTCCCACCTCGTCGCTTAGGCTCTTCAGCTGGCTCTCTGTCTCGGCGTTCAGGACGCTCCGGGCAAGCTTCAGCTCCTCCATCCCCTCCGTGAAGGACCGGAAGACTCCATGGACCGCTGAAACCGCCCCCTTCACGGCCATGTAGGAGGCGTCCCCGAGGGTGGGGGGGCTGGCGAACTCCCCCAGGGTGCCGTTGGTCACCTTCCGTACGTGCCGAAGTATGGCGGCGGCTTCGCTGCCCGCGATGAGGCCCTGCACCTCGACCGACCTGGTCACGTTGGAGACCGGGAATGTGTTCTGGTACGCCTGGAGCATGTTCCTGAACATCGAGCCCTTCCGATGGGTCGCCTGAAGCCTCTCGACGAACCCGTCTATGCGGGTAGGCTCCCTGTATTCGACCTTGGAGCTGCGTTCGATCAGGGGGTCGACCACGGCCACCTTGTCCCCAAGCGTCACCGCCCAGAGGGGCAGGTAGACCCTCGCCAGCGCGTCTATCCCGCCGGAACTACTCCGGCCCGACTGGGAGACGGGTGCCCGCCTCATGATGGAGAGCCAAGCGACCAGGACCTCGAGCTCCGAGGGCAGCGGTGCCCCCGTCTCGGAGTCGACTGCGTACGGCAGGGTCAGGACATCGGAGCTGTTGGCCTGCTCCCCGTTGGCCATCGGATGCCACTCAGAGCCGAAAGAGGAGGGCGACCAGGGCCACTATGACCGTAGCCAGAACGCCGACAAAGAGAACCAGCCTCTCCCCGTCGTGCGGCGAGGCCGAGACTACGTACTGCAGCCGCCGGGTAGTCGACTCCCAGACCTCGCTGGAGGCTAATCCGACCAGGAAGACGACCGCGCTGAAGGTCGCGGCCACGGACAGCAATGCAAGCGGCAGGGGGACCCGCGAAGGGTCCAAGCTGGCTGCGACCGAGCCTGCCGAGAAGACGAGCATCGCGACAAACCCAACCACCCTGTAGGCAACGTTCAGCCTCGGCTCCCTGAATGCGGCCCAGAAACGTCTTTTCTTAAGGAGTGAGAAGAAGGGCAATTGGATAATCAAAAAAAGGTAAGAGGCTACCTCTGGCCTCCTACCTTAAGGGGTCCTAGACTCCACCTTGACTCGCTGGATAGGAACGTGCTCTCCACGCCGGTCAGGACGACCATCACGCGGGCCCTTCCGTTCATCGCCGGGTCCACCTTGGCGCCCCACACGATTCGGGTGTTCGGCGGCAGGGACCTCGTAACGAGCTCCCCCGCCCTCGTCACCTCCTCGAGCGTGACGTCGTCGCCTCCCGCCACGTGTACCAACACTCCCTGAGACCTGGAGATGTCCTTGATGTCGAGTAGCTGAGCGTCCAGGGCGTGCCTCACGGCCGACTCCACGCGGTTCGCGCCATCCTCCTCGCCCACCCCTATGGCTGCGAGGCCCTTCCTCTCCATGATGGCCCTTATGTCCGCGTAGTCGATGTTGATGAGGCTGGCCGTGGTGATCGTCTCGGTGATGCCCTTCACGAACTGACCAATCAGTTCGTTGGCCACGCCGAGAGCCTGCTGTAGCGGGAGGTTGCCCGCCACTTGGCTCAGCTTGGTATTGTCTATGGTGACTACGGAATCACAAAGTTTTTCAAGATTCTTCAGGGCTTGCCTAGCGATCTCGTACCTGTACTTCTCTACAGAGAACGGAAGCGTGACGACCCCGATGACGAGGTTCCCCTGCGACTGCAGCTCCTTGGCGATGACCTGGACCCCTCCGGTCCCTGTTCCACCGCCTAGCCCTGCACAAAGGAATGTGATGTTGGCACCACTCACCTCCCTCTTGATCTCCGCGATGCTCTCTTGAGCAGCCTGCATTCCTCTTTCCGGATAGCCGCCGCAGCCTCTGCCCATGGTCAGCTTTTCGCCGATCAGGACTCTGCGGTCCGCTTGAGTAATGCTCAGGTGCGGGGCGTCTGTGTTCGCTGCGATGAGCTTCGCGCCCACTATGCCCCTCTTCTTGATCCAGGAGACGATGTTGGAGCCGGCTCCGCCGACTCCTAGGACCGCGATAGTTGGTCTTGCCAGCTGAGTGATTGACTGAATCTTCATCTGTTCGATGAAGGCTTCAGGTTGGTC
>JAJTZD010000008.1:0-41507 GCA_032906685.1 Nitrososphaerales archaeon
CGTCGTCCAGATGACCAGGAAGGAGCCGTCCCCAGCCTTCACCTTGTAGTATAGGTTCGGGTCCTCGAGCTGTTCGTATCCGCCCAACGCCACCTCGGCGTGGCTCAATGCAGTCAGGCAGCTCGGGCAGTAGGCGACCACCTTGTATCCCTCTCCCAGCAACCCGCGGTCCCAAGCAGTCTCGAGGTACTTCCATTCCCTTTCGATGAAGGCGTCCGTGTAGGTCATGTATGCCCTCTTCTGGTCAAGGTGGAGCCCGAGGAGGCGGTCGGACTCCTCCCAGACTGCGCGATACTTGCTGATCAGGTCTTTGCATGCTTGGACGAGCCTCTCCGCGCCCACCTGCCTGAGATTCTCCCACTTGTTCCCCGTGAGACCCAGAGCCTTCTCTGCCTCGAGCTCGACGGGCAGCCCCTGGGTGTCCCAGCCGCCCCTGAAGGCGAGGCGCTCCCCGTTCATTGAGGAGTACCTATACCAGAGGTCCTTGTAGACCCGGCCCCGGATGTGGCCGATGTGGGGCTGGTTGTTTAGCGTCGGCGGGCCCTCGACCCAGCCGATTGGCTTCTTCTTAGAGAGCTTCTTTTCGACTCGCTTCCTCGGGTCGACGCGGTCGTAGAAGTTGCGAACCTCTTCCTCCACTTCCTTCCAGTCGTATTTCACGTTGAGCGGTTTCTTTGCTCTAGAACGGCTTCCTAATTTTGTAATCACTCAACGCACCGACCTTTTCCCAAGGCCATTATTATAAGCATCTGGGCTAAGTTCGGGGAAGCAGCCGCATGGCGAGCGATTCGGGCAGCCCCGCCTTCAGCATCTTACCGGCAGCCTTCCTGCAGTCATACTCGGTCCGGAGAAGCTGCACCTCCGCCTTCCCCTCGGCGAACGTCACGTACGCAAACGACGCCCTCCAGTCGTTGTCCCGCGGCTGCCCGACCGATCCTGGGTTGAAGACGGTGCCCGAGTCTTCCTTCCAGACGTACGGCAGATGCGTGTGTCCCAAGCCCAGGAGCCTCACGTCCAGTCTGGCGAGATAATGACCGAGAAGCTCCGAGTGAGTCGCGGGGTCGACGTACTCGTGCAGGTTGTCGTCCGGGCTGCCGTGGGTCAAGTAAGTCTGGACTTCCTCGACCGCTGTTCGAATCTGCAGCGGCAGACCGCGGAGGTACGCCCTGCTCTCTTCCGAGAGCTGACCCGTCGTCCACTTTGCGGCCATGGCCGCCCTCGCGTTGAACCAGGAGGTGTCGCCGGTCAGAACAGCCTCGTCATGGTTACCGCGCACGGCGACTGCCCTCCTGTCCTTGAGTAGCTGGATGACCTCGTTGGGATTGCTGCCGTAACCCACTATGTCGCCGAGGCAGAACAACTCCTCCTTCCCTAGCTGTCCGAGGACGGCCTCGAGGGCCTCAAGGTTCGAGTGAACGTCCGAGATGAAGGCCACCCTACGCAAAGCAGTGCCGGACGCCAGAGCCTGTCTCTATAACTTGTCGGCACTGGAGATTGCATTTCACACGCGGTCGGACTCAAAAGAGCAATTGTTAATTCGTTGGTGAACTAATTTGAACTCCCCTCCATTAACAGAGCTGAAGCGGTTTGAGACACGAAGCTCTCAATGTCTGCATTCGCAGGGAAGTGGGAAAAGCAGAACAGCCAGGGTATCGGCACGAGGGTCCGCGACTCCGTCAGGAGTCCAGGTCCGCTCAAGCCGAGACTCGATCTAGCCATCCGCCAAATCCAAGTCCAAATCGCAAAGCTGGAGTCTACATCCACCAAACTCAGAGAGAGGGACAACGCGATCTTCGGCAAGGTCGTCGGCTCTCTACAGAAACACGACACGCCACACGCGTCAGTGTTCGCAAACGAGCTTGCGGAGATCAGGAAGATGAACAAGATGGTCACGCAGGCGAAGCTCGCTCTGGAGCAAATAGTGCTAAGGCTCAATACCATCACGGAGCTCGGTGACATTGTGGTCACCCTGACACCTGCCATGGCCGTCATACGCAACGTCAAGCAAGGCTTGGTGGGTGTACTGCCGGAGGCGGAGAGCGAGATCGGCGAAATCTCTGGTCTGCTGAGCAGCATCCTGGTGGACGCAGGGACGGTGGGCGGGTACTCGCTGAACTTCGAGGCTGCCAACGAGGACGCGGAGCGCATCCTAGCGGAGGCGTCGGCCGTGGCCGAGCAGCGCATGCGTGAGAAGTTCCCTGAGATCCCAACATCGCTCCCGTCTGCCGAAGCCGGGCCGGAAGGCAGCTCATACTAGAAGAGTCGGGAACGCGAGTTCCCACTCTCATTTTCTTTTGCTTGAAGAAGGAATTCTCAAAGAGCAGGCAGAACTCTACTTGTTCGCGCTTGCAGGGTCCTTCTCGCGCAGCTAGGAGGGACCGCGGGAGCGTTTTTTCGGGGACAAAGTTTTCACCCCTTAGTAGCGATGATTTTGACTAGGCCAGTGATTATGGGGGCGCTTCCCCTACACGTCCGTAATTGTCTGCGCGCTGGCCACTGAAGTACCTAGGGATAGCTAAGGACGACAACGTGAAGCCCAAAATTGCGTCCACCATCAAGGAGATTGAGCTCCACAGGAGGGAGCTCGAGATCCTGAAGGTGAAGGTGGAGCAGCGGCGGAAGGCGCTCTACGACACCACCCTGAAGGCCATGATGGCGAAGGACAAGTCCAAGGCTGTGGTCTACGCCAACGAGTGGGCAGAGCTCAGGAAGGTCGGCAAGGTGGTCTACGCAAGCGAGCTGGCCCTCACCCAGGTCATCCTCAGGCTCGAGAGCATAGTGGACATCGGAGACGTGATGTCCCACCTGAGCATGGCGTTCAAGGTGCTTCGAAGGGTGAACAAGACCGTCCAGGGACTCGTCCCGTCCCTCGACCAGGCATCGACCGAGATTACCAACACGCTTACCGAGACGATGGCGGAGATGAGCAACGTGTCGCCCACCCTCTCGCTAAACGTGAACACCGAGAGCGGCGAGGAGCTGGTCGAGCAAGCGAGGAGGTTCGCCAAACAGAGAGAGGAGGAGATGAGGCAATCCTTCGACGTCTCGCCTCGTCAGATTCAGGAGTCTGCGGAGCCGCTGAAGAGGATGGTCCCCCTGCTCGAGGGCGGTGACGAGGGGGATGAGGACGATGCGGCTCTCGGCGTCCTGTACGCGGAAACCAAGCCGGAGATGGTGGAGGAGAGCGTCCTCCAGTATGCCGTCATTCATAACGGGGACGTGAACATCACCGACGCCTCGGTCGCCCTGAGGCTCCCGTCCGACGATGTGGAGGAGGCCATGTTGAAGCTCCTGAACGAAGGAAAGATGAAGGTCGGGCAGGAGGAGAGCAGTACCGCATGAGCGTGGTGGCTGCGAAGGAGCTCGAGGACGATGCCAAGCGATACGCGAGCGAGGCCATCCGCCTCGACTCCCAGGGCGCACACGGGATGGCCATCCAGATGTACCAGAGGGCCATCTCCACGTTAGTGAAGCTGGTCCACCTCTACCCCGACTATAGGTTGAACAGGCAGTACACCGAGCGGGCGATGGCCTACCAGGAGCGTGTCAAGGCCATCCAGGCTGCCCACGGTCTCCTCCCGCAGGACCAGACGCAAGAAAGGGACTCCGGACCCGCGCTCATTGGCGGACCCGGGACCGGGACTGCAGGTAACGAGAACAAGGGGGGTCAACAAACACAGCAGATGAAGGCGTCTTTCAACGACCTCGTGATTACCGAGAAGCCTGACGTGAAGTGGGACGACGTGGTGGGCCTCGAGGACTGCAAGCAGGCGATCAGGGAGTCGATCGTGTTCCCATTTCTTAGGCCTGACCTGTTCAAGCTCGGATGGCCCAGGGGGATACTCGTTTACGGTCCTCCCGGCTGCGGCAAGACGATGATCGCAGCCGCCACTGCGTCCGAGATAGACGGCTACTTCATCTCGGTGGACGCTGCCTCGATAATGAGCAAATGGCTGGGCGAAGGGGAGAAGAACGTGGCGAAACTCTTCAGCAATGCGCGCAAGATGCTCGGCTCGGGGAAGCCCGTGATCGTCTTCGTGGACGAGATTGATTCCCTCCTCGGTGTCAGGAGCCAAGAAGTGGGAGGCGAAGCCAGGGTGAGGGACCAGTTCCTCAGGGAGACGGACGGCCTGATTGACAAGGGGAAGAACCTGCACCTCTACATCATCGGGGCGACCAATAAGCCATGGTCCCTCGACCCCCCTTTCATGCGAAGATTTTCTAGGAGAATCCTGGTTCCTTTGCCTGACACAGAAGCGAGAATGGCGCAGTTTAGGATGTATACCGCGCCCATCACCTTGGCGGAGGATGTTAGTCTCGAAACCCTGGCTAGGCTAAGTGAGGGGTACTCGGGAAGCGATATCAAGGATATCTGCCAAGGCGTGCAGCTCAAGGTCGTGAGGGAGTTGTTCGAGAGTGGAAAGGCTCTCGACAAAGAGACGCAGACCAGACCCATCGGAATCGCAGACTTCAAGGACGTCATGCGCGCTAGGCGACCTAGCGTTTCGCCAGACATGGTCAGGGCATACAATCAGTGGTCGGCCAACTTCGCGGCGGCCTAGTGAATCCCTTCTGGATTCGTTCTTGGGAACCCCCCTCAATGCTAAATACGAAGAGGCCTACTCCGGCCACCGTCGAGATTGGTCGTCGATTTCGTAATCCACAGGGCCCCAACTTATAGGGTGGCCACGCGAACACTTGTCGGGAGCTACCCTTCCGACAGGAGAATCAGGGCTGAATTCGAGACGATCGCAGCATGGGCCAGGAAGAGCGGCGTCAAGACCGGACGCTGGTTCTTCAGAGAGCTCGACGGGCCCGAGACCCCGAGCAAGAGGCGGCGCTGGGAATTCGGCATCGAGATAAGAAGCAGAAGGGCAGTGCGTGGCGAGAAGGGGCTATCGAGGAAGGTCTTCCCAGCGACCACCGTCGCCTCCGTGAGATTCAACCCTGACAAGGTCTCGCCGATGTTGGTCTACCACGGGCTTGAGGGCTGGCTATGGTGGAGAAAGAAGTACAAGGAGTTCAGGGAGAGCGGCATCTGGCGCGAGGTGTACGTCGGCAACCCTTGGAAGAGCAAGAGGGCATGGGTGAACACGGAGGTCCAGGTGCCTGTGAAGCGCCTCTCTCGCTAAGCTAATAATCGACCACGATTCAGGGCGACGCAGTTGCAAGACCTCCCGTCACTTGAGGAGCTGAAGGCCAGGATCGGAAAGAAGGTCTCGATAGCAGGCTGGGTCCACGACGTCCGGTCGCTCGGGGGAATCAGCTTCGTTCTCTTGCGAAACTCGAAGGGGATTGTCCAGATAGCCGCACCGAAGAAGGCGCTGACCGCCGAACTCTTCGAGATGATTCAGAGCCTCCATCAGGAGGACGTCATTTCATGCGAGGGCACGGTGAAAGAAAGCAGGGCGGCGCGCATGGGCTTCGAGGTCCTGCCGGAGAAGGTCGTTGTCCTGAGCAAGTCGGCCGCCCCTCTCCCGCTGGACCCGAGGGGTGTGACGCCGGCCGGGCTTGACACGAGGCTGCTCTGGCGCTCGCTGGAGCTCAGGAGGCCGCAGACGGCTGCTGTTTTCAAGGTTGAAAACGCCGTTGTGGAGGCTTTCGAGGAGTTCCTGCGGGGCAGAGGTTTCATGCGGGCCTTCACCCCGAGTATCCTCGGAGGCATCTCGGAGGGAGGCTCCGACGTGTTCAAGATCGACTACTACGGTCGTCCCGCCTTCTTGCGCCAGGACCCCCAGCTTCATAGGCAGCTCACAGTCGCGGGCGGTTTCGACAGGATCTACGACCTTGGTCCGAATTGGAGGGCCGAGCTCTCGCACACTCCGAGGCACCTGAGCGAGCACAGGACGATTGCGCCCGAGATGGCCTTCATCAGCGACGAGAGAGACGTGATGCAGATTGAGGAGCAAATGGTGGCCCACGCCGTATCGGTCTTGACGAGAAAGTGTGCCGACGAGCTGGCCACTCTGAAGTTGGAGCTTGAAGTTCCGAGAACGCCGTTTCCAGAAATTACGTTCCCGAACCTCTACGACATACTCGCGTCGAACGGGAAAAGATTGCCGCGGAACGAGGACCTGGACGAAGAGGCCAAGGACATTCTCGCAACCTACGTCCGGAAGAAGCTCGATTCGGATTTCTTCTTCGTCAATCGGTTTCCGGCCGCTCCCAAGCCCTTCTATATCATGAAGGTAGATGAGGAACCCGAATTCGCGAGGTCAACCGACCTCTTCTTCGGTAGCTTGGAGCTCTCCTCAGGCGGCCAGAGAGAGCACAGGCACGACAAGATCCTGGCCCAGATCAAGGAGAAGGGGATGGATGCGAACAGCCTCAAATGGTTCACGGAACCGTTCAGGTACGGTGTTCCGTCCCACGGTGGATACTCCTTCGGCATAGAGAGGTTCGTGGCCCACCTGCTGAAGCTGGAGAGCATCAAGGAAGCCGTACTCTTCCCCAGGGACCCGGAGCGCCTGGAGCCCTAGCTTTCGACCTCGAGGAGCGCTTCGCGTTCCGTCTCAACCAGAAACCTCAACATCGTCCTGCGGCATGGCTTCGAGGACGCAACGGTCAACCTGCTACGCTAGCGCGAAAGTCTGGCGAGGCGCGTCCGGGAGGTCAGCGACTACTTTTCGAGCCGTATCTCTATCGAGGAGACGTTGTTCATCGTGCCCGTCTCTATGCTCTTGACCTGCTCGGTGTTTATGGAGATCTTCTTGATCGCGATGTCGGTCGCGAACCTCTTTGTGATGATCTGAGCCACGTCTACGGCCTTCGAGATGGACCTCCCCCTGGCCTTCACGTTCACGGTGTTCGAACCGTTCTGTACGACGGTCAGGCAGGCAAGCACGTAGGCCATGGTCGGCTTCTTGCCGATGAAGACCGTGTTTGGTTCTCGATGCTCTGTGCGGATTGGTTCTCGTTGCTCTGTTTGAGTCGGTCGTTGCTCTGTCTGAGTTGGTTCCATTGAAGCGGTTCGACCCGCTTCAAGTGATTTAAGGATTCTGGACGATATGTCCACTTTTCACGCCCTCTTGCCAGCGAACCAAGCGCATATCTCGAGTAAGGTTTCCGAAGAACGGACCCATCTCCGTTACGTTTATTCCTAGTCGCCTCGGCGCGTGGCTCGTGCGTCTCTTCGAGTTTCAGGCTAAAGAGATATTCCGCGAGTACGGCTTGCCGCTCCCGAGGTCCATCTTGGCCCGCACGGTACCGGAGGTATCGAAGGCTTTCGCAGAGCTACCACATCCCGTGGTCCTCAAGGCACAGGTTCTTGCAGGAGGGCGCGGAAAAGCTGGAGGTATCGTGTCGGTAGACGACGAGAAAGCAGCGACCAAGGAAGCCGCGAGGATCTTTTCCCTCCGCATAGGAGGTGAGACGCCCGCCTCGATACTCGTCGAGCAGTCCTTCCCCCACAAGCAGGAGATGTACCTGTCAGTGACCCTCGATAGAGGAGAAAGGTCGTTCGTGGTGATAGCATCGACAGCCGGGGGCATCGATGTTGAGTCGCTGGCTGGAAAGGTCGTGAGGAAGATCCCTCTCTCGGGAATTGACATAGCGTTCGCAGAATCGGTCGCCTCGGAACTGAGGCTCCCGGGTGCGCAGGCGCTCCAGTTCGCCGACATCCTGCTGAAGCTGGAGCGGTTGTCACGCGAAAAGGAGTGCGAACTCGCTGAGATCAACCCGCTGGCTGTGGGGGAGGACGGGACCGTAATGCCGCTCGACGCGAAGGTCATCATAGACGACAACGCCCTTTTCCGCCACCCCGAGTTTTCCAAGATTCACCCCGAGGACGAGCTGGAGGGAGAGGCTTCCCGTCAGGGCTTCGCATTCGTCAGGCTAGAGGGGGACCTGGCCGTGGTGGGAAACGGAGCCGGGCTGGTGCTCTCGACCCTCGATTTGGTGGGCGACGCGGGCGGGAGGCCTGCGTGCTTCCTCGACCTCGGAGGGGGAGCGCAGAGGGACAGGGTGGAGGCCGCCCTGCGGCTGGTCAACAGGCTCCCCAACGCCTCGCGGATACTCGTGAACATATTCGGCGGCATCACGAGGACGACCGACGTGGCTGAGGGAATCAGGGCGGTCGTTCAGGAGGGTTCCAAGCCAGTCTTCGCTCGCCTGAGCGGCGCCGAGGAGCAGGAGGCGAAGCAGCTCCTTGCGGGAACAGCGGTGAGACTCTTCGGAACAGCCGGCGAGGCCGTGAAGGCGGTGGTGAATGCCTCTTGATTCTCCCCCGAGAGGGCGACCCGGTAATCGTCCAAAACATCACAGGCAGGTACGGGAGCCTCCACACCAAGTTGATGCTGGAATACGGCACGAATGTCGCTGCAGGCGCAACGCCCGGGAAGGGAGGTCAATCCGTGGAAGACGTGCCGGTATTCAACACCGTCGAGGCCGCCGTCGAGCGGACGGGTGCCCGGACATCGGTCTTCTTCGTCCCGGCCGAGTTCGCCTACAGGGCGGCGGAGGAGGCCATTCTTGCGGGGATCAAGCTGCTGGTCGTGATAACCGAGCACATACCAATCCGAGATACACTCATGATGCTGGAGCTTGCGAGGCAGCACTCGGCGTCGATAGTTGGGCCTAATTGTCCCGGTCTGATCGTTCCCGCTCAGAAGGTCAAGCTGGGAATAATGCCTGCTCCGTCGTTCAGGCCCGGAGAGATAGCCCTCTTCTCCAGGAGCGGGACCCTGACCTACGAGATAGCCAACCAGCTCTCCTCCGGCGGGTTGGGTCAGTCGGTCGCATTGGGGATTGGGGGAGACCCAGTCACAGGGCTGACGCCGACCGAGTGCATGGACTTCTTACAGGGCATTAAGGAGACGAGGGCAGTCGTTGTGGTGGGCGAGATCGGAGGCGACGCCGAAGAGAGGCTCGCGAGGCACATCTCGAAGTCTGGATACGAGAAGCCGGTCGTGGCCTATGTAGCTGGCAGGTACGCGCCCAAGGAGAAGAAGATGGGGCACGCGGGGGCAATAATCTACGGAAACGTCGGTACGGCGGACTCTAAGATCGACGCGTTCAGAGACGCTGGTGTGAGCGTGGCAATGACACCGTCCGATGTCCCGGGTCTCGTAAGGCACGCCATGAGTTGAAGAGTCACGGACATGCCAAAGTTACCTTCCTTCCCTTGGTTGCGCCGAAGTAAAGCGCCACCCACGAAAGGCAGAGGAACAACTTTGAGAATCTGTTCAACAGGTATCCTACGAAGACCGGGTCATCCACCTGGATGAAGCGAGGAAGCTGGAATGTGCCGTCGAGTTGCGGAAATCCGATTAACAGCCATCCGGAATAAATGGTAGCGAAGGCAGTGATCAGGCCTCCGAAATAGTAATTCTGCCTCACTCTTTGGTGCTTGTAGCCGACAAGCACAAGCAGTGAAAGTGCGCCTTCTGAAAGAAGTGTCCTAGTATCGTTGAAATCGAAGTATGGATACCTGAAGTAGTTGAAGTAGGTGATGAAGGAATAATGGTAGATTAGCTCGTAGAACCAGATCGCGGATATCGTCGTGGCAAGAGCAATCGAGAATACCTCCACATCTGATACATTTCTTCTAGCAAGGATTATCGCGACGCCGAGGAATACAACTGAGAAGAAGATTACCGACGACGATTGCGCATCGAAAAACAAAGTCCAGGAGCGTCCTTCTGCCGTGAGGAGGGCGCCGTATGATGAGAATGCCAAGAGAACCGCCGCCACGCTCGAGGTAAGTTTGTAGCTTCTCAGTTTCCCGAGACTTTCCTTCTGTGGCAATGTCCGAACGAGCCTTCGCCTTGCTGGTTTTCAGCCTTTGTGTATTAGGCTGAGCTGAATACCCGCAGGAAATCCACATCAAACCCGGAAGCCTGAGAACCTGAGGGCGTTGGCATCCGGATGAGTTCATGAAGCCGAGTTCAGCATATCATCCACATGCCCCCAATCCCCGTCACTTAGTTGATTCATCCGACAATTCGCAGGGGATGAGCGCCACTAGACATAGGTTGAGCAGGTTCACTGCGGAGCTATGGACTCCGGGCGCCTCCGTCTCCTGTCGAGGACCGATTCGAATTCGGTTCTCTTGGGTCGCGTTCATGGGCGTGTGCCTCTATCTGGACCCGCCGCGAACTGTGGAAACCTGCTTAGCAGGACCATCCTTTTGGTTCTCCTGGCTCATAGCAAGATTCGCGCGGGGCACGTGTTCACAGAAGCAATAGGTTGAAAAGCGGAAAGCGAATGGCCCAACAATGATATGCCGATAGCTGACGTAACCAAGAAGCAGATAGCTCAGAAGCGGAGGCTCTTCCTCAAGGTCTGTCTCCGATGCGGGGCTAGGAACCCCTTGGGGGCCGAAAGGTGCAGGAAGTGCAGGGCATCTGACCTTAGGCTCAAGAATCGCTCGGTCGGCCTCAAGAAGTAAAGGCAAATATCGAGACCGTTGACGGCTCCAGATAGGGGTCGGTCGTCTAGCCTGGTTAGGACGCCAGTCTCACACACTGGAGGTCAGGAGTTCAATTCTCCTCCGACCCACCATCACATTTCTTGAAGAGCCCAACCTCGTCCGCGAGAATCTCCGGGTAGGCCCAGTGGAATGGTAGCGGTTTACGGCTATGCGGATCTCGATTCTCAAGGGGCTGACGCGGTGCCAAAGGTTTCGCGGACCTCAGAGAAAAGGGTGGAGAAGCGTGTCAGGGCGAGGCTGATGACTGCCTCTTGTATTTCTCGTAGGCGATCCGCGACAGGAGGTCAGCTTCCTCGTTCTTCTCCCTGGGTATCCATTCGAACGAAACTGATGCGAACTCCTTCAGCAGGTCTCTTGCCTCCTTCAATTTGCTTAGGTAGCCGCCTCCTTTGACTGCCCATCCCTTGCTCATCTGGCCCACGAGCAGCTGCGAGTCTGACCGGACGACCACCTCTCCTTTGATGTACAGTTCCTTCAGCTTCCTTAGCGCCTCAAGAAGGGCGGTGTACTCTGCGTAGTTGTTCGTGACGTCGTATCCTGCGAGGCCCTCCCCCTCGACAATCTTCTTGTCTCCTGCGTAAATGACGTACCCGTAGGTACCTGTCCCAGGATTGCGCGGCTCGCTAACTTAGGCCATCGATGTAAACGATCAAGGCCACAAGTCACCACCCCTTCGAACTATCCCTGGCCTGGTCCCTCGGTTTAGGTGTTTCATTTTCGCATATACGGCCTCACGAAACTCGACTTCATGCAACGGCAAGCTTCCAAATGTCCCAGCCGGCCTTCGAGCGGAGAACAATCTTCCTTCTACATGGTCAAGGAATCTCAAGGCCAAGGCGGCTTGTCTTTTCTTTACCTCAAAGTTGTCTCCGATTTCTGTAAGAAACATTCTAGCAGATGCGATTGGGCAATACCAGTGATAAGTGTCAGCCCACTTTAGGCCTCTGCTGTCCATTCTCTTCTCCTTAGCAAGGTAGAGTCTGCCTCCGTATCTTCTCCTAAATTGCTGGAGAGGACTCGCAATGGTGTTGGACACCCCTATCATTAGCCTGAAGGAGGGTGAAGGTCTGTGCTCTCTCACCTGCCGGCCAATTGTAATCGAGCCCTCAGCGTCGAAGAAACCACTCAGCCAGGCGAGTTCGACCTCACCGGATAATCTGGCATCCTGATGCGCTCCTTTGCCAAACACCGATTCTTGCCTCACCCACGCGTGTGAGGTTTGATTCACCTTCTTCAGGCTTCGAGAGAACTGACCCTTGGTGTTGAGAAGTCTGATTTCGATCCTCAACCGCTCTCTTCGTCGAATCTCCTCGTCTGACAGGGGAGCCGATCCACCCCTTCCAATCCTTTTCTTCCTGATGGGACTGGTGCTCCTTGTCAAGAATTCGACTAGAATGCCTGCCTGGCGCTCTTTCACTCTCAGGAATGGCCTCACAGTTTCGATGAAGCTCCGCACTGATTTGTTCGGGCACCTCCAAACATACGATTGAGACCAAGTGGATCTTCTCGGCGGCGAATCCCAATTTCGCCTATAGATGCGACCGCCGAATACTCTTCTGATCCGCGCCAGCGTTTGGAGATTGGTATTTCCGACGGCGACATACGCGGTGTACTGGGGGGGTCGGTCTGTTACGTCTGAGATGCTTGACTATAGTGAGGAGGCCCTCTCCGTCAATGAAACCGGCAATCCAGGCAGCTTCAAGGCTTGAACTCACGGATACGTACGGACGAGAATCCCCCACAAGCATATCAGCGCCAATCTTGAAGCATTAGGGATGCGACCGACCTTATGCCGGACTAAAGGTGAGAAGGTTTCAGGAAAGGGTTCTTCTTCGCAGATTTCGCCT
Source organism: Nitrososphaerales archaeon (assembly GCA_032906685.1). Lineage (GTDB taxonomy): Archaea > Thermoproteota > Nitrososphaeria > Nitrososphaerales > Gagatemarchaeaceae > DASPPF01. Next base: position 12,277 of record JAJTZD010000008.1, read on the forward strand.
TTTAGAACCAGGGCGCCTGTAGCCTGCTTATCTGCGTGGATATCTTGTCCACATAGGCTTTCAGGTTCGCGAGGACGGTCTTCGCGGTGACGTACCCTATCACCCTGTCGCCGTCTTTCACGAGCATCCTCCTCACGCCTCGCTCGCTCATTATCTGCGCGACCGCCGCTATTCCCTCATTGGCGCTTACCGTGAGCAGCTCAGTCGTCATGACCTCGGCCAGCGTCACCTTTGATGGGTCCCTGCCCTCGGCAACCACTTTGGAAAGGATGTCCCACTCCGTGACTATGCCCTCTGGGCTGTCGGGAGAGCCGATCACCGCGAAGCCGTGCTGGGCCGACTTCATCGCCTTGGCCGCCTCCAAGACCGACGTGCCACGCGAGAGGGATAGGAAGCTCTTCTCTAGAATGTCCTTGACGTAGAGGACCATGGGAGGTCAGGAGCCCATCGAGTAGATAATTATATCGTCTTTTCGCCACTTCCAAAGCAGTCTATCCTCAAATAGGAACTGGGTTGTTGGGCTTTTCCATTATCGCGAGCCTTCCGAGATGGTCTGACATGGGACTCAAATGCTTAGGGTTAAATCGGCGTGGTTGGCTCGTCCGCACCGATGAGGCGCAATGTTTCCTTCGAATGGACCGTGGTTCTTGCTATCGCTCTCTTCGCGTTGGGTGTCTACATGCACGTCCCGTACGGAGGCGGCCGCGTCTACAGCGATATCGTGACCGTCTTCCAGCTGCGTGAATGCCTCACTACATGTAGGCTCCCCGTCCCGTACATTCAGGCGTTCATCGAATATCCGGTCGTCACGGCCATGTTCATGTATGCGATGGGGGTCCTCGGGTCGCTCCTCCCCGGCGGTTTGCTGCAGGGGTACTACTTCTTCTCCTATATCGGACTGCTCGCCATCACTCTTCTTCTAGTGAGGGAGTTGCGCATGATCTCTGTACTGAGAGGGGTCGGGGGGAACAGGCTCCTCTGGTTCTTCGTTGTCACGCCCACCTTCGTGATTGCACTCCTCGTCAACTGGTACGTGATCGGCACCTTCTTCACAGTCGCGGGTATCCGGCTGTTCCTGCAGGGTAAGAAGAAGCTGAGCGGGGTCCTCCTCGGCCTCTCGGCGGCCTCCAACCTCGTGACCGTCGCACCCGCGCTGGGCCTGCTCCTCTCGGAGGGGAAGAAACGGAGCGGCGCGGCCTTTGTCTTGGGCGGCGTGGCGACTTGGGGTGCTATCAACCTCCCCTTCCTGCTGCTCAATCCGACGCAGTGGTTCGCGGCCTGGCAGTGGAGCTACAACTGGTACGTGGAAGGTTCCTGGATGCTCCTCCTGATTGACATCTTCTCACCCGTGCGCCACTACCTCTCGGTAGCGACCTTCACGCTCCTTCTAATCGGCATCCTCTTGGTGCGTTTCAAGCTGCGCGAAAGGGATCCCGTCAAGCTCGCCTTTCTCGCCACCTCTGGGTTCCTCTTCAGCACCTATGTCTTCACCCCCCAGATGTTCGTCCTCTTGCTCCCGTTCCTCGTGGTGCTCCCGGTTCCGGGAAACTACGCGGAGTTCATCGTCTTCGACGCCCTGAATGCCTTCGTGGTCCTCGCCTTTTCAGGGACGTGGCAGCTCATCGGGATAAATCACAACTTCATCTCGTTTGACCCTCGGTCTCCCGTCCAGCTTGCCGCGGCTGTCCGCTCGCTCTGGGTTGGAAAAATCGCCGTCTACGACGGCATCTTCAAAACTTGGAATAAAAAGAAAACTGAGCGGCCGTCTTTGGAGACAGGCCGCCTTCGTACAGTGAAGGCTCCGGAGGAGCCTTACGTTCCTGTCTCTTCGCTTTCGCTTGAGGACCCGGCCTCAGAGCCGCCCATGGATTCGCCCACGACTTGACCCGTGGCAAACCTGTTGGCGACTTGGGTGACCTTGACCTTGCCCTGCCAGCCCTGCTTTGCGCCGGCCACGAAGATGACGAAACCGTCAACCTTCGCAATGCCGTCGCCTCGCCTGCTGATCTCGGAAATAGTAACGTCGTACTCCTTTCCTACTTCAACCGGCTTTGGCTTGAAGGACCTGAACCCGCCGCTGCCGCCACTGCTACCGCCGCTGCGGCCGTATCCCCCTCGTCCGAAACTCGTCTTTTCACATCCTAGCGTCTTTCGTTTCCGCTGAAAGAGCGACCCTCAATTCGGCTTATTAAAGGTGACGGCGCGTCGGGGGGTTTCAGCCTGTTATCATGGGTTCTGCTCCAGGGGTGCGCGACGAACACTCGGTCGTTCAAGCTGCGAACTCGACATGGGCTATGTTGATTAATGGGTCGTCAAGGGAGCAACCCTGTTGCCGCTCGAAATCAAGTCGAAGGAAGATTTCCAAAAGCTTGCAGAGAAGGCAATCGAAGTCAGGGTAACTCGGAATGGGGACAGCGCCAAGCTGAAGCTGAGGACCCCGAAGGTCCTCTACACCTTCAAGACTTCGGGCGCGGAAGTGGAAGAGCTGACGAAAGGCCTAAAGGCCGAAGTCGTAGAGTACTGATCTAAACCAGGAAGACTGCCAGGAGCAGGACGCCGAGCAGCATAGGGATAGGCAGTCCAGGCAGTAGCTTCTTTCGACTCAACAGATAGAGTGTGACGACCACCCCGACGTCGATTACAAGGATCGTCGACAAAGAAAGCAGTGGAGTCAGATAGAAGAGAGCGAGCGAGGGCAGCATGGTGTAGAACACGATGTCACCGAGACCTAGCGTGAACTCGCCCGCCTTTATCGACATCCCCGTCAGGGCCATGTTGCCTCCCATCCCGATGAGTTGTTTCAGCGGGCCCCTGAAGACGGCGTATACATCATAGATGGAGAAGACTATGGGAAGCAGCAGGGCGGTCAGCGGCGGGAGGGTGGACGCGAAGAAGCTCCCGACCTCTGCGCCGACGAAGGCGAGTATGCCGGTCGATAGCCAGGGGTAGTTCTTGACAAAAATCGAAATCCCGATCAACGCGACCACGACCAGCGACACCGCGACACCGAGAGGGAGCTCGTATGAATCGGGGACGAACTTGTACGAGAAGCTGTCGAATGTGATAAGTGTCAGCAGGAAGGCCGATATCGAGACCGACCCGAATATCAGCACTTTGAACGAGAGAATCATCTTGCGCGCGAGAACCCACACCAGGGCAAGCGTCGAAGCGAACACGATCAGCACAAGAATTACCGCGTTCCCGGCCGAGCCGGCCGACGAGGTTCCTAGCGGCGCGTAGCTGTAGCCCGTCGTGCTGACGATGTACGTGTAGGTGGGAATGTTCTCGTAAGTAATCAGCAGCGAGACGAGCTGGATGACTAGGACGACCGCGACCGCGAATAGGATGTTGGGAGCCGTTATCCTCTTCTTGTCAATCTCTGGATTGTCGCCCAAACCCTTGAACTGCCCTCCCGTCTGATGAAGACTATTAGCCGTTCGCCCAGCTAGACCTGGAACTCTTGCCCGGGCATCGCAGCCGTGGCCTCCGCTCCCATCGTCTGGTGAAGCTCGTCCGCCAGGGCAATGCACGACTCCTCCTCTCCGTGGACCGTGAGGAACTTTGGCGAGCCTTTAATCATCTTCAGGTCGCCCAGCAGCCCGCTCCTGCCGCTGTGCGAGGAGAAGTCGAACCTCCGGACCTCCGCCTTTACCGGAGTCGGCTTGCCCCGGTAGATTGTCAGTCCCTTGTCTATGAGCGTCCTTCCCGGCGTGCCCGGCACCTGGAAACTCACTATCGCTATCCCGTTCTTCTCGTCCATGGATAGGTGCTCGTTGTAGAAGATTGACGCGCCGCCCACCAGCATCCCGGCAGGCGAGACGATGACGCCGGGCCTGCTCACTATGCGTCTCCTCTGACTCCACCCTGTCACCTGTTCGATCCTCTCGAGCATGCGCCGAAGGGCGGTCGGGTCGCGCAGGAACTCCTGGTTCCGCAGCAGAATCCCGTTGACCTTCAGCGCCATGCCGTCCATCGCCAGGGGGTGCTTGAACCCGTTCTTCACCAACGTCATCGCGACCTCCTGCGCCCTGCCGACCGAGAAGGCTGGGACCAGCAGCACACCTCCCCTGCCCACAACCTCGTTCGCGAAATCGACGAGCTCCGCTTCTGCCTTCGACCTCGCCGGGTGGTCGGCCGTCGCGTATGTGCTCTCGGTGATTACCATGTTCGCTTCGCCCAGGTTCTTCCAGGAGCCCTGAAGGAGGTTGGTCTCCTCTGAGTTGATGTCGCCCGTGTAGAGGAGCCTCTTCGACCCCGCCTCGACCGCAATCACGGCAGACCCCGGTATGTGCCCCGCATCGTAGAAGGTGATGGTGAAGTCGCCTATCTGGAAGGGCTCGTTGTATCCGTGGTTCACCGCGCTGGCGTTCATGGCCATCAGGTCGATGAACTCGAAGGGCAAGTACTGCCCCGATATCTTGATGAAATCCTGTATCAGAAGGCTGGAGAGCTCCGTGGTTACCGGAGTCGCGTGGAGCTTCATCTTGCCCCCGAGAAAGTGGAGTGGGGCTGCCCCCGAGTGGTCCAGGTGAGCGTGGCTCAGAACTACGGCCTTGATGTCCTTGGGGGGCACGTGCATGGGGAAGCCCGGCACCTTCGTGGTCATGGCTCCGTAATCGAGCAGGATCTTGCTATCTCCGTGCGTCAAGAGAAATGCGGAGCGGCCGACCTGCCTGGCTGCTCCCAGTACCTTAACTTCCATTAATCGTAATCCTTTGAGAATGCGCGATTCTGATTGTCTTTAAGCCTTTCCTTCACTCCTTCCGCTACCTTGCGTAGGATGGAAGCATGGCAGCGAGGCTATCTGAAAAACGATGGAGCTAAAGTAGAAGTCGGAATACAAGAGGAGATGATTTGGGCGGTAGTGGATCTAGCGGAGGACAAAGGCGTAGCTTCGGGGAAAGAAATCGAGGGTAAAATACGGAAAAGGCTGGAAAAGAGGAAAAAGCTATCTAGAGTCGGTTAAGATGAAATTCCGTAGACCCGGGTAACTCTTTTTGTCGGGTCGAGTTCCGCTTTGATTCTGAGTAGATGAAGCATGTCCCTACCGACAAAACCAGTTCTGTTAGGACTATACTGCAACAAGCCGCAGCCCGCCCAGTCCCTGACGAGCCTAACTCTCGTTACGACCGAGTGGATCTTATTCGATTCATCTCTTACGCAAATCTTCACTTTCTTCTGATAGAACGAGTAGGGCTTACCAAAGTGCTCGGTTTCCCTTAGGTCCAAAGCATCGAACTGGGAGAGGTCACCCCTGAGCCTACTGGCATCAAAAACCTTCAGATTCGGATTGCCCGTGTCGAAATCTGCATCAACAGGAAAGAAGTTCTCAAGACTCGACTCCTTGGAATCCTCTGGGCCGACATACAATCCCAAAGTTGGATAATGGTCGTCACTATCGACCATCGTCCAACCTGATTCTTCAACTAAGTCAGGTGCCGTGAATGTGTAGCAAGGCTTCCTGTGTTCCTCGGCGAGCGCACGAATCTTCTCATTCGGAATGTCTTCGATGTCTTTTGTCTCGAATATGACCTTGTTATTCACTATTACGACTTGGCGCATACCACGCTTCCAAGCATCTTCAATTTGCCTAGAACAAAGTCGCCTTACCTCTTTCTGAAGGGAGGCTACCACTTCGTAACTCAAGCGCCGAAATTCGGCGAGGGAAATATCAAAAGGCTTTGGAGGTTCGTATCGCCACCCGCCAATTGCTACGCCTACGGAGCCTATCTGACCTTCAAGTTTGTTGCTTGGGGCCGTAATAGCAGTCTTCATTTGCGCTATGGGTTCCAGGATCAGGAACGGTTGAATCTCCTTACGAGGCGTTTGATCGATAAACTCAGACGTGCTTGCCCACCAACTGGATTATCTCTTCCACTACCTTTTTTTCGAACCTCCTGATAAACATGTCAAATTCACCCATATCGTCGGTTCTTAGGACTACGCTCACGTAATACTGCTTCTGGGGGTTGTTGACCAAAGGTTCCAACCGCACCTCAAGCCCGTTCCCTGTCAAAGGAAAAGCCGTTCCCAACACGATGGAACCAACACTTAGCGGTTCCATCCCCAAGGCTTTCGATATGCCGCTAAGCAGGTCACTCTTTATCGCAAGTGTTAAGACCTTTATTGGTTCGACTGCTGTTGTCACCGCAGTGATGCAGTTGAACACCATCGAACCAACTGAGTCTGGTTCGATGTTTAGTTTGGCGAGGATGTCCTTGATGGTATCGATTATTGGAGTTCCTTCTGAAACTTCCATGAGGCTAGCAGTGTTCAGTACTTGGAAAGCAATTTGGGGAGGGGCTTGCGGAACAGGATTCGGAACCAAGGCTATGACGAGATTCCCCTTTGAGAACGTTTGGACTTGCATTTGCTGCCCTTGAGGACTTGTCGCTTGAGCCTGCGAGATTGTGAAACCTTTCTCGTCCAAGATTCTTTTGAACGTATCAGGAGTGAAAGTAGGGAACTTCGGCTGAAATGCCAGATTGATTTGGGAACCGACAGCACGCGGACTTGACATGATTGGTTGCAAAAGAGACATACTTGGTATATAATGATGGTGGAATACTTCTCATCTCACTCCTTCATCCTACGCATGTTCGCGAAACCCCTTCTCTGGTTCCGACGGGCTGTCGGGACATGGCCGTTCAGACGGAGCGACCCCTTCCTGACTGCTGATGTGTGATCAGCAGAAGCAATCCTTTTCAGGTATCCGAACTCAGACGGATATGGTTCTCTCTTGAGTGACCCTTCGTCGGCTAGTTTGGCACGAAAAGTGGTCATAGTTACAGGCGCGAACTCAGGGATAGGCAGGGCCACAGCGCTCGCGCTCGCGGGAATGGGTGGCCAGGTCGTCCTCGTCTGCCGTAGCTGGGAGAAGGGCGAAGGGGCAAGGAGAAAGATTGCAAAGGAGAGTGGCAGTACGGGAGTCGGTCTGTTGGTATCTGACCTTTCCCTTCTGAGCGAGGTGCGTCGCCTGGTCTCCGATTTCGAGGCGGGACACTCTAGGCTCGATGTCCTCGTCAACAACGCGGGAAGCAATTTCGTCGGATATCAGGAGACGACGGATGGCCTGGAACTACTTTTCGCCCTTCCTTCTCACAAACCTCCTCCTGCCCCGATTGAAGGTCGGAGCGCCTTCGAGGGTGGTCAACGTCGCATCCATCTCACATTTCAGTGGCAGGCTCGACCTGGACGACATCAACGGCAAGAGCTCGGGGGGCATGTTCGGTCTCAGAGCGTACTCACGGTCCAAGCTCGCGTTGGTGCTGTTCACCTACGAGCTGGCGAGGAGGCTTCAGGGTACCGATGTCACATCCAACTGCCTTCATCCTGGAGCCGTGCGGACCAACATATGGTCCCACTCCGGCGTGATGTCGCCGTTGGTGAGGCTGGCATCTCTATTCATGAGGGGTCCACAGAAGGGAGCCGAGACTGTAATCTATCTAGCGTCGTCACCGGACGTCGAAGGCGTCACGGGAAAGTACTTTGTCGACATGAAGCAGAGGCGCAGCTCACACACCTCTTACGACGAAGCACTGGCTCAGGGACTATGGAACCTAACAGAAAAGGTTACAGGGCTGGTTTCCAAGTGAACTCGTAGGCAGGCAGTTTCGGCGTCAACCAGTAAAGTCGCTGGGTGCATTCTGCGTCCTCCTTGATGGCACACTCACTTAAAAGGCAAGAATCCGTACCCGAGCAGTTTGTTGAGTCTGACCGCGAAGAGACTGGTTGTTATTGCGCTGATCTGTCTGCTTGGGTTCTCCTTTCTTCAGGTGCTGCCCGTGGCGCACGCCCAGGCGGCAACGAAGGAATCCGGGGCGACGAAGCCGCTTCCCGCTTTCAAGCTTCGAGGACCGGCGCCCGACTCGCTCCCCGTGTTGGCTAGCATCGCCATTCCTCTCAGGAACGTCGACATCTTGAGTTCCCTCGTTGGTCAGGTCTCCGACCCCACTTCGCCGATGTTCCGACATTTCCTCACTGACCAGCAGGTGGCGCAGGAATTCCTCCCCACAGATCAGTACAACGCGATGATGAGCTACCTCTCCGGCACCGGCCTGAAGGTGCAGTTCACCGCGCTCGACTCCATCATCGTCGTACGCGGGACGGTGGCCCAATTGAAGGAGTCTCTGGGGACGAACGTCAACGTCTACACCAACGGGACGGCCTCCTACTACATTGCCTCTGCATCGTCATTCAAGGGCGCCTTCCTCTACGCCTCCAATGCCACCTACATCCTCGCGAGGAAAGCGGTCGCCTCCCAGCCGTCAGCGGGGGCGAACGTGACCTTCACCTCGGGGGCATTCTCGGCGAAGCAGCTCCAGGCGGTCTACAACGCGACCGGGCTGTACGCGCAGGGCATCAACGGGACGGGCAAGACCATAGGCATCCTCGACTGGTTCGGTTCCCCGACCATCGCCAACGACCTGAAGCAGTTTGACTCTCGTTTCGGGTTCCCCGACCCGAATTTCCAGATCCTGCCGATCGGTCCTTACGACCCCAACCTGGGGGCATTTACGGGTTGGAGCACCGAGGTCTCCCTCGACGTGGAGGTGTCGCACGCGATGGCGCCCGGTGCCAGCGTGGTTCTTTACGTGGCCAACAACGCTCTTTCGCAGGCCGACGTCATCGCTAAGGTGGTGAAGGACAACAAGGTGAACACGCTGTCGCAGAGCTACACCTTCCCCGAATGGCTCTTCTCGTTCTTCGGCCCATCGATCTTCGAGTTCAACGTTCTGCTTCCCGACCAGTACTACATGCTCGGTTCCCTGAAGGGGATAACCTTCATGGGCGCCACCGGTGACACGGGAGGAAGCGGCTTCACAAGCGGCGTGGAAGGGCAGCTGGGATACCCGGCGTCCTCCCCGTACAACACAGCCGTGGGCGGTACGCAGACTTACTTCGCCGGCTCGACATTCATCCAGACCGCATGGTCCAACCCAGGCTTCGTTCCGAACGGCGTCAACTACGGCGGCAGCACCGGGGGTGTGAGCATAGTCGAACCGAAGCCGTGGTACCAGGCCGGCCTCCCCACGCCCCCGACCTTCCCCAACGGGAGGATGAACCCAGACCTATCCCTCCAGGGAGGGGTGGGCCCGGCGACCTACATAGTAGATTCGGGTAGAGTGGTAGCCTCGGGAGGGACCTCCGAGTCGGCGCCCCTCTTCGCTGGACTCGTGACCCTCATCGACCAGTACGTCAAAGGGAGCGTGGGGCTGATCAACCCCTTCCTGTACAGCTTGGGCAACAGCCCCGCGGCGTACGCTGCCGCATTCATGCCGATCAGGTTCGGATACAACGTTCCTTGGACCGCCTCCTTCGGCTACAACCTGGTGACTGGACTGGGCGCGCCCAACATAGGCGAGATGGCCAGTATCTACAGAGCTACCGCAACCCAGCCGAGCCTCAACATCACTGTCCAGCTTTCTCGTGGTGTAGACTCGTCACACCTGGAGTACACGCCAGGAACGGTCGTGACCGTCAGTGCGGCAATCTCCAGCGGATCCAGTCCAGTGACGTCGGGTTCGTTCACTGCCACCCTGGTGACCCTGAAGGGGCAGTCGAGCGTGCCCCTGACCTACAACGCGGGCGCCCGCCTGTGGACGGGTCGGTACACCATGGGTGCGCAGTCGGGCATGGCATACATGCAGGTGCAGGGCGCGAGCGGCGGTGTCTCCGGCTCGGCCTTCGCGACGCTCTTCGCGGGCTACCTTGGGCAGTTCTACGGGCCGGTACCCACGGACCCGTGGTCGACCATCGGCGGCCTCAACGTGGTCGTCCAGTCGCTGACCCTCGACGGGAACCTCTCGTCGGCGGCGCCGCTGCAGATGGAGGTCGACTCCTACTCGATCTTGAGCAATCAGTACAGGCAGGTGGACTCGATCTCTATTCCTCCCAGCGTCACGCTCAGCACGGGACCCGGAAACATGGCGGTCATCAACAGAGCCTACCCGAGCGGGCCGATGACTTTCGTGCTCGACGGGAGCACCTACGGGTACCTCCCCTTCGTAAACGGCATCTACCTCCAGACCACCTACATCTATCCGGAGGTGTCAGCCGAGCCTGGGTCAGTGGCGCCCGGCCAGAAACTCACAATCGTGGCCGACCCCATAGCGCCGTTCAACCTCTACTTCACAGCCTCTTCGGAGACAGGGAGCTACTTCGGCGCTGACCTTGAGCACGGAGCCAACGTCACGGCCATGCTCCTGGATGCGAACGGGAGCACGATTTCAAGGACCCACTTGGCCTACCAGAGATGTGCCGAGGCTTTGAAAGTCTGCGGAGGAGGGGCAGCTAACATCAACGGGTACCTGGACATCCCCTCCGCGACTACTCCCGGCCTCCACACCATACTCATCGTTGCCAACTACAGCTCCTACACCATAGGCCATACAGTCAACGGCACATTCTACAGTCAGGTCTGGGTCTCGAAGGCTCCCATCGTGCCGACGGTGTCTGTGCTACCAGGACAGGTGAGCGCCACCGCCCCTGAGGCGGCGACGCCAACGACCGGCTCCTCAGCATCCAACGGCGCCTCCGGCGTCTTCTTCGAGGGTCAGACAGCCCACGTAGAGGCTCGCATAAACTACCCAAACGGCACGGCGGTGAAGTTCGGGGAGTACACGGCCCTCGTCTACCCGCAGGAGCTCGCAAACGACTACACCAAGATCATGCACTCGGAGTATGCGAACGACGAGCTGACCTCCCTTGTCTACAACCCGTCGATAGGGGCCTGGGTCGGGAACGTCACTCTGCCTTCACCCTACAGCTCGGGAGCCCTTGGACCCATCAACAACAACTCATTCTACTACTCAGGCCCATATGAGGTCTACGTCACCGGTATCTCCGCCGACGGAGTGCCCACGACCACAGCCATCTCCGCCCAGCACGGATTCTTCATCCAGCCATACGTCTACATGTCCGGCCCAGTCTCGGCGCTGGCGCAGACGAGCGGCCTGGTCTTCTCTGGCGCCACGATTGGCTCGGCGGGGGTCCTCGCCGGCGACCTGTTCATTGGGTCCAACACGATCTCGGGAGGCAGTCTAACGATTACTTCCTCGCAGATTCAGGGCACGCTCACGATCAAGAACGCCCGCGTCACGCTGACGGGCGTCTCGGGGGGCGACGTGAACGCCACCGGCAGCAGCATCACACTCCAGGACTCAAGCATAGGGACGCTGACGCTCACCGGCTCTAACGTGACGCTGGCCAATTCATCCTATCAGCAGGTGTCGCCGGCTCGGGCCAGCATTTCATTCGGTCCCATCTCTCCCCAGCCCGCCAGCGGCAAGGTCAACGTGACCGCGACGGTCACGGGCAGTCTGCTCACGGCTGCAGGGGTGACCATGTGGGTGGACGGCTCCCTTGTCCAGCCGAGCGTCGCCGCGACCACGGCTGGCCTGACAGCCACCGCGACACTCGACGCCTCCGCTCTGGCCGACGGGGTGCACACCGTGGCGGTAGCAGTCGCACAGGCGGACGGAATCTCGAGCAGCGCCTCGACGTTCGTGACCACGAACAGCCACCTGGCGAGCCTCAGCGCCCAGCTCAAGAGCACGATGCAGGAAGTGGGGAACATCCTGAACATCTCGTACGGCCTGGCCGTCGTCGCTGTGGTGGGGGTAGCGGTCGCGATCATGGCCCTCCGCAGGAAGGCCACGCGCGGCCCGTAGAGCCGTTTCTTCTCGGGACTCGAGCGTGTCTTCGGGACACGGCACGTTCTCGTGTTGGCATGATGCAAGTCGGGACTGGCGTATCAAATATCTGCATGCTAAACTTAATAGCATCTACAAGCTCGTAATAATCAGCATTGGCTGAATCCGATGTTGCAGCAATATCTTTTGGAGTAGCAGGGTCGTTACTTCTGGCCCTCACAGGCCTGCTAATCGGCGCTTGGCTTGCCCAATTTTTCCCACCACCTTCACCTTCAGTTTTCCTTGTTCCGCTCGTGATGAATGTCAGCTTGGGATACGCGCTGATTAGAAGCAGAGCAAGAGTGAAGACTGGCCAGATAATACTTTATGGCGGAACACTTGCTTCGCTCCTGCTACCATTTGTCCTCCTATGATTGTTTGTGCGCTAGACATCCAAGCCCCGAAGGTGCACCAGAACGGACTGTCAACAGAGCAATAAGCAACGAGTCCCGAGTTGCAACAGGCGAAGGCGATGAACGCACAGGTCCCTAAGACGGAACAGAGCCCTTCTCGGACAGACTTAAGACCTGAACGTTGCCGGGACTGGGAATCATCTTGGAAGTCATACCTCAGGGCACCCGGTTGGACGGCACCGCGCTCATCGCGGGGTTCCACGGCATAGGGGCAACGGGTTACTGGACGGTGAAGTTCCTCATCAATGAGCTGAAGGCAAGTCGGAAGTGTTTCATCGACTACGAGCACGCTCCGGCCGTCGCCACATACTCTGAAGGGAGGATCGCCACGCCCTACGAAGTGTACGGCACCGGTACGCTGTCGCTCCTAAAGGCCGAGGTCTCGCCGTTGCGGGACCGCGAGAACGAGTTCTTCAGGGCCCTCGCGGACTGGATTGCAACCACCGGAGTGAAGGAGGTCGGCCTGGTGGGTGGCCTCGACGAGTCGCTGAGGAACGACGATAACTCCTACAAGGTCGTGATGACGTCGGCATTCGAGTCAAAGGCAGGCCTGCCCGGTGAGCCCGTGCTCGAGGAGGACAGGATGATCGTCGGACCGGTCGCGTCGCTGCTCAACCTGTTCGAGATGAGGGGGTTCCCTGCCTACGGGGTGCTCGCCTACTCCAACACAGAGAGGGTCGACCCCAGGGCGGCGGCGACCGCGGTGAAGTTCCTCTCGAGGAGGTACGGCTTCACGGTCGACACGACTCCGCTGATCAAGGGCGCCGAGGCGCTCGAGGGCGAGATGAGGCAGATCGAGGAGAAGGAGAGGCGGCCGCCGACCTCGGTCTACTCCTAGTTCTCGACAGCGTCACGCTGCCAGCGCCGTCGACTGTTGCGAGAAGGATTCTGGCGTACCCGAGCCTCCGGAGCTTTCTCGAGGCATCCACAACCTCTTGTCGGCTGGGTTCGGGTGCGCTCGTCACCGTCTGCGTGAAGGGATACACGAAATCGAGCTCGGCGGGGTAGAGCCCCAGCTGCGGGTGGAGCCTGTAAAGGTCGTACGCATGCCGCTGGGTCGCCCCCTTCTTGAAGCGCAGCTTGCTGACCGGAAGCGAATGGTTCGTCGTCAGTAGAAGCGCGATCCCAGAGCTCCTCCGTAATCCCTCTCCCAGTCTCGACGCTGCCATCGCGAGCTCAGGTCTCCTTTCGTCGGGTCCCCCCCTTATCAGCAGGCCTTTGTCCTTGAACGCAGCAGTTCCCGGCTCGAGCAGCTTCGCTTGGCCGGTCAACTCCAGGAAAGCCTCGTGAAGACTGGGGTGAGCGGCGGCCCTCTCCTCGACGAGGTCCCATAACCGTCCTTCGGCGATGGCCTCCTTGCAAGCCTCGACTTCCTTCCTGAGCAGATACAGATTGTGGGTCGCGAGCCTCTTCGTTCTCTCCCTCTCATCCATCCCCAACAGTTCCCTGACCGAGGTCCCCACGCAGACAGGGCAACTGCAGGGAAGGTAATTCATCTCCCGCAGGGTGGAGGCGCCCTGCTCGGTCATGTAGCGCCCTTTCCTGGCGAAGAGTACGTAGCTGGCGGAGTCGAATGTGTCGCATCCGAGGGCGACGGCAATGGCCATCACGTGGGGGTGCCCGGCACCGAACAGGTGCAGGGGGGTCGAGTAGGGCATCGCTCGCCGGGTCGCCACGATCATCCTAACAAGCTCCGTATAGCGGTAGTTCTCCATCACCTGAACCGGGCTGCCTAGCGCCAGGAAGCGGAAGCCCCCGACAACGAGCGACCTTGTGGATTTCCGCAGGATGTCCGAGAAGAGACCTCCCTGCACAGGCCCCATCCAGGTGGTGTCCGACGTACCATACTCCTTCAGGGTGGCCAGAGCGTTGTGCGTGCTGTACTCCGCGGTGTCTTTCGCGAACTTCCTGGAGGCGGAGTAGCCCGTAGGCCTGTCCAGCGTCACGGCCAGGTCCGAACCCATCTTCGATTGGAAGTCGGCTATCTCCGAGTAGGAGACGTCGACCTCTCCGTACCGTAGGGCCTGGTATCCGCCCGAGTCGGTCATCAGCATGCCCTCGAAGCCCAACAGCTGATGAATTCCATGCCTTAGCGACTCCTCCTTCCGCCTTCGGTAGAGTATGTACGAATTGGTCATCAGGCCCCTGAAACCCATCGCCTTCAGGTCGCCGAGGCCGACTGCTTGATTGACCGGATGTATCACCGGTAGCAGGCAGGGCGTCTCCATCTTCCTCCCGTTCGCGACAATCGTGCCTATCCTTCCGAGCAGGTCCGTCTCTCTGACCTCGAAGGTGAAGGCCAACTTGCATCTCAGCCTGCCGCGCGTATTTATCGAGTCCGACCGCCCACAGTCTTAAATCCAGAGTGTCGATGCGCGGCTCGTGGAAGTCCCGGCAGTTCAGCCCCCGTCACGCGAAGAGAGGCGCTGGAAGCGGGTCGCGAAGGCTGGGGTCGCGGTCGCTCTGCTCGGCCTGCTCGTGGTCGCTGTTCTGGCCGGACTCAACGCGGGCTCGCCCTCAGCCCTCGTCGTGCTTCTGGCTCAGGATTTCGCTTCCGTTTCACTGGGGGCAGGCCTGACAGCGCTCATTGCGGGGCTCAGACACGTATCAATCGTCAGGCCCGACCTCCACCGGCCTGTGCTCTTCGCCATAATCGTCGCGGGCATGGTCTTCGCGGCTCACCTCTACGTGATCAATTCGCCACCCACCTCCCAGTGCACCAGCTCGACCAAGCTAGGGTGCGTCATGGACGAGGTCTTCTACGTGCCAGCAGCGCAGGCGATCCTGTCAGGAGAGCAATGCGCGCCATACGCCGACAACTGCAATCTGGAGCATCCCCCACTCGCGAAGGCGCTCATAGCGTCGGGGATAGAGGTCTTCGGGCTGAACGACCTCGGGTGGCGGATATTCAACGCGTTGCTGGGAAGCCTCAGCATATCGCTCCTCTTTGTTCTCGTCTACCTGCTCACGGGCAACAGGAGGCTCTCTTACTTCTCGTCTTTCCTGTTCGCTATGGACACGATGTTCTTCGTCCACTCATCCGTTGCGCTGATAGACGTCCCAGCCATCTTCTTCACCCTCCTCGCCTTCGTCCTTTACTTCTGGAAGGCCAGGTTCTGGCGGCTCGACAACGTGCTTGTCTCCGGGATGTTGCTGGGTCTTGCACTCCTCTCCAAGGAGACCGCGGTCTTCGCCGTGGCCACCCTCTTCACCTATCAACTGCTCTTCGCGGAGGGCGGCGCGAAGCACGTCTTCAAGGAGGCGGCGAAGATCCTGCTGCCGGCTGCTCTCGTCTTCTTCCTCGGCCTGCAGGTCTACGACACCCTGTTCGCCGCTTCCAAGGTCCCGACGTTCGTGCAACAGATTGAGTTCGTCTTCAAGTACGGCGGTGGACTCGTTGGCGGCGGCTGGACGGATTCGGTGCTGGGGAGGGCCATCACTCCCCTCGACTGGCTCCTCTACTACTCGCCAGTGTCGTACCTCGTCACCACGGTTACCGAGACGGTCGGGAGCGGCGTGGCGTCCACGTCCCTGAGCTACATCGGGGTCGGCTTCTACGGCGTGAACAACGTGATTGTCCTCTGGTTGGTCTTCGCATGGGTCCCGCTTGCGGCCCATCGGTTGAGGAGGAAGCAGCCCGAGGGGGCACCGAGGGCAAGAGACGAGCACATGATCCTGTTCATGCTGGTGTGGTTCCTCTGGTCCTATCTTCCCTACATCGGGCTCTGGGCGTACGGGAGGGTGACCTACCCGTTCTACATGCTCCCTGCGGTCCCTTCAATCGCGACCGGCGCGGCCTACTTCACGACGAGGGAATGGTTCCCGCCGAGGATGGCTTGGGTTTACCTTCTCGCTGCGTTCGTCTGGTTCGCGTGGTACTTCCCTCTGAAGGACTTCCTTCCCGTCTTCGTCCGGGCCGCCCTCGGGCGGTGAGGCACGCCCCTGTCGAATGCGCCTGACAAAGAATAGCCTAATTAACAAGGGAACGTAAAGTCGGTTCAGGCGAGTCGTTTGAGCAGGGTGGCCGAAGTAAAGACGCGCATTTCGTCCGTCGAGCTCCTCGCCACGCTGAAGAAGAGTTACAGCTACCGCGAGCTCTCCTCGGTCTTGGGACTCTCGGCTCCGATCTTGAGCCGGTACGTCAGGGGCCACGTACTGCCCAGCGCTTCGCGCTCGGAGAAGTTCATCGCCGCATTCAGAGAGAAGCTGCTAAGGAAGATGATTATTGACGAAGTGAAGGTCTCGGCCGACGGCTCCTACGACATCAGCGCCGTTGTCTCCAACGTGGGGCTCCTCCGCCAGATCGCGAAGGTCGTGTACAGCGAGTTCAACCTAGTGAGCGTGGACAAGGTGCTTACCATGGAGGTGGATGGCATCCCGTTGGCCGTGGAGGTTGCCGGAGAGTTCAACGTCAACGTCGCGGTCGCCCGCGCGGAGAGGGACCTCGGGGTCGAGGACTTCCTTGAGCAGAAGGTCGTTTACTCGCCGGCGACAGTGAAGTATCTCTTTCTCCCGAGGGCCGCCCTGAAGAAGGGAGAGCATGTCCTGATAGTCGACGACATGGTCCGCTCCGGCATCACGATCGAGGCCCTCACCAGACTGGCCGAGAAGGCAAAGGCGAAGATAGTCGGGGTCTTCTCAATCGCGTCTGTGGACCAGGCAATGCCGAAACTGAGGAGCAGGCTGGGGCTCACCTGTCAGATCGAGTCGCTCGTCAGCCTCGAGCAGAAGGCCAGGCACTACAAGTTCTAGGTTGGTGGGAGAACGCAAAGGTTCACCATAGACAGCTCCTTCGTCTCCCGGGCGATCCCGCCCAGAAAGAGGGGATCCCACAAGAGGATGAACGGGACCGTGTGCGTGGTCGGGGGAAGCAGGCTCTACCACGGGGCGCCTTTCCTGTGCGCCACCGGTGCCATGAGGTCGGGTGTCGACCTGGTGTTCATCGCTGTCCCGGCTCCTATCGCACCCTCTATCCGCGCGCTCTCCCCTGACTTCATCGTCGTCCCCCTCCCGGACGCCAAGCTGACGAGGGGAAACGTCTCAAAGCTCCTGGCCTGGGTCGAGAAGGTGGACGCGTACGCGGTCGGACCGGGCCTAGGGCCGCAGAACCCCGAGGAGCTGGCCTACTGCGTGAACCAGCTGAAGGGGGTGGGGAAGGGGCTCGTGCTGGATGCGGACGCACTCAGGCCGAGGATCCTGGAGTCAATCAGGAACACCTCGACTGTGGTGACGCCTCACGCGGGGGAGTTCGAGAGGCTCTTCGGGGCGAGTCTACCGGAAGACATCGATTCGAGGGTGAGCCTGGTCTCCCAGAAGGCAAAGGAGGCCGGGGTGACTGTCCTGCTCAAAGGCCCTGCCGACGTTGTCAGCGACGGAGAAAGGGTCGGGATCAACGTAACCCACTCGCCCGCGATGACAGTGGGGGGTACGGGCGACGTCCTCACAGGCGTCACTGCCGGGTTCTTGGCCAAGGGAGTGCCGCCTTTCGAGGCTGCATGCGCGGCCGCGTACGTGAACGGCTACGCGGGGGTGGAGGCTGCCGGCGAGCTCGGACTCCACATCACTGCCTCGGACGTTGCAAACAGGCTTGCAAACGCGATGAAAAGGTTCGACAGGCTGGAATGAAGCTGAGACGCCCGGGACTCCAGGGAAGGTGGTCGTACGTAGTGAATTCCCTCCAGGAGATAATACCGTCCTACGAGCTCGCCTCCAGCAGGATCGCGCTCTTCGCTGACAGGAGGATGAGGGCCGAGGCGGTCGAGTTCGCGGTTGGGGACGGCGCACTCGTACTGGACCTGGGCGCGGGCCCCGGCACCATGTCCAGACTGGTGGCGGGCAGGGGAGGCGAACCAGTTCTGGTTGACGCGTCCAGGATGATGCTAGAGGCGTCTTCGTTCGAGAACAGGGTTCAGGCAGTGTTCGAACATCTGCCGTTCAGGGATGGTGCCTTCGACGGCGCTGTCAGCGGTTTCGCCTTGAGGGACGCCCAAGACCTGCTGAGAGCGGTGGCCCAGGTGGCCGTCGTCCTAAGGCGCGGCGGGAGGTTCGCGCTAGCCGACCTGGGAAGACCCGACTCGGCACTGGGAGCGGTCGTGGTCGGTTGCTACCTCAGGGTGGTACCGAACTTGGTGGGCCTGATGACCATCGGAAGGTCTGGCCTTCGGTACGGTTCCATCTTCGACACCTACATCCTCACGCTGCGCAACTCCGAGTTGGTCTCTCTGCTGTCGAGGTACTTCGGAAGCGTGGCCCTCCACGAGACCCAGCTGGGCGGTTCAATAGTCGTGAAGTGCGCGAAGCGGTAGCTACACCTTCTTGGCGAGCAGCGCCAGCATCTCGGGTGCCCGCGCGACGGGGATTCTGCAGCCTGCCGCCTTTCTATGCCCGCCCCCGTTCCCTCCGAGCCTGCCCGCGACTTGACTGATCGTCCTTCCAAGGTGCATCCTGCACTCCGAGGTGCACCTCAGGCTCACCTCGTACCATCCAGTCTCCTTCTCCCTCATCGCAACGCCTAGAGGCACCTCGAACCCGCCTATCAGCAGCTTTGCCACCCCTCCGGTCGAGTGCTGCGACGTCACCATGTAGGCCAGCCTCCCCATCTTCCTGCCGAGGCGCTGGACCTCCTCTCCGAGGCGTACGACGTCCCGGAGCTGCTCCACGGCGAGCTCCGGCACCCCCTGAATCTCGTGCGGGTGCTTCATCTGGGAGAGCTCATTTGCGACCATCTCGGGATACCCCGGTTCGTCTCCCCGCTTGGCGACCGCGTAGGCAAGCATCGTCGCCTCCAACAGAACGAAATGCCTGTCCGCCTGCTCCATGAGCTTCTTCGCAGCGGGGGAGTCGTCCATGTAGTCGGTCACCGCTCCGCAGAGGGCGATCAGTCTGGCCCTCTCCGGAAGCGAATCCTTGAAGGTGAGATAGGTCAATATGCTGGCGCATTCCTTGACATTTTGCACCACCTTGACCCCCCTCCTCCTGATCCTTCTCTTCGACGCTTCGGAGATGTAGTGGTGGTCGATGTAGGTGACCTCTGCCCTCGAGGCTATCCTCCCGAGCTTGTCCGCGAACTCCTGCGCGGAGGAGACGTCCGTACCCATGTCGCAGATGACCACTCGCTCGGCGTCCTCGGGGACGCGGTCCAGGTCCCGGATCAGGGAGTTGTAGTCCGTCAGGAGCAGCTCCGCCCCGGTGGCGGCCCGAACGAGCGCCGCTGCCGAGAGCCCGTCGACGTCCTTGGCATGAGAGATGCAGAAAGCCTTCATCTGGAAGTGCGGGAAGGACCCGGAATTTAAGTTCGAATGGACGGCGTATGACAGAGTATTCTGAACGACTTCTACCGAAAGCTTAAGCGTCGAGCTTTCTCAAGTTTTAGGAATGATTCCCAGGTCGCTTGGGGCTTCCGCCCCGAAGGGAACAAACGTCTACGAGATATTCCTTGTCGTTGACAACAAGCCCTCGGTCCTGGCCAAGGTCTCAGATGTCTTCGGCAACCACCTTGTGAACATGCTTGGTATTCACGGACAGAATTCGGACGACGGCAAGACGGGCTACATACTCGTCTACGCAGAGATGGCGGGCGCGAAGTCTTCCGTCGACGAGCTGTTGGAGTCCCTCAGGAAGACGAAGTCCGTGAGGGAGGCAAGGGCGGACTCGATGACAAGGGTACGGTTTGAGCGTATGATGTTCCCGCTGACCGGCGGCGGGCACCACAGGGTCTTTCTCATGGGCGCGGAGGAATGGAAGGGGCTCGTCGGCTCAATAGGAAAGCTGCTGGGCGAGTCAGCAGCTTCGTCTCTCATGCACCAGGAGGGGGTCAGCGTGGGAGAAGGATTGGTGAAGAGGATAGAGTCAAGCTTTTCAGAGGAACCCGACACTCAGACATTGGTCGACAACGCAAAGAGCGCATTTCAAAGCTCCGGGTTTGGGATCCTCGAAGTCAATGGGAGCAAGGAAGCGCTGTCTGTTGGCATCCAGCATCCCATAGTCGGCGTAACTGGCCCAGTGGACAACTTCACGATAGGGATTGTCGTGGGAATGTTCCAGAAGATCCATCGGGCGAGCTATCATGTCGACGGGGTCGAGTACGGTGGCGACGGCATGCTCAAGTTCAAACTCGTCGAGTCCTGACGTCGAACGGGGTAGCCTCACTGCAGACCCGAGTCAGTTGGCCTGCCATGCCGGGTTAGCGCCGATAGACTGCTCGTGTCACTAGTATTCCATCGTCCTTCTGTAGAACAGGAAGCCCACCAGGAGGAGAGCCAGCGAGAGCGCGGCGAGTGGGGAGATCAGCGCCGCGTCAACCGTGCCGGTCTGCAATGCCCTGAACGATTGCACTGCCCAGGTCATCGGGTTCAGGCTAGAAACCAGCAGGAATGCTTGGGGCAGGATTGACGACGGGTAGAACTGGGTGCTGAAGAATGAAAGGTAGACCTGGACGGTGCTCCTCACGGTCGCGAACAGTTCGAGACTGTTCGCCATCGACGCCGCGGTGACCGATAGTCCGATGACTGCTCCCGAATAGATGAGAACTATCCCCACCCCGACGAGGAAGAGGGGAAACGCGAGGCCGTAGAGCAGTGCGATCACTATCGTGCCTGGTATGGTCGTCATCGTCGTCCTGAGCATGCCGGAGAAGAGCCTCGACAGTGCGAACCTCGTCTTGGAGACGGGGAGGGTCAGCAGGTAGGACTGGGTGTCGTGGATTATCCTCTCCCTCCAGACATCCCTCCCCGATTGGAAAGCGGCCACCGTAACTGTGACGAGGTTGGCGCCGGGCGCGATGTACAGGAAGTAGTTCCCGTAGCCCCTGATCATCGCGGAGAGGCTCAGCCCCGAGACCCCGAGGTCGATCATGAAATTGACGAACATCACCACCAGGAGGAATCTGTCGGCGAAGAAGACCCGGAAGTCTCGCTCGATCACGGCGACCGGCCTATTCAAACCTGCCACCCTCTATCTTCCTGAACAGGAACGCGGCGCCCAGACCGAAGAATATCGCCACGAAAAGGATCAGGATGAGTGTCTCGGGCAGGCCCGCGGGGCTCCCAAAGACTATCGCCCGGATCAGGTCCGACGCTGCTGTGACCGGCGAGACGGCGGCCACGGGCTGGAGCGCCTGTGGCATGAAGTAGAGCGGGTAGATTGCTGCGCTGACCCTGACGGTGGCGAGCTCGGCCATGGCGATGACCACGTCGAACCTGTTCTCATTCCGGATTGTCATGGCGAGAGTTATGGAGAGCCCGGAGATTCCCGTCGCGAGCACGAAGAGCACCAGGTAGGAGCCGAGTACGCCGGGGATGGAGTAGTAGCCGTCGACGATTGCCACGAGCAGCATCATCGGCGCGGTGTAGATCAGGGACCTCAGGGCGCCCCCCAGAGCCCTGCCTAGGACGAACATCGAGTGACCGAAGGGCAGGCTCAACAGGTAGTCGAGGAGCCCGAGCTCCTCCTCCTCGAAGAGGTCCGCGCCTATGATGAAGGCGATCGAGGTGATCGTCGAGACGACGGCACCGACCGAATAGAAGCTGAAGTAGTTCAGCCCGAGAGACGCGGTGAGCTTCGCGACCAGCGTGGCAAAGACGAACAGCTGGATCAGGAAGAAGATCGACCTGGAGATCAGGATCCAGGGCGACTTCACCAGCGTCCTGAGGTCACGCTCTATTATCGTCCAGAGGACTGCGAGGGTCGCGGTGGGCCTGCTCATCCGAGCTTTGTCCCCGTGTAATGAAGGAATACGTCCTCGAGGGAGGGCTCGTTCAGGTTGACGCTCTGAATCTTGCCGCCCTTCGCGGTCACCACGTTGATGATGTGGGGGAGGAGCCCCCGTCCGTTGCTTAGCATAACCCTCAGGGTGTCCCCCTCGAAGTGCGCCTCCTGCACCTCCTCTATCTCCTCAACCGCCGGGATCAGCGCCTCCTCCGGCGCGGCCAAGCTCAGCTCAATGATGTCCCTACCCTTCAGGCTCCCCTTCAATTCGAGGGGCGTGCCGACCTTGACCATCTCCCCCGTGCTCATTATGCCGACCCTGTCCGACATCCTGTCAGCCTCGTCCATCATGTTAGTCGCGAGCAGGATGGTCGAACCCTCGTCCCTCAGGTCGTCGATCATCTCCCAGACCATCAGGCGGGAAGGGACGTCGAGGTAGGCTGTGGGCTCGTCGAAGACCGCGACCTTGGGCCTCTGGACGAAGACCTTCGCGTTCTCTATCTTCTTCTTCGTGCCGCCGCTCAGCATCCAAGTCCTCTTCCTCGCCTCCTCCTTTAGTCCGAACTTACCGAGTACGTCGTCGATCCTCCTCTCCCTTTCAGCCTTCCCAATCCCGGTCACCTTCGCATGCCATTCGAGGATCTCCCTGGCCGACAGGATTCTGTCGTACTTGGGGTCTTGAAAGCTGATGCCTATCAGCTCCTTCACCTTCCCCGGCTCCGAACTTACGCTGTGCCCGTCCACTATGATCTCGCCCTTCGTCGCCCTGTAGACTGTGGCCATGGTCATGATGAGGGTGGTCTTTCCTGCGCCGTTCGGGCCTAGCAGCCCGAAGATCTCCTTGTCTTCGATGGAGAAGGTGACCGCCTTGACCGCGTCGGTGGTCTTGAAGCTCTTCCAGACATCCTTGAATTCGATCATTTTCTGCCTTCAGACCTGGACGACAGTTCGACCCTTCGAGGCGTCGAACCAGGCCCTCCCCATGGCCTCGGTGTTGTAGGCGAACCCCAGGCACCCCTTCCTATCCACAGTTATGATTCCGGCTGTGTTGGGTCCGCTTCGTCGCGTGATCACGGTTATCGCCCTCCTTGCGGCAACTGGTGCGCTCCCCTTCCGCAGGAAAGCGCACGCCTGCCACGAGAGCACGTTTCTGATTATCTCCTCGCCCGTCCCCGTTGCGCACGCGGCCCCTGACTTCTTGTCCGCATAGATTCCCGCCCCGATGATCGCCGAGTCGCCCACCCTTCCTGGAAGCTTGAGCCACAGCCCTCCTGTGCTCACCGCGGCGGCGGGTACCCCGTCAGAATCGATGGCGACGGCGCCGACCGTGTTTCCTTCCTGCATCCTCGCCCGCAGCTTGAGGTTCTCCGCGTTCTTCCCACTAGGGTTCGCAACCAGCTCCTCGAACTTCTTGGCCACCCTGTCAGATGGCCTCAGCTCCTCCACTGCCAGCCCTGCGGCCTTTGCCACCATTCTCGTGTCCTCGCCGACGATAAGCACGTGGTCGGTGTTCTCCATCACCCATCGTGCGAGAGAGACGGCATTGAAGGTCGACGTCTCAGCACCGACCCCAGCTCCCCTCAGTCCGTTGCCCTTCATGACCGCCGCATCGAGCTGGACCCTCCCGTCGGCCGTGAGGCAGGCACCCCTTCCCGCGTTGAAGGCTCCGCTCTGTTCCATACGCTTGACGGCGGCTTCCACCCCGTCGACCGAGGACCCGCTTCTGAGAGCAGCCAAGCCCTCCTCGAGGGAGTCCTTCAGCTCCTTGAACCGCACATCGTTCCTTCCGAACTTTCCGCTGCCCGCTCCGCCATGTATGATCATGCTCGGCTTCAACGAAATCAGAGAATTTGCCCTGACGGTGAGGTATTTAGAAGGTTTCTCGCGGAGGACGTGCCGATGATAAGCGCGCCCAAGGGCGTACTCAGGCTGGCTGCCCTGCGGATGCTGTCCGAGTCCTCGATGTCAGGGACCGACCTCTCCGCGCAAGTCGAGCGTGCGACCGGGGGCGAATGGAGGCCCGGCCCTGGCTCTGTCTACCTCATCCTGCGCGAGCTATTGAAGAAGGGTTTCATATCTGAGCTTCCCAGGCGGGAGGGGAACGTCAGGAGGTACATCATTTCGTCAAAAGGAAAGGAGGAGTTGGCGAGGCTCTCGAAGGAGACCGAGAGCGATGTCGCAAGGCAGCTGAAGCTGCTAGGGGTGTATTCGTCCCTCGCGGGGAAGCCGGAACTCCAGAAGAAGCTGCAGGCGCTGGCGCTGGGCGTCTAGGTGCGTGCCGCGGAGGAGTCCGAACTCCGGGGCGTCTGTAGCTAGCATCGGTAGGTAGAGCGGTCTCCGTTGTAACCAACCTCTACGTTCCCCGGTGCCACAAATACGCCGACTTCGGTTGGTCGGTCTAACTCCCGACGAGGCGCGTGAGGGCATCGTCCTGTCCTACTCGGCCAGTGGTAGGAATATGGATGAGTAGGAATGATTTAATAGTAGGAATTGAGGTTTGCGGGGTATGGCTGAGGAGGTGGTCGTCACGAGACGTGGACAGACTACGATACCTGTCTCCGTCAGGAAGAGGCTGGGAATCCGAGAAGGGACAAGGTTGAGTGTGAATACTGAGGATGGCAAGGTGGTACTGTCGAAAGTTCCGTCAATCTTTGACCTCGCCGGATCGAGCAGGCTGAGTAAAGATCAGGCCTTCAAGCTACTTGACGAGATGCGGGAAGAAGACTGATGCTCTTCGAGACACGGTATTTCTGGGCGGTCTTCACTGCGACAGATAGGGAGGACGCTGACAAGCTCAGGGGAATCTTCGACCGCACCAAGGCAGCTTTTGCGTCTTCGATAAGCGTCTATGAAGTCTACAGGCTCACCCTTGCGCACGAAGACAAGACCGTTGCCCAGCTCAGAGCGGATACAATCGAAAGGGACTTCACGATAGTCGAGGTAGACTCGGGAATCGCAAGAGAAGGAGCGAGGATAGGCCACAAGCTGAGGGTTCCTATGGCCGATGCGCTAATAATGGCGACTGCCAAGCGCCTAAGGGTTCCGTGCGTGACCGACGATCCACACTTTACCGAAGTGAAGAGAGTCTGGGTCTGAGGCGGGGCAGGTGCGTTGCGGCACATCTTTGTGCTGGGCCCCCTGTGCGTTGGCAGCTCTCTCGGGCAATGTCATTAGGTCGCCATTGATTTGATTAATGATAGCCAATCTTGAGGGCTCCCCAGGGTTCCTAGAGGGTACACCCGAGGTAACTGGGCCTAGGGGTGGGGCAGGAAGGGATTCTCTCCAAAACAGGGGTGGAAAGGAAAAGCCTTAGAACTCGCGGGTGGCAACCTGCACACGGTTGCCCGACTCCCCTGCCACGGTCGAGAAGTTCGGTATAGAGCACATCCCTGAAGATTCGCGCCACGGCGCGCCCAACCGCACCTTCACCCTCTGGTTCGCGGCCAACCTCACCGTCGCCGACTACATAATCGGGGTCCTCACGACAGCAAGCTTCGGGATGTCGGTCGCTCAGGCGATACCAGTCCTGCTCCTGGGCAACTTGCTGGGCGGGCTCTTCCTCGGGCTCTCTGCGGCGATGGGGCCAAGGCTCGGGTTCCCCCAAATGTTCTCCTCCCGCGCCTCGTTCGGCAGGAGGGGCAACTATGCGCTGGGCGCATTCAACTGGGTCAGCACCGTGGGTTGGTTCACCGTAAACACCATCCTTGGGGTGGAGGCGGTCCAGGCGGTAGCGCCGACAGCGAACTATGCGCTGGTCGCACTGGTCCTTGTCGCCCTCCAGGTGGTCATCGCGGTATATGGCCACGACTTCATCCAGGTCTTCGAGCGGGTCATGTCTGCTGTCCTGGGGGTCCTATTCCTGGTAATCTTCCTCCTCACCGTACCCCACTTCGCCCAAGTCTTCGGCGTATCCGCGGCTTCGGGCGGCGGCGCGGGGTCAGGGGGCTTGGCCGCTCTTGGCACCTCTGCGATAGTCTTCGCCATATCGTTCTCATACCTCATGAGCTGGTCTCCGTACGCGTCCGACTATTCCAGGTACCTCTCCCCATCGACATCCGCCAGGAAGGTCGCGCTCTACGCCCTCGCGGGCGGCGCGGCAGCCTCTTTCGGGGTCGAGCTGATCGGCGCCCTCGTAGGGTCCATAAACGCCGTCCCAACGATCGGTGGCCTGTACGCGTTCGCCGGGCAGTTCGGGTGGGTAGCGATGCTTGCCATAGTTCTCGGAGGGATGGCCGCAAACGCCCTGAACATCTACACGAACGCCCTCTCTGCGCTTGTCCTCGACATTAAGGCGAGGAGGGCAACCATGGTGGTCGCCGGAGGGGTGGTGGGGCTCGGCCTGGCGATCCTCGCCGGAGCGTCCTTCGAGTCCTTCTTCGAGAACTTCTTGCTCGCGTTGGACTACTGGATCACGCCTTGGCTCGCTATCGTGCTCGTCGACTTCTACCTCAGGAAGCGGACCACTGTAGAGAGCTCCCAGCGAGCGCCGGGTTTTGATTTCGGCGCTCTCGGAGTCTACGCCTTCTCGATCATCGTCTCTGTACCCTTTATGGTCCCACCCTCACCTCTGCCCTCCCCCGTCGGTGCGCTCGCATCTTGGTTCGGAGGTGCGGACTTCAGCTACTTCGTCTCCTTCGCCTTGGCGGCTGTCCTCACGCTTGCGCTTCGTCGCAGGTCGGGCGCAGCGGGGTAACCGTTCTTCGACTATTGCCTAGTGAACGTTCAACCTCAGCCTTTTATCCGAATTCGGGAGGCGAACCCTCGTGTCGACGGAAGCGAAGTTCGAGGTCCCCGTCTTCCCAGCGCCGAAGCCGAAGAGGGTCCCCAAGCTGGTCAGCGAACATCTCAAAGGCGCGGCCAGCCCGAAGATGATATCGCGCATGAAGAAAGAGAGCGTGAACTGCCCCGTGGTGAAGAAGGAGGTCGCATTCCTGGTCTGCTTTGGCTGTCCCTCCTTTCTGAATCGCGTCAGCGGCGTCGTCGGCTGCGCCGGAGGGCAGGGGCCTCCCCAGGACTGGCTCACCGACTGACGCCATGGAATTCAGGAACACAAACAATCACACGTCTTCGTTCTCCACGTTCTCGTCGACCTCCGGGAGCGCAGACGACCCACTTGGGTAACACGAACTTCCCCACCCGCGCGAACGGAGGGGTCTTCACCAAGGCGCCTTCGCCCGGAACCGGCTCGGGAATCGGCGCAGCTACGACGCCGGGGGTGCCGAGAACTTGGATGAATCCTTCACAATCCTCTAATACTCGGGGTTGCGTTTCGCCCTCCCGCATGACTCCCGGCCGCGAGAGCGGACTCTACGAATGCAAGCTGTGCACGGTGAACTTTCTCGACAAGAACGCGTTGATAGAGCATCTCAAGACCGAGCACGAGGCCTTGGAGATCATATCGTTCGCTGCCGTGACCATGATTGACGAAGAGGACCGCGACGCCTCCGCCGCCGAGTTCAACAGAAGGTTCCAAGGACTGACACGGATCGTCGGCGAGTAGGCTCCCGCGGACTTCTGCTTCGCCCTGCGACCTCGGCTATCCGGCCACCCGCAGGCCGAAGAACCATCGGAGGCTCAGCCCCTGAAGAAGCCGACTACTAGTCCCAGTATGAAGGTCAGAGAAGAGTAAGGCAAGTACCCCGATATGCGGGTAAGCTGACCGGCGTAGGACTGTCCGGACCTCAGCGCTGCCAAGACCGGCCCCAGGACCTGGTCGGGGCTTATCGTACCTAGCGCAATCAGGACGATTATGAGGGCCGCGATTGCCAGCCCCACCTTCAGAAGGCCCTTCGCTATCAACCCGACCAAGAACCCCACGATAAGCGGGACCAGCAGAGCCGCGAGAAACGAGGTCGATAGGTCGGGCGGGAGTAACGTGACCATCGACTGTGACTTCATTCTAACCCTTATTTGTCTTGTGAAGGAAGCATCCTGTTGGCTGGGGCTCGGTTACCGCCAGTGACATTTTTCTTCGATAATCTTAAGCAAGAATTTGGCCTCATTTTGCAAATCTCAATCAGGGCCCGAAGGCGACCCTCGAACGCGGAAGGTATATCCCAAGATCTCCTTCACCTCGCCAGAGCGAACTTGGCCAAGGCCACACTTTGGTCTTGACCGAGAACGATGCTGGGGAAGATCGCTGCACAAAGCTTCAGCCGGTCTTCAATCGGCATCCCACGAGGAACGCTAGCCAATGGGGATAGGTCGCGACAGCACTTGCTTCCGCTCACCGAGCGAGACCTGGGTTAGATTTTTCGGAAATCCAACAATCCGCGGACAAATCCTGGTGAAGATTTCAAGGTCAAAACTGTGGGATCTTGTTGCGTCCCTGCATCAGGCGACCCTCGGCGAGAAGTTCGGTGTCAGGCCAGAGGGCAAGCCATGTTCCGAATCTTGACCGGGGGGATTCGAGGAGCCTATGGCCAGAGAGGGGCACCGGAACCTAAATCTGCTTCATTGACGAGTATATATAATATCTGAAATCTTGACCACGTCGAGCAAAACGAGTGAAAGCCAAGATCGGCGTTAGATGGGTCTTCTACGCGTTGATGGCTCTCTTCGCGCTGAACGCTTTGGGACTCTTCCAGGCTCTCCCTGGGTTGGGAGCGAGTGGCCCACAGATTACATTGGCGCTGAGCTCTGCTCTCGTGTTTGGTTTGTTCCTCTTCTTGTCGTACGAATCCAACGAACACGCACAAACAATGGAGAAACGTCTGGCCAATCTCACCGCTGCGCTTGAGAGCAGTATCCAGACCGTGAAGAGAGCTATTGAAGAATCAGCATCTGAGACTCGTGGAAGAGTAGGGGGGCTTGAAGGGACGGTATCAAAGGTGATGGGAGGACTAACCGCCGTCGAAGCGAGGCTGTCAACGATTGAGCAAGGGGTGTCGGGGATTGGAGGGAGTGTCTCCGGGCTGGAGTCAAAGGCTTCAACAATTCAGGGGGGTATAGTCAACGCGGAGGAGACCTTGTTGAAGATGAAGGAGATCGAATCCGAGATGGGTGCGAGGGTAAGCGGGCTGGAAGGGGGAGTAGTCAACATCGGAGGGACGCTATCGAAAGTCGTGGCAACCGAGTCCGAGATTCAGGGCAGGGTAGACGGAGGTCTTTCCGACCTCGAGCAGAAACTATCTGAGATCGGGGAAGGGGTGTCTGGGATCGGAGGAAGAGTGGAGCAGCTTGAGTCGAAGGCTTCGGCAATCCAAGGGGACCTGACCAACGCGAAGGAGATCATGGCGAATATTGAGGAGATTGGGTCCGAAATGGGTGAGGAGGCAAGCAGGCTCGAAGGAACGGCGTCGAAGGTGATGGGAGGGCTAGCCAACGTCGAGGGGAATCTGTCCACGATCGAGCAACGAGTGTCGGGGATAGGAGGAAGGGTCGACGGGTTAGGCCGAAAGGCGTCCAAGATTGAGGCGAG
>JAJTZD010000008.1:41607-49942 GCA_032906685.1 Nitrososphaerales archaeon
GAATTCTCGTTCAATACGTTTAAGTAAGATTCAGAGGCCAAAAGCCTGCGTTTATAGGTGAAGTGAGTGGACATACTTCAACCCAGCATATTGGCGCTGTTCTACGTAGCCGCGACCGCGGGTTATGCATGGGCCACGGTCACCCGTATCTGGAGGGATAGGGGCGTCGCGCCGGCAGGCCACGCTACGAAGGCCAGCCAGGCTCCAGCTGTGACCCTAGTTGAGACAAAGACTACCCAGCCTCAGCCCCAGCCTTTGCCGCCCACGAGACAGGGTAAGGACAAGAAGTTGGTCAAAGAGGACTCCAGTCGCGCTTCACCACTCGGTTTCTTGCGGTCCCTTCGTTCAGGGAAATTCCTCGGTTCCAGGACTCCGAATCCATCCACGGGAATCGTGAAACCGCCGACTCGGCATAAGGGTTTCAACCTTTTAAGAAGGCGAGACGTGACTTCCAGCGATAGGCTGGCGGAGGCGCAACGGTCGCGGCAGAAAGCAACGAAGCCTACAGCACAGCAACAGGTGGTGGTCAAGCCTGCCCCCCAGCCCGCGCCCCAGACAGCAGAGCCCCTGAAAGCTCCGGAGGAAGGGCGGATCCTTATCGACAGCTACCCCGTGAGGGAACCGTTCGTACGAGTGGTGATCTCCCAGGAGCTCGACGGCAGCAACAAGTACATCGTGGTGGAACCCCGGCTGACCATCAGGGAGAGAAGCCAGCTGGATGAACTCAAGGAAGCGCTGAAGAACGGCCTGGACCTTGACGTGAGCAAGTTTGACCCGTCCCAGGCCGTTGGCTACCTTTCCACCCAGACTGAAGAGATCATGAAGAAGTTTGGGATAAGCATCCCGCCCTCCTCATACGAGAAGATATTCTACTTCATCGAGAGGGACTTCCTCAACTACGGGAAGATAGACCCCATAATGAGAGACCCGAACATCGAGGATATCAGCTGCAGCGGGCCCGAGCTCCCTGTCTACGTCTTTCACAGGACCTATGAATCAATCCGGACCAATGTTTCTTTCAAGACCCAGGACGAGGTCGAGAAGTTCGTCCTCCGGCTCGCCTACATGTCGGGGAAGCACATATCCGTGGCCGAGCCCGTGGTTGACGCCTCGCTCCCGGAGGGGAGCAGAATCCAGATGACCTTCGGCAGCGAGATAACCAAGAAGGGGTCGTCGTTCACCATCAGGAAGTTCAAGGCGGACCCCTACAGCATAATTGACCTGATCAGGTTCGGGACCGTCAACGCCGAGATTTCAGCCCTGATGTGGTACGCGCTCGATAACAAGAGCTCCGTCCTCTTGGCTGGGGGCACGGCCTCGGGGAAGACGACCTCCATCAACTGCCTGGCGCTCTTCATTCGCCCAGAGGCGAAGATTGTGACCATGGAGGACACGCCGGAGATAAATCTGGCGCACAAGAACTGGATTCAGTCGATCTCGAGGCAGGGGACCGCGGGGATGGGAGAGGTCACGCTGTACGACCTGCTGAGGGCCGCCCTGAGGCAGAGGCCCGACTTCATCATACCGGGAGAGGTCAGGGGCGAGGAGGCACAGACGATGTTCCAGGCGATATCGACCGGCCACGCGGGGATGAGCTCAATCCACGCCGATTCGATCGCAGCCGTCTTCAACAGGTTGACCAACCCGCCCATGAGCATTCCCAAGACGCTCCTGCCGGCTCTGAACTTCGTCTTGCTGCAGGGCAGAGTGACGCTGAAGGGGAGGCCCGCGAGGCGCATCCTCTCTGTCACGGAGGTCGTGGGCCTGGACCCGAGGAGCAACGAACTGATACTGAACGAGCTGTACAGGTACGACGTCGAGACGGACCAGTACGTCTACTCCGGCCGCTCCTACAATCTCGAGAAGCTGGCCAAGACCAGGGGCATGTCGCTGGAGGAGGTCAGGCAGGAGCTGGCGACCAGGAGGCAGATACTTCAGTGGATGGCCGACGGGGACATGAGGCGCTACAGGGACGTTGCCAGCGTGGTCCAGAGGTACTACACCGACAGGGCTGGCCTGTTGGCCGAGATGGGTGGCATACCCGCCTGATAGTCGAACTGGCCTACACCTCGCGCCGGTACCTGGGCCGACTTGCAGGCTTCTTCTCAGGCTTCTACTCGTCGCTGCAGGAAGGCCTCGTCAAGGCAGGGATCATGGTCCCCGCCGACGCCTACGTGAGCTTCATGCTATTCATCGCGGGCGTGGTGGGCTTTCTTGTGGCGCTCAACGCCTTCCTCCTGGGCTTCGTGGTGTCTCACGACCTGGGCTTCTCTGCGATCGTGGCCCTTCCCACCTTCTTCGTGGCTGGCCTCTTCGCCTTCGCCTTCACCTACCTCTACCCGTCGGTCGCGTCTGGTAAGAAGAAGAGGGCAATCGAGGAGGGCCTTCCCTACACGGTCAGCTTCATGAGCATCCTCTCGTCCTCTGGGATACCGCCGAAGCGAGTGATGCGCTCACTGGCCGAACTGGAGAGGGACGATGTGGGGCTGGGGGGTGAGTCCACGGTGATGTACAGGGACATGGAGTTGATGGGTGAGGACCTGCTCTCGGTCCTGAAGGAGGAGTCGCGGAAGGACATATCGCCTCTCCTCACTGGAGTGCTCGACGGGTTCGTGACTACGATCAGGGCGGGCGGAGACCTGGGCCTGTACTTCAAAGAGGAGGCGAAGGGCCTCATGAGGCTCAGGCAGAGCATCATGAAAGCGTTCGTCGACGTCCTGGCCATGGTCGCCGAGATGTACATGGGGCTGATGGTCGCCTTCCCTCTGATACTCATAGTGATGCTGGTGGTGATGTCCTCCATCGGGGGAGGGACCATAGGAGGCACCGGCCCCGAGACGATCGTTCCCATAGTGATCTACGGACTGGTCCCGGGCGCGGGCGCCGTCGTCCTACTCCTTCTCGACTCCCTATCGGCGGGAACATGATATGAGTCAAAAGAGCGGAGCCTCGGTGCAAGAGAAACTGTCTTGGGTGTCCAAAGCACTGGTCGCGGGAGCGTGGGCCGGCATAATGGTCCTGGTCGGCGCGACGATCTATCTGACACAAGGAACTGGCGTGCCCCCCTTCGTCTTCTACTTCGAGCTGATCTGGGTCGGTCTGTTGACAGGAATTCCGGCCTACAGGCTGGCCATGCGGCCCCGCGTCCTCGCTCCCCCGGTTCCGCTGCCGACCGCTCCGGAACCTGCCGCGGAGGCGCCCACCGTCGAGCCGGAGAAGGTCGGCATATTCTCCCGGCTGAGCATGCTGCTGGCCAGGCGGGTCAGCCCAAGGGTGAGGGTTTACGTGGTCGTGGGGTCGGCGCTGACGACCTTGGCGCTCGTGCTCTTCACGACCTTCGTCTATCCGGGCTACCAGACCAGGCCTCTCTACGACAACTACATGATCACCACGATCATCATCGGCCTCGTCTCCCCTTCGATCGTGGACCTGGTCGACAGGCGATACAAGAGCATGGTCGACATGAGGATTCCGGACTTCCTGCGTGAGATCGGAGAGGCGCAGCGGACGGGCACAACCTTCACAAAGTCTCTGGTGAACGCATCCCAGTCCAACTACGGCCCGCTCTCTGTGGAGCTGAAGAAGTCAATGGCCAAGATGTCTTGGGGAATGACCTTCATGGAGGCCCTCGACTTCTTCGCGGCCGACGTGGACACGCCCCTGACGCACAGGACCGCGGTGCTGCTGAAGGAGGTCGGCAGGTCTGGCGGGAAGATGCTCGAGGTACTGGATTCTGTCTACGAGCACGTCCGTGAGGTGGTCAACCTCCAGAAGGAGAGGAGCAAGCAGCTGGCCCCATACGTGATAGTGATCTACGCGTCCGTCGGCGTCTACCTGTTCGTGGTCTTCGTCCTCTTCTCGACCTTCTTCGCGCAGGTCTCGAACCTCCAGGCGAGCGGCTCGCCCTTCGGCTCCAACATCAGCACCGCGACCTACTACATCTGGTTCCTCCACATGTCAATCATCGAGTCCGTCTTCGGCGGGCTCATAATAGGCAAGATATCCTCCGGGTCCTCCATAGGGGGGATGAAACACGTCCTCATCCTCTTGGCGGTCTCGCTCGTCTTCTTCACCTTCTTCATACACTACTAGGCGCGCGGTCCCCGATGCACTTTGAGGTGAAAGCGTAGGGCTTTGGCACATTACTTGAGTTGGCCTGGCAATCTTGCGATTATCAACAGGTTGTACGTGATCACCTTCAGCCTGAGCTCGTTCTTCTGACCTTTCCTCTTCTCTGAGTAGAGCGTGTGACTGAACCTTCTCTTGACCGTCGACACCGCTGTCTCTGCGAGACTCCTCCTGTGGTACCTTTTCTTGTAGAGCTTCCTGCTCCTCCGGTACATCACGAGCATCTCCCTCCATGCCTTCGAGCCCTTGCTCCTGATTCGGGTGACGTTCCTCTTGATCGAGATGTACGGTCTACCCCCATGCTTGGCGATCGCGTCGCATATCTTTCGAGAGAGGTACGCCTTGTCTCCGCATAGCCTTCCTAGGCTACCGATGAAGCTGAGCAGGTATTCGACCTGCTTCCCGTCAGACTTGAACGGTGTGGTGACCTTGAAGGAGAGGATGAGCAGGCTCCTGCAGTCAACCATGAAGTGAAGCTTGAGGCAGTCTCTCCGTTTCTTCCTCCTGCCGTGCCTGCTGTCGAACCATCCGATGAAGCGCCTTATCGAGAAGCCAGTGCTATCAATGGCACAGATTCTTCGATTCTTCTTGCATCTTTTTTCCCATAGTAGCCCTGCTCGACGATGAACGTGTTGAGGCGGGCAAGCTACTCCTCGGTGAGGCGGTTCATCGTCCTCTGCAGGTCCATCCTCCCTGGGAGGATTCTCAGACCCATGATCGACCAGAGGTACGTGCTGTCAGCGAGGAAGGATACAAGGTCTCGATACGGCTTGCCAAAGTCATACCTTGAGCGGCAGGCAGATCACAAGCGCTCTGGTATCATTCTTGTTCGGCTTACCTCCCTTTGGAGTCGCGTCATAGTAGATGGACGGCGCCGGTTGAGAGTACACGAATTCTTTCGCCTTCCTAACGAATTAGCCGTACTCCTTCTTCTTGCCATTCTCGTAGTCGTGCCACTGTCCTTTTCTTACCATGGGCCGCATCACGACTGAGATTGATTATGGGAACGGGCGTCAACAGATATCATCAGGTGGCTCAAACTCGGTCACCTCTGAAAAGGTTTAATTCGTATGAGAAGAGAGGTCGTAGTTTGACACTTCAGGACTTCTACGATTTCGAGCGACGCGGCGTAGTCAAGAGCAAAGTATCGAAGACGAGGGTCTTTTTCTTCTCGGCAAAGTCATGGCAGAACATCGAGGCTCAGCTCTTCAAGACGTTCTCCACCGGCGCTTCGGTGATGCTCGAA
The DNA here is from genome assembly GCA_032906685.1 of Nitrososphaerales archaeon. Classification (GTDB taxonomy): domain Archaea; phylum Thermoproteota; class Nitrososphaeria; order Nitrososphaerales; family Gagatemarchaeaceae; genus DASPPF01. The sequence continues at coordinate 46,982 of JAJTZD010000008.1, forward strand.
GAAATGGGAAGGTCCTACGGCATACATGTCGCAAAGGAGGCAAAGCTCACGTACAGCCAGACATCCAAAGTCCTTGAGACGCTTCAAAGCCTTGCGGCGGCTTCGGGATGGGGAGACGTTGAGCTTTCGGGCGACCTAGCCGCGGGAACGTCTCTCGAAATGGCGTTCAAGGACTGCATCTTCTGCGCGGATGGGGTTAGGGCGGATTCAGCGTCATGTCATTTCCTTGTCGGGCTTGCCGCTGGTATCGCCGACGAGCTTTATGGATCGAGCCATTCCGCCGCAGAGACAGCTTGCATTAGAGCCGCTGGCAAGGCCTGTGTCTTCGCCGTGAAGAAAGACTAGGGCATAAACCGCCTCAGACGATAGCCGACTCGAATTCGGTTACGTGCCAAAGCGTAGACATCGCTTAAATGGTCAGGAGGAGAGTGGAATTCGATCTTGAGTTCGCGAGCCTTCCCTATCGCGCTGCTCTGCCTGATACTGGCCTCCTCTCTGCTCTCATCCTCAGCATGGGGCGTCTCGGCCGCCCCGGAGCAGACCGCGAGCCAGGGCTCCGCGCCCGGACTCGAAGTGGCGGTCGCGAGTCCCAGCATCCCGGCCGACGGAGCGCTCTACCCAGTGGTCTACGTAGGGCTCGTATCCTCCGCCGGAGGACCCCTCGTTGCACAGACCGATGTCAGGGTCACAGTCACATCCTCGATGCCTGCCTTCGGCACTGTGGAATCGCCGCTGGTCATTCCTAGAGGGCAGACGCACGCCGTGGCCTCCTTCCGGAGCACTACATCCCCCGGAAGCACGCAGATCACTGCGAGCAACTCGGGCTACGTCCCCGGCCAGGGGAACATCACGACAGCCGACCTTCCGATGGCCGGCCTCCTCACGGCCTCAGTCTCTCAACCCTTCGCGCTCACCGCAATCAAAGTGAGCCTCAACGTCACCACCGGGTCTTACCCGCTGCAGCTGGCCAATGTGGATTGGTCGCAGGGCTCGAATCAGCTGACACTCATCAATGGGACCAACACGACCGACAGGTACGGGACGGCCTACGCATACCTATACTTCAACGACGCAGGAAACAAGACCGTGACCGCGACCGTCCAGAAAGCGGGTTACGGGCAAGCGTCCTTTACCTTGAAATTGACGGTCAAGCCCCGGCCCCTGTCTGTGGTCCTGATACCGACCAACATATACCTGAACGCGACCGAACCGACCGACATACTGGCCCGAGTTCTCAGCCAGGGGAAGCCGCTGGCCAACGTCCAGATCACCTGGTCGAGCGACCTGGGCGCGGTCACGCCGCCCTCGAGCACCACCGACAGCTCGGGCTCGGCAACGGTCTCCTTCGTGTCTCCCACCAACGGGACGGCGGATGTCCAAGCCTCGGTCTCGCTCCCAGGCTACGCGCAGACCCAGCAGACTGTGAAGATCACCGTCGTCGCGTCGGGGATGCAGGGCGGGGGCGCGCCCTTGCTGTTGGAAGGCACGTTGCCATACGTACTGGTCGCCGCGGTGGTGGCCCTTCTCCTTGTCGTCTTGGTCAGGAGGCGAAGAAGGAGAGGAGAGGCGAAGGCCGAGGCAACAGAGAGGAGAGAGAAGGCTGAGGAGGCGGAGGAAGCGGAAGAGGCGGAAATTGAGTAGGCCTCACGATGTTTATAAGACGTCTTTGGGCGAGCCGAGGCCGACAGCTTGACTTTGGACTGGAGCGGACTCCTGTCCGATGCGAAGGTTCTCGCGCTTCTGGAGAAGCTCGTAGCCTGCAACATTGAGACCATCAACCCGACGGTGAACCAGCAGGGGAAGATAGTCTACGCTGACATCACTGATGTGGTGGGCGACGACGCCGGGCAGGTCCTCGACTCGCTGTCGGCAGCCGGGGTCCTCCAGAGGAACTCGGAGTCAAGGCTCCTGAGCTGCCCTGTCCACGAGGGTTCCATGGACCTGATGCCAAGGTTGAGGTGTCCCAACTGCAACAGCATGCTCGTCACGAAGGGGACGCTGTACCAGCACATCTGCGGCAACATTGCCACGCTCGAGGCCTACGGCGCCAACTGCCCGAAGTGCGGAAAACCCTCCCCCAAGCAGTCCCTGAAGCTGCTCGGCAGCTGGTCCGGTTGCGATTCGTGCAAGACAAGGTCGGCCGCGCCCAACGTCTACCTGTACTGCAGGAAGTTCAACCACGACTTCCCGGTGTCCCAGGCGAAGCTGGTCGACCAAGCGTCTTACAGGCTGACCGCGGAGGCGGCCTCGGACCTCAGGGATAGGCTGGGAAGGGTCATTGCGATAGCGCGGGGGCTGCGTGCGAGGCAGGTCGACGCGAGGCTCTCTGGGAGGATAAAGGGCGCATCGGGGGTCCAGCACGTCTTCGATATCGTGGTGGAGGACGGCGCGAGGGTGATCCCCATAGACGTGAAGGTCGTCCAGGAGGGCGAGGTACAGGTGATAGCTGTGCTCTCGACCTACGCGAAGGTACTGGACATCCGCGCTCAGCTGTCGATGCTCGTGGCGATTCCCTCGGCGTCCGCAGACTCCAAGAGGACGGCGGCCGCCTACGGGATGGTGCTGGTCGAGGGGATGGACCCGAACTCGGTGGTCGAGGAGATAGCCAAGAGCCTCAAGAACGGCGGGCCGGACCCCCAAGTTTCGAGGATAGCGTTCGCTCGGACCAGCCAGCCATAATCAACTGGACTTCCGCAGCCTTCCCCTGGCCCAGAAGAGCACGGTCAGCGTCGAGGCGAACGCGGCTACGGAGAGGACGTACGGGTAGATTGTGATGATGACCTTCTCGAAGTCGTTCGGCACGTGGAGGAGGAGGCCGTTCGTGTAGTAGTTGGACCTGATGGTGGAGACGCCGCGAAGGTAGCTGAACCACACGAGGTCGGCCGGAACCTGGAAGTCGCCGGAGTGCGGGGCGGACATCTTGAAGCTCAGGGTGAGGATTTGGCCCGGCTGCAGCGAAGC
>JAJTZD010000009.1:0-25841 GCA_032906685.1 Nitrososphaerales archaeon
TCTCGATATATAAGTTGCAACCTATATATCGGTTAGGGAATCTGGAAAAGGTCTTGGCGATCTTCGAGTGCGTAAACTGTTCGAACCGAGCCGAGACCGACGCCATCGACCCAAGATGCACAAGGTGCGCGTCAGCATTACTACTCGTTGATTCTGGAGCAAAAAGCCCAAGCAGGTCCGAACTCGAAACGCTTCCTCCTGGCGTCTGGAGGTTCAGAGAATTTCTTCCCGCAACGGTCGAAAGCGGGCCCGATGGGATTTGAACCCATGGCCTACAGCTCTCACCCAGTCGGGTAGGAGGCTGCCGCGCTGTCCGTATTTCGCTCAAAGGATCTGCGCTACGGGCCCAACCTCGTGCAACAAAAAACTGGAATATTATCTGTTGGCCTTGCCTGCTAATCTACGTCGAACTCGAGTTCAAGCTCCTTACGGGAGTTCCGGAACCTGGGTTTCCCCAGCTTAATCCTCCCTATCTGACGGGTGCTCTCAACATGCCTCTCTAGGCAACAGTTGATGTTCCAATCAGGAATCCTGACGATCTTCAGCTTGTTGACGGTCGCAGGCACGGGAAACAGGTCATAGATCTGTTTCCCAAAGTGCTTCTCCGCCTCTTCTCTGTCCATCTCGAATTCCAGAATCTCCACGCCCTCTACGACCTTCTGGTTCGCCGCATGCTCAATCTTCTGCAGCTCCGAACTGGTGGGCGTTCTGTCGAACTGGACCACCAACCTCCCGTGCAGGCCGGAGGCGTACGTTGACGCAGTCCACTTTGCGCCCAAGACGCTCTGGACTGCTCCCTTCAGCACATGGATTGCCGAATGTGTCCGGAGTTCCTCGCTCAACTAGAGCCTCGTCGCTATCTTGTAGAAGTCCGAGAGCCGGACCTGAAGGCCGTATCTCCTTTCGTTCCTCTTCATGTACCTGTAGATGGAGAGCAGCGTGGGCCACATCCTCATCAGGCTGAACCTGTCATCGATCTTGGCCTTGATGAAATCATAGACCTTCGCGTACATCGCGTAATGCTCCAGCACGGCCCTCCTGTACCCCTCCCTGTCGCCGAGGTGCTCGACGAAGAGGTCGACGCACTGCATGCTCGGTATGATCCCCTCTCCCAGCATGGGGTAGACCGTTCCGATCGACTCGCCAACACCCACCACCTTGCCTTCGAAGAAGGGCTCGCATAGCTTCGGAGGGGTCACCCTCACGGGCCTGCCGATGCGCCTGACCACCTCGCAGTTGTACTTCCTGACGAACTCGTCGAGCTCGCCCCTGTACCTCCCGCGCAGGTCGCCTGCGCCCACGTGGGCCGTCCCATCTCCGAGCGGGAAGTACCACCAGTAACCTGTTATCCCCTCGTAGGGCCTGATCACGAAGTCGTCGTACGGGAGGTCCTTGGACTTCACCTGGTACTCCAGCGACGGGATCACGACGTCCTCCTGAATCTTCGGGAGCAGCGACCTGTGAAGGCCTGTCGCGTCCACGACCAAGTCGAAGTCTTGGAGGTGCCCGTCGAGCTCCTTAATCTGCTCACCCCAATGGACCTTCTTCCCCTTGATCATGTCGTGGGTCAGCCTGTGCTTGTCGTAGGTGACCAATCCGTTCAGCTTGATGTCCAGCTCTTCGTCGCCCAGGTCGACGATCATCCTCTTGCCCGTGTGGAGGACGTAATCGTCGAAATCGAAGCCTGCCTTCTTCACGAGTTCCTTGATGTAGGGCTCGCTGGTTCCCCAGGCGCAGACAGTGTACCAGTTCTGCTCCGACCTCATCTCGAAGGCCTCCACCTGATGCTCGCTCGGAATCCTGTTCAGGAGGTAGGCGCCCGCGACGCCGGCTCCCACGACCGCAATCTTCAAGCTCCCCAGACCTTCTGAGTCAAATCGGCTCGCCCCGCTTTTCTAGTTGTCGATACGCCGTGACGAACTATCGCACGGTCTACACCGCAGGCTCCCGGCCCAATCGAAGATGCTAAACTCCCCGCTTCGGCTTCACCGCCCATCAATACTAATATACTGAGTATATCCAGTATACCACGGATGTCCAAGGTAGTCAAGGTCTCGGAAGAAACCCACACGAAGCTCGCCGGCATGGCGAAGTGGGGCGAGTCCATGGACCAGGTGATTCAGCGGCTGACGAATCAGGCGAAGGGGCTCGAGGACGTGATTGCGGGTCAGAGCTCGATCTGCTACATCGACGGCAACGAGGGGAGGCTCCTCTACCGCGGATACGACATCGTCGACCTCGCGTCGAAGTCCAGCTACGAGGAGGACACCTTCCTGCTCTGGAACGGTCATCTGCCGATGGCGAGCGAGCTCCGGTCCTTCTCCTCCGAGCTCGCCTCGAAGCGCCCGATCCCCAAGGAGGTCAGCACCATTCTCGGAACGCTGCCGAAGAACTGCGATGCCATGGACGCGCTGCGCGTCGGCGTGGCCGCTCTCGGCATCTTCGACGACCCGATGTACACGCAGCAGGAGAAGTCTATGTCGATAGCTTCCAAGGTGGGGACGATCGTGGCAGCCATCCACAGGCAGAAGCACGGCCAGGACTACATCCGTCCGAAAGAGGAGTTCGACTTCGCCTCCAACTTCCTCTACATGCTCACCGGAAAAGAGCCGAACAAGGAGAGCGCGAGGCTGATGGACGTGCTGCTGATCCTGCACGCCGACCACGGGCTGAACGCGTCCACCTTCGCGGCGAGGGTGATCGCCTCGACTCTCTCCGACGTCTATTCGGCGGTCACCGGCGCCATAGGCGCCCTCAAGGGGCCGCTTCACGGCGGCGCCAACGAGAAGGTGGTCGAGATGACCGCCGAGATAGGCACGCCCGACAGGGCTGAGGCCTACGTCTCGGAGAAGCTGGCCCACAAGCAGAAGATCACGGGCTTCGGGCACCGGGTCTACAAGACGATGGACCCCAGGGCCAGGATACTCAAGGACATGGCGGGCGAGTTCGCCCAGAGCGAAAAGGAGAGGCAGTCCTTCCAGATCCTTGAGAAGATAGAGGCGATGATGAAGGCCGACAAGAACCTCTATCCCAACGTGGACCTCTACTCCGGGATGGCCCTGAACCACATCGGCGTCCCCAGCTACCTCTTCACACCAGTCTTCGCCGTCGGCAGGGCGCCCGGCTGGCTCGCTCACGTCCTCGAGCAGTACGCCGACAACCGAATAATCAGGCCCAGGGCCGAGTACATCGGACCCCAGCGGGCCGAGTACATCCCCATCGAGAGGCGCGCCCCGGTAGCGGTGGCCAAAGCATGAGGGTGGAGGCTCTGATCAAGCGGACGCCCGTAACCATCAGCGCGGGCGCCACGATAAGGCAGGCGGCCGAAGTGTTCACTCGCGAGAAGATAGGGCTCCTGGTCGTGGCCTCCTCCATCAGTCCGGTGAAGGCGGTGGCAGTGATCTCGGAGAGGGACGTGGTCAGGGCCGTGGCCGCCGGCACCCCGCTGACCAGCTCCCTGGAAACTATAGCCACCAAGAAGCTGGTGAGCGTGAAGCGCTCCGACCGGCCGTCGAAGGCTGTCATGCTGATGATGGAGAAGGGGATCCGTCACCTCGTGGTGGAGAACGACGACGGCACGCTCTTCGGCGTCCTGTCCATCCGCGACTTCTTCAGGGAGCAGAGGCTCCTGCAGCGCTTCCTGAAGGAAGAGGCCGAGGACGTCCACGGCGTTGACTGAACCAGGGTCCCAGCCCACAAACCCTAAATAGAATGTAACGCTCAGAAATTCCTCCCATGGTTCTGTTCGGGGACATCGGCTCTGTCTTCCTGATGGGACTGGTCGGGGTGGTCTTCACCATCCCCACGGTGCTAGTGCCGATGCTGCTCGCCCCCAGGAGGCCCAACCCGCTAAAGAACGCCCCGTTCGAGTGCGGCCAGGTCCCGGTGGGCGCGGGCAAGATGCACTTCATGATGCAGTACTACGCATACCTCCTGATGTTCATAGTCTTCGACGTCATGGCGATGTTCCTCTACGCCTGGGCGGCATCCTACCGGCCCCTCGCCCTCGGCGTCTCCTCCGACTGGGTGCTGACCCTCTTCATCGGGATGCTCTTCGTGCCGATGGGCTTCGCGCTCTCTCTGGCAGGGAGGAGGGAGCTTTGGTAGAAGCCCAGACGGTCCAGAAGTCGGGCACCATCCAGGTGCTCGTGGGCAAGCTCAACGACGTCGTGCAGTACGCCATCGGCGACCCCATGCGCTACTTGGCCAACTGGGGGAGGCTATACTCACTCTGGCCAGTCCACCTCGAGACAGCGTGCTGCTCAGTCGAGGTGGGGGCCGCCGCCGGTTCCAGGTTCGACTTCGAGAGGTTCGGCACCCTCGAGGTCTGGGGCTCGCTCCGGGCATGCGACCTGATCATAGTTATGGGCACCGTGACCCGCAAGCTCGCGCCGCGCCTGAAGCTGATCTACGACCAGATGGCCGAGCCCCGCTACGTCATCGCCATGGGAGCCTGTGCCATCACGGGCGGCCTGTACTTCGACTCGTACAACGTCCTGAGGGGTATCGACGACATCATCCCGGTCGACGTCTACGTCCCCGGGTGCCCGCCGCGGGCCGAGGCCCTGCTGCAGGGCATCGTCCTCCTGCAGGAAAAGATCAGGAAGTCTCCAAGCCTGAGCGGGGCGTGACCCTCCCCACGAGCCAGGCCAAAGCTCCCCCGCCGCAGCCCGCAACACCGTCCGCCTCGCCGCCTGCTCCATCCCAGGCCACTCCGCCGAAGCCGGAGCCCATCAGGGCCAAAGAACTCGCCGCGAAGATCACTGGGAGGTTCCCGGAGGTGAAGGTGGACTTCATGAGGGAGAGGAGGCTCAAGGTGACCGCGCCGCCGGCAAGGATCAAGGAGGTGGCGACCTTCGCGAGGGACGAACTAGGCTTCGACCACATCAGCACGGTCAGCGGCGTCGACTGGATAGCGAAGAACGAGTTCGAGGTGGTCTACTTCGTGGGCTCCCTTTCCAAGCCCGGCCTCGAGGACTTCATCATCGGGATATCGGAGCGCGTCCAGCGCGACAAACCCGTCGTCCCCACACTCATCGACGTCTGGGTGGGAGCGGACTACAGCGAGCGTGAGACCCACGAGATGTTCGGCATCAGCTTCCAGGGGCACCCCAACCAGAGCCACCTGCTCCTGCCGGAGGACTGGAACGACCTGCCTCCCCTGAGGAAGGACTACATCTCCCCAGGAAGATGAGACCATGACCGTCGAGACCGAGTACTCTCCCGAGGCCGACCGGATCATGGCCGTCTCGCTGGGCCCCCAGCACCCTGGCGCCGGCCACTTCCGCATCAAGCTCTGGCTGGACGGCGACTACCTCGTAAGGTCCGAGCCCGACCCGGGCTACGTCCACCGAGGCGAGGAGAAGATGGGCGAGTATCGCAACTACATCCAGAACGTCCCCCACCTGGAGCGCCCCGTGATCCTCGACAGTTGCGGCATACTCTTCCCCTACGCGCTGGGAGTCGACGAGTTGATGAACAACAGAGTCCCCGCGCGCGGCCAGTACCTCAGCGTAATCATGGCCGAGTGCAATCGCATCATCTCCCACATGTACTTCCTCGGCATCATGGGCATCTTCACGGGCCATTCAACGATGACCGCGTGGGGCATGGGCGACAGGGACTTTTGGATTGACCTAGCCGCCAGGATAGGCGGGGCCAGGGTCACCTTCGCCTACATCATCCCGGGCGGGGTCAGGAACGACATGCCCGATGGACTCACGGAGAAGGCTCTCCAGACGTGCGACTGGTTCGAGAAGCGCATGGATGAATACGAGAAGATATTCTTCAGGAACCCGATCTTCCTCCAGCGGTCCGAGGGCGTGGGCGTCCTTTCGACGCAGGACGCGATCGGTCTGGGCGCGGTAGGCACTGTCCTCAGGGCCTCCGGGGTCAAGCACGACGTCAGGAAGGACGAGCCGTACAGCGCGTACCCAGACCTCGACTTCGACATACCCGTGCTCAGGAGCGGCGACTCGTGGGCCCGGTGCTACGTCGCGCTCCAGGAGATGCGCGAATCAGTGAAGATAATCAGGCAGGCGTTCAAGAGAATCCCGCCCGGCCCCGTCCGCCTCAAGCTCGGCCCGCAGCCGAGGGTGCCCCCGGGGGAGGTCTACAGCAGGTCGGAGGCCGCAAGGGGCGAAATGAGCTACCACATCATCAGCGACGGGACGCCCAGGCCGTACCGGCTGAAGATTGGGGTCCCCAGCTTCAAGAACCTCAGAACGCTGCCCCACTTACTGAGGAACGTCCACGTCGCAGACATCCCGGTCATTTATTGGAGTACCAATTTTTGGCCGGTAGAGGCGGACCGTTAGAGCTCATTCTCTGCCTAGCTTATTAAAATAAGCACCTTTCTGCCTCCTTTTTCCTTCCTTAGTTTGATATACGGAATTTGGGTTGAAACTGGCTTGCCCATTGATAGCCATTCTAGCGGCCTGAATGAAACGATCCTTCCCTTCTTCCGTTTGCGATTGCAAGCGTAGCCATCTGCTCAAGAATCTGTCGTGCTCTGACTTTGGTGCTCGATATGTCATTTCTAGAACGAGCTCCGCCTTCGCCTTCTTTTCGCGATGCCTGAATGGCATCAGGCGAAGCAAGGACTGGACATCGGCGAATCTCCAAATAGTCGCTCTCCCTATCCTACTTTCGCCAACTATCCCACCCCTTTGGAACGCTTGGTCTCTCCAATCGACGTTGACGAATAGCCCAAAACCGCTCAGTTTCTTGAAAACAAAATCGATGAGGTTCCCATCAGTATTCACGAAGACTGTTTCAGGGTTGTACCTACCTCTCTTGTTGTGAAGGTAAATTGATCCCTCCGCATCCCATAATCCCGCCAAGAACGCATGCAGGGCACTACCAGACAGAGAAAACAATTCTGATTTTCGTGGTGCATGGAGCAAGAATCCGAAGGTTTCATCGAGATCTGATTCGAGGGTCCATTCATGCCCTCCGATTCTCACCCTTCTGGGATACCGATGGACATACCCGTAAGCTGAGAAAAGTGATTCGAACAAGTCCGCCATCGCCGGGTGGGTGGTGCTTACCCTGACCCGGATCGCTCTGCCGTGTCTAACGACGTTGAAATCTCCAGAACTTAGTCCCAACAAGTACCATTTTTCATTCTCATCTCCCGAGAATGGTCTCCTTGCGTGCTTAGTGACAGCCTTGATTTGTGCCTCGACCTTGTCCCTCAGCTGAACCCCGCATTTCCGCAGGTGATTGAAGACGGTAACTGGAGAAACCTCCGCCGAAGCGATTTGCTTCAGCGACTCGCCTGCCTGATACCTTCTGACCCACTCGTCGACCATCTCCTCCGTCACCTTCCTCACGTGCTCGGCTTTGTCACGACGCTTGATCCCGAACCTCTTCAGATGGTAAAGCACCAGGGTCTCACTCGACTTGGGATTCGGGTGCTTCAGCCCGTACAGCCTTGCTATCTTCGCCGCGGAGAGCTTCTCAGCAAGATAGAGCCTCTCCAAGTCCTCCTTGCTCGGCGGCCAGCGGAGCTCCCCCGACAATCTTTCCGAGAGTCCATTGGCGCTTTTAAGCCCCGAGGCCGGGCTGACAAGATTATTAGTCCCGAGCCACCTTGAACCGGCAGCATTCCAATGCTCACAGACTTAATCATCCTCCTCGGCGCCTTCGTCATTATCTGGATTATCGCCTCAATCCCGGCCTACATAGCTGGCAAGATGGTGACCGCTGGCAAGGCCACCTTCGGGGAGGCCATGGTCGCAACCCTGGGTGGTGTCATCGTCTACGCGCTGACCGTCGTCATCGTCGGCTTCTTCCTCGGCGCGGTCATCGGCCCGACCGCCATCATCTTGGGGACGATCCTAGGCTTCATCGCGTTCCTCGCGGTATACAGGTCAGCCTTCCACACCGGCTGGCTGGGCGCCTTCGGGATCGCACTGATCGCCGTGGTGGTGGCGCTGGTCCTGAACCTGATCATCGGTTCACTGTTCGGCGTTTCGTTCCCCGCCTCGCTGCCACACAACATCAACGTCTAGCGGCCCTGACCCCCGTTTCATGCGGGACTTTGAGTATTGGGTCAACAGTTCTTGGCAGCGTCCTTTCAGTAGCGGGATACCTCAGCTGGAAGGGAATTCACGATGAGCAAGTTCACCAAGGAATGGAAGGCGCAGGATAAGGAGAGCTTCGGAAAGAGGACCCGCGAGGCCGTGCGCGGCCCCAAGCCCGTGCGCCCCCAGATTCTGAGGGCGACCCAGCAGCTGAACGGCGAGATCAACCGGCTGGACACCGCGACGAACAGGCTGAGGCAGCGGGAGAACTCGATCTTCAAGAAGACGGTGGCCGCAGTCCAGGCCCACGACCAAGAGTCGAGCAAGGCCTATTCAAACGAGCTGGCCGAGGTACGCAAGACGACCAAGATCGTGACCCAGTCCAAGCTGGCGCTGGAGCAGATATCGACGCGGCTGCAGACGGTCACGGACATGGGCGACTTCGCGGTGACCATCGCGCCGGCAATAGGGGTGATCAAGAGCGTCAGGTCCACGCTGGGCGAGGCGATGCCCGACGCGCAGGGCGCGCTCGGCGAGATTGGAAGCCAGCTGAGCTCCATCATGGCAGATGTAGGGCAGGTAACCGGAGTTGACTTCTACAATGCAGAGTCGAGCGAGGAGGCAAACAAGATCCTCGCAGAGGCCGCAGCAATCGCCGAGAAGAGGATGAGTGATTCTCTGCCACAGGTACCGACCTCCTCGAACGAGTCCATCTTCGGAACGAGCGAGTAAGACACAGCTGCTCGACGATGGCCGGACGGTCCTTTTCCCTATTTCAGGCTGGCGAGGCCGAGTCCCAAAGCAGTTCGAGGAACTGCTTGAAGTGCTGAGCCACCTGAGGGCTGTCAACCCAACCGCAGGCCGAGTAGTCCGGGAGTGCGATGAGCGCGGCCATGTCGTCGACCAGGAGGTCGACTGCGACAAGGTTGCCCTTCCTTAGCTTGACCCCGCGGGGAAGAACCTTGGCAGCGCCGTCATCACCGATGGCTCGGACCTTGAGTCTCCGCTGGACTGCACGCTCCAGCAACTCCAGGAGCTTCTCGTGCTGGAGCCCCATCGTAGGGGCGACGAGCACAAGGCTCTCCCTCGCCCCGGTGATCATCTCGTAGATCTTCGCGAGAACCTTTTCCTTCCCCTTCAAAGTGTAGACCAGTTCCGCGTCCTGCGCGGGCTCATTGTTGTAGACCCGCTCCAACGCGCCGAAGGTCTCCTGCATCCGGCTCATGACCATCGACTGCACAGTCCCCGGCCTCTTCGCCCGGTAAGTTGCGGGCCTCTTACGCACAAGGTCGACCCATCCCCTGCTGGCCAGCCGCCTCAGGGCCTCGTAGGCGCTCGGGTGCGGCATCCCCGCGTCCGCAGCGACCTTCCTCGCATCTGAAGGACCGAGCGCTGCCAGCGACACATAGCATTTCGCTTCGTAGGTGGTCAGCCCGAGACTCCTCAGCTCGTCAACTGCCGCGCGCGTGTCCAAGCGGTCGGCTCGTGGCAAAGCTCTTATATAGGATTTTAGTAGCGTTCGCAACTAATGAATCAGAAGGCCGACTACGACGTGGTCATCGCCGGAGGGGGCATGGCAGGCCTCATCACGGCTGCCTCGATCGGGCACCATTCGAAGGGGAAGGCCCACGTCCTTGTCATTGACAGGAACCCTGAGAGCGAGCCGGGCAAGAAGACGCACAACGGGTGGACCTGCGGAGACGCGACCAGCAAGAGGAGCCTCGACTACCTGGCGGAACACATCGGGGTCAGATACGGCCCCCCGGAGCTTGAGCATCCAGTCAAGGGCGTCTACGTCTACTCCCCGGACAGGAAGACCAAGGTCCTCTTCGAGGGAGAAGGGTTCCTGTTCAACAGGAAGCTGACGCCTAGGAGGCAGGTGAAAGACGCCCGCAGGTTCGGGGCCGAGTTCATGTTCGGGACGACAGCAGAGAAACTTCTCTCGGAAGACGGATTCGTAACTGGCGTCTCGGGCAGGAATGCGGACGGCTCCGCGTTCAGAGTCACGGCCAGGGTCGTCGTCGATGCGACCGGCTCATCATCGGTGCTCAGACGCTTCCTGCCGATTGAAAGCAAGATCGAAACGGTGATCGACCCTGACGACGTGGTGGCCACCGGCAGGTACATCGTCGAGTTCGAGCCCGCGATGGACGAGCCCTCGTTCTTCACGCCGGAGTATTGCATCATCCATCTGGACCAGTTCATGGCACCTTCAGGATACGCCTGGATTTTTCCGAAGGGGAAGACGAAGGTGAACATTGGGCTCGGCGTCTCGAAGTCCGGGCTCGACAGGAGGAACAGGCGATTCGGGCTGAACGACAACCTCCAGAGCCTGATAGACAAGTACATGGCCGACAACCCGGTGATCAAGAACCCGAGGCAGCCCGCTGGCGACGCCGACTCCGGGAACACGAAGGGCAACTGGCAGGTGCCGGTGCGGAGGCACAACGACTGCATGGTGGCGAACGGCTTCGCCGTGGTGGGCGACGCCGCCTGGATGCCCCGCCCGATCGACGCCGGAGGGATCAGCCCCTCAATCTATGGAGGCACGATACTGGGGAGGGTCGTGGCAGAGGCGATTGAAGCGGGGGACACCAGCGAGGGCTCGCTATGGAAGTACAACGTCGAGTACATGAACACCCACGGCTACCCCATGGCCAGCTTCGAGGTCCTGCGGCGGTACCTTCAGACCGTCACCAACGACCAGGTCGACTACGGAATGAAGCACTTCCTGTCGGAGGACGACGTGCTCGCGATAACGGAGAGGAAGCATCCCCAGTTCAACAGGGCCAGGTTCATGAACCCTGCAATGTGGTTCAGGGTCCTGAGCAGGCTCTCGCTCGCGAGAGGCCTCCGCTACACCGTCGAAAAGAGCGCCGTGCTGGTCGACATCAACCTGCACTACCCGGAGTCCTCGAAAGGTTTCGAGGAGTGGAAGAAGCGGCTCGGGCGCGAGCTTCAAGAATCTGTGGAGAGGTTCAAGCCCCTCGACGCCGTCGTTTAGCCGGGTCTGCGACTGCGGCCCAGGATTCAACTGCCTAGCTAAAATATCACCCGTCCTGGGTCTCGCGCCGTGGCTCAATCGGCTCTAGACGACGAGATACTCGAGACTGCGAAAGAGCTGTCCCCCAGTGGAGCCTACATCATGGGGTTCAACGAATACGCCGGCCGATTGTTCAAGCCCTCCAAGGAGAATCTGCAAGCAGCGCTGTCGAAGGTGCGGAGCCTCAGAAGCAGGGCGACGACTGAACTGCAGAAGAAGCTGCTCGATTCCATGGAGGCGGCACTTTCGTTCGACGAGCCCCAGCCCATACTAGACGACATCGTCGGGGCGATCTTCTCGCACCTCGCGAAGGAGGGGCTGAACGAGGAACACATGCTCTCGCTGCTGAACAACTCTTCCGAGGCGATTGACGCGACGAGGGAGCGCTTCGAAGGCAGGCAGATTCCGATAGGCGTGAAGGCGCTGACGCTCTACAGGCTCGGGGGAGTGGTCGACATACTCGACACGGTGAAGGCCCAGTCCAAGGACGACAGGGTGAAGCAGGCGTGCGACGCCCTGAAGGCGAAGGCGACGGACTTCGTCAGCGTCTTCAACGTCGAAGGCTTCGGCAAAGGCGAGTTCGCAAACATCGAGAAGGTCTTCGCGAAGTACGGCTTCGAGCTGGGCAGGGAGAAGTTCTATGCGCAAGCATTGAGACGCGGTTTCGACTACGAGGAGACGCCGGAGCAGCTGGAGAAACGCGCCATATCCTGGATTGATGAGGAGCTGCCGAAGTTCAGGAAGGCCATCACGCTGCTCTCGAAGCACTTCGATTGCAAGCCCGTCCCTGAAGAGGTCGAGGCGAAGATAAACTCGCGGATGAAGATGGACCCGAAGACCCTCGTCCGAACCACCATCGGGCTCAGGAGAGTCATCCAGCGGCTCGTCAACGAAGATGTCCACGGAATCAACCCGAAGTACAGGACCAAAGTGATCGAGACTCCGCCCTACCTGACGGGCACCATACCCACAGGCGCTGCCCAGTTCTTCGACACGTACACAAAGAAACCATTCCAGTACTTCTTCCAGACGACCGACCCCAAGAGGGACCCAGACAAGTCGGTCACAAGCCTGATGAACCTGCTCGTCCACGAGGAGTACGGCCACTGCGTCCACCACTCGAACAGCGCGGTCGGGTTCGTGGGAAAGCTGAACGAGCTGCAGCTCCTGCCCGGGCTCCCCACCGGGGGGCCGGTGACGGAAGGGCTCTCCTTCAACAGGGAGCTGGAGTTCTTCGAGGTGTCCAAGAAGCTTGAGAAGAAGCGGAGGCTGACGAAAGCAGAACGAGGCTACGTGAAGCTGATGGATAAGTACGGGGGCTTGAAACTGATCAACCTTGAGGTCGAGTTCTGGACCAGACGCTGGAGGATAACGAGATTCCTGAGAGTGGTCGGCGACGTGAGGATCAACACCGGCAAGCAGGGCCTCATGGAGTTCGTCGACTGGGCGAACAAGTACACTGGAGTGCCCAGGAGTAGCGTCTACTTCCAACTCTTCCCCGCCCACGAGGGAATCTTTCCGGGGTACGCGACCACCTACGCGGTCGTGGGCCAAGAGATACGGGCAATCGAGAAGCGGATCAAGGACGACAGGAAGAGGGTCAAGTTCTCGACCTACCTGTGCAGCATCGGTTTCCCGCCGCGGAGTATCTACATCCGGATGCTCAAAGAATACGCCAAGAAACTGAAATAGCAGCGGCCTCTTCCAGCGCCTAACGTGAAGTTCGATGGCAAGGTCGACGAGTTCCTGAGAGGAGTGCACTTCGCCAAACTGGCGACCTTGAACAGGAGCGGCTCCCCACAGCTCACGCCCGTCTGGTACATGTACGAGGGAGGAAAGATCATCGTGAACACCGCCGCCGACCGGGTGAAGCACAGGAACATCCGGCGAGACCCGAGAGTCGCCCTCCTGATCGACGAGGGATACAGATACGTGTCGATATCTGGAAGAGCCAGGATTGCCCGGGAGAGAGACGCCAACAAGGATATCGAGTCCCTGGCGGTCAGATACACCGGCGAGGAGCGGGGCAGGAAGGCGGCTCGGGAGCGCCACTGGAAACAGGAGCGCGTGTCCATAGAAGTAGTCCCCGAGAGGGTCGTAAGCGACCTCTGACGAGGGAACTACTTCATCGCCCGGAAGAAGAAATCCGTCACGAATCTTCCGTAGGCCGCCCTGTCGGAAGCCTTCGCGAAGTGCAGGTGCTGGAATATGACTCTGTTCAGCATCCCGAGAAGGCACTCTGCGGCGAGCTCCCTGTCGGTCCCCCTGAACCTACCATCCTCAATGCACTTCCCGATGAGGTTCGTCGCGAGGGTGCGAATCTTATCCATGTCCGCGCTTATCATCCTCGCGCTCCTCCTGTCCAGCGTGGCCGAGTCCCTCAGGTAGAGGCCGGGGTCGAACGCGTGCTCGGGGAAGGAAGAGAGGTAGAGACTCACGAATGATTCCAGGCCCTTGGCCGGGTCCTTCGTCTCGGTTGCCTTCGCAAGCTTTGACACGAAATCTCCCATGGAGACCCTGCTCCGCGCGACTGCTTCGAAGAGGCCCTTCTTGCTCCTGAAGTAGTAGTAGATCACCGGCGCTGACGTTCCTGTCTCTCGGCAGACTTCCCTGATGGAGACGTTCGAATACCCCTTCTCCGCGAAGAGCTTGGACGCGACCTGAAGGATCCTGTTGGCCATCACGCCTTGTTCGTGGGTCTGCATTCTGGCCCGAGAATCAGCCGAACATATATAACGATTGAAGAAATCTTGGCCAGAGTCTAGTCGAAGTCGCCGCCGCCCTCGCCGCCCATCCCGCCCGCACCGCCTCCTGGAGGCATTGGCGGCGTCTTCATCTTGCCCGCCGCGATTACGTCGTCGATTCTCAGAATCATGGAAGCGGCCTCGGTCGCTGACCTGATGACCTGCTCCTTCACGGACAGCGGTTCGAAGACCTGCCTCTGGTACATGTCCTTCACCTTCCCGTCGGACGCCTCGATGCCGAACCACTTCCCATCCTCTGCGTGTTTGGCCCTGAAGTCGACCTGGGCATCGATTGGGTCCATGCCAGCGTTCTCCGCGAGCGCGATGGGTATGGACTCCAGCGCCTCGGCGAACTTCTGAGCAGCCAGCTGCTCCCTGCCGGTGAGCTTCTCCGACCACTTCATCACTTGGTAGGCCGCCTCCGCCTCGGGCGCTCCACCCCCGGCGACGACCGCCGGCTTCTCCATCACATCTCTCGTGACCATCAGAGCGTCGTGGACCGAGCGCTCTCCTTCGTCGACGATGCGCTGCGTCCCTCCCCTGATGAGGATCGTAACGGCCTTCGGGTTCTTGCAACCCTCGACGAAGACCCATCTGTCCTCCTCCACCTTCCTCTCCTCGACTAGGGCGGCGTAGCCGAGGTCTTTGGCTGAGAGGTCCTCGAAGTTGTTGACCACTCTGGCGCCTGTAGCCTTGGCCAGCTTCGTCATGTCGCTCTCTTTCGCCCTCCTCACGGCAAGTATGCCCGCCTTTGCGAGGTAGTGCTGCGCGATGTCGTCAATCCCCTTCTGACAGACCACCACCGTCGCGCCGACCGCCGCGACCTTGTCCACCATTCCCTTCAGCATCTTGGTCTCCTCGTCCAGGAAGCGCTTCATCATGGAAGGGTCGTTGATGTTCAGCTTCGCGTCAAACTCGGTCTTCTCTATCTCGAACGGGAGACTGATTAGTGCGACCTTCGCCTTCTCCGCGCGCTTCGGCATCCCTGAATGGACAACCTCCTTGTCCAGCACTATGCCCTGGATCAGCTTGGTGTCGCTCAACGAGCCACCGGGCTTCTTTTCCACCTTCACGTTGTCGATGTCGACCTTGAACCCCTTCTCTGCCTTCTCCGCCACCGCCAGCACCGCCTCCACTATCAGGCTGGAAAGCTGCTCCGCCTCTTTGGATATCAGCTTTGTCTGCATGCTCGTCCTCGCTATCTTTGTCAGCCACAATTTGTCCAGCGGGTCAATCTTCTCTGCGATGGAGCTGAGAGATTCCAGAGCCTTCTTGTAGGCCTTCGTATAGCCGTCCACTATCACTGTGGGGTGGACGCCCTTGTCCAGCAGCTCTTCCGCCTTCTCGAGGAGCGCCCCCGCCAGTATCACTGCTGACGTGGTGCCGTCACCCACCTCGTTGTCCGTGGTCTTGGAAACTTCAACGAGCATCTTCGCGGCCGGGTGCTGCACATCAATCTCCTTCAGCATGGTCGCGCCGTCGTTCGTTATAGTCACATCACCCAGCGAATCCACGAGCATCTTGTCCATGCCCCTCGGGCCGATCGAGGACCTGACGACCTCGGCGATTAACTTCGCAGCCGCTATGTTGTTCCGCTGCGCTTCCTTTCCTCTGTTCTGCGTCGAGCCTTCCCTCAGAATCAGTACCTGTTGGCCGGAGGACGTAATCGCTGGGATTGCTTGGGCTGACACGAATAATTCGCTTACGGGTATACAACTCCGCGTTGTATATAAGCGTTAAAGAGCGAACAGTGATTAGCCGGAGCAGAGCCCGCGCATAGTTTGGCGTCGGACTTCCATCTTCTTCTGACCGGCCTCGTCTTCGCAGTCACATACGGCGCAATCATGTTCAGGAACGTAGGTCCCGTCTCACTTTCAGTCTGGCTGATCCTCCTCGGCGGCGCGGCCGCCGTGGTCGCCACGGGCTCGATCGGTGTCGCGCAAGCCTACGCTGCCATCAACCTGCCAGTCATCACCTTCTTGCTACTTCTCGGCCTTTGAGCGTCCGAGCCCTGGAAGGCGGTCGATGGCCCTTGCGAGCCCGAAGTCCCAGCTGGTGACCCCACCCTCGGAATGGGTCTGGATCGACAGCTTGACCTTGGTGTATCTCACGTTTATGTCGGGATGGTGCTCCTGTTCCTCGGCCGCCTTCGCAACCGCGTTGAGGAACGCGATACCTTCCATGAACTCGTCGAACTCGAAGGTCTTGGTGATGAACCTCCCCTCCAGCTTCCATCCATCGAGCCTCTTCAGCTTCTCGCGAATCTCCCGCGGTCTGAGGAGTCTGGGCATCAGGCGAGGGAATCTTAACGCGATTATTTAGGCTGGCGGATTCGAATTCACTTTCAGGACGGGATGGGGGTGCGAGCAACTCACGCCCGTCTAGACTTTAAGTAGCCCAAACGGCCCGAGCGCAAAAGCCGATGGAACTGAAACCCGCGAAGGGTCTGAAGGTGAAGGTCAACGCTCAGAGGGAGGTAGTGTTCGGCGACGAGTCGGTCGATGTCAGGCCGGTCAGGCTCCCTGGAGACGGCGGGCGCGTTGGAATCCTCACCGGCGCAAATCTCGCAGGCTACTGCGAAGTCGAGATGCCTTCATTCGACGGAAAGAAGCACTGGTACCCAATCGAAGGCCTTGTTGGCGAGAAGGGAGAGAAGTTGGTGGAAGAGGAGATTCAGATAGACGTAGAAGAAGGAGCCGAAGAGGACGAAGCTGACGAATAACGGCTGATGAACGTTGAGCCTCCCCGATACCGGCGCGCTCGTTTTCGTCATAGGCGTATCCTCATTCACGAAACGCGGGTTCCTCGGCTCGACGAGCTTCGGCGGACAGCCACTCGAGATTGAATTCGACGACCAGGACGACGGCATATTCCTTTCGCCCGAGATGTGCACGCGGATAGGCGTCAGGAAGGGCTCCAAGGTGACCGTGGCGGTCGAGGGAGAGGACAGGCCCGTAGTCTCCGAGGCTACGATAGCGGGCGTGGCTTCGAAGCCGAGGCTATCAAACGCGAAGGTCTACTACGAGGTTGGAAGGGGCGGCGGGGCGATACTGACGATAAGGAAAGCCTAGCCGAGCATCGCATCGCCGTCGGACTCGGGGATTTCGTACCATCTCGCCTTTTCGCCAATTCTCGCCCTCATCTTCCAAGGGAGGCCTTTCGGCCTGGCCTCGATCATTCCAATCAGTGTCTCGATTCTGGGCACGATCACGCTCCTGTCGTCGCTTGCAAGCGTCTCGGCCCACTGTTTCAGCGCTCCGAGGCTCTTGCCGAACGTGGTGTAGACTCCCCAGTCCCGGGCGCATGCCTCGGCGATCCTGTCCCCCTCGATTTCGCCGTGGTCGTTCGTGACGTCGAAGTCGTGGAAGGCGGCGATGAGGTCCAGGTATTCTTTCTCTGTCTTCTCGACTACCTGAAGCTTCGTCATCACGAGCTCTGTGATCGGGAGTGTGTATGTTCTCGGCTCGAGGCTGTCCTTGAAGTTGAACTTGTGGCACATCTCGAACTCGTCCAAGAATATGTCCACCCTCCGCCTGTTGACAAGGTCGTAGTAGATCAGCCTCTTGCCCATGCTGAGCCGGTTGAACATCTCCCTGGGCCTGTAACCCAGCGTTTCCATGATTTTCACGACCACCCTGCTGTCTCCCCTCCTGCCCATCAGGTCGATGTCCTTGTTCTCCCTGTAGTAGCGGGTCTCGTAGGCGCTGGGGCAGAGCCGCTTGAAGGCCAGCCCTCCGAGGAGCCTCAGCCTCACGCCTCGCGTCTCGGCCAAATCGATTATCTGCACAGCAGCCTCCAGTCCGTTGGCGGGAAGCATGACCACGCTTTCCATACGGCGGGAAAAAGTTCGAAACGAGATTTAAGGGCAGTTTGCATCAACGTGTCGTTTAACAGAGAATTGCTAATCCGACGGCCTGCGCGCTAACTCTTTTCGCCGGGCGCCTTCCGCGTGCGGGTCAACACCCACTTGGGTTTCCGCCATTGCTCTTCGAAACCCCGCGCGTTCCTCACGATTAACATCCTGCCGTCGTCGTCGAGTGTTTCCACGGCGGGAATGCTGGCCCGCAGCCGTGAGTATTCCTTGTCCGACATCTCCGCACTTTTTTGTTTTCCGATGCTCGCGTACCAGTCCGCGCTCGCTCCATCGAGGGAGAAGAAGACCGAAGCGTTCCCCGCCTCCACGTAGAGTTTCGCGTAGCGCAGCTTCCTGGGCAGCATGTGCTGGAGGAGGATCTTCATCCAGGAAGACGAAACGCCATTTCGCTTATTAACGTATTCCCTCTCATCGCGTCGCGATTACGGGCGATTGGTGGCTTTTAATCGAGCTCAAGTGAAACTGCAGAGGTCGTGTCAACGGAAATCGCCGAGGAACTGTCGAAGCAGACGCGCGACCTAATCACCAGGTTCGAGGAGAGGGCCAACTCCTTCGCGCACAGAAGCGACCTCGCCGCCCTTACCGTCCCTGTGGACGTACCCGCGGCCGAGAAGCTGGCCAGGAAGCTCTTCGGAGAAGGCGAGCACCTTGCTGTAGGAATCGACGGCTCGATGGACTTCGACGAGAGGCTGCAGATGATGCTCTTCTACTCGAACGCCACCGCTTACAACTGCCCCTTCAGGGTGGGCGAGCGCCTCTCTTTCGACCTGACCTCTGCGCATCGGGACTCCAAGCTTGCCGCAGCAGCCGCGGTCCCGCTCTGGGCCGAGGACCTTGGCAACGTATTCAGCAACGAGCCCGAAATTGACCTCGAACTGGAGCACTCGATGGATAGGATTCCCAATTCCTTCATGACTTTGGGCGAGCTCTACCTGGCGGTGTTAGCCACTTCGAAGGCCAAGATCATCTTCCTCGACCGACCCTTGTCAGGGACTTTCTCCACACTCTCCCGCGACGCACGAAACCTGGTAAAGAGGGGGGAGAGCAAGCTCGTCAAGCTGTCCGGAACTGGCGGAGCCTCCCTCCTCGACATCTGGCTGGCCATCAATCTTGGCTCTCCGACCATGGTCGTCCCGACAAGAAGTCGCTACCTTCCGCTCGCGGTGCTGAAGCTACTGATGCAAGGCCCACTCTCCCTACGAGATATCGCCGCATCGTTGCAAGTGCCGGAGGGCGAGGCGACCAAGGCAGTCGCGAGACTGGAGAAGATGGGTAAGGTGCGAGGCCACGAGTTGATAGCCGAGAGAACCGAGCACAGCGTCAAGCTAAACGACGACGTGCTCGGCTACTGGGACAGGGTCTCCGCCCTGTCAATGGCGTACGCAAAGAGAGTCTTCGAACAGAAGGGGCACCCGCTCTCACTCGGCGGGGAGGAGTACCTGACGATTCTGGATGTCAACACCGTGGCGCTGTTTCTCCTGGACGAGCTCTGTCGCCGGTCCAGGCTGGGGGGTACACTCGTCATCGGCGTCGCGAAGGACACCACGGCCACGGACATCGCGAGGTCGGTCCTTCCTTTCGCCGACCGGGCCGGCTTCGTCAAGCTTTCCTCCCCGGCACCGAGGCTGAAGAACGACAGGGCCTTCCTCGCAATCCTGAGCTCGGAGACCCCGTCCATAGAGACGCCGTGGAGGACCATAGGCTACGATTCCGCCTACTCGACCATCGTCGAGATCGCAGGAAAACTGGTCAGCGCCCGCCGGGTGGTCTCTCGGGAGAGGCTCTTCGTCAGGTCCTTCTTCCAGCTGCGGACCATCAGATCCGACCCGAGTGTCAGGTCGCAGGTCTTCCTCTTCGACCGCATGTTCGATGAATCATCCGACGCCGGGGCCGTGCGGAGGTTCAGCGTCAGGGAGAGGGTGGGCGAGACGGAGATAGACGCCTACTTCGAGGGGAGCGAAGGAAGCCCGCTATCGAACCTCGCACTCCACGTCCTGTCGCTGAACGACAACCCCGAGGTCTTCGAAGCCTTCGGGCACAACCAGCTCCTCTACCTTGCCGACAAGGCAGTCAAAGCGGAGGTCAGGATGATGAGGAGTTCGCTCCGGGGTGTGGCCGACTTACGGGTCGGCGGCGTCTCGAGGAGGCGGAAGATATTCGGGCTGGTCACCACTTATAGAGAGCAGAGGGCGGAGTCGGAGCACGCAAGAATGAGGTCGGCGAGCTGATAATCATGGCGACAAGGAATCCGAGCGCCTTCGACGACATGGGAGGGGAGTTCGAGGCGCGGCTCCGCAGGAACACCATCGCCACAAGGTCCTCCAGAAACGAAGGAAGGGAGCTGACGGTCTCAAACCCTCTGGCCATTCTCGAGGCCAGGTTCAGCTACAAGGTCCTGGACCGGTTGTACTCCCCAAGCTTCATCGGCATCGAGAGGAGCGTCAACGGTACCACGAAGTACGTGGTCTACGAGGTGATAGGGGTCAACCCGACCCATTACCAGCTCCCCGGCGTGGACTCTTCCATGCCCACTCTTCTCAGGAAGGAGTACCTGGACACGATCAAGGAGAGCTGGGGCAAGTCCCAGGAGACATGGATCGACCTCAGCGCGATCCCGACCTCCTACGTCGCCGTGGTGGATGGGAGTACCCTGACATTCGAGCGGGCTCCCTACGAGCCGCTCCCCGGTGCGCAGGCCTTCCTGCTTTCGAGGGACTCTGTGGAGAAGTTCCTCTGCCTGCCTGACGGCGAGAGAATCGGGGCGATGGCGGGCTTCGACCTTCCCTTCACCGTCGACATGGGAAACCTGATCTGCTACCACTGCGGTTTCTTCGGCTTCACTGGCTCCGGCAAGTCCAACCTGTCGAGCGTCCTGGTCAGAAAGGCGATGAAGGCGGACCCGGGCCTGACCGTCGTCGTCTTCGACATTGCCGGTGAGTATGCGGTCCACCTCGTCGACCTGCTCGGCCAGGACTCCAAGGTGATAACCACCGAGATGATCGAGAGCGACGAGCAATTCTTCAGTTCGCAGGCGATTCCGGAGAGCCTCGAGGAAGCGGTGGGTAGGGGGACGGTCGAGAAGGGGCTCGCCAAGGTCTTCCGCGGCGGCGTCGAGCGGCTGTCACTGCAGGAGGCCGGCGGAATCGACCTGGGATGGGTCCAGACCATGTTCGAAGGGACGGTTGACGGGGCGAAGACGGGCGGTACGGCTGCGAAGCTCGCCCTCGGCAAGCTCACCACCGATTTCTACGAAAAGAGGCACATGCGCCAGTCCACCAAGCTCACCGAACTCGACGAGGATTCCCGCAAGTCGCTGATAGCCCTGCTGCAGGACGTGAAGGACAACGTCAGCGACAGGTCGGGAATCTTCATGGAGACCAACCAGATCATCGACATGCTTCACGGAGCGGGCGAGCAACCCAAGGAGACGCTGTCGCTTACACCCGAGAAGCTCGCAGACCAGCTCTCCAAGGGCAAGGCAGCGAGGTTGAACATCCTCTATCTGCCAGAACCCGTTGTCGCGAGGCAGACCGCCCACAGGCTCATCACCAGGCTGCTCTTTCTGAAGAAGAGGTACGGCAACAAGCAGCGAGTCCTGGTCGTCCTCGACGAGGCCCAGGAGTACATCCCCGACAACCCGACGGACAAGGCCTACACCTACCAGTCGAACAACGCGGTCGAGCAGCTCCTCAGGCAGGGCAGGAAGTACAGGCTGCACTGCTGGATGGCGACGCAGCGCGTCGCCCACCTGAACGTCAACGCCCTCCAGCAGCTCCACAGCTACTTCGTGAGCACCCTGCCGAGGATGTACGACAGGATGGTGATAGCCGACGCCTTCGGCCTCCCATACGAGGCCCTGGAGAGGTCGGCCCAGCTGGAGACGGGAGAGTGGATCTTCGTCTCCTTCAAGGCAGCCAAGCAGAGAAACGTCCCAGTCTTCCTGAAGACGGAGAACAACGAGTCGTACGTCGCCGGCTATCTGAAGTGATTCACTTCGCGTACTTTGTCGGGTTCGCGTTGAAGGCCTTCATGCAGCCGGGGGAGCAGAAGTAGTACGTCTTTCCACCCGACTCGGCCTTGAACCTCGCCGTCTCCTCGTCCACGCCCATGCCGCATATCGGGTCGGTCGCCACGGTCCCTACTCAACGTCCCCGCCGCTAAACACCTTCCGACCTGCCCGCCGACCGCTCATCGAGGCAGGAACCGCCGCGAAGAGGCTCGCGACTGCCATCACTAGGAATACCCTGCGCATAGCGTCAACGAAGAGTTGGACGCCTGAACTGCTGATTGTCACCGCCTCTCCCGCGAAGATGCCCTGGAGCGTGGGCAGCGGGACGGTCACCGCCATTATGGCGAAGGCGAACCCGAGGCTCAACAGCCATCCTGTGTTCAACAGCATCGACGATGTGGCCGAGGCGACCCCTCGCCTCGCAGGCGGCGTGGCGTTCATTATCGACGCGATGTTCGGGGCGATGAACATGCCTCCTCCTATCCCTGCCACGATCATGGGTAGGACGAGTTCGCCGTACGGGACGCCGAACGGGAAGACGGCGAACCAGAAGAGCGAAACCGAGACCAGGAGGATGCCCGCGGTTGCGAATCCGCGCGAGCCGAACCTGTCGGAGAGGTAGCCGCTCAGCGGGCCGATCGTCACAAAGGCGAGCGAGTAGGGGACAAGAAGGAGGCCCGCGGTCAGGGCATCGAGCCCCAGCACCCCCTGGAAGTAGAAGACGAGCACGAGCGACAGGCCCCCCCTAGCCACGGAGCTGAGGAGGTTGCTGAGGATCCCTGCGGAGAACTGCCTGATCCTGAACAGGGAGAGGTCGATCATCGGGAACCTGGCCCTCGACTCGACGTAGACGAAGACGGCCATGAGGAGTAGCCCCGCCAGCATGGCTCCCACCAGACCGCTGCTCCATCCCGAGATGGCGCCCAGGGTGAGCCCGAAAAGGAAGACGGCCAGCCCGACCGCGAAGAGCGCATTTCCCGCCGGGTCCAGCTTCTCCCCCGGCGCGCGTGCGGAGGTCTCCTTCAGCTTCGTGAAGGCCCAGGCGGTTGCGAAGAGCCCCACTGGAATGTTGATCCAGAATATCGACTGCCACCCAAGAGAACCCGCCAAGACCCCTCCCGCCACGAGCCCCCCCACCGAGCCTGCCGTGCCCGCCACCTGGTTGATGCCCAAGGCCCTTCCGCGCTCCTCGGGCGGGAAGACGTCGGTCAGAATCGCGGTGCTGTTGGAGAAGATCAGCGCGCCCCCGGTGCCCTGCACCAACCTAAACACAACCAGGGCTGTGCCGTTGGGGGAGAGGCTGCAGAGCGCGGATCCGACTGTGAACACGGCAAACCCCAGCGTGTAGAGCCTGACCCTTCCGAAGATGTCCGAGAGTCTACCGAACGTCAGCATCAACGTGGCTGTAACCAGTATGTACCCCATGATGATCCAGATTCCGTCGAAGGTGCTCGTCCCAGGCAGCTTGGCGATGATCGTGGGAAGGGCAATCAGGACGATGTTGCCGTCCAAGATCGCCATGAACGCCCCGAGGGTCGTATTGGTCAGCACGACGTACTTGTAATCCATGAAGCGATTCGAGCACCCCGCTGCGGCGAGCCGTGGATAAGATTTTCCAGGGTCACAGTGCGACTGCCAAGATGAGAGCCGCCACGATCAACGCCCCGCCAGCGAAATCCTTCCTTGAAGGTGACTCCTTGCCGAGCGCTTTCGAGAAGACCTGCGTCAGGAGCGGCGAGAGGCTGGTCAGGATGGCGGTGAGGGCTATCCCGATCAGGGATACGGAGTAGACGTAGAGAAGGGACCCGAGGACCAGGTCGGTGACCGCGATGAACGCAAGGAACCCGAATTCCATCGCGGTGACCCCGGCCGGCCAGCGCCTAGACCTCCTCGTTGCCAGAACCGCCAGACCCAGCCCAAGGGCTGCCGCAAAGTTTCTGGCGAAGGCAACCGTCACGACGTTCCCTCCTATGTCGGTCGCCACCCTGATAAGGTCCTGGCCGACGGTCCACGCCACGCTCGCACCGAGCGCGAACGCGATTCCCTTCGCTCTCGGCAGACCACCGCCGCCCCTGGAGAGGACGTAGACTCCCACCAGCACCATCAAGGCAGCAGCGAAATTCGTCAAAGGCACGACCTCCCCCACTGCGGGCGCGGTCAGCTGGATCAGCAGGACGTACGTGTAGACCACCGGCGCTGCGACAGACGCGCCCATCTCGCGTATCCCGAGGAGGAAGAGCGAGTCACCCACCGTCAGCGTGATCACACCGCTGGCGAGAGCGTAGACCAGGCCCGCGCCGAGACCAAAGTAGATTGCGGGCAGAACCAGGACCGCGGAGGCTAGCGTCGTCCTGAGCAGGTTGAGGGTCAGGAAATCAAACCGCTTCATGAAGACCCTGTAGTAGATCGGGCTGAACGACCAGATGACTGCCGGAATCAACGCGTAGACAGGGTCTAGCAACCGAGACGTGGGCTCCTCCGGAGCGGGGCTAATTAGTTCGGCGGCTGGCTCTGGTCGTCTCCCTGAGTTCAGCCTTCACGCTCTCGGGCATTGGCCCGCATCCGCACGCCTCCGCGTGAGCGCGATGCCATTCCAACCTCTCTTCCAAAGTAGCGTTCTTCGGCATCCTGTGGGACCGATGCCACATTTCGTTCACCGTCCTCAGATTCCCGCCTCGTCTGCTGACCCTAGCGACCATAGAGCTGATGCATCGTCCGCATGCAAGCGTCCATGACGTAGTCGACCCTTCCCTCCCCGAGGATCCTCTTCGCTTCTTCGTTCTCGATTCCCTGTTGCGCCCAGAAGACGAAGGGCCGGCCTGTCCGCCTCTTCATCTCCACGACCTGCGAGGCGACCTGCGGAAGCTCCTCCGACGGCCTGAATACGTCCACGACCTCCACCCTCTTCGCGACCTCGTCGGGCAGTGCGGCGAGGGACGGGTAGGCCTTCTCACCGTGGATGGCGTCAGCCGTCGGATTGACCGGGACTATCCTGAACCCTTGCTTCTGTAGATACTGTGGTACCGTGTACGCTTCTTTCTCCGGGCTCTTCGAGGCTCCGACCACGGCGACGTACCTGTACTTCCTGACCACTTCCTGCGGCGAGACCGTCGAGCTGACCATGGTCTGCTGCGCCGTCCGCGGCCTTATACGCTTGGCGCCCTCTCGAGTCTCTTCGAAGGCTGGGCCCGGCGGCGATGCCCGAATGCTCCAGGACCGCGGCCTCCGCGACTAGCCCTGCTTGAGGTCTTTCTGCGCTCTTCCCCGTCTTCTCAGCGGATAGACCACCACGGCGAGCACGAACGCAACGGGCAGGGCGACGACCGCCACTTCCGCGATGCCCTCAATCACGCGGACGAGGAGGCTGGCCAGTGTGACGCCGAAATCGCCGAAGCCGACCTTGGCGGGCGCCGCAGTAGCGTGGACAAGGGCCGATGCCATCATGACGCTTCCTTTGGAGTCCGTTGCGGAGACCGTGACGTTGTAGTCTCCTCCGTCGTAGAACTGGTGGACGACCACCTGCCCCTGCTGGGAGGTGCCGTCCCCAAAGTTGTAATTCACAAGGTACGGGCTCTGCCCGCCGCTCACGACCGCGTTGAAGGTCACTCCCAACGGGGCGACCCCGTTCTTAGGCGTGGCGCTGAGCGTCATCGAGAGAGGCTTGGACTCGGCAGCCTTGGAGATGGATACCGTGATCGTCGAGTAGCTGACCAGGCGCTGGGTCTGCAGCACCTGGCTCTTGACCGAGTTGATCTGCGCGTTCACGTACTGCAGCTGCGTCTCTATCGCCAGCGTACTGTTGACCGAAGTGGACTGATTGATGAGACGGAGCAGGGCCTCCTGTTCCGTGATGAGCGATGCGAGCGTCGCGTTCAGGTCGGTATACTTCACCGTGACGTCGTTCGAGGTCGAGGTGAGGCTCGTGACATTACCCAAGGCCTGAATCTGGCCCAGCACCTGCTG
The DNA here is from genome assembly GCA_032906685.1 of Nitrososphaerales archaeon. Classification (GTDB taxonomy): domain Archaea; phylum Thermoproteota; class Nitrososphaeria; order Nitrososphaerales; family Gagatemarchaeaceae; genus DASPPF01. The sequence goes on from JAJTZD010000009.1 coordinate 25,661, forward strand.
GTAGCTGCCCGCGGGGACCCTGACCACCAAATACGCAGAATCCTTCAGCGTTGACTGATATGCGACATATCCTCCGACCGAATAGGCGAGCACGACGACCTTCGAGGCGAGCGTCGAGGGAGCGGGGGACTCCATGGTCAGGTTGCTGAAGAACTCGATGAGGGTCCCGTTGCCCGGCTGG
>JAJTZD010000010.1:0-36752 GCA_032906685.1 Nitrososphaerales archaeon
GGAGCCGCCGACGACAAGGGAGAGCTGGTCTCGAGGCTGAAGCTGGCCGAGGCGTACATGAAGGTGAATGGCGAGCCGCCTTGCAACATGAAGTTCTGTTTCGAGGGAGAAGAGGAGGTCGGCAGCCCCCATCTTCACGACTACGTCTCCAAGAATCGAGACCTGTTCAAGGCGGACGGCGTCTTCTGGGAGTTTGGGGAGACGGACCTGGAGGGGAGGCCCCACGTGTCGCTCGGAATGAAGGGGATGATTTATCTGGAGTTCGTGCTGAAGAGCCTGGAGGCGGACCAGCACAGCAGCACCGCGGCGGTACTGCCGAGCGCGCCCTGGCGGCTGGTCAGGCTACTCAACACGATCAAGGACGATAACGAGAGAATTCTGGTGCCGGGATGGTATGACGCTGTCGAGAACCTGACAGAGGAGGAGTTGGGGCTGGTCGACCAGTCGATATTCGACGAGAAGGAGTATCTCGGCTCCCACGGTTCGAAGGCGTTCCTGGGAGAGATGTCTGCCCAGCAGGTGAAGAAGGCTCTCGTCCAGCGGCCCACTGCAAACATCGCTGGAATCTGGGCCGGCTACCAGGGCCCGGGCTCAAAGACGGTGCTCCCGAAGGAGATACACTGCAAGATGGACTTCCGTCTGGTCCCGGAGCAGGACCCACAGGACCTGTTGGGCAAGCTGAGGAAGCACATAGACGAGGAAGGATTCGCGGACGTGGAGATCAAGCTGGAGAGCATGGAGCCGGCGGCGCGAACCAACGCGAAGGACCCGCTCGCGAGGGCCGCGGTGAAGGCAGGCGAGGAGGTCTGGGGGAAGAAGCCCAACGTGGAGGTCTCGTCCCCTGGAACCGGGCCGCTCTACATCTTCACTCGCGACTACGGCGCATCGGCAATCTCGATAGGTGTCTCAAGCACAGACAGCGGGATGCATGGGCCCAACGAGCATCTAAGGCTGGATTACTTCCAGAAGGGCATCCTGTGGCTGGGTCAGACGCTCGAGTACTTCCTAGCCTAGGACTACCACTTTCTGGTGTCGCCCCCGAGCAGCCCTTCCCCGATGTGCAGCTGGTCCATGTGCTTGGAGAGCTCCTCAGCATCCTTGAGCATGGCGCCGCAGTACGGGCATGCCACCCCCTTCGGGGTGACGAGCTCCGGCAGCTCTAAGTTCTGCTGCCCTGAGACGATCCTCTTCTGGGTGACCATCCCCACCACGGTCTTTCCTCGGGTGACAATCAGCCGCCTGACACCAAGCCTGGACATCTTGGCTATGGCATCGGCCACCTTGGCCTTCTCCTCCACGCTCTCGACGGGCGAACTCATCACTTCTGAGGCCTGCGTCCTCGAGGGATCCTTACCCGCAGCGACGACCTTGAACAGGATATCCCGCTCCGTGATTATGCCGATTGGTTCGCTGTTCTGGAAGACCACTGCCTCGCCTGCGCCCGCCCTCTGCATCGCTCCTGCGACGGCCACTATCGAGTCAGTCATCGAGATCTTGACGAACTCCTTCGACAGGTAGCTGGAAAGCGGCTCGTCGAGAGATTTGCGGATGTCCATCGGGTCGCCCGCCGGTCATTCACTAATTAAGATGATGGCGATTGGTTCCGCCAAGTCAGCGGTTGGTCGTGCTGTCAAGTCTCGGTCGAAGTAGAGTTCCGCTCGTTGAACGCCTCTACGCTCTCCTTGGCCACAAACGCAAGGATCACGGCCGTGGCGGCGTAATCCGCCCAGCTTACGCCGAGAAGACGATTGATGAGCAGCCCTCCGAGCAGAGCGAGAGACATCAGGAAGCAGGTGGCGGACTGAATGGCGTCCATGGAGAGGGGAGCAGACCTCGTCTCTCTGCCAATCCTCCGCTTCTGCGTCCAGAGGACGGGCATGATCATCGCTGCTCCCAAGGCGACGGCGATTCCCAACAGTGAAGACTCCGGCCTGATCCCAGTTGTGTAGGAGTAGATCGCGGCTCCTCCGATCACGGGAATCAAGGAGACGAGAAGGAACTTCGTCAGCCTCTCTGTCCTTTCGCTCAGATTGGTCGATTCAGGGGAATCGCTCCTTAAATGCAGCGTTACAGCGATGGCCGAGATCATTTCGACCAGGCTGTCGCTCCCGAATGCAAGCAAGGCTAGGCTGCTCGAGAGCAGGCCGACCCCGATTGAGCCGATGACCTCGATGGCCATCCATCCGAGGCTGAAGTATTCCAGCCTTACCCCCCGGCTAATCCTCTCTTGCCTCCAATCCCGATGGGTCAGCGAGCAGCAGCAGGACGCGCAGTTGGCGCATTCGCTGGGCTTTTGGCAGTTCTCGCACGACGCATCCACGCACTCGCAGACGGTGCAGACTGGGCCGGACAGCATTGGATGTCATCCCGGATTACTTTGAGCAATCGTTTAACCTTGTCTGACCATCTCCAGCCCCACCAAGAGAACAATCAATCGCCGACTTGAATCTGGTGTCTGAAGCGTTAAGACACCCAGCCTGGCGCGGGCTGCCATGAAGGTCGGAGTTCTCGGTTCTGGTCTTATGGGTTCAGTGATCGCCTGGGACCTGGCAAGGTCGCCCGAGGTCGACCAGGTGGTCGTGGCAGACCTTGACGCGGAGAGGCTCGCGAGGGTGAGGAGCAAGGTGGGCGGACAGAAACTGTCGACGGTCAAGGTGAACTTCAGGGACAAGATCAGCGCTGTGGCCTTCATGCAGGGGTTCGATGTTGTCGCATCCGCGCTGCCCCACGGCACAGTGAATGCAGTGAATCTTGCCGCCGTCGAGTCCGGCGTAAAGATGGTGGACATCGCGTTCGAGGACTCTCAGATGGGCCTCGCAGAGACAGCCAGCAATTCGGGCGCGCTACTGATACCGGGCTGCGGATTGGCCCCCGGGCTCGCGGGAATCCTGTTAGCCCACGGCGTGGCACTGCAGAGGGGGGCTGACGAAGGGCACATCCTTGTGGGTGGTTTGCCCCAGAAGCCGCAACCTCCGTTTGGATACAGGCTGGTCTTCTCGGTCGTCGGCCTGATCAGGGAGTACACGGACGAGGCAAGGGTATTCAGGAACGGGAAGGTCGTGAAGGTGAAGCCCTTCTCGACCGTCGAGCGCGTCAGGTTCCCTCCACCCATCGGCGCGCTGGAAGCGTTCTGCACTGACGGCCTGGCCAGCTTGGTCTACACGATGAAGGGGATGAGGGTGATGGACGAAAAGACACTCAGGTGGCCGGGGCACGCCGAGAGGATGAGCCTGCTGCTGGAATCCGGATTCTTCTCTGCGGAGAAGCTGCGGATGGAGGCCGGGGAGGTCAGCCCAATCGAGATGTCCTGGAAGGTTCTGGAGAAGAAACTCAGCGAGGGTCCACCCGAGGACTTGACGGTGATGAGGGTGGAAGCAAGGGCCCGGAGAAGCGAGGTCATCTATGAACTGGTCGACAGGTACGACAGGAAGGACGGCATCACTTCGATGGGGAGGACCACGGGTTTCACCTGCTCCATAGTGACTCAGATGGTGGGTTCGGGCAAGATACAGGGCAAGGGCGTAATTCCCCCTGAGATGGCGGTCACGGGCGAGGGCGTGGAGATGCTTGTCTCCGAGCTGGCAAAGCGGGGGGTCAAGATCACGGAGAGACGCAGAGCGAAGAAGAGCTGAGGGCTACCACATGACTTCGCTCGCGGGAGCCGCGCGTTCCGTTCGCTCTGTAGTTGTGTACTGTTGGGCGTAGAAGACCAGGGGAGGCTTGTCGCTGAGCTTCTCTGCCTTGACGACCTCGCCTATCAGGAGCGAATGGTCACCGCCGTCGTAGACCTCCCACGTCCTGCACTCGATCACCGCGCGCGCTCCCGGGATGATGGGGGAGCCCATGGTGCCCGGACGGAAGCCGATCCCTTCAAACCTATCCTTCAATTCGTGCCTGCCAGCGAACCTGTCGGAGACGGATTTCTGGTCGTCAGCGAGTAGATTGACGGCAAATTCCTTGGACTGCCTGAAGCTGTCGTGAACCGCCGAAGTCTTGGAGATGGAGACAAGCACGAGCGGCGGATCAAGCGATATGCTTGTGAACGCGCTCACGGTGAGGCCTTTCGGTCCGCCATTTCCGCCCGTTGTCACTACGGTGACACCCTGGGGGAAGACACGCATCACTTCCTTGAGTCTGCCCTGGATATTGCTATCAGACGTCAATCTCCCGATGACCCCGAGACGAAATTCCGTACCTGCCCGCCAGCAGAAGACAAGCTTCGTGTCGAGGCTCGAACTCGTTAAAAGAGTTGCTGGCCGACGAGCACGCTATCGGCTCGGATGTTCAAGACCAACGTGCGAGTGAGATTATCTGAGACGGACGCTCTCGGCGTTGTCTATTATGGGCAATACTACACGTACTTCGATGTTGCGAGACAGGAGTTGCTCCGCTCGTTGGGGATTGTGCCAGCGCTCCTGTCAAGGAAGGGGCTGGGCTTCGTCGCGGCAGAGTCGAGCTGCAGATACCACGCCTCGGCTAGGTTCGACGATCTCCTGACGCTGGGCGTCGAGATCTCAAGGATTGGGGACAACAGCATCACGTACACTCACACGATCAAGAAGGGAAAGAGGAGAATCGCCGAAGGCAGGGTGATCGACGTCATGGTGGACAGAACTGGAAGGTCCACGAAGATATCTCCCGAGATCAGGAGGAAGCTCTCACGACGCCTTGCCTGAAGCGTGGTCCTCCGCGGGAAGAAATGAAGATCATCCATCAGTTGTGAGCGCACTCTTAAATCGGCTCCCGTGCGCATCCAGAGATGACCGGAGTGGCGCCAAGAAAGAAGAGGAGGATCCCGCATTCGTTCTTCATCAGAGCCGCATATTCGTTTCTCGTCATCGCATTCGTGGTCGGTGTCGGGACCATCGGCATGCACGGCATTGAAAACATGTCTTACCTCGATGCCTTCTACTTTACCTCAATGATCGCGACGGGGCAGGGGCCCAACTTCACACCCGTGACAGCTGTGGGAAAGATTTTCGCAGCGCTCCTTGCTTTCGTATCTGTCGGTACGGTAATCGCGGCTCTGATCTTCCTGTTCGGCCCGTTTTTCGGTTCGGTCCTCAGGTTGGGTGTTGAGCGCATAGAAGAAGAGGCTGAGAATGAAAGGGAGAAAGTCGAGAAGCGCGGCTAGGTTTTGGGTGGGCCACCTTGCCTATTGAGGGCCACGGCAGCGACGACTAGAATCAAGCCAACCACGAGAGTAAGTCCACCCTGTGTGACCCAAGTGGGATTCTCGAACATGAAGCTACCGGGGGGGCCGACAAACCCCAGGCCCTGTAGCGAGAAGGTCAGCCCTGCCAGTGCGACGACGGTGCCGAGCACGAGCATTGCCGCAGCCGACGCTTTCAATTGCGTCGGGCTCCGAAGGGCTGAATTAGACTCTTGCGGGTCATTCCCGGATGGGCTCGCCGAAGCGAGTCTGGCCAGGGGCCCTCCTCACCTCCCTACAAAAGGTATGGACGCGATCCTTCAAGCAATGGAAGTTCGGCTGCTTCGGTCGCTGCTAGGGCGTGACCTCCCTTTGACGCTAGCTGATGTTCTGGCCGGACGCCGCCTGGACGAGTGTGGCCAGACTACCCATTTTTCCCACTTCTCTCCAGGTGTAGAACATCACTGGCAGCGTGATTGCGACCATGACCAAGAGGACGATGAATGTTCCGAAATCAATGGGAACATAATTTCCGAATCCGAAGTAATACGCTGGACCCAGAATCACGAACACGAGTCCGCCAACAAGCAGAACACGGGCTCCAACAAGACGTCCGAAGGCAGCGACTCGGTTCGCGCCGAATCGCTTCGCGACCTGTAGTGTTTCGCCGAAGAAGAACCCGATGACCATCAGGACGGTAAAGGTTCCCAACCCAAAAAGTGCGCCCGGGAGCCAGCCCATCTCCCAGAGACCCGATGACGCCAATACTGGCAACGTGGTTAGGTAAACGAAGGTGGTCATTATTCCCGTGTCCACTCCGAAACCAGAAATGAAGCCATGAATTATGGCCCAGTGTACCGGGACCGCACCCTTTTGAACCGCATTGGGTCTAATTTCATTGGAAGTGTGCTTCGCCAAATCCAGTTGGGAGAGCTTCAATAGCGGATGGAAATGGGGAACCCGGTCCTTGAGAATAAGATAGCCCGCGATAGCCATCGCAGCGCCCACAACGGTGTACACTGGCCCGTTTAGCGTGTCCGACGTGACAAAGAAGATTGCCACAGCGAAATAGACGATTTGGCTCATGATGGCTCGCTGCGTCGTGAATGCAAGGGAGAAGAACTCCGCCGCCTTGATTCCTCCCCTCCCTGTAGCCGCCCCGATGGAGTAGGCGAACGTTATCGGCCAGGTATGCTCATCAGGCAGCACTCCGTGGAGCATTCCAAGGGCGAAGCATCCCCCGAACAAGAATAACAGCGTATTAGTGATCATTTCACAACTTCACCCGAAGCCGAGGGAGGACACACTGCCGGAGTCCGCCCCAAACCCGGCTTCTGCAGCTCCCCAATGGAATAATCGAACATGATGATCTACATCCGTTCATCCGGTGAAACCGCGCGGCAGTCTGAGGACGAACGCTATGAAGACGATCGACCACGCCGTCAGTGTCTCAAGAGGATTTGGTGGGGAACTGAAGTCAATCATACCTGTCGCCTGCCGGGATCGGCATGCCGTGCGGGCATTTGTCCGGGTGGCTAAGATGGGAGCACAGCGTCGCCAAGGCCTTGATGTCGATGTGTCTGTCAATCGAGGACGAGATTCCGCAGGCCTCCTCGAGAGGGATCCCAACTTTAGAGAGCAGGGTCTCGAGCAGCCTGTGCGCCCTAGTAGCCTCGTTGATGAGCAAGACTCCCTTCTCAGAAGGCCTATAGCCTGTGGGTCCCTTCTCGACGAGAGACATCTCCCCCAGTTTGTCTAGGAAACCCACGGCGGTCGGTGGCCTCACCTTCATTTGGGCCGCCACGTCTTTCACCCTGGCGGGCCAGCCCCGGGAAGACAGTCTGTAGACTGACAACATGCAGTCAAAATCCCTCTCGCTCGGGGGAGCATTAGTTAGGCTCATCCTAACGCAGTTAGGTAATATCTAATAGATATAAGGGTTGCGATGCGGCGGCTTGGCCTCCTCTGTCGTGGAACCTCGCACTTACTATCAGATGCTCTCTGCGTCATCGGAGGCTCCTCGCGCTCCAATCAGAACGGGGGCACATTTCTCAGCAACGAAAACGACCCAAGCGTGGTGGCGGCCCCGCAGAAAAGGTCTCGAATCCTGCTTGGCACGACCTTGGGCTTGGGGTATGGTTCCCAATTCTGGAAATTGTCTCGCTCCCTTAAGTAAAGCCGCAGGTCACTCTCATCCGAGGAAGACGAGATGCAAAAGACAGTGAAACTGGAAAACCGAGAGAAGCTGCTGGCTGGAAAGGCGGCCGTCGTCACTGGAGCAGGCTCGGGCGTGGGAAGAGCCATCGCGAACTTGTTCGCTCAGAGTGGTTGCGCGGTCGCGGCGGTCGACATGGTACCCGAAAGGGTCAGCCAAGTCGTAGTCGAGGTCAAGAGTACAGGCGCCAAGGTGAACGGAATGGTCTACGACCTTGCTAACAAGGGTCAGGTAGACCAGATGGTAGACGAGTCCCTCAGGTACCTTGGCAGAGTGGACATCCTTTGCAACAACGCCGGGATAATGGACGGGGTGGCCCCCGTGGCTGAGACGACAGACGAGCTCTGGCAGCGGGTGCTGGAAATCAACTTGAACGCCCCATTCCGCACCAGCAGGAAGGTCATCCCCTACATGCTGAAGCAGGGCGGCGGGGTGATAATCAACACAGCCTCAGTCGCAGGGATCCTCGGCGGCGTGGCAGGTGCAGCGTACACGGTCTCGAAGCACGGACTCATCGGACTCACGAAGAGCATCGCCGCCCACTACGGCTCCAAGGGGATCCGTTGCAACGCGATGGTCTTGGGCGGGGTAAACACGAACATCGGAGTGGGAAGCAAGACACCCAACGCTCTCGGCATGGAGCACTTGAACAAGGTCGCTGGACTGATCCCCAGAATGGGCGAGCCGCAAGAAATTGCCGAATTGGCCCTCTTCCTTGCCTCGCACAGGTCAAGCTACATGAACGGCTCCTGCGTCGTCATCGACGGCGGCTGGACAATCCTCTAAGCAGCAACTCGGTAAAGGAGAAGGAGGCGGTGGGTTACTTCCCCGCTGCCTTCACCGTTTTTCTGACAGGGTGTTGATCGCTTCGTGAGCAACATGCAGCTCCGAAGAGGCAGATTGCCGCCGCTTTGGTGCACTTGGTGCAACCGACGCTACGTCGCTATGCGTGACCTTCCCCAAGCCAAGTAGACGTTCCTGGACTTCATCGGAGATGGGGCCGGCCGGATTTGAACTCACGGTCGCCAGCGATCTGGTCAGTCTAATCGCCAAGCTGTTGTCTACTCAGAAGTAGCAAAACGACAGTTCTTTGAACCATCCCGCCAAAATAATCGCGGCGCTCTAGATACTTTATCCTCGTCGGCGCTTAAATCTAAGCGTCCTAGGGCTTCCACTACCGGGGCCGTCGTCTAGCTTGGTAGGATACTTGCTTGGGGTGCAAGTGGTCGCGGGTTCGAATCCCACCGGCCCCATCTTTCATGACTCAGGGGATGTTTCGGCCTTGCGGGAGTTAGCAGGCACTACTTGTCGGGGGCCTGGTAGAGCCCCATCAGGTTACCTTCGCTGTCCTTGAAGTAGCCGAAGAAGCCGTACTGGCCCATGGCCGTCTTCTTGGTGACCGTCTTCCCGCCGTGTTTCGCGACGTCCTTCAGGGCGTCATCGATTTCGTCCACCTGGACCGTTACTATCGGCCCGGTGAACGGTTTCCGCTTCTTCATCATGCCGCCGTTGATGGCCCCTGGTTCCGTAAGCCTCCCGTTTTGGTCGGTTGGAGCTGTCCCAACCATGGTGTATGTCCCGTCGGCCATCTCCACGTCGTTCATCTGCCAACCGAAGATGTCCTTGTAGAAAAATTGGGCGCGCTTCAGGTTGGCTGCCGGAATTTCGAAATGCACAACCTTGCCGTTCATGGCGAACAGAATCGACGGGATTGATTTTCGTTCTTAAGGGTTGCCGGGATTTTCGAATTATGGACCAGGGTTGCCTGAAAGTATTGGCGATAGGGAACGCAGACGGAGCTCGACGTCGTCCCTCGCATCCATACCGATGCTCAACTGCTAGGCCAGCTTCAGCTCCTCGAGAAGCTTCGAGTAAGCAAAGTCCGAGAGGTCCTCCTTGTATTGCCGCAGAAGTGGGAGGATCCTCTCAGTACCCCGCACCCCCAGCACTCTCCTGACCAGCGGGGAGACCTTGCCGCCGACGAGGAGATACTGGGCCGCGGAGGTGACGTTCCTCGGCCTCCTTCCCCTGCCTGCGGACTCGAAGTCGATTATCCACGCCTTTCCCTCCGCCACCACCACGTGCTTCCTCAGATTGCTGAGTTGGCCGTGGTCGAGGCCCATGATGTCCAGCTTCCGGCACTGGTTTAGCACCGAATGGACCATCTCCCGCGCCCTCCGTCTGGACCCTTCGCCGCTCAGCTGCCTGAGCCAGTCGGAGAGCTCGACGTAATTGAGGAGCTTCAACAGAAGAAAGTCCTTCGTGTGCCCGTGGACCATCGCGCCGACTCCCGCCCTGTTCGCCAGTACGGTCAGCCTGACCTCTTCGTCCAGGTTCGGGCGGTTGGCGTCTGTCCGCCTTATCTTCAGAGCGTACTCCGAACCTGCAGCAGAACACTTGACGACGAGTCCTACCGTGCCGATGCCCAAGATACCGAGCCTCCCTATCTTCGCCCTCCCCTCGAAGACCAGGGCGTCGACGCCCAGACGCTCCAGCTGCTTGACCCTGCTTCGCGCTGTGCGGAGCGAAATCCTGGGGTAGGTCAGGATCTGAATGTAAGGCGTCCTCGTGAGCTGCTCAAGCGGGGCGCGTTCCGAATGTGTCGCTTGCAATCTCTAGAATCGCGCTCTTCAGCCAGCCCCTCGATGCTGCGGACCGTCGGAGTGCCCCATTCTTGAGCACCCTCGCTTTCTTGGCCATCGCCCTCCCGACCTCGTCGGAGGCCCCCACGTGACCCAGTCTCCCACTCGCTATGTCCTCGAGAAGTTTCGGCAGGTCGGTGTACCGCCTCGGCTGGAGGATTCTCACGCGCGCATCCCCATCTACCCAGACCAGGTTGGCCCTCCTCCAGTTGGCGGCCATGAACGCCTCCGTCTCCTTCCGCCTGTCTACGGTCGGTCCGAGCCGCTGCTCGAGCACGGGGAGGGAGTCGAACTCGGGGAGAAAGAGGAAGGCCGAAGAATCGGAGTTGTTGGATGCCGACGTCGCCCTAGCTATCCTGAACCCTCTGTCCTCGACGGCCTTCGCGACGTGTTTGAGCGTCCTGCGGAGCTCCCCCCAGAGGGTGTCCTCGCTGAGCCGCGGGTGAGTGAAGACCACGGCGACCACTCGGTCCATCATCTTGGGCCGACGTGGTTCTGTCATCTCGCCGAAGAAGGATGGCGCCGGTCTCCTTAGAAACTCTCTGGAAGCGAGCACCATGCGGCCGACGCTCTCGTTCGAGATTGCCTTAGCAAGGTCCCTGCTCGGGTCAACCGGGTCAGGGAGAGTTAGGAGGACGCCATCTCCCTCTCTCTTCAGACCTGCGAAGTGCTTCAGAACCCCCTCAAGGTCCCCGTCCAACATCACCAGCGCCTCCGCAGCATACCCGCTGAAACCCTGGACCTCTATCTCAGCACCGTAGACCCCGATCCCTCGCATGAACCTCTTGAGGAGCCTGACCTGCATCTTCTGTTTCGGGGGGAGGCCTTCCACCAGCTTGACATGGAACGGCGAGCGGTCGGCTGCGCTCTTCCACTTCCGTTCCTCCACCGCGTAACAAGGGACTACGTTGACCTTCACGCCGCGGACCGTGGCTTCGATGTAGGGGTGCTGCGCGTACTTCTTTCCTTTGGGAAACCCTCTCGTCGCCTCCGCGCCTACGGCCAGGCCGACCCTTTCGAACTCCTGCTCTGGCGTGGCGGGGTCGAACCGCACGAAGACGTCGATGTCCACGTGACCCGGGAGCCACGTCCCTTTCGCGAAGGAGCCGCCTATCATTACGTCCTTGACGTTCGCATGCCTGCTGGCTGCAGCGCGCGTCCTCGCAATGAGAAACTCGGCCAGCTCGCCGAGCCGCGTCTCCTCGTCCTTGGACGGCTGGACAAGCTCCAACGCATGTCTGAGAACTGACCTAGTGCTTGTCAATTGAGCGGGTACACCCCCACGTCGCGGTATATCGGCCCTTTGGGAGTCAGGACGCTTGACTTCAGCTTGAACTCCGAGAGCCGGACAGTGCCGAAGGACCTCCCCGCATTCGAGTGAAGCAGAGTCTCTAGATCATGCCTGTTGGCCCCCGAGCGGACCCTCGCGACAGTGAGGTGTGCCTGGAAGGGCCTCCTCTCCTCCTCGCCGATTCCGCTGAGCGCCCGGATGACTGGCCCCGCGATCCCTTCGACCCTGACAGCATCATCGTTCGAGACGCCGACCCACACGACGCCTGGGCGACCCAAGCTCGGGAATGCGCCCACTCCCTCAACGGTCACCTCCGCGCCAGGCAACCTGAGTGCCTTCAAGCGGCCGTCGGCCTCTCGCACCTGAGCGTCGGTGATCTCTCCAAGGAACTTCACGGTGAAGTGCAGGTTCTCCCGCTCGACGAGCTTGAGGTCCGCCCTGGTCGCTTCGAGCTCCTTCTGGAACGACACCAGACCGTCCATTACACGGACGTCGGGGACCTCGATGGCAACGAAGGCACGCACCAATTCCCGCAGCCCAGCCCATGGCGACTTGAATTCGCTTATAAAATCAGGGACGGCGCGAGCTGGCGGTTGAAGATCGTAGCCATAACGGGCATGCCGGGCGCGGGCAAGTCTACGGCCGCGCAGGCGCTTGTGGCAAGGGGGTGGAAGAGGGTCGTGATGGGCGACGTAATCAGGGAGGAGACCAGGAGAAGGGGCCTCACCGCGGACGAGAAGAACACTGGAGAGGTGATGAGGGAGCTCAGGAAGCAGTACGGCGAGGCTGCGGTGGCCGAGCTCTGCATGCGGGCGATCAAGAAGTCCGGTTCCGAGACTGTGGTGGTGGACGGAATCCGGTCACTTGCAGAGGTCGAGACGTTCCGTCGGTCGGCAGAGGTGTTGCTGGTGGCGATCCACGCCTCCAGTCGGAGGAGGTTCGACCTGCTCAGGGAGAGGGGAAGGAGCGACGACCCTGCATCATACGAGATGTTCCTCAGGCGGGACGAGAGGGAGCTCGATGTCGGCATCGGGAAGGCTGTCGCCCTGGCGGACGAGGTGGTCTCCAACGAGCGGAACACTCCGGAAGGCCTCTCCAGGCAGATGGTCGAGCTGGTGGAGCGCTGGGCCCATGTCTCAGCCTGAGTTCCGCGTCAAGATGAAGCTGGAGGCTTCGATCGCGCCCTCCGAGGACCCGGCGAAGGTTAGGGCAGCGATGGTCAATGTACTCGGAGACTCCCTTTACTCTTTCGAGGAGGGAGAGCGTATGCTCAGGGCATCGTCCGACGACCCGAAGAGCATCAGAAGACTCCACGACCAGCTGAGGGACAGGCACGTCCGGGGGGCCGCGAGGAGACTGCTCATGACAGGGCGGAAGGGGGACAGGGCGACGGTGATGCTCAACAGACAGGCAGCAACCGCCGGCGTGCTCGCACTCTGCAGCACCGAGGAAGAGTCGTCTCTTGGTCCCATCTACCTGTCGGTCGAGTCCGAGCAGCTGGAAGCTTTGATCCAGTGGCTCACAGCCTACGAGGCTGGGTAGTCGACGTCGACCCTCATGCCGTCGTAGGCAGCGACCGCGTGTCGGAAGATTGAGCGAGCCTCCTTCACGAGGCCAGACACCGACTGGTAGCGGGCGCTGAAGTGCGTGAGGACAAGCCTCCTGACCTTGGCCTTCTTGGCAAGCGTCGCCGCCTCCCGCGACGTGCTGTGCTTGCGTTCGATGGCCTTGTCCCTGTCCTTCTCGAGGAAGGTCGAGTCGAAGATTAGCAGGTCACAGCCGGCGAAGAACCTTGTCAGCCCTGTGGTCGGGCGCGTGTCTCCGGAGTACCCTATGCTCCTTCCTGGGCGTCGGGGGCCGACCACCTGCGCTGGGAGTATCGTCCTCCCGCCGATCTCGACCTTGCGCCCCTTCTGGAGCCTCGACCATAGCCGCCCCTCCGGCACGCCAAGCTTGCGCGCTTTCTGTGGGTAGAAGGGTCCTGGCCTGGTCTTCTCTCTCACGACGTAGGAGAAGGACTCGACTGCGTGGTTGGCCTTGGCAGCTCTGACGTCGAAATCATCGAGCCGCAGAACGGCCCCGGCTCTGGCGGGGACGAATTTCACCGGGAACGTGAGTCCGATGTGGAGCAGCTCTGACGTGATGTCGAGCCATTTCGAGAGCGCTGCGGGGGCCATTATGGTGAGGGACTTCGTCCTCTGTGCCATGCTCATCGTCTGCAGGAGCCCCAGAAGACCTGTGACGTGGTCGCCGTGTAGATGCGTGATTAGGATGGTCGTCTCCCTGTTGAGGCCGATTCCGGCGCTCATCACCTGCCGCTGAACGCCCTCTCCGCAGTCCATCAATATGATGACGCCCTCCCGCTGAATCGCTATTGCGGGGAGGCCCCGAGACTTCGTCGGTGCGGCCGAGCTGGTGCCGAGGAACGTCACGGTCAGCTTGACCAAGTTTACCTTCTCCTCAGTATCGTTATTGCCCGCGTGAGGCGCTTATGAATGTAGAGGTAGTGCTCTTCCTCTGCTGCCAGATCAGGCGGTGGTTCGACTTCGATGCTCTGGGGGTGCATGATGACGAGCCTCGAGCCGGACCTTAGAATCGAAGGGAAGGTATCCATCGCCTGCTGCAGAACGTTCGCCGCCCCCTTCCCCCGCGTGCTGGATGCTCTGCCGTATGGGGCGTCGGTGGCTATGGCGTCCACCTGCGTCAGCGGAGGGTTGAAGGCGTCGGCCCTGACGACACCGAGCCAGGACTGCCCGAGTCTCTTCATGTTGGCGAGAGAGCCCTTCGCCATCTTGTTGGTCTGGTCAATCGCGAGCGATTGGATCCCGACCTCCGCGGCTTCGATCGGGATGCTTCCAGTGCCGGCGAACGGGTCGAGCAGGGACTGCCCCTCGACGCACCTAGTGAGGTTGACAAGAGCGCGCGAGAGCTTGGGAAAGATCGCAGATGGGTGGAAGAATGCACGCCTCCGCGGGCGACGGAGATGCCAGGCCTGCTTCATCTTGAGGGGGCTGGTCAACGCCAGATACCGCTTCTCGCCGTCGATGACGGTGAACTCATAGTCGGGTCGAACCAGGTCGACCTCGGCATCGATGCCGCGGAGCAGACCACGGGCGTCGATAGAACCGCCCGGCTTGGTTGAGAAGCCCCTGAGCCTTATCTTCCTGCCCTTCACGGTGCTTGCCGCGTCCTCTGGGTCTTTGATGAGAAGTCCGACCCTCCGCGCGAAGGCGATTCTCCTCTCGACCATCGCAGGGTCGGCGTTTGAGTCCACGATGACTACGCGTTTCTCCGGGGAGCTGAACCTCGAACCCGGGTCGTAGGCCAAGAAGAGAGCCCTTGCCTCTGCCGCCGGGATGGTGGTCTCCTCGCCCGAGAGCAGGACCAGCGACCTAATCGTCAAGAGTTCTGAGGTGGGAAGCTATGGGCTCCGTGACGTCCACGGTGTTGTACTTCCCAGGCACCGTGTTTGTGCTCACGATTGTCTCTACGCCCGCCTTCTTCAGCTGCTGGGCAGCGTCACCCACAAGCAGTCCGTGGACGCAGACGGCGAGGGTCCTTGTGGCTCCCTGGCTCATTACAGCCTCAGCGGCAGCCCTGACGGTGCCCCCGGTGCTGATTATGTCGTCGACGATCAGGACTTCCTTGCCTCTGACGTTGAGGGCAGACTTCTTCACCTTCACCTCCCCAGTCGCCCTGTCCCTGCTCTTCGAGAGCTGCAGGAACTTCGCGCCGTAAAGGGACGCGAAAGCCTCGGTCCTCTTGGAGGCGCCGAAGTCTGGGGCGATCACGACCGGGTTCTTGAGGTCGAGGTTTCTCCTCGCGTAGTCGGCCAGGTTCGGTATAGCGGAGACGCTGTGAATAGGGAACGCGAAGAGGGCCAGCCCCTCGGCTGAGTGGATGTCCACGGTAACGAGCCTCCTAACCCCCGCGGACCTCATGAGGTGGGAGACGACCCCCAGGGTCACCGCCTCCCCCGGCATGAACTCCTTGTCCTGCCTCGCGTAGGCCAGGTACGGGACCACCGCGGTCACTCTTGCACCGTCCTGGCTGAGCTGATGCGCAGCCATCAGGAGCTGCATCAAGTGCTGGTCCACAGGCGGGTGCGTGGACTGCACCATGATGACGGTCTTCCCGGATACCTTCTCGTCCGCGGCGAATCGCGATTCACCGTCGGGAAAGACCTTGAACTCTGACTTCAGGAGGGGCAGGTCGAGCTTGGCGGCCAACGACCTCCCGAGATCCTCGGAGGCGGGACCAACGAGCACAAGCTTTGCGGCCACTGCTTCTCATTCCCGCTCGAACCCTGACCGTATTTAATGGGTTTCTGCCGGCCGCCGACAGCAAAAGTTAAGGAGTTGTGCAGGCGGGAAGAACCCAGAAATCTCTTGGACCAGCAATGCCCCGAATGCGGCGGCGTGATGCTGTTCGACACACCCAATAAGAGGTTCGGATGCAAGAAGTGCGGACTCTTCCTGACGAGGGACCAACTCTCCGACATCAGGTACAAGCAGAGGACGCCCACTGAGGACGAGAGAAGAAAGAGGTCCAGGCAGCAGTCCGACTACCTCGAGTGGTGGCTGAGCGGCAACAAGGAGAAGTAGGACGCGGACTCGAGGACGCGAACCTGAGCGTCTCAGCGTGAAGCATGGCGGTTCAGCGGGTATTCGTGCGGGCGAACTTTCTGGCGCAGAGCTTGACTTTGGAGGTGGTGTCGAGCTTTTGCACCTCCTCTGGAGTGAACCAGCCGAAAGCCGAAGATTCGTGGTTGAGTTTCACACGCCCCCTCTGCGGCCTGCCCAAGTAGTCGACGACGATCACTTGGTCTTTCGCCTTCATCCTCTTGCCTGACGGCAGGTAGGTCACGACGTCGAACAGCCTCTCGATTTCGACGTCCAGTCCAACCTCCTCCCTGACCTCTCTCACTGCGGCCTGCTCCGTGGTCTCGCCCAGCTCCACAGCGCCCCCCGGGAAGCTCCACATCCCGCGGTCCGGTTCCTCGTCGCGCTTGACCAAAAGAAGCCTTCCTCGCCTATGGATGAGGACGCCCGCTCCAACCACTATGCGCGGCGCCTCCTCCATGCTGACGATTGAGCTTCGGATTCGTTTTAAGGTTGGCATCTGACGAGCGGGTGTCTTGGTCAGGTTCGAGGTTCTTGCGGTGGGCCGGGAGTTGTTGATCGGGAGGACGTTGAACACCAACGCCCATTGGTTTGGAAGAAGGCTGGCCCTCCTCGGGACGATGATCAACGAAATCACCACAGTGGACGACGACCTCGATGAGATAGCAACGGGGCTGCGCGCCTGCCTTGGTCGAAGGCCCGACGTGCTGGTTGTTGTGGGTGGGCTCGGGCCCACCCCCGACGACATGACCCTGCGCGGAATCGCGAGGGGTCTCGGAAAGCGGCTGCGGCTCAACAGAGCCGCACTCGAACTCGTCAGAGAGCATTACGCGATGCGCGGCATGCGTCAGATTGAGATTACGACCGCAAGAAAGAAGATGGCCACGCTTCCGACGGGGGCCGAGCCTTTGAGGAACGAGGTGGGGACAGCGCCGGGCGCGAGAATCGACGTTGGAAGGACGACGGTCTTCTGCCTTCCCGGCGTGCCGTCGGAGATGCGGAACATATGTGCGCGATTCGTCATTCCTGAAGTCAGAAGGAGGCTCGGGAAGCTTTACAGGAGGGCTGTGAGGATGAAGATGGAGGGAATTCTCGAATCGGCGCTCGCGCCCATCATCGCGACAGAACTGAAGCGGCACCCTGGGATGTACATCAAGTCTCACCCCCGTGGGGCCAGAGAGGGCCGCTCCAGAATCGAGCTGGACGTCGTGTCAGTGAAGGGGAGCAAGAGCGAGGCGGAGCGGGTGTGCACTTCCGTCGCGAAGGAGATGGCAGAAGCCGTCGTGGCGGCCGGCGCGAAGATAGAATCTGCAACCGGCTTTGGCCAAGAGGGAGCCTGAAGTGGACCTCACATTCGTGACTGGGACCGCGGGCTCGGGGAAGTCTTTCCTAACGAACGCGTTGAAGAACTGGTACATCAGCAGGGGGGAGGACGCCATAGCCGTGAACCTGGACCCGGGTGTGGTCAACCTGCCCTACGAGCCCGATGTAGACGTCAGGCAGAGAATAGACCTCCAGGACATCATGGAGCGGTACAGCTTGGGCCCCAACGGTGGTCTCATCCTCGCCGCGGACATGGTGGCTACGAGCCTGCCGCAGCTTCAGGAGGAGATAGACTCGTACAAACCCGAGTACGTGATAGTCGACACGCCCGGGCAGATGGAGCTCTTCGCCTACAGAGAGAGCGGGGAGTACATCGTCAAGGAGATGAACGCGGACTCCAAGGTGCTGCTCTTCCTGTTGGACCCTCTTCTCGCAAACACGCCCGTCAACTTCCTTTCGCTCGCGCTCCTCTCTGCCTCGGTGGGCCTGCGACTGAACGTGCCGAGGATCTCCGTCCTCACAAAGAAGGACCTTGACAGGGACGGGGTGAAGAGGATAAGCGAATGGAGCAGCGACGCCTCGGTCTTCGAGGAGGCTCTGTCCAAGACGCGGGACAGCGAGCAGTATTCGCTCTACTCGGAACTCTTCAGGACAATCAGGCGGCTCGCGTTTGGCGTCGACCTGTACCCTGTCTCCTCCACCACCCTCGATGGGTTCGTTGCCCTCGTGGGCGAGATGGCCAGGCTGGGGCGCGGGGGAGAGGAGTTCACCGACTAGGCTCTGCCAGGAAGGGTTGGACCAATCGTGCGCACGATTCGGGCTTCTCCAGGGGCACCATGTGCCCCGCCCCGCGGATGAAGAAGGCCGTTGACGAAGGGATGTTCGCGTTAAGGTAGTGGCTCCACTTTGGGGGGGTCATGCGGTCGCCCTCGCCGCACACGATCAGGGTGCGAACAGGGATCTGGGAGAGCCTGGCCCTCACGTCGAACCCGTCGCATGCTAGGTAGTCGTTGAGAAAGACCGGAAGGTTCGAAACGGAGAGGGCGCTCCTGCTCTCCCTCGCGACCTCCAGGCTGACCTGGTAGAAGCTCATCGGAGTGATGGTCTCCTCTATCGCCCTGAGCGGCCTGCCCCTGAGTCCTTCGACGATCTCCGGCAGCACGCCCATCTTTGCCCCAGTATCGACCAGGACAAGCGCGCCGACATCCTCTGGATGGTCGAGGGCCAGGGTCAGGGCTATGGCGCCTCCCATCGAGTGCCCACAGACCGCAGGCTTCGCCAGTCTCCTCTCCGAGATGAAGGAGTGGACGGCATCGGCGTACTCAGCAACTGTCTTGCACGTTATCTCTCCCGATGGGTGCCCGGGCAGATTGACGGCCATGGCGGTTCCGCCTCCGGAGAGATATTGCAGGGTCCTCTTCCAGAGCAGGTTGTTTCCGCCAGCGCCGTGTATGAACAAACAGTCTGAGGGCGCGGGGTGCTCAAGAGACTCGAGCATGAGCCGCAGGCTCGGTAACAGCGATTTAACACTGTTGAGAATTCTGGGGGAGACCTAAAGTAGGAGATTGGCTCGGCACGCGGCAGATAGGCTTGGGGAAGCAGGCCGAGGCTCTGCGCAGGATGCTCGCGGGAAAGGGGATCGTCGTCGCCCCCGGGGTATTCAGTCCGTCCGTCGCCAAGCTCGCGGAGAAGGTCGGCTTCAGGGCCCTCTACTTTTCAGGCGCGGCGTTCTCCAACCTGCTCGCTCTTCCCGACCTTGGCATCACCACCCTGCCTGAGGTGTCCAAGGCCGCCCGCGATATCACTACCCAGGTGAAGGTCCCCCTCATGGTCGACGCGGACACGGGCTTCGGCGAGGCGCTGAACGTGATGAGGACCGTCCGCGAGCTGAGGACCGCAGGTGCTGCCGCGGTGCAGATTGAGGATCAGGTGCTGCCGAAGAGGTGCGGCCACCTTGAAGGGAAGGAGCTGGTGCAGACTGAGGAGATGGTGAAGAAGGTCGTCGTGGCGAAGGAGGCCGGCTCCCGAGACATCCTCATCATCGCGAGGACGGATGCGAGGTCTGTGGAGGGCATGGACGGTGCGGTTGACAGGGCCCTTGCATACTCGAGGGCGGGAGCCGACCTCATCTTCCCCGAGGCGTTGGAGAGCAGGGAAGAATTCGCGGAATTCAGGAAGAAGGTCAAGCTTCCGCTAATGGCGAACATGACCGAGTTCGGGAAGACGCCGTACCTCACCACATCGGATTTTCAGGAGCTGCGATACAACGTGGTCATCTTCCCGGTCACGGCCTTCAGGGCGATGATGAAGGCGGTGAAGGCGACGCTGGAGGAGCTGAAGGAGAAGGGGACGCAGAAGGAGATGCTCGACTCGCTGATGAGCAGGAAGGAGTTCTACGACCTGATCGACTATTACAGATACGAGAAGGCGGACAAGAGGGCGCTGGAAGCGGCGCGGCGCCTGAAACGACGGTCCTGATTCAAAGAGCCATGGTCGTCGATCGAGATGTCTGAACCAATCAAGGTGCCGAAAGGACTCGCGGGCGTCTCCGTCACAGACAGCAGAATCGCGAAGAGCGACGCCGACGGCTCGCTGGTGTACAGGGGCTACCCGATAAGCGAGATCGCGAAGAACGCCACCTTTGAAGAGGCTGCATTCCTTGTCCTCAACGGCTCCTTGCCAACAAGGAGCGAACTGAAGGGGTTCTGCTCCAAGCTCGAAAGGTCATCCAAGGTGGACCTCAAGGTGTTCAGAGTCATGGCCTCTCTAGGCGGGAGCGCTCGCCCCATCGACGCGCTCAGGACAGCGATTTCAGCACTCGGCAGCATGGACAAGATGCGGACGACGGCGGACATGCAGGCATCGATAGAGGCCAAGATGTCAGTGCTCGCAGCGAACTGCCATCGCGTCCCCTTGGGCCGGAGGCCCGTCCGCCCCCAGAAGGGCCTGGGGTTCGCCGCGAGCTTGCTCCGGATGCTGACTGGGAGACCAGTCCGGGAGTATGACCTCTGGACATTCGAGAGGGTGCTGATCTTCTACATGGAGCACGACCTCAACGCTTCATCGTTCACCGTCAGGGTGGTCGCCTCCACACTCGCCGACCCCTACGCAGCCGCATCGGCGGGGCTTGCAGCGCTGAAGGGGTCCCTCCACGGAGGCGCTAATGAGGCGGCCATGAAGATGCTGCTGGAGGTGCGGGACCCGGCGAAGGTCTCCGATTATGTGGGAGCAGCGCTTGCCGACGGGAGGAAGATAATCGGGTTCGGTCACAGGGTCTACAAGAAGGTCGACCCCCGGGCGCAGCTCTGCAAGGAGTACCTACGAGAGATGCTCAGGAGGCGGGGCTCGGAAGACAGGCTGTTCAGGCTCTGTGATGCGATGGAGAAGGAGATGTGGGAGAGGAAGCAGCTGCCGGCCAATCTCGATTTTTACGCTGCGCCGATCTTCCACCTTCTGGGCATCGAGATCCCCCTCTACACCCCCATCTTCGCTGCCAGCAGGGTCTTCGGTTGGATGGCGCACTACAACGAGCAGGTGGCCGACAACAAGCTGATCAGGCCTGACGCTACGTACGTGGGGGCGACGGGGCTGAACTACGTTCCGATCGACAGGAGATAGTTGTCATCGTGACAATCTTGCCGCGGCCTGGTTGACTGTAAGTTTGCCCGCGAGGACGTCCCTCGCGAGCCTCTCGGCCCTCGCCTCGGCTGGCCTTGTGAACTTCTCCAGGAGGTCTCCCTTCGCCATCTCGAGGATCATCCCCTTGTAGCTCTTCAGCCTCAGGTCCGTGTCGCCCTCCCGGAAGCGGGCCCTAATCGCGTCAATCGAATGAACCAGGATGTCCAGCCCCTCCCCCTTCAGGGCGGAGACCTTGAGCACGGTCGGGGAGCGCGACTTCATTGTCCTCACCACTGAGAGGAGGCTGACCACCATCGGGTCCGCACCCTCCAGGTCGGACTTGTTCACAGCGTAGATGTCGCCCACCTCCATCAGCCCGGCCTTCGACGCCTGAACGTCGTCCCCCAGCCCCGGCATAAGCACGACCACGACCGCGTGCGCCACACCGACGACCTCGATATCGGATTGTCCTATCCCCACTGTCTCGAGGAGCACGAGGTCGAAGCCTGCGGCGTCCATCAGCTGGATGACCTGTGACGTCGTCCGAGCAAGTCCGCCCGACCACCCGCGCGAGGCCATGCTGCGGATGAAGACCCCGACGTCGGTCGCGTGCCTCTGCATCCTGACTCTGTCACCTAGAAGGGCGCCGCCGGTGATAGGGCTGGTTGGGTCGACCGCGACGACTCCGACTCGAAGCCCCTCCTTCCTGTAGAGCTCGATCAGCCGGTCCACAAGGGTGCTCTTCCCCGTGCCTGGCGGGCCGGTGAGGCCGAGTACGAACAGCTGGCCCCTGGGCCTTACGGAAGAAAGCAGCCTCCGGGCCTCTGACCCCTCGTTCTCGACAATGGTGATCGCCCTGGCAAGGGCCCTCCTGTCGCCAGACATCACCCGCTTCGCGAGCATCGTTGCGTCCAAGACGCCTTTCGTCGCACGTCCCCTGATGCCATTCTTATCCGTTCCATCAGATTCTTTATCTTGCACTCGTTTGTGTCTCGCAACGCCTTGCTCAGGAGCGGAGGAGACGCCTACTGGAGGAAGCGGGCCAGGACGGTCGTGGAAAGGAGAGGAAGAAAGGGTTCGTCGTACGACAAGAAGGGGATGGCAGAGCTACAGAAGGGAGTCAAGCAGTGGCAGGATGCGGTGCTGGGACCTTGGGTTGCGAAGTCGGCCCAGTCCAGGAAGGAATACCAGACAGCCTCGGGCATACCGGTGAAACCCCTCTACACTCCTGCAGACGTGATGGACGCGGACTACTCGGATCAGGGCTTCCCCGGTGTCTATCCTTACCTCCGCGGCGTCTACCCTTCTATGTACCGGGGGCGAAGCTGGACGATGAGGATGTTCTCCGGATTCGGAACGCCTGAGGACACTAACAAGAGGTTGAAGTTGCTGCTCGAGCACGGGGAGACCGGGCTGAGCATTGCTTTCGACATGCCCACCCTCTACGGCTACGACTGCGACCATCAGAAGGCCCACGGCGAGGTTGGAAGGTGCGGGGTGAACGTCTCGTCCCTCAAGGACATGGAGGTGACCTTCTCCGGGATTCCTCTCGACAAGGTCAGCACATCGATGACGATCAACGCACCGGCTGCGGTGCTGACATGCATGTACGCGGGCGTTGCGAAGCGGCAGGGGGTGCCCATCTCCAGGCTGCGGGGAACGGTCCAGGCCGACATGCTGAAGGAGTACATCGCTCAGAAGGAGTGGGTCTACCCGCCCGAGGCACACCTCAGGCTCGTTAGGGACATGATGGTCTATTGCACCAAGAACATGCCCCTCTGGAACTACGTCAGCATAAGCGGTTACCACATCAGGGAGGCGGGCTCGAGCGCGATTCAGGAGCTGGCCTTCACGCTTGCGGACGGGTTCGGATACGTCGAGCTGGGGCAGGAGGCAGGGCTGAAGGTCGACCAGTTCGCTCCACGGCTCAGCTTCTTCTTCAACTCGACCATGGACTTCTTCGAGGAGATTGCGAAGTTCAGGGCGGCGAGGAGGATCTGGGCGACCGTGCTGCGGGAAAAGTATGGGGCGAGGGACCCGAGGAGCCTCCTCTTGAGGTTCCACACGCAGACTTCGGGGGCGTCGCTGACCTGGCAGCAGCCGCTGAACAACATCATCAGGACGACCATAGAGGCCCTGGCGGGAGTGCTCGGCGGGACCCAGTCCCTGCACACCAACTCCTACGACGAGGCGTGGGCCCTGCCCACGGAGAAGGCGGTCCAGGTCGCGCTCAGGACCCAGCAGGTCATCGCGGAGGAGACGGGCGTTCCCAACGTGATCGACCCCCTCGGTGGCTCGTACTATGTGGAGTGGCTTACCGAGCAGATGGAGGAGGAGGCCTACAAGTATTTCGACAGAATCGAGTCCGCCGGAGGGATCCTGAAGGCGATAAAGACGGGCTACCTTCAGCGTGAAATTGCTGAGAACTCCTACAGGCTCTCGAGGCGGGTGGAGGAGGGCATGGACGGCGTGGTGGGGGTGAACAAGTACGCGGTGGAGGAGAAGAAGCCGATTGACACACTGAAGATCGACTTCAGGGCGCAGAGGAGCCAGCTGAGGAGGCTCGAGAGGGTGAAGAAGGAGAGAGACGGCGCCAAGGTGAAGGCTGCCCTGGCGAAGATCGAGAGGGCCTTTGAAACCGACAGTGCAAACTCCATCCAGCCGATGCTCGAAGCGGTGATGGAGTACGCAACACTTGGCGAGATCGTGGACGCGGGCAGGAGGGTCTGGGGTACCTGGACCGAGCCGGTCATCCTTTGAACCTCTAGGCGTGGGTCCGCTAATTCGCCACGCCAGCGTAAATGCAGGTCAGGAGCCGGCGGCAAGTGCCGGCACGGAGTTTTCCTGACGGATCTCCCTGCTGCCCTTCTTGAATGTGTAGTTCTTCGCGAAGAGCGCGAAGACTATTACCCCCGCCAGCACGACGATGCCGAGTTCGAAGATGAGGTCGAACGCCCCCGACGAGGGGAGCCGAGCGATTACGACTGTCTGTCCCCCGAGGGACCTGGTCAGGGGCTGGGTGTATGATGTCATTATCGTCGTCGCAATCACAGGCCCGACGGCTCCGCCGATGTTCCTGAGCATGGTGTTCATCCCGAGGCCGGTCGCGACCGTCTCTCCGGGTAGGGAGACGCTGATCATGTTCACTATTGGTATTATGATTGAGACCGCGCCCACCATTGAGAATGCGGTGTCGATGACGACGCGGGTCGGGGTCGAACGGTCGAGGATGAAGAGGACGAACCCGGTAATCGCGACGCACGCTCCGAGCAGCATTGTGGGTTTCGGGCCCGCCCTGGTCACGAGCCTCCCGATCAGCGGGCCGACGACCAACATCAGAATTGTTGCAGGCGCCAGGGTCAGGCCAGCGGCAATGACGTCGAGGCCCAGCCCAAAGGGTTGGGGGAGCTCCGTGTAGTACACCACGGCGAAAAAGAGCAGGAACATCGAGACTCCGGAGACCATCCCCACAAGGTTTGCGACCAAGACGTTCCGAATCTTCAGGAGGCCGAGCTGAATCAGCGGGTTCGCCCTCTTCGCCTCGGAAAAGAAGAAGCCGATTGTCAGCGCGACACCGGCAGCGAGCGACGTGAGCTCACCGAGGGACAGCCATCCCTGATATGGCCCCTCGGTCAGGTAGAGAAGCATGAGGGAGACGCCGGCCATCAGCATCACCATCCCGTAGTAGTCTATCGCGCTCCTGCTGCCCTGGGAGCCCGGAGGAAGTGTCTTGGCAATGACGACGAAGAGGACCGCGCTGAGGATGAAGGCGGTGTGAAATGCCCACTGCCACCCCAGGTTCTGCACGACATATGCGCCTATCACGAGACCGGCAGCCGCGCCGATGGCGAAGGTGGCGCTGATCACGCCCTGGGCTGTCGCGATCCGCTCCTTCGGGAAGGTGTCCGCGATAATGGCGAGGGCCAGGGGCACGATGGCGAAGCCGATCCCCTGGACCGCTCTGGCGAAGATCAGGAAGTATATGTTCGGAGAGAAGCCAGCCAGCCCGACTCCTGCGACGTAGAAGGTCATTGAGATGAGGAACATCCGCTTCTTTCCGTAGTTGTCTCCCAGCTTTCCAAAGAGTGGAGAGACGGCGCTACCGACTATGAGCAGGCCAGATGTGATCCAGGAGACCAGGCTCTCCGTGGTGCCGAAGTCGGCCTGTATCTTCGGTACTCCCGGGATAATCATCGTCTCCACGTAGTTGAGGAGAAGGGCGACCAATGTCATGGAGAGGAGGGCTCTCGCCGCGTGGTTCGAGCCCTGCACCTTCGGCGGGGATGCGGAGGGCTGGCTGGGCAACCTTGCTAGGGGCGACTCGCGGGGAGCCGTATTTATCGCATGCTGCCCAGCATTTCGCAAACCTTTTCTAAGAACCGAGGAGCGCGCGAATGACGGGATGAAGAAGAGGGTGGTTGCCTCTCAGAGGAAGATTAGGATTCTCGTTGCGAAACCCGGGTTGGACGGGCACGACCGAGGAGTGTTAGTCCTCGCGAGGGCTTTCAGAGACGCGGGGATGGAGGTGATCTACAGCGGGCTCCTTCCGTCTCCTGAGCAGGTGGCGAGGATGGCGGTGGACGAGGACGTGGACGTGGTCGCTCTCTCGCTGCTCAACGGAGCCCACATGACCGCCTTCCCCAAGGTCAAGAAGCAGCTCGAAAAGTTGGGCGGCCGGGACATATTGGTCGTCGGAGGGGGGATCATACCCGAGGAGGACAAGCCCAGACTGACCAGGATGGGCATCACCGGCCTCTTCGGCCCCGGGAGCTCCCTCGAAGACATCGTTGAACACGTAAGAGGGAGGGTCAGAAAGGAGCGCTGGAGGTAGAGAGCGAGGTTGCTTGAGCAGGACGAGTTCATGGGACTGTCGAAGATGAACTTCGATGTGTCCGACGAGCAGGCGATGGTGCTCGAGCAGGTGGAAAGGGCATGCGGCCAGATCAGACCGATTGAGGACAGATGCTACCTGGAGAGGAGGCTCAACGACCAGGTCAGACCGGTCTTTGCGAAGGCGCACATGCTCGGGCTACCGATCTCGAGGAAGTACGGCGACGGGCAGGGAGCGGACATGGTGACCTACGCGCTCGCCATCGAGAGAATCGGAAGGGAGGGGACGGGTGTAAGGACGTTCTTCTCTGTGCACATAGCCTTGTGCCAGCTCACCGTGCAGATGTGGGGCAACGAGGAGCAGAAGCAGAGGATTCTGACCCCTGCGACCAAGGGTGACAAGCTTCTTGCATTCGGACTGACCGAGCCCGGCGCCGGTAGCGACCCGGCAGCGCTGACGACTTCTTTCGAGGAGAAGGGTGGGAGGTTCGTTCTTAGCGGCCAGAAGACTTGGATCTCCAACGGCTCCATCGCCGACTCGGTAATCATCTTCGCCTATCCGAAGGGTAAGCGAGATGGTATGTGCGCCTTCGTGGTGGACAAGGGGGGTCCCGGGTACTCCGCAAAGCCGATAGAGAACAAGCTAGGGCTTCCCACGGCTGACACCGCTACGATCTACCTGGACAAGGTGGAGGTGCCCAAGGAGGACATGCTAGGCCCCAGAGGCAAGGGGTTCTCCGTCGCTTATTCCGGCCTGGCGAGCGGCAGGCTGAGCGTGGCCGCCGGCTGCGTGGGGGTTATCCAAGACTGCCTCGACGAGGCGGTGCGATACTCGGGCGCCAGGTTCCAGCACGGAAAGAAGATAGGCAGGCACCAGCTGGTCCAGCGTCACATCGGGATCATGGCGACGAACCTCGACGCCGCGAGGTGGCTGGTGTTCAGGGCGGCCTTCCTAAAGCAGAAGTACGAGGAGGAGCCTTCGGACGTTCAGCTGAGAGACGCCGCAGACCTGGCCATCAGCAAGGCGAAGTACTTCGCTGCCAACGCCTCTTTCGACGCAGCCAACCGGGCCGTCCAGGTGTTCGGGGCCCAGGGCTACTCTCTGGAGAACAGGCCGGCGAGGCACCTTGCGGACACCAGGGTGACGATGATCTATGAGGGGACCAATGAGATACTCGAGCAGAAGATAGCGCTCGGCTCGCTCGGCAAGGACTTCCAGGCCTACTCGTAGCGGCCGCTGGGGGGAAACAGACTGGTCGCGAGAAGGGTCATCATGGCAGCGGTCGTGGCGGTGCTCGTCGGCGCCTCAGGCCTCCTCGCTTACGAGTTCGTTCTTGCACCTTCCGGCCCATGCATGACGCTCGGCGGGAGCAACCCCGTCAAGAGCGTGGTCCGTAGCACCAGCTTCGGCGCGCTGACAGAGTACCAGCTTCCGACCCCCTCCAGATGGTCCAACGCGATAGCTGTGGCGCAGGACGGCTCGGTCTGGTTCGGGGAGCAGTCGGTGCCCGGCCTCGGCCACCTGTACACCAACGGGACGTTGACGGAGTACCCCTGGCCATCTGCCGCCCATCCGGCCAACAGCAACTGCGGGTTCGAGACGAGCATCTGGGGTGTCGCCCTCTGGAACGGCATGGTGTGGGGAACCGACGGCGACCAGAACGCGCTGGTGGGCCTGAACCCGCAAAGCGGAGCGACCAGGGTCCTCAACGTCACTGGCGAGACGACCTTCCCATACACGCTCGCCACCGCTCCGGACGGCTCGCTGTGGTTCACCGCTCTGGCGAGCACTGCCGTCCTTGGAAGAGTCAAGGCGGACTATTCCCTATCCGTGTATCCTGTGAGCGGGCTGGGCAAGGAGGTTCCCACCCAGGTTGAGTTCGTGAACTCGACCTACGCCTACTTCGTCGCCCTCAACCCGCTCAACAACTCTGGCGGTCTCTTCTCCTTCAACCCATCGGCCGTGAACTCGGCTGTTACCCCAACCAGGCTCGGCGGGAGCTTCCAGCTCTCCAGCCCGGACAGCGTCTCGTCGGGAGGTGGGATTGTATGGGTCACCCAGCATGGGGCAGCCAGCCTTGCTGCCTTCGATACTCGCTCCAGAGGATGGACACTCTATCCGACGTCCGTCGAGAACTACACGATAACGACACTGCCGTACTTCGTCGACGTAGCTGGCGGCAGAGTCTGGTTCAACGAGCACTATGGAAGCAAGGTGGCCTTCATCGACCCATCAAGGCAGACCATGACGGAATACAGCGAGACCCAGCACCCGGTGACCAACGGGAGCGGCATAGGTAACGACCTTACAATCGCCACCACCGAGCAAGGCGCGTGGTTTACCTCCACGACTGGGAACTACATCGGGTTCGCAGACGGAAGTTACGCACCCTCATTCACGCTCCTGCCTGGCGGGGGCGGCTCGGCTTCTTCGCAGCCAGGCGGGCAGTTCACTCTGCACTTCTCGCTGAGCGGAAGCTGGTCGAAGCCGCTTTCTGTCAACTTCTCCGATTCGGAGAGCTACACGTCGGTCCCGAAGCTGATATCGATGGTGCCGGACGCGCAGAGCTTCAAACCGGGGGCTGGGCCGGCGCAACTGGTGGTTCGTGTGAGCCTCGCCAGCTCCTTGAAGGCGGGCCAGTACACGCTGGCGGTCACGGCTACAGACGGGCTGGTCTACCAGACAGCATTCGTCTTTCTGACGGTCTCGTGACCAGAACGGTCTGTTCTGGCAATCAGAAATAATATCCATGCGAACTATCCATCACCCGAGAAGTAGTTGAGTTCGTCGAGAATCTTCGGGCTGGTCGTCGCTCTCGCCATCGCGACGGTGATATTCGTCAACGCACCTCTTCTCTCCGGGACGGGCACCGCGCCTCCGCCCCGTATGCCCGCCAGCACCTCAGTGTCCTCGGTGCAGGGACTCCGTCTCGACCTGTCGCTGAGCGCGACCGAGATCGCCCCGTGGCAACCACTCGTCATCGGCGTGAGCGAATTCAACACGCTTTCCCTGCCAGTCAATATCACCGTCGGCAGATCCTGGGCCGTCGAAGGGCTCCGGATGACCCAGTGCTACGCTTCTATCTACCCGTTCGGCGTAGCTGTCTACCAGGGGAGGTACATCGCTTCAAACGTGTCCGAAGCGAAGCCATTGCAGACTTTCCCATTGGTGGTCTGTCACATGCTCATCAGATTGGTGACGGGATACTACTTCAGTCCCGGGGGCAGCAACGCCGTGGTGCTCCCGGGCACGGGCCCCGCCGTTCCAATGGTGGCCAGTGCCACGATCGCAGGGACCTACTCCACCGACACGCTGGGCGGGCCGGCTCATCCTCTTGCGCCAGGAGTGTATACCGTAGTTGCTGGAGACGAGTGGGGAACCCTCGCCTTCCTCCACTTCATCGTGAGCTAGAACGGCCCTCCGGGGATCCAGCCTTGCTTGGGGAGTCAGACCAGCCGGATGAGAACGAGAAGTGATGTCACCGAAAGCACGCACGACACGATGCCCTTCAGGATTCTTTCGAAGCGCGCAGCTTCCTCCGAACCGCCAGCCACGCCCGCCTTCTTGAGGAGTTTGTACGGCCTAGACGCGGTCGCCTCAATGTAGGCCGTGGCGAACCCAAAGAGGCCGCCAGCTAACGAGATGAGGCCCACCGCGTTGGTCTGGAGGGAGTAGCCGGCCAAGACAGGCAGGAAGCCCCAGCTGAAGGCGAACCACGCCTTTGAGTGGAAACGCGAGCCGAAGAGCTCAAGGTTGTATGCGAACAACAAGAATAGCTCGGCGACCCCGATGACCAAGAGCAGTGGGGCGTAGGTCACGGCTTCGAAGATGCCGAGCGGCAGCGCGGGGACGAGAGCGGCCAACGAGAGGACAAACAGCTGCCGTCTCGACATGAACTGCCCCCAAGGCTTGTTGGGTCCCATGGCGTCCAGGGCGTGCGCAGAGATGCCCACGGCGAGAAGATAGACAAGAACGATTACGAGAGCCCTGTCCCAGTGGACTGTCGGCGCGAGAGTGGAGCCTATCACGACGTAGCCTGCGTTCATCAGGGTGTACGGGAAGAAGGTCATGTTGACAAACGCCCGGAGTTTTTTGGGGCCTCGTTTCAACGCGTACCATTCATTTTCGCGTGTGGCAGCCATTAGGCCCAAATCCCACGACGATTCAACCGTTTCATTTCTTCCCTTATCGCCTCGAATCGTCGGATTTCATAATCAGTATATGCCGCAAAAGCACCACGAACTGCCCTCGCATCTTTGATTTTCATGACCTCAATAATCAATTCTCGTTGCCTCTTCTTGACAGTCAATTTGAGCTGAGGCAGTAACCAACGAATCGTTCCCTCTGTCAGGATCAGTTTGTGACATGTCTTGGCTCGCGCATATCGCCCTCCAGTCCGTCTCTCTGATTTCCAAATGTAACCACTGCCAATGATTAGCTGCGCCTTCTCTAAGAAGGGACAATAGGTATTCGAGAGGACTACATATGGTCGATACCTTGTATGGTCCTTGTACGCGCTGTGGCGGATGTGCTCCCGATGAAGTCCGATGTTTCCCTCTCCGTCAAAAGCAGCTTCCAACCACCCTCGTTCGTATTGAGACAATGATTTGGGAACGACAGGTAGAGCTTTCGCCATTGGGGTGGGAATTGACGCAAATGTATAAGCCACACGATTAACCTCTCATATCGAAAGCCTGAACGTGATGGGCCCGAAGCGTGGTACACACCATTCCTTCACTCTGCCTACTTGGTCGGCGGACTGGGTCAATCTTGGCGTCTACCAGCGGAGAACCTATTGACCGTTCGTGCTTGTAAGGGCTCGGTTCTGATATAAGCCGCCCGTGCGAGTCTTCGCCCGTGATGGCGCAACAGCCGCAGGGGACTGAAGGAGTGATGAAGGAGTCCGCCGGCAGGATCTTCGACGGGCTTGCCAAGTCCTACGACAGGACGCTCGGCCTGGCAACACTCCTCCAAGACAGGTACTGGAAGCGGTGGCTCCTCTCCAGAGCCGCGCTCACTAGGTCAGACAGGGTCTTGGACATCGGATGCGGGACGTGCGTGCTCGAGGAGGGCCTGGAGGGGACGGGC
This sequence comes from Nitrososphaerales archaeon, assembly GCA_032906685.1. Classification (GTDB taxonomy): domain Archaea; phylum Thermoproteota; class Nitrososphaeria; order Nitrososphaerales; family Gagatemarchaeaceae; genus DASPPF01. The sequence goes on from JAJTZD010000010.1 coordinate 30,783, forward strand.
TGCAGTGTTGTCGGCCTGGACCTCACGGTCGAGATGCTGAGGCGGGGGAAGAGCAAGAAGCTCGCCTGCGCTGAGGTCCTGTTGGAAGGGGACGCCGAGGCGATGCCCTTTCCTGACGGCTCCTTCGACGTGATAGTTTCCTGCTACGTTGTGAAGTACTGTGACTCTGAGACGTTCGTAGCCGAGGCGGCCCGGGTGCTACGGCCCGGTGGGAGACTTGTGATGTATGACTTCGCGAGACCCCGAGGGGCGGCGTTTCCCTTTCTGGCCCTGTACACCTACGGGATGTTGGGATTAGCAGGAAGACTCTTGGAGCATCTGGACAGCGGGGTGGCTTACACCTTCAAGGAGTTGCCCAGGATCATACGGGATTCCAACTGGAGCGATTCTCTTCCTTCCTCGCTGGTACGAAACGGCCTGGAATTGGTCGAGCGGAGACCACTCTCAGGAGGCGCGGTTGAAGCGTTCGTTGCACAAAAAGCCAATGGGATGGGTCGCTCATGAGGGCTCCCAACACCGTTAAGCTAATCAGGCCGCTGGGCTGTGGGGGAAGGGATGAAGTGGGTCACCCGCGAGAAGGCGAAGGTTGACAGAATTGCCTGCCCATGGTTGATCAAGAGGTTCGTGGACCCAGCAGCCGAGTTCATCTTCGTTCCAAAGGAGAGGGTGGACGAGGTTGCCAAGAAAGAGGGCGCCATACCATTCGACGCAGCTGGGGTGGAGTTGGGACACTTCAGGCTCGATGGGAGGGAGTATGTGAGCTTCGACGCCATAATCAGGAAGTATCGGCTGACCGACCCGCCACTCCTCGAGCTCGCGAAGATCGTGAGGGGGGCGGACGCCAAGATCCCCGACGCACCAGCTGAATCGGCAGGGTTGGACGCGGCCGCGGTCGGGTTCAGGGGAATGGCGAAGGATGACTTCGACAACATGAGGCTCCAGTTTCCGCTGTACGACGCTCTCTACGAGTACTGCGCCTCGAAGCTGCGCGGCACTGCGAAGCTCGAGCACGCGGTCAAGTGACCGCGTCGGCGTGCCTTCCAAGCTCCTGCCAATCTACACCGCCAAGGCGGCCAGGGTCTACGTCTCTGGCATGCTCAGCATCCTGCTGCCTTTCTACCTCACGGTGCTCGGCTACTCGCCGTTCTTCGTCGGTCTTGCCCTAGCCGTGATACTGGCGGGGAACGCCATCTCGAACATCGTTCTGACATCCTTCGAGAGGCATCTGGGGAGGAGGGGCTTACTGATGGTCTTCAGCCTGCTGATGGTCGTTTCGGGTCTCGGTCTCGCGCTAGCCTCGGGGCCGATGTTCATCCTGGCGGCGTGCCTCATCGGGAACATCAGCACCACAGGTACCGAGGCCGGCCCATTCCAATCGGTGGAGGCTGGGATTCTGCCGGACCTTGCAGGGGGCGGCGGCGCCACAAAGGCCTTCGGAGCCTACAACCTCATCGGATACCTGGCTTCGTCGGTGGGCGCATTCACTGCCTCGGCGCCCGACTACTTGGGGGGAGGGCTGCCGGTCTATCGGGGGCTCTTTGCAGTCTTCGCGTTGGCAGGAGCACTCCTGCTTTTCATCTACAGTCGCCTTCGGGGAATCGAGCCTGTCGGGGAAGAGGGGAGGCGGGCAGGCCTGTCGAGTCTTGAGCCGCCAGTCAGGCGGGAGGTTGTCAGGCTCTCCGCGCTCTACTCGGCCGACGCGTTCGGGGGAAGCTTCGTCTCGCAGTACGTGATGACCTACTGGTTCCACCAGAGCTACGGGGTCGAACTCGCGGTCCTCGGCACAGTCTTCCTCGCGACCAACTTGATCTCCGCTCTCTCAATCTACACCGCGGCAATCATAGCCACGAAGCTGGGGAACCTGAGGACGATGTTCTCGACCCACCTGGTCTCAAATGTTTTCCTGCTTCTCATTCCGTTCGCTGGCACGCTGACGGGAGCCTTGACGTTTCTCTTCCTTCGCCAGAGCACGTCGCAGATGGACGTCCCCACGCGCCAGGCGTTCATGGCCGAGCTGTTCGACCAGAAGGACAGGGTGACAGCCAATGCCGTGACGAACACCTCGAGGAGCGTCAGCTCGTTCCTGGGAGGTCCGGTCAGCGCGGCGATGTTCGCTGTGGGTCTGATCTCCGGGCCACCCATACTGGGAGGCATCGCCAAGGTGGCGTATGACTTCGCGATCTTCGGGACATACAGGGAACGCTTCAGGTAGGCCGCTCGCGAAGCAAATCCAAGTTCAGATTCAAATGCGATTTGTTTCCGAGCATCGTCAACGAACGTCGCAATTTGGGGTGGCACGATGGAGTGCGCCCCTAGAGAGGGAGGATTGCAACGTAACTCGCGGCAGCGACAAAGGCCGAAGCAGGGATCGTGAGAAGCCAGGCCCAAACAATTCTTCGCGCGACCCCCCACTTCACGGCCGACACGCCCATCGTGGCACCCGATCCCAGGATGGACCCACTGACGCAGTGGGTCGTGCTGACAGGTATCCCGAAGAGCGAAGAGCCGATTATCACGGCTGCGGCCGAAGTCTCAACGGAGAATCCGTGGACCGGGTCCATTCTAGTCATCCTGAAACCAAGTGTCCTCACTATCCTCCAGCCGCCGAAGAACGTCCCCAGGGCGATGGCGGAAGCAGCTAGGACGGCAACCCAAAGTGGGACGACGAAACTGCTAAGGTTGCCTGTCGCGACGAGGAGCGCTGTGACCACTCCCATAGTCTTCTGGGCGTCGTTTGTACCATGGCTGAGGCTGACGAGCGACGATGAAACGAGCTGAAGCCTGCGGAAGTAGCGGTTCACGCGTGCCGCGGATTGCTTGAAGAAGAGTCTGATCATCCCGCCCATCAATGAGAAGGCAACGGTGAAACCGATTATCGGAGAGAGGATCATGAAGGCGAGGGTCAGGTCGAGACCGTGGAAGAGCAGGGAGCCTATCCCGGCCTTGGTTACTGCGGCTCCCACGAGCCCCCCGATCAGGGCGTGAGAGGAACTGGTCGGAAGGCCCGCATACCAAGTTATGGCGTCCCATGAGATAGCACCTACTAGGGCGGCGAAGATTACTTTCTCGTCAATGACGCTCGGCAACACGATGCCGGCCCCTACCGTCTTGGCGACGGCGACGCCGAAGACGGCAAACGCAAGGAAGTTGAAGAATGCGGCAATGCCTACCGCCGAAATAGGCGAGAGAACTCGTGTCGAGATGACCGTGGATATCGAGTTTGCGGCATCATGGAACCCGTTGAAGAAGTCAAACGTGTACGCGAGTGCAATTATCAGGATAATCGAGAGGGAGAACACGTGAGGGGAACTTACGTGTTCTTGATGACGACGTCTCTAAGCACCTGGCTGACGTCCTCGCACTTGTCTGTGATTGTTTCCATGTTTTCGTAGATCTCCTTGAGCTTCATTATCCTGACCACATCCTTCTCCTTGAAGAGGTGGGCCACCGCATCGTTCAGAAGAACGTCGGCCTCATTTTCGAGCCTATCTATCTCGATGCACCTCTGGTCAATTTCCTTCTTGTCGATCTTTCTCATCGACTGGAAAGCATGGTGTATCTCGTCCACGGACAATCTCACCAAATGGGCAAAGCGTTTCATTACGTCCGTCGGCACTTCTACTTCGTACAGAACGAGCCTGTTTATGACCGCATATGTGAAATCGAGAACGTCATCGTAGAGCGAGGCGAGCCGTGTGATGTCCCCCTGGTCTATCGGGGTGATGAAGCTCCTGTTCACCTTCTCATAGATCCGGTGGACTATCTCGTCTCCCGCGTGCTCTATTTCTTTCATCTCCCTCCTCCTTTCGGCCAGGTTCTCGAATCCGAGAACTGATTCCTCCAGTTTGGCCGCTCCGCGAACTACGTTTTCCGATTCCCTTTCGAGCAAGTCGAAGAAGATTCTGTCCTGTGGAACAACCCACTCCTTCAGGCCCATTGGCGGCCGTGAATCGCGTTGCTTACTTATCCTTTTGAGATGGATGCGAGTCCAACCCAGAGTTGGTCATCTGTTGACGGATGGCGCCCAGGCCGGGATTTTCGTCTCGCGATTTCGAACCCGGGTCACTGGCGTGACAGGCCAGCATACTGGACCATTGTACGGCGTGACCTCTATACGACCTGGGCGCAGAAGTGCGCGCGCTGGCGCGTATATTTAACCTGCAGGCCGCATAACTTGCTATCTCAACTCCGGTTCTGCGACGTCGCACCCAGCGCCAAGAAACGGTGCTTCGCCATTTTTCGCGGGACCTTCGGGGGACTTGCGCCACTACGCGATTGCCACTCCTTCTATTCTTGTCCATGTTGCTTTATGGTTCGCCGGCTCAGTCCAGATCCACCCCGCCTGCATTCCTTGGTCGGGCGAGGGTTTTTCGTTAGCGCCATATCTAAATGGGGCTGGCGATTTCGAGTATTGATAATCATGCGCAGCGTTTTAAGCGCCGAAGAGGGATCGGCGCAAAGTATGTCAGGGTGTGTCGGCTGATGGCGGGTCGTTCGAAGCTACTGCTACCCCTGGTGGTCGTGGTCGTGTCGGTGAGTATCGGGTCGGCGCTCTTCATTTCTGGTGGAGGTCTGAGGATGTTCACGACACCAAGCAGCGACAATGCTGCACTGCCGTCGGGCTGCAGGAAGCCTGCGGGCGGCTTCCTTTTGGTAACATCCAGAGAAGGCTGGAACGATAGTCTGAGGCACTCGCCCAGCCTCCAGTCTCCATGGCCCGTAATCACCGTGACCCAAGGTCAGATGGTGAACATAGTCGTCTGCAACGTGGACAACCAGGCGCACGGTTTCCAGGTGAAGCACTACTACGACAGCAACATCGCGGCCGTGGCGCCAGGTCAGGTCATCGCCGTTTCATTCGTCGCGAACCAGCAGGGCACCTTCGTGATCTACTGCTCAATCTTCTGCTCGATTCACCCGCAGATGATCGGTGCCCTCAACGTCATCCCGGCTTGAGGTGCCATTGCTGAGCCCGGGACGCTCGAGCGGGGTGCCGAACTCGGGGAGATGCGGGCCCGATGGGAGTCGAAACGTATAGGTGTCTAGAGCTGGAATCGAACTCGGCCGAAAAATAGGCCGGAAGGGGTCCAGACTCATCATGAGTTCGAATCCTTTCGCTACACTCAGGCCTTGAGCCTCGGTTGAATGTGGTCGCCGGGATTCGAACACAATTTATTGTGCTGAAAGACACTGAACAGTGGTCTTGCTGCGGTCGGCGGGACTTTGACCTCCCTTGCTGGTATCTGCGACGTTCAGCGAGAAACCCCACGGGATTAAGCCTGTGAAGCAAGAAGCCTACAGCTTCAGTCGTAAGTAGTTCACGTCGCCTACACCACGAGGCTAAGGAGAGCTGACCACGACTACTGCGGTCGCCATCGTTCAGAAAGCCAAAAAGGGAGGACCCCGTGGCTGAGACCCTCGTGTCTACAGACTATCCGTTCGAGAGATACTCATCCCAAAGAAACTACTACGCGTTCGACTTTCTCCCCGGCAGCAGGGACGTCATCTACTCAGCCAATACCAGCGGCCAATTCAACATCTGGCGTCAGACTCCGCCAACACGTTCATCGTTGGGCACCGCCACACAATTGACTGGATTCGACGAATGGACTGTCAGGTTCATGGAACCTTTGCCTGACGGGCGTTCGATTGTAACGTTTGCCGACAAGGACGGAGACGAGAATTACCAGATCTTCAGGGTAGACACCCGTGATGGGTGGCAAAGTCCGCTTGTCATGAAACCTGGAGTGCGTAATACTTTCGGAATAGATTGCGTTTCTCCAAATGGAAGGCTTGCGGCATACGCATCGAACGAGCGCTTGCCAGGAGACATGGACATTGTGCTAACAAGCATAACCACTCGACAAACCAGACCTGTACTTGCCGACGGTGCGGTGTACGAGTTCGGTCGGTGGTCGCCAGACGGAAGGTTCGCGACGATCCTCGAAGACCTGAGCACGGACGACTACA
>JAJTZD010000011.1:0-36657 GCA_032906685.1 Nitrososphaerales archaeon
GTCACGATTGCGCTCGCATACGAGAACGGCCTGATCTACGCCGGCGAGCTGGTGGCCATCGACCTGGAAAAGTACAGGCAGAGCCTCCTGGAGGCCTTCTCGTCGTCGAGGGGCCTGGCCATAGTGATAGGCTACGTCACAAAGGAGACGGCCCCCGAGATAATCGCCAAAGCCTACAGGGAGGCGATGAACCTCGCGGTCGAAGCGGGAATAATGACCCCGGAGACTGCTCCGAGAATCCTCGCCAGAGCGGAGGCCGAAGCCTCGGCGTTGATGGCCAAGGCTAAGGAAAAAGGGTTCCAGTAGGAAAGGTAGCGCTCTCTTCTAACCGAAGAGCGACGCGAGACCCTGCAGGGCCTCCTCTTCCTTCTTCTCCTCTTCCTTTGGCTTCTCTTCCGCCTTCGCCGCAGGCGCGCCCTGAGCTGGTCCAGCCGCCGGTGCCATCGCCATCGAGGCCGCGTTCTTCAGAGCCTCGTCGATGTTGACCTCGCTCAGCGCAGAGGCGAGAGCCTTGATCTTGACCTGGTCTGGCGCGGCGCCGCTCGCCTTCACCACGCTGCTCAGGTTCTCTTCGTTCACGGGCTTGCCCAGCTTGTGCAGCAGCAGAGCCGCATAGATGTACTCCATCGCGAATCGCTCACTGGCGAACGGACGTGAGTATATAAGATTTCGAGCCGAAAACTCCATCCCAAGTTTATCTACTTGAAACCTAGACTCGGTCAAAGCGTTCTCGTAGTTGAATGAACAGAAGGCGGCCCTGAAGACGAAGTTCTCAGCGGACTACAGGCGCTACTACCTCGTCAACCTCTTCAAGCGGGAGGGCTTCGTCAGGAAGAAGTGCGAGAACTGCGGGAAGTACTTCTGGACCCTCGACGGCGAGAGGAAAAGATGCGACGACCAGCCCTGCTCTCCATATTCGTTCATCGGTAGCCCGGCCACCAAGAACAAGTTCGACATGGTAGGGGCCTGGAGAAAAATCGAGCGCTTCTTCGTCAGGAACGGCCACACCAGCGTCAAGAGGTACCCAGTCGTCAGCCGCTGGAGGCCCGACCTCTACTTCACGATCGCCTCGATCATAGACTTCCAGAGAATCGAGGGCGGCAAGGTAGTCTTCCAGCTTCCGACCAACCCACTGGTGGTCCCCCAGCCGTGCCTCAGGTTCAACGACCTGCCCAACGTCGGCCAGAGCGGCAAGCATGGCACCACCCTGTTCATGGTCGGACAGCACGCCCTAGCCAACAGGGAGGGCTACTGGAAGGACCGCTGCATCGACCTAGACTTTGCGCTGATGACCAAGGAGTTCGGGATTAACAAGGAAGAGATAACGTTCAACGAGGAGGTCTGGCTGGGCTACGGCGCCTTCGGGTACTCGCTGGAATATTTCGTAAGGGGCCTCGAGCTGGGGAACGCCGTCTTTACGGCCTTCGAGGGGAGTCCGACCGACTACCGGGAGATGAAGGAAAGGGTGGTCGACATGGGGACAGGGCTCGAGCGCTGGTCCTGGCTGAGCCAGGGGACGCCCACCTCCTACGACGCTAACTTCGCTCACGTCCTGGGGAAGATGAAAGAGCTCTGCAAGGTTAGCGTCGACCAAGACCTGTTCCTGAAATACTCGAGGCTCGCCGGAGACATGAATGTCGACGAGTTCGGCTCCCTAGCAGAGCAACGAAAGACCGTGGCGAAGCTGCTGGGGGTCGAGGCCGACGCACTGGAAAGGCAACTCGCCCCGTTGCAGGCAACTTACGTCGTCGCCGACCACGCCCGGACGCTTCTCTTCGGGGTCGCTGACGGCATGCTTCCGAGCAACTCGGGCGGCGGCTACAACTTGCGGATACTATTCAGGAGGGCAATGAACTTCATCAACCAATACCGGTTCCCGCTAACAATACCCGACATAGTCAACTGGCACATAGACTACCTCAGCAAGATGTATCCTGAGCTCGAGGAGCACCGCTCGGACGTCGCCGAGGTCCTCGAGGTCGAGGCATCGAGGTACGCATCATCATCCGACCGAGTCTCCAAGATAGTCTCGTCGATATCCTCCGCAGGCAAGAGCCTCTCGACCGAGGAGCTGATACGACTCTACGACTCCGACGGCGTCACCCCCGAGCAGCTGATCGAGGCCGGCGCGAAGGTGAGCGTGCCCGAGGACTTCTACGAGAAGGTCCAGGCGAGGCACATCACGCGAAAGTTCGAGGAGCCCAAACCCAAGTTCGAGACCGGAAAGCTCCGGGCGACAAGGCTCCTTTACTACGAGGACGACTCCAAGCTGGACTTCGGGGCTAGGGTCATCAAGGTCTTCCGGGGAAGGTACGTTGTCCTCGACCAGACCGCGTTCTATCCGAGGGGAGGGGGCCAGGAACCTGACAAGGGCACGATCGGCGGCTCGAAAGTGGTCGACGTCGAAAAGTACGGCGACGTGGTGATCCACAAGGTGGATGGCAAGGCTCCGAAGGCCGGCGCCAGGGTCGGGTGCCAGGTCGACGCGAGAAGGCGTGACCGGGTGACGAAGATTCACACCGCGACGCACGTGCTCAACGGCTCTTCGAGGGACGTCCTGGGTCCGTGGGTGTGGCAGCACTCCGCGTTCAAGGAAGAGGACTACGGAAGAATCGACATAACCCACTTCGCCCACCTGACCGGGGAAGAGGTCCGGAAGATCGAGGACCTCGCCAACGACATCGTCAGGCGGAACCTCCGCGTGACCAACACCTTCATGCCCAGGAAAGACGCCGAGGCGAAGTACGGGTTCAGGCTCTACCAGGGTGGCGTGGTGCCGACCAAGCTCGTCAGGGTGGTCAACGTCGGAGGCTGGGACATCGAAGCCTGCGGAGGCACCCACACCCGGACCACTGGCGAGGTCGGGCTCATCAAGATAACCAAGGTGGAGCGGATCCAGGACGGCGTCGAGAGGCTTGAGTTCGTCGCCGGCCCAGCGGCGATCGAGTACATGCACAGGATGGACGCCAGTCTCGATGAGCTCTCCTCGGCCCTCGGCACCCAGAGGGAGAACCTGACGAAGGTGGCCCTTTCAACCCTTCAGGAGTTGGAGGCTGCGAGGTCCAGGGAGAAGGCGCTCGGCCAGGCGCTGGTCGACCTCTCGACCTCACAGGTGCTCTCAGCTGCGAAGCCTATCGGCTCGGCAAGGCTATATGTCTCCAAGCAGCCGCCCTTCGGCGAGGATCAGATTATTGCTCAGGGAGAGAAGTGCGTCTCCGCAGAACCCTCGCTGATCTACATCAGCGTCTTCTCCACCCAGAGCTCCGCGCGCGTGATATGCTTCGTCGGCCCCACAGCCAGGAAGGCAGGCTACTCGGCGGGGGAGCTCGTCAAGGCACTGGCGCCGGTGCTGGGCGGGTCCGGCGGGGGCTCGTCAGCCTTCGCCCAGGGCGGGGGGCCGCTCGTAGACAGGGTCGCCGAGGCTGCGGCTTCTGCTGAAAGACTGGTCTCAGCGGTTCGGAGCTGAGGGGATTGGCCGGCAACGAGAAGTACTGGCTCAAGGTCTGGAACGACCGCCGAATCTTCGAATCGGACCCGGTGGTCGGCAAGAAGAAGGCCTTCGTCACAGTCCCGTTCCCGTACATGAACGCGCCCGCGCACGTCGGCTTGGGCTTCACCGCCACCAGAGCGGAGGTCTACGCGCGCTTCAAGCGGATGCAGGGCTACAACGTCCTGTTCCCATGGGCCTGGCACTGGACCGGCCAGACCATCGGCGGCATGAGCCTGAGGCTGAAGCGCGGGGACAAGGACGTCAGGCGCGCCTTCATCGAGGAGGACGGTGTTCCGGAGAAGGAGCTGGGCAAGTTCGTCGACCCGGAGTACCTGGCCTCCTACTACACAAAGGCGAGCCGCCAGGTCATCAAGGACACCGGTTTCTCCATCGATTGGAGGAGGGAGTTCAGGACAGTCGACCCAACGTTCAGGAAGTTCGTCGAGTGGCAGTACCTGCGCCTGCGTGAGCTGGGATACGTCGTGCAGGGCACCCACCCAGTTGTCTGGTGCCCGCTGGACAAGAGCCCCACTGGCGACCACGACAGGATGGAGGGCGTCGGCGTTTCGCACGACGAATTCAACCTGATCAAGTTCCACCTGGGCGAGTTCGCGCTCGTCGCGGCCACCCTTAGACCCGAGACCATCTACGGCGCTACCAACGTGTGGGTCAACCCTGACGCTGAGTACTCCGAGGCGAAGGTGGACGGAGAGCTCTGGGTCGTCAGCTCGTCAGCCCTGACGAGGCTGGCAGATCAGAAGCACGAAGTGGCTCCCGTGCGGTCATTCAAGGGCTCCGAGCTGGTCGGCAGGTACGTCATGGCCCCGATGACAGGCAAGTCCCTCCCGATCCTTCCAGCCTCCTTCGTCGACACCGATCTGGCAACCGGGGTGGTCTACAGCGTGCCGTCGGACGCTCCATACGACCTCGCAGCGCTCAGGGACATACAACGCGGAAGGTCGCAGGTGGGACGCCAGGCGAAGGAGACCGCGGATTCTGTGGAGCCCGTCTCCATAATCACGCTGAAGGGCTACTCCGACCTGCCGGCTGAGGACGTGTTGAAGAGGTTCGGAGTGCAGGACTCCTCGGACCCCAGGCTCGACGAGGCCACCGAGGCCCTCTACCGCGAGGAGTTCCACCACGGCGTGATGAAAGGAGGGTCCGGTCCGCTCTCCGGGCTGAAGGTCGGCGAGGCCAAGGAGAAGGCGGTCGAGCTGCTCGCGAGGACCGGTAGGTTCGCGACGATGTACGAGCTACCGCAGAAGGTGGTCTGCAGGTGCGGCACCAGGTGCTACGTGAAGATCCTGGAGAACCAGTGGTTCCTCAACTACTCCGACCCCGCCTGGAAGGCAAGGACGAAGGAGCTAATCGCGAAGGCCGACGTCTTCCCCCCCGAGTCGAGGGAGTGGTACAACTCGACCATCGAATGGCTCGACGACAGGCCGTGCGCCAGGAGGAGCGGCATGGGCACCAAGCTCCCCTGGGACAAGGAGTGGATAGTCGAGACGCTCAGCGACTCCACCATCTACATGGCATACTACACAATCAGCAAGTTCGTGAACCAGGAGAAGGTCTCGCCCGAGAACCTGACCCTGGAGGTCTGCGACTACGTCTTCTTCGGCAAGGGGAACCCTGCGAACGTGGCGAAGGCAGCGGGGATAACCGAGAAGCTACTGAAAGAGATGCGGACCGAGTTCACGTACTGGTACCCCGTGGACATCCGCCACTCGGCGAAGGAGCTGATACCGAACCACCTGACCTTCTATGCTTTCCATCACGCCGCCCTCTTCCCGGAGAAGCTGTGGCCCCGGGGCTTCAGCGTCAACGGAATGATCCAGCTCGAGGGTAAGAAGATGAGCAAGACCAGGGGCAACTGGGTGACGTGGAGGACCGCTCTCGACAAGTACGGCGCCGACGCCTACAGGCTGGCCCTCTGCCTGACCGCGGACGGGATGGACGACGCAGACTGGCGGATGGGAAGCGCCGAGGACGCCAGGGAGAGGATAAACGCCATCGTCCCGTTCGTCAAGAAGGGTCTGAAGTCCTCGGCCAAGAAGGACAAGGGAGTGCTGGACGCCTGGCTGCTCTCCACCATGAACCGCAGGATCAAGGCCACGACCGCCGCGATGGACGAGATGAAGGTCCGTCGCGCCGCCTCGGCAGCCTTTCTGGAAGTGTCGAACGACATCAGACGGTACATCCGGAGGGTGAAGGAGCCGAGGAAGCAGACCCTCGTTGATATCTTCACCGCCTGGGTCAGGATGATGGCCCCGTTCACTCCCTTCATGGCCGAGCAGCTCAACCACGAACTGGGAGGCAAGGGTCTTGTGAGCCAGGCGGACTGGCCTTCCCTGAAGGAGTTCCCGGTAGACGAGGCGGCGGAGCTATCGGAGATTGTGGTCAGCAGGGTGATTGAGGACGCCAGGAACGTACTGAAGGTGGTGAAGGGACCAAGGTCCAAACTCAACGTGTACGCTGCCTCGGACCCAGCCAAGGACTACTTCCTCGCCCTCGCAAAGTCGAGAGAGAAGAAGGAGAACGTGGGCGCGGTCGTAAAGCGGTTCGCGTCGCTAAAGCTGAGCCCGGACAGGATCTTCAAACTGCAGTACGAGGTCGGCGAGCAGCTGCTGGGCAAGTACCTGAGGGAGCCCAGGTTCGACGAGTATCGGACGCTCAGCGCCGCAGCCAGGTTCATGTCGGAGGAGCTGGGCCTCGTCGTGACGGTCCAGAAGGCAGGCGCCCAGGGCCTGCGAGACCCGGGGAACAGGGCGAAGGACGCCCTGCCCATGAAGCCCGCATTCTTCATGGAATGACATAGAGCCGAAAGGCAAAAAAATAAAGACGTGGAGGTCTGAGCGAACGGGGTTCGCTCTAGCCCCCAATCCTGAACATTTTGGTCCCGCAGACAGGGCACGTCCCTGTCGTGGCAGGCTTACCATTCTTCATGGTGATCTTCTGCGGGTTCTTGATGTCTCGCTTTGCCTTGCACTTGACGCAGTAAGCGACTGTCATGATATGTTGTCTCGTCCACCGATACCGCGAAACGGAGTATAAATGGCTCTTGCCTAGTTCCGCACAGCAACGACTTCGCACAAGTTGGCCCCCTCACGATTCATATAGGCGCAGAAGGCCACACCTGAAGACGGCCTTGGCAGACCCAAAGGAGCCCCGCCTTACGAGTGTCGCAAGGGTGGGCATCGCGGACGAATTTGCCGACTTTACCCTGTACGACCGCCTCTCGCGGAGGGTTGGCAAGAACACGTCGTTCGCCGAGGCCCTCAGCCAGCTTTCGGCCACAGAACGCCGGCACTTTGAGTTCTGGATGAAGTACCTGCCGGGAGAGCAACCCAAGTTCAGCATGGGCAAGCTATACCTGATCCTGTTGCTGCAGAGGATCTTCGGAATCACCTTTGCTGTGAGGTACCTCGAGAGGCACGAGTCAAGGATAATCGAAGAGTACAGGTCGGTAGAGTCGTTGATTCCTGCCGAAGACAGGAAAGCATTCGACGAGATGCTGAGAGACGAGGAGCAGCACGAGAAGGAGTTCGGCCGCCGGGTGGAGAGCTCTTCGATCCTTTACATCTCCTTCGTCGTCCTCGGCCTGGCGGACGCGCTGGTCGAGATCACGGGAATTCACGCGGGATCCTTGGGAATCTACAACCAGACAGAGATAGCCGGCCTTGCAGGAGTAATCGCTGGCGGGGCCGCGTCGCTGGCCATGGCCTCGGCCGCATTCGCGCAGGCGAAGCAGGGATTCCAAGGTTCTGCGAGACTCTCCGCCATCTACACGGGAGTGTCGTACTTCGTGACCGCCATTATCCTCGCCGCCCCATACTTTCTGACAAAGGTGATGATTGAGGCCCTCTCCGTGTCCCTGGCACTCGCATTCGTAATCCTTGCGCTGGCGACCTACTACAGTTCCGTCATCTCTGGGAAGCCGTTCAGAAGAGATTTCGTAGAAATACTGCTGATAATGCTCGGCGTAACCGCGGTGTTGTACCTCTTCGGTTCATTCATCAGAATCGAGACAGGAATAACAATCTGAGCGGGAATACAAGAGTACCGGGCCAATCGAGGCCACGTCCCGGATGGGTTCAGAGAGTCATTTTCGATGGGGGTTGTGGTAACCAGGCGTTGCCGAGGGAACTCGGGCTTCGGCAAGAAAAGAATCTGCGGAAAAGTGCGGATGCCAGTTTCGCTATTGGAGAACATAGGGAATTATCTCAACCTCACGAATGCGTTTTCAAACTTGGGAATCATGTCCCGTCCTTTTAAGGCCGTTGCCGAGTTCTCTGTCTTGAGGTTGGATGGACAGGTACCTGCGTGTGACCGCGGTGTTGGTGGTCGCGAGTGTAGTGCTGGCTGCCGCTCTGGGCTACTATTTCGCCAAGGTGACTGTGACGTCCGCAACAACTGTCCAGCCGAATTCCGGTCCGTACCAGCTTATGCTGATCGAGCCGATGAACACCGCCTGGAACTCTACGACTGCGCAACCCACATTCTACGTGGTAGGGACGAACGGGCTTGGGTCTTCGGCTAACATCAGGCTCCCCGTCAAGACTCTGATTCAGGTCACAATCGTGTCCTACGACACCCCGACTGCGGGCAGCCAACAGCAGGACGGGTTGGTCAAAGGGACCGTAGGCAGCACAGTCTACATGATTAACGGCACGACCGCCTCGCTCGGGACCACGCCCATGCAATGGGGCAAGAACGTTACATCCGTGTCCGCTGAAATCCTCGCGCACACGTTCACTATTCAGCAGTTGGGTGTCAACATCCCAGTCGTGGGCGGTGACACTGAGATTGCGTACCTGTACTTCGACCGGGCTGGCACTTACCAGTGGATTTGCTTGACCCCGTGCGGTTTCGGCTCGAACGGGACGGAGGGAGCGATGTCCACTACCGGCTGGATGGAAGGCACGATCACCGTAGCGTAGAAGACGACGATTCTTTGCCATCGTCTCCACATTCGCATCCCCTTTCGCGAAGATGACGTTCTCATCGCAATTTGACACAGGGCAAGATTCTGGTTAACAGCGGGCCCGGTGGGATTCGAGAACCTGAATGGGTTCGAAAAGGGGATTCCAGTTGGGAGATAGTTCTTGGACGAGCGAAAAACGACTACTTCGAAACGGCAATGTTCCTCCCGAGCGTCTTTGTGACATGTTCGGGCAGGGTGAGTAATCCTGAACGTGTCATCTTACCGAGTTTTATCATTCTCGAGGCCCGATCAAGGTTGTACTTGGACCAATTCCTGGTTCTCCTCGGCGTGAAACGGACCATGCATTTGGAAGAATCAATTGACTTGATGCGACTGTCGATCCACCCGAAGCATATCGCTTCCTCTAGGGCAGCCGCATAAGATACCCGGTAGGACTGGTTCCCTGCTTCTTTTTTCCTGAAGACTACCCAGACCTCTTTGACTCTGTCGTGATTGAATACGAGCCATCTTCGCCATCGTTTCCCATCCGCGAAATTCACTGTCCGGAGAGCAGGGTCCATGCTGGCGACTGGGAAAAGAACATCTGTGATATCTCTTTTGAAAGACTAGGCGGGCCTGGTGGGACCCGCTCCTAAATGGGTTCGAAGGGTGGACTCTACAACATCAGTGATTCAATGACGGGGTCGCCTCCCTGACGGGACCAGAGGCATTGGCACCTTTCCAACGCTTAAGTACCAAACTCCCACATTCGACATCTGAGTATGCAGGGAACGGAACCTTCCTTGGATACGCGAGTACGGTTGGTCTCGCGGTTTGCTCTTTTCTTTGCAACATTCTCAGTCATCTTTGTGTTCGTAGCCTTCTCATATGGAAGCGCAGATTCTTCCATTGAAGCATTTCAAAGTCAGGCGCAGGTCGTCGCTGGTCCGGGTTATCGTGCCTTTGCGACCCTGGACAGTCTCGTTTGGATCTTCGGTGCCGGTATGACATGGTTACTCAGTGTCATGGTCGAACCTTTTGCACTGATGCGGAGTCGACTTGCGGCACTATGTGGTGTGGCGCAACTGGTTGGCGCACTTGGTGGCTTCACCCGTCTCTTCGCAGTGTCGGACCTAGCAACTCGATACGTTGCAGCTGCCCCTGACCAGCAACGAATCATACTGGGGATGTTCCAGACGGTGGCCAACAACTTTAACGCGATGTTTATCTTGGGTAATTTCTTCACGTCGGCCGGATTTTTGCTCGTGGGCTCTGCTCTGCTGGGGAGGCATCTCTTTCCGCGCTGGCTCGCAGTATGGACAACTCTTGCGGGCGTCACGGCGGGACTCACGGTCCTCAGAGGCATTGTCATTCCTTTCGCGTCCCCGGTCTTCCAGAGCTCATTTCCCATCGTACTCGTACATATCTTTGTAGCGAGTGGTCTCACCTTCGCTTTAGCGGTTAGGCTTTGGCGCTTCAAAGCAGGCGCGGCCTCTCCTACCTAGCTGGGAAACAGAAGCTCCCCCGAGATCGTGTCAGTGGAGCGGGCCCGGTGGGACTCAAACGCTAATAGGGTTCAAGTCTTTTTGAGGGCAATGTTCCGTTAGAGTACCCGGTTCAACAGTGGATATCCCAAGATCCTAGACTTCTAAGATATGGAACCCGGGTGAAAATCCCGGCGACCACAACTTTCGACCCAACTTATCATACTGAAATTCTCCTGACAACACAAAATACTGCGCGGAAATCCGAGACTACTGCTATATCAACCGGTCAGAATCTCTAATAGACGCCGCCACGATAGATTGTACTGGTTTGAGTACTGGGATAAGCCAAGCGCATACGATAGTGATAATTTGAATTTGATAACAGGCTTAGAAGTCCAAGACCATTTCAGGATGACAGATGGCTTTGGCCTTTTCTACAGGCATTGGAAGACTACTGGTGAAGTCAAGAGAATAGTAGTCTGCATACATGGGATAGGGGAGCATTCTGGGTTTTTCAGGTTCGTAGCGCAGGATCTGGCTTCTGATGGGGCCGAAGTTTTCGCGATTGACCTAAGGGGTTTCGGGAACTCCAGGGAAGAGGGTCTACCTATCGGAGATACGAGCAATATCAAGAAGTACCTGCATGATGTCGAAGAAGTGATAACTTACATTCGCGGGAGACACCCTGGGAAGAAGCTCTTCCTTATTGGTCACAGTATGGGAGGCCTTCATGCACTCTGGTATGCCGCAAACAATCCGAGTTCTCCAGACGGGTTGATACTTGCTGGATCATCTGTAGACCTATTTGGGATAAGGGCGGAAAGACCATCGGCAAGGCTCCTCATTCGGGCGGTCTTCCAAATTCTCTTCGCGAGAAGAGCGATGCTTGATATGTACGGGTCTGGTTCTGAACGATTTAGGCGAAGCCAGGAGTTCGATGCATATACTGAATACTTGATCAACGACCCACTAAGCACCGGGAAGTTCACCTGGCGGTATCTATTGGGCATAGGACCCCTTGTGCGCAAGGCTCTCAAGAATGCTTCAAGAACATACGTACCCGCGTTCATAATTCAAGGTGAAGCCGATGGAATGGTAGGGCCGACCGGAGCGAGAAAGGTCTTTGAAGAGTTGGCATCGAAAGACAAGATACTCCGGACATTTGCCGATGCAGACCATTACTTTTACCACGTCATATTCCCTACAGCAACTTCGAAGTACGATTTGGGAAAAAAGAAGCAAGTGACCAACGCAATCAGCGATTGGTTGAGGACTCACTAAGCAGCCAGCTCGACCACCAAGAGGAACGCAGGCGGAGGCCCAATCGACCTCCCTGTATCACTCGGGATAGCAGGCCAGCTCGAGTCTTTCCGCACAATAAATTGTGTTGAAGTCTCGGCGACCGCACACCATTCTCGGCTCAGAGCGCTGAGCTTGGTCATGCACGCACAGTCACAATCATGTTAGGCATCAGGTGGGGTAACAACGATGTCGGGCCCGGTGGGGCCCGAACCCGACTGGGTCCAAAAAGTGGATTCTTGTTTTTGTTGTAAAAGATTAGGTGGATTGACCTAGCGAACTGTGGTTAATATATCAGAATGAAGGAGGGAGAGGGCTCTGACCGCACCCAGGATCGAGAAGGCGTACGAGAAGTATGCTTGGGTAATTCTCTTCATCATGAATGTATTTCTCCTAATATTTGGGTTGGACGTTCCTCTAGCGCCACTGCAGTCAGGCATACCCCAAATGGCGTCGAGCGTTATTGGCAAGACTTGGAGCGAGCTGGTATCTTCAAACCCTTGGCTTGTTGACTACACCGGCATAATTGTAAGACAGCAAGGGATTTACTTGCTTGGCTTGAATATCTTTGGTATCGTGATCAGCCTGAAGGGCTATAGAAGGGGAGAGAAGTGGGCTTGGTATACTCTCTGGTATTACCCAGTCTTGTTTGTATCTGGTGCTTTGTTGTTCCCCTCTACTGCAACCTTTTTGATTCCAATCATCATCATATACTTACTAGGACTACTGTTACCCATCAGAAAGTTCTTCCCTAAAACCAAGAATCATGGAGATGGGTGAATAACGGTAGTGCAACAGATGTGATGGTTCTCCGCAGGCAAATCAAAACCGCTTCGCTGATTCTTCTCCTAGTCGTGTTGTTCATTGGCTCCCTATTGGCGGCGGTATGGGTGCTCTCGATTCCCCAGATTATTCTCATATCAGTTGAACAGCCGCTAATCCCATATTTGGTCAGGGGATTAGTTACCTTTGGGCCCGTGATGGTTTTTGTTCTTTTGCGCAAGCGGTGGGGAGAGCTTGTGACGGCCTCATGGCTTGTAATTCTTGGAGCGTTTGCGATCTTGGGTGAACATGTTACATGGACACTTGCTTACACCGTACCTAATCCCCTCACCGCAACCGAACTGCTCTTACATCCAATGAATCTTCTGTCCCATGCCCGCTACCACTTCTTCATGGCGGGAATCTACGCTGCGATCGGAGTAATTCTCCTATGTGTGATTGCAAGGACTCTTTTGAAGCAAGGAAACAAGCTTGGCTGGTATCTCCTCTTGTTCGTGCTCCTTGTTGGTGGCATAACAGACCTGACAGCAGCCACTCTATGGTCTACTGAACACGGAATACCACCCACGGCGCGCGGCATGCTTCTATGGGAATACTACGTCGCTTGGATGGCCGCGTTGCTGATTTCCTACAAACCCATCTTCACCAAAACCCGGTAACTCCCTAACAGGCGTCGTCTGACCCCCTGATTAGGCGGCCTCTGCATATATGGTCGGTGAAGTAAGGTAGAATAGTAACTCGCATTCACTTGCGGATAGCTGGCCCGGTGGGACCCAGTATCGTCTGATATCGGACCCAGATTTGGTCATAGGTTCCAGCGAGATCGTTGACGGGGGCACCTCGTTGAGAGGGTTCTCCTGATATTGCCTGTCACAAGTCGCTTTCGGAGGTCGAGCGACGGTACTTGTGTTTCCCGGAGGAAATGTCTTGTGTCCCAAGAATTACTTTGCGAGACAAATGAAGAGCAAAGAAGATATGAAGCTGCGAAGATTTGGCTCCGTTAAGTCATCGGGGTATGATAGAGAAACATCAAGCACGAATGTCGCGAAGAGTTGACAGAGCCCGGAATTTGCAACGTTATAATGAGGACTTACAGTCCTCTTGAACAAAGGAATGGGGATAGCCTATGACGCGTCTCCCGCGATGGGCGGGTCTAATCCTTGGGATCGTCGCATTGGGCCTCTTCCTTATCGTTCTGCCGTGGTCCGTCTCAACGCTCTCGGTTCGCTACGGATGGATGGGGGAGCGTCCTAGCGTCTGGAATTTCACTTCGTTGTCGCTAGTCGTAGCGGGGTTCGCCCTAGTCGTCTGGTGCTTCAGCCTGCACTCCGTTCAGGCGCCCCGGGGTTGGCAGCTCGGGGAGATGGTCCCAACATACTTGTTGACCTCCGGGCCTTACAGGTTCACCCGCAATCCCATGTATCTCGGCTATGGTGCAATCTGGCTTGGATGGACGCTTTTCTACGGGAGCATCACAGTTCTCATCGGGCTCGTCGTCTTTTCGATGCTCTTTGCACTCTTTCTTGTCCCATGGGAAGAGCATCGCCTAGAAGCGCAGTTCGGAGATACTTACACGCGATACAGAAACCGTGTTCCCAGATGGATTCCCAGGCTACATTGATACCCTCTTTGATTTTCGTGTGCGCATTTAATGATGGTGGGGGGTTGGACTGCAGCCCAGCATGCCGGGCGGAAGGATTCTGGGACTTCTCGAGTCCCCAGCTAAGGCCTTGAAAGACGACGGTAGCCTGCGCGTATCTCTCTGAGGCCTCGATACAGTGCGAGGAAGAGAGGGACGACGAGCACGAAGGCGATGAAGAACAGCCCGTTCGTAACGATGAAGGGGGTACTATTCGAGATGAGCCAGCCCAAGAACTCCTCCGTTCCACTCACATGAGCGAAAGTCAAGATGAAGAGGACTAGGGCCGAAAAAAGATAATGCCGCCTATGATCCCGACGAGCCCTCCGAAGCGAAGGAACCCCTTCTCTCCCTTATCTAACGAAGCCATTTTCTAAACCTGCTTTCTCGGGAAGAACTTCCTGTAAGGTAGAAGCAGCCCCAAGAGCGTTACAATCATCAGCAACAAGTAGAAGAAGTACAGAAAAGGAGCAGTTGCCCCGGCCCCTTCGGCGTTCGTTGCAACTAGGTAGATTGAGCTCACGTACCAAAGGGGAAGGTACCAGCAAACGTACCAGGCCCATCGCTCTCCCTTTCTGTAACTTGTTCTTGCGATAGCCATTCCGAGAAGGCTGAAGCCTATCAGGAAAAATGACGACTCTATCAGAGATCCGTTGATGAAGGTAGCAAAGCCGGGTTGGGCTGAAACAATCTGATTCCAGTCCATCCCCGTCAGATTCTTCAAGCCGATGGAGAACAAAGAGCCCCCGCCAAGCAGCCCAGCCACACCACGAAAGAGCCAGAAACCGAAGACGACTAAGATGAGAATCCACGCGTGCTTCCGATAACCCTTTTCAGCCGCTGGTCTTGTCGTCATGACACCGTCGCACGACCAGCGGGCTTCTTTGGGAAGAACTTCCTGTAGGGTAGGAGCAGACCTAACACAAAGACTAGGAGAAACACAAGATGTTGCACCGTTACCTGTCCAGGTGGCGGGTTAAACCCGCCCCCTGCAACGAAGGCAGAAAGTTCGTGAACCGGCCAAAACCAGAAAGCATACCACGCCCATCGCTCGCCCTTTCGAAATCCCTTGAAGAGAATAACGACGGTAAATAGACTGAAGCCTATCTCTGCTGTTTCAAATGCGCGCAGTACACGAACGGCTTGATAGTTGTCCGGCACAGATAGGAGAGGGTGTGTAAAGTGGAATAGTACAACAATGACAACGGAGAGGAGAGGCATCACAAGGAAGACTATCCAAGCATACTTCTCATACGCTTTCTCCTTCCTAGGAACAGTCATAGCGTGATAGTAGCTGGGCTTTGGTATTTATGACTGGGGTGACAATTTGACCGTGCAAAGGACCTACCAGAATCCCCTCGACTGGTTTTGTTAACCTATTTGCACGGCTGGTTCCTTTCACAAGCATAAATATCGTGATACAACTATCTGCAAGCAATGGCTGTACCTAGGAAGGAGAAAGCGTATGAGAAGTATGCTTGGATAATTTTCTTTGCTCTGGGAATTGTTTTCTTGGTGCAAGCAGCGGTGTCGATTGTCACAGGTAGGCCTCTCGATGCGTTTGTACAGGGAAGCATTGGCATGTCATGGACCCAACTCGTAACTGCTCAACCACGCATCGCTGGTTTCATCAGTCATCTCTCTACATCCAATGGCATTATAGCCGCCGTGGCAGACGTCTCGGTCATTGCCATATCCTTCAGAAGCTACCGAAGAGGTGAGAAGTGGGCATGGTATACGTTCCTTGCAGTACCAATCCTTTTCGGGCTGGCTACGATTATCACTACTCCCGATAATCTACTTTTTGCCATCATCGCCGCAGTCGGGCTGCTCCTCCCCTACAGGAAGTTCTTCCCCAAGAAGTAACGCGTTTCTCCGTGATTGTGCAAGCAAGTTAACGAAGCCTAGGAAGGGCGGACTTTGTCACTACGGGAATAGAAAGCGTGGTATGTCCCACAAATCCGCTAATCAAAAGAAAGAGCGAAAGGACTTGACACCTATTGGTAGCGGGCCCGGTGGGGTCCGTAACCGAATGGGTGCGAAAAGTGGATTTCGAAGGGAATGGCTCGAACGTTTGTCTGCCGGGCCCGACGGCTCTCTTAGGATGCAGTCTTTGTGGCAAAAACCAAGTCTGATCCAGCCGTCCTTATCGGCTTCTTGATCGGTCTCGCGAACCCAGCGGCGGCTAGAAACTCAGTCATTTCGTCGAATGTATACACTTGCCCGCCTGTTGTAACAAGGAAGAACAAACCATAGAATGTGTGTGCCGTTCTTAGGACCCTCCCAAACTCCCCTCCCAAGAATTGATCGAAAATGACCAATCTGCCTCCGGGGTTGAGAGCGGTTGCTACTTTCTTCAGGAGTTGAAGGTTTTTCTCGGCCGTGAAGAGGTGAATTATGTTGAAGAGCAGCGCGGCGTCGTAGCCCTTGCCAAGGTCGTCCACGAAGAAATTTCCAGCCTGTACCGACACCTGTTTTGTCATCTGCTCTGACTCTATGATTGATTTGGTCTGCTCCAGAGGTTTCGGTGAGTCAAAGACTGTAGCATGAAGTTCCGGGTGGCGTTTGCACAGCATGATGCTGTAGAGCCCATGTCCGCCCCCCACATCTAGAAGCCTCCTGGTCGTGGAGTCGAACTTCACCTTTGAGACGACATCCTTCTCTATCGTCTTCGCAATCGACATCTCAAAGGAGTGGAAGAGATTCCACATCCTCGGATTCTGGTCGAACCATTCGAACGCGCTGATTTCGGGCCTTCCACTCCTGGCAGCTTCTTCATGGTGGCTCCTGATGAAATCGAAGAGACCGGAGTAGAGCTCGAAAATATCGTTCATGCGTGCAGTGGAGTCGGAGAAGAAAGATTTGGAAATAGGTGTGGCAGAATAGTGTCCATTCTTTTCTTTAAGGTAGCCCAAAGGGTACGAGCGCATCAAGGAGTATCCTGACGCCTCTCGCGTCGGCATCGATTTGTCTCGCAATTACCGATGATGATTTCGCACCATTCCTTACAGCCTCAAAAATCCCAAGGGATGATGCTAGTCGAATTGCCTCAAACGAGCCAGCCCCCCAGAGGTCGAGAAATGGAGTAAGCTGTGGCAGAAGCCGTAAGAGCCGCCTTTCTATGAAATTTGGAAGAATTGGCAATGGAGATTTCAGGACCGGATTTGTATTTATGCGCTAACCGAGATGAGAAATGATAGCGGGCCCGGTGGGATTTGAACCCACGACCTCTGCGAGCAGGGCTCACTACAGCTTAGAAGGCTGCCACGCTATCCGTACTCCGCTCTACGCGATCTGCGCTACGGGCCCAACATTCGCCCGCGCCGGGATTCGACATAAGCTTTTGCGGGCCCCACATCTGGGCTTCCAGACCCAGAAGGGTTTTATTTCACAGCCAGACAAATCGCTCCTCCATTGTCCGTATCTCAGCAGAGGCTCTTCGGCACCAACGGCGTCAGGTTCATGCCCGGGGTCTCCCACGACCTGGACTTCGTAATCGACCTCGCCGAGGCGGTCGGGACCTACTTCGGGGAGGGCGAGGTCCTGCTGGGTCAGGACGGGCGGAACTCGAGCCAGGCCCTTGCGAACGCAGCGATATCCGGCCTGATGAGTTCCGGCAGAGACGTGGCCGAAGCCGGAGTGGTCCCTACTCCTGCCCTCCAGTACGCTGTCAAGACTCTGGGTTTCAGGGGAGGCGTGATGATCACCGCCTCGCACAACCCGCCCCAATACAACGGCCTCAAGGTCGTCGGACAAGACGGCGTTGAGATACCCAGGCTGGACGAGCAGCGCGTAGAGAAGGTATTCTTCGACGGTTCGCAGAGCAAGGCCGACTGGAAGGGGGTGGGCGTCGCCCGGCCCGAGCCCTCGGTCGTGAAGAACTACATGACCGGAGTCCTGTCGAAGGTGAAACCGAAGCCAATCTCGGGCCGAAGATTCTCGGTCGTGATGGACCTCGGCAACGGGGCACAGTGCCTGGCTGCCCCGTATCTGGTCGAGGCGCTCGGGTGCAAGCTCATAACGCTGAACTCGGTCCTCGACGGCAACTTCCCGGGCAGGGGTCCGGAGCCCACCCCATCCACGTTGAGCGACCTGTCGCTGGCCGTGAAGTCTGTCGGTGCCGACCTGGGCGTGGCATACGACGGCGACGGAGACAGGGCGATCTTCTGCGATGAGGAAGGCAGGGTGCTGTGGGGCGACCAGAGCGGCTGCCTGATTGCGGACTACTTGCTGGAGAAGAACCCCGACAGCACCGTGGTCACCACAGTCGGTTCCACCCAGGCCATCGAGACCGTGGCGAAGAGGAGGGGCGGCAAGGTCATCAGGACCAGGGTGGGCAGCGTCGAGGTCTCGAGGACCATGCTCGAGCGCAGGGCGTTGTTCGGTTTCGAGGAGAACGGCGGCTGCATATACTCGCCCCACATCTCCGTCAGGGACGGCGCGATGGCGACCGCTTTGATGCTCGAGTGCCTCGCGGCAAGGGGCATCGCATTCTCCAAGGCTCTTTCGTTCTCCGTTCCGAGGTTCTACCAGGCCAAGACCAAGCTGGAGATGGACAGGAGGAAATCCGGCTCGATCATGAAGGCGGTGGAGCGTCAGGCGAAGGGCGAAGTCGAGAGAATCGACGGCCTGAAGATATGGACGGACGAGCGCTCCTGGGCTCTGGTGAGGCCCAGCGGGACGGAACCCATAATCAGGGTCTTCGCGGAGTCTGACAGCCAGCAGAAGGCGGACGCGCTTCTCAGCAGGTTCGCAAAGGTAGTGAAGGCAGCCTCAGCGTAGGTGCACCCAGCCGGCGTCCGCTATCGGTTCGGTCTTGCCACCGGTGCGCAGCACGACCTCGCCCGCCCGCCCGGTCACCCTCCCGATCTCCACGAGCTCGGCCCCTCTCACTTTGGCAACCTTGGCCGCGGCCGCGACCCTCTCTGGTTTCATCGTTCCAACGATCAGATACTCTTCGCCCCCTTCGAAGACCAGATTCTTGGAGGGAACGCCGTTGGCCCTTGCGAACTCCTCCACCCCGTCCCCCACGGGCATGGTTCGAATCTCCATCCCGACTCTGCTCATCTTCGAAAGCACGTGGAGGCTCCTAGCCAGGCCATCGCTTGAATCCATCGCCGCAGTCCAGTACGGCGCCAGGGCCAACCCGAGCCTAAGGTTCGGGCTCGGCATCAGCGCGCTCGCCACCGCCTTCCTCCTGAAGCCCGCTCTTGCTCTCGCTCCCTCGAGCAGAATCCTGAGGCCCGAGGGAGGGAACCCGAACCGCCCAGTCGTGACGACCGCGTCCCCCGGCTCCGCTCCCTCTCTCTTCACATACCTGCTTGCGAACCCGGCCATGACGCAGTTGACGATCAGCTGCTCAGCTTCGCTGGTGTCCCCGCCGACGAGCTTCACTCCCCACGCGTCGGCGGCGTCACGGAAGCCAAGAGCCAGCTCCTGGACCTGCGCGTCAGTGACAGTCCTGGAAACTCCGAGCGAGACCATGAACGCGCTGGGCTTCACCCCCTTCGCCGCAAAGTCGCTCACGCACATCGCCACGGCCTTGCGGGCCGCCTGCCTGAAGGTCATGCCCGCCGGGACGTCGGTGGACTGCACAAGCATGTCCACCTTCAGCACCAGCCTCTTTCCATGCACCGGGAAGACGGCCACGTCGTCGCCTATCCTCGAGTAGGCTCGAGGGAGGGTCCCCGCAGACCTGAGGACCGACCGGATGATCTCCAGCTCGTCAGGCGTGTTGCCTGCTCAGCTCCCTGACCCTGCTAAGGTAGGTCTTGACGATCCGGGCGGCGTCGTTTGCGCTCTCTGCCTCGGCAGAGACCCTCACCACATCCTCAGTATTCGATGGTCGTACCAGGACCCAGGACTTGCGCGACAGCCAAATCTTCACGCCGTCGGTGGTATCCGCGTCCCTGCGGCTCCGTGCCAATGCCTTGATGGCCCTCAGGGCCTTCTGGCGGGGCACCTGGAGGGCCCCCCTCTCTTGGTGGTAGCTCCTTACATCCCCGTAGAGCTTCTGCCCTTCCGCCTTCAAGGCCCTGATTATCACCAGGGCGGCGAGCATCGAGTCCCTGCAGAAGTTGAACGAGCCGTCGATGAGCCCACCGCTGCTTCCTTCCCCTCCTATCCTGACTCCTTTTTCGCGCATCATGCTCACTACGTTCGCCTCACCCACCTTCGACCTGAACACGGTCCCGCCGAGCTTGGCCACCACTTCGTCGACCGCGACCGTCGTGTCCGCGGAGACGACGACGTCCGCGCCCCCCGATCCCTTGAGCAGCTTCGAAATCGCCAGAGTGAGCATGTAATCCCCGGACCTCTTGTTGCCCTTCCCGTCAACTATCACGAGCCTGTCCCCGTCGCAGTCGAAGCCCAGGCCCACGTCGCGCTTTGTCGCTTTCACGAGGCCCATTAGGACGGAGAGGTCATCTGTCACCGGGTCGACCTTCCTGTCGAAGATTCCGCAGGCGTCTCTGATGGAGAGCACTTCGCAGCCCAGCCTCTGCAGGATCGGCACGGCGTGGAAGATTGCGGCACCGCCGCCAAGGTCGACCGCGACCCTCACGCCCTCGCACGACCCTTCGCCGAACATCCGAACCAGGTCGTCGTTGTAACTCGGCTTCGCCTGACGCTTCAGCGAACCTCTGCCGAAGCTTTCCTGGCCGCGCTCTGCCTTCCGCATCACTGCGTCGAGGACCTCGCTTCCGGCTCCCCTACCATCGATGATGAACTTGAGTCCGTTGAACTCAGGCTCGTTGTGCGAGGCCGTGACCATGATCGCCGGCCTCTTCTTGTTTCTGCTCTCCCTGAACAGGGCTGGCGTCGAGATCATGCCGTAGTCTAGAACGCTCGCTCCATGCGACATGATGGCGCCCGCGACCGCCCTGCTGGCCGCATAGCCAGTCGTGCGCGTGTCCCTGCCCAGAAGAACCTGTTCGGCCCGGGCGAAGCCAGCGAAGTTAGAGGAGAACCGGGCGAAGTCAGCCAACGAAATGTCCGAATTGACCACACCCCTGATTCCGCTCACCGTAGCTATCATGGACTGCTGCCCTTGTGAGGCAAAGGGCAACATAGAGTAAAGTCTTTTTGAGTCGGGGCCTTTTGATTTCCCACGCCCGATTGCGTCCCGTATTGCGGGTTAGGGGGTTCAGGGTCAGGAGGGCCGCGGCCGTCGGAGAACACAAGTTGGGTGAGGTTTTCAGCGGCCTGGAGTCTTCCTCGGCGCTTCAGAATGTCTTCGGGTCTCGGGCAGAGATGTCAAAGACGCTGAGGCACCTGAAGCTGAGGGTGGAGCCGTTCGAATCAGGCCTCTGGCTCGACCGGGACACGGGCACCATCTGCATAGGCTACAAACACCTTTCCACGGCGAAGTCCGACTTCCTCTACCTCGACGTCATACACGTGCTGGTCCATGTGCGGCAGTTCCTAGAGGGAAGGGAGCTCTACGACCAAGCGTTCGAGTACGTTGAACGTCCGACCGAGCTGGAAGCCTACAGACACACCGTCGCCGAGGCGAGGCGGGTAGGATTGAACGAGGACGAGATTCTGAAGTATCTCAGGCTGGATGCGGCAGACGATTCTGAACTGGGGAAGCTCATGGAGAAGATAGGCGTGAAGGCGAGACGGTGAAAACCTTGGGTTTTCACGACCGAAACATCAGTGGAGCTTCTTCGAAGGAATTCCCGGCCTCACAAGCCCCCTGAGGTCGAGGATCGAATCTATCTCCTTCTCGGCGTAGCCCAGTTCCTTCAGCGCCGTTCTGATCGGAACCCCGCGAGCCAGGCGCTTCCCCAAGACGGCCGCCTTGTCGTACCCAATCTTGGGCGAGATGACCGTGATCAGGGCTGGACTGCTCTCGGCGAACCTTCTCCCCCTCTCCTTGTTCGGGACGACGTGGTCGACCACAAGCGCAGCCAGCTTGTTGAGCGCCTCGGAGAGGAGCCTGACCTGTAGCACCAGGTTGTAGGCTAGGAGCGGGACGCCCATCGCGAGCTCGAATTCGCCGAGGGAGGCGGCGAATTGGTTGGCCCCATCGAGCCCAATCACTTCGGTGCACGCAAGAAGCGCGCTCTCGACGGTGACCGGGTTGGTCTTCCCGGGCATTATGCTGCTGCCCGCCACCTCTCCCTGGGTCGGTATGTCGATCTCCCCGATGCCCGTGATGGGACCAGAGAACATCAGCCTCAGGTCCTGGCACAGCCGGTAGAGGTCGAGCGAGACCGTCCTGAGCGTTCCGCTCAGAGCAGCGACATCGGTCAGCAGCCTGGTCGCCCTGAACTTGTCTTTGGCGGGAACGAACGCGAGCCCGGTCTCCCTGGCAATCTCCTTCGCGACCATCGCGCCGAACCTGGGGTCCGCGTTGACGCCTGTTCCTACCGCGGTGCCGCCCATGGGAAGCTCCAGAAGGTATCCCGCCACGTCGGAGACCTGCCTCGTGTCCCTTGCGAAGGCGTCAGAGTAGGCTCCGAACTCCTGTCCCATCGTCACGGGCAGGGCGTCCCGCAGGTGCGTCCTCCCAGACTTGTAGACGGCCGAGGTCTTCTTCGAGAGTACCTTCAGGCTCTTGGTCATCTTCTGTAGCGCGGGAATCAGCTCGCTCTCCACAGCGCGGACCGCGGCAACCCTAACCACGGTCGGGCCGACGTCGTTTGAGGACTGGCTCATGTTCACCTCGTCAATCGGGTGGACCTTCCTGCCGAGTTCTGCCGACGCCAGCTCCGCGATCAGCTCATTAGCGTTCATGTTCAGGCCGGTGCCAGACCCGGTCTGAAAGACGTCAACGGAGATACGAGCGTCATGCTTGCCCCGCATCAGCTCCTTCGCTTTGGACTGGATTGCCCGTCCCGGCTCCTTCTCGAGTAAGCCGAGAGCGACGTTCGCGCGGGCGGCGGACAGCTTTACGATTCCAACGGCCCAGATGACCTCGCGCGGGAACCTGGTACCAGTATCAAGGAAGACCTTCTTGGAGCCCTCTACATATTTCATTGCGTGAACCTTCGCCGACCGCTCTTCTCTTAAATGCTTCACGCCCTTCACCCGCTTGGATGTTGGAGTCGCTCGCGAGGGAGGTCCGTGACCAGCCGATTCTTCTCTCCAAGATGCAAGGCGAGAAGGTCGATGCGGTGCCGAAGGGCTCCATCCTTGTGGGTGCGGGGGACTCATACGCAGCGGCTCTCTGCGCCTCCTACCTCTCCTCCATGCGCAGCGTCGCTGTCGACCCCTACGAGCTGATAGCGTCACCCGAGGTCTCCAGGTCCAGGACCGTGGTCTTCGTGTCTGTTTCAGGCCGAACGAGGTCAAACATCGCGGCCGCGCACAGGGTCGCGCGCTACGCAACAGAAACCATCGCGGTCACGGCGAACCAAGACAGTCCCCTTGCGGGGGCGGTCGACCGAACCTTCATCTTTCCATACAACTACCGACCGAGGACGCCGGGAATGGCCTCCTTCCCACTCTCGCTTCTGGCCTGCTGTAGGCTCTCATCACCCAAACTCCATGTCAGCTTCGCGAAGGCCTACGCCGGGGCAAGGAAGACCTCCGGGAGGCTCAAGTTCTCTAAACGGGGGACCACCTTCTTCCTCGGGAATCAGGCGCTCTACGCCGTTTCGATCTACGCTGCAGCCAAGCTCTACGAATTCTTCGGCGCAAGAGCCCTTTGTCAACGGCTGGAAGAATTCAGCCACATGGAGCTCTTCTCCTTGAGGCGCGGGGACGCGGTCAACATCTACGAAGGCTTCGACCCTCTGAGAATCGGGAGAGGGTTGGCCAATTCGCTCCGCAAGGCGGGCTACGACTCTGCTCTTGCAGACAACGACGAGGAGAGCAAGCCGGAGTCAGTCTTCAGGGCCGTCTTCGCGACCCAGCTCGCCGTACTTCGCTGGGCTGGGGAGATGAAAATCACGAGACCATACATTTCGGGTGCGAAAGAGAAGCTTAGAATCAGCGACTCGATGATCTACTGACCTAGTGCCCGCCGCAGCCGCAGGCCTCGACGTGGACGTTTGGGTTCTCTATCTTGAACCCAGTCCTCTGAAGGCTCTCGAAGTAGTCTATCTTGGAACCCCTGATCAGGTCGGCATTGTCCTTCTCTGTCATGACCTTCAGGCCTCCGACCTCCTCGACGATGTCGGAAGGTCCGGGGTTCTGTTCGAGGCTCAGCGCGTACCTGTAACCACCACTGCAGGCGCATCCTCCGCCCGGATAGACCTCGATCTTCAGAAACGAATCCTTCGCGTTCTCCGCCGCCAGCACCTCAGTCAGCTTGCCCTTCGCGACCGGCGTTATGGTGACCAGCGGTTGCAATTCTTGCATTCTTTTCACAAACGACGGTCCTCTCTATTTATGGGTTTCCCCAGAAAAGGAACCCCTCGACAGAGAGTAGAGCCGCAAGGCCAGGACCAGGAGGAGCGCCACCATTACGAGGCCCGCGACCAGCGCAAGCGTAGCCAGCTGCCCGCCGTTGCTGCCTGTCCCAAAGACGATCGGGAAGGGCCCGATCAAGACAAAACCTCCGGTCGACGCGGTACCTTGGCTGGCGGAGCCCAGAATCACCAACGCCATGCCCGCCAAGATTGTCAGCAGCCCAACCACGACAAGCTTGTTCAAACTCACACCACATGGAGCAGAAGGCTCAGGAGCAGTAAGACGACCGCCAAGGCAATCGCGACGCTGGCCCATTTGGCGTCCGAACCGAAGACCAGCGGGATCGGGCCGACCATTATCACTCCTGCGCCCTTCACGCCCGACTCGCCAGATCCAGACGAGATCAGCATCGCAACCGCCACAATCCCGAATCCGAGGAGGATCAATCCCAGTCCCATCGTCGCGACGTCCCACACGACGAACGACCAACCCTCTCACCCGCTAAAGCTTTTTGTTGAGCCCATCGCTCATCTGGTTCGAACAATCCATGGTGGAGTACCGATGGTGTGAGCGGTGCATGGAGCGCACAGAGCACGAGCCGGTGGTGGACACCAGGGACTACAATCCGAGAGGGAGGGGGAACTACAGGTGCAAGGAATGTGGTCGGGTGAAGTCCATGCGCCACCTCAGGCCGAGCTCGGAGATCGGCTACTAGGATTCGCACCAGCCCACAACTTTTAACAGAATCATGCTAACACATCATTATATACAGACTCCTTTTTCACATTCACAATGAGCCAGTCTGAGCAAACTCAGACGACGCAGCCCGCAATCTTCGTGCGGGAAAGCACTGGGCTCGTGAAGAACGTCTCATTCTTCGACAGCATCGCCATGAACTTGAGCAACATGTCTGTCGGAGCGCTCCTCGGCGTCATCGGCATCGCGGGTCTGGCACCCATGCTTTTCTCCGGGCAGGACATGTCGGGAGTCAACCTCGTCCTGTTATCCGTGATTTCTTTTATCTTGTCATTCCCCCAGATCGTGGTGTACACGATAATGTCTCGGCGCTACCCCCGCAGCGGAGGAGACTACGTCTACGTCTCGAGGGTCTTCGGGGGCCCCTTCGGGAGCATCATTTCGTTCATGGGCTACACCCTTGAAACGACCGCGTATCTGGCCCTGATTGTCCTGTCGACAGTGTTCGCCATCGGCTCGGTCGGGCTCTTCTTCACCTTCGACCCCACCCTGCTCGGCCTCGCCGTCCCCAGCGGCCTCGGCCCGGCCAACTCAACCAACCAGTTCCTGTTGGGTTCGATCCTGTTCTCCATCCTCATTGCGATCAATATCCTGAAGCCGAAGGCGGGCTACAGGCTGGTCTCGGCGCTTACAATCCTCGGATTCTTCGCCATACTGCTCGCGATGGGGGTCCTCCTGAGTGCGGGCCCGACAGGGGTCCAGAGCTACATTAACAGCGCCAATGGGGCCTTTTCGATTAATGGAAGTCAGACATATTCGATTGTTTCTAGCTCTTGCGGCTTTGCCCACACCGCGTGCAGCAGCTCTTTTAGCTGGGGTCCAACAATATTCCTGCTGCCCCTGATGGCAGCATTCGTTTATCCCTGGCTTAACGCGTCGCCAGCGGTTGCGGCCGAGATCAAAGGGAAGTCAGCCTTGAAGTGGAACGTTCCGATTTCCGCATTCCTTGTCTTCGCATTCCTAACCAGCTCTGTCGGTGTCATGTATTTGACCGCGGGTCAGGCTTTCACCAACCAGGCATACACAAACCCGACCCTAGTCTTCGGTCTTCCTCCGGCGGCGACAACATTCAACTTCTTCACCTTGGCAATGGGCGTTTCGGGAAACGCCGTCGTCGCTGCCATGATCGGCCTGGGCTGGATTCTAATCGACCTAAGCGTTCTGGCCTACGGCGTCATCGTAATCTCCAGGTACTTGCTCGCACAATCGTTTGACCGGTTTCTGCCAGCCAGGATTTCCAACGTGAGCTCGAGATTCGGCTCCCCGATAACTGCGCATCTCGTCGACCTAGTGATCACTCTGGCTCTCGTGGGATTCGCCGCATTCGCTTACAGCTCGGGTGGCATCGGAGGAGCCGACGCGCTCTTCGGCGCGATTCTAGCATCCATGGTCTACTTCATTTTCGTCGGGCTCTCGGCCGCCGTTCACGGGATGAGAAAAGAGCAGGGCACGACGAAGTGGATTCTCGTCCTCGCCGGAATCCTCAACGTCTTCATTTTCGGTTTCCTTTCGTACCAATTCCTGGCCTATCCGAACGTCTGGGCGCTTCACCCGCTGACGTACTACTTCATCGGAGGATCCGTAATCGCGGGTGCGCTCATCTACTACGGTTCGCGCCGGTACAACAAGAAGCGCGGCATTGATATCTCTCTGGCGTACAAGGAACTACCGCCAGGGTAGCGATGAGTTCGCCCGGACCCAAAGACCCGATCGTCTTCAACGACTGGCACGTCGTCGGTCGCTCTTCCGACCTCCCCGAGGGTAAAATCGGGAAGGCCAGAGTTCTGGGAGAGGACTTGGTGCTGTGGCGGTTCAACGCTCGGGCTAATGTCTGGCAGGACCTTTGCGCACACAGGGGTACGAGGCTCTCGCTGGGTCGGGTCAACGGAGACAGGCTCACGTGTGCCTACCACGGCTGGACCTACGACTCCACCGGCCAGTGCGTCGAATTTCCTGCCCACCCGGAACAGAAGCCACCGTCGACCGCCCACGTCAGGAACTTCGACTCACAAGAGAGGTACGGGCTCGTATGGGCCACCCTCGGCGACCCGTCAATGGACATTCCGCGGTTCGCAGAGTGGGACGACCCTTCCTATCGTAAAATCCTTTGCGGACCGTATGCATACCGGGCCAGCGCCACACGGGCGGTGGAGAACTTCCTTGACATTGCCCACTTTCCCTTCGTCCACGCCGGGCTCCTCG
This sequence comes from Nitrososphaerales archaeon, assembly GCA_032906685.1. Lineage (GTDB taxonomy): Archaea > Thermoproteota > Nitrososphaeria > Nitrososphaerales > Gagatemarchaeaceae > DASPPF01. Next base: position 26,940 of record JAJTZD010000011.1, read on the forward strand.
GCGACGAAGCCCACGCCGAAATCATGGACTACGAGGTCGAGACCGCCGATGACGGCATCACAGCCAGGAACGTCAGGGTCTGGCAGCCAGACCCGGATGGCACGGGCAGGGGAAAGACGGTCAACTACACCTACCGCGTGATGAGGCCTTTCACAGCCTACTTCGTGAAGGGAACCGACGAAGGACAGTTCGCGATACAGCTGAACGTCACGCCGGTGGACGAGACCAACTGCACCGGGTGGATGTGCATCGCCCTGAACTACGCCCCTGAAGTTCCAGACCAGGAGCTCCTCGCGTATCAGGACCAGATCACTGGCCAGGACGTACCAGTCGTGGAGTCTCAGAGGCCGGAACGCCTACCTCTCGACCTCCAGGCCGAACTCCACCTGCGCTCCGACAGGATTGCAGTCGCCTACAGGAAGTGGCTCCGACAGCTCGGCCTCACCTTTGGGACGGCCTAGCCTCGAGGTCTCGAACACACTCAGATTTTCTTAAATCCACCCTAGCGGCTCTCCGACAGCAGATGGCCAGCGGACACGCGAAGTCCATCTTCATCGCCGGCTTCATCGCTGGCTTAGTCGCCCTGGCTTTCAATTTCCTATTCAGGCTCGGGGGCTTTGCCGCTTTTCCGCCCGAGTCGGCTCTTGGCGCCTTCCTGCGGGTGGTGCCGGCTTCCATCGAGGAGCCGATGGTTCAGCATTTCGGAGACCTCGCGGGCCAGCTCGGCCTACTGGTGGCGACGGTGATCGCTGCCGCAGTGTACGGCGTGCTCGCTCTTCTGTTCGACGGGTTCCTCGCTGAAAAGATGACAAGGCGCCCGGTCAGCAACTTCGAGGGCCTCCTCGCGTTCGCCCTGGTCCCCTGGCTATTCTTCGGACTCGTCCTTCTGCCGCTCGACGGGGACTCCTTCTTCGGGAATACTTCCGCATTCGTCTCGACCTCCACGGTCTGGGCTTTCCCGTTCACACTCCTGCTCGTGCAGGGCGTCTTCGCGCTCGCGCTCTCTCGCAGATACCAATGGCTGCCTGTCGCCTCAAATGCCAGGCAGACGAGCTCGTCCCGCAGAGGGTTCATCGAGAAGGGCGCAATCGGGCTTCTTGCAGTCATCGCGGGGGTCATGAGCCTGGGCGGCCTCGGCTCCCTCTTCTCCTCCAAGATCCAGGTCACGGGCGGCAGCCAGCCCATCGACCTGCAGGATGCACCTCCAATCTTCAGTGACCCGAGGCTGAGAACCCTGGTCGAATCCGAGGCCACCCCGAACGACAGCTTCTACAGGGTGGCCATCGACGTCATCGACCCGACAGTCGACGCCGCCGGCTGGTCTCTTGTCCTGAACGGACTGGTAGGCAACCCGAAGAACTACAGCCTCAAGGACATCCAAGCCCTTCCCCAGGCCGTACAGTACACAACCCTGGAATGCGTCAGCAACCAGATCAATGGCAACCTGATCAGCAACGCAAAATGGACCGGCGTGAAGGTCTCTGACCTCCTCCAGGATGCAGGCGGACCCCAGGCCGCCGCAAAGTACGTCGTCTTCTATTCGGTCGACGGGTACAGCGTGGGCATTCCCCTTTCGAAGGCGTTGATGCCCGACAGCCTGGTGGCCTACAGCATGAACGACCAGCCGCTTCCCGTCAAGCACGGCTTCCCCCTCAGGGGGCTGATTCCCGGCCTCTACGGCATGATGAGCGCGAAGTGGGTGAGGCAGATCTCACTGCTCGACTCGGAATACCATGGCTACTGGCAGACCAGGGGATGGACCAACAACGCGTCGGTGAACACCGTCGCTTTCATCGTGACGCCCGACCCTGGGAGCGAGGTCAGCATCTCGAAGAACGGCGGGTCTATCATCCTTGCCGGCTACGCGTTCGCGGGCGACAGGGGGGTCTCAAAGGTAGAGGTCAGCTTCGACGGCGGGAAGACATGGCAGGAGGCCCAGCTCAAGAAACCAATCTCCGAACTTACCTGGGCGCTCTGGGCTTACGAATGGCGGCCTCCGGCCACCGGGGAGTACTTGGTATACGCGCGCGCCACTGACGTCTCGGGGCAGGTTCAGACCTCGGTGGTCACGAACACCTTCCCCAACGGCGCGACCGGCTACGCCTTCGTCCGCTTCCGCGTGGCCAGCTGAGTCTCCTCACACCCCTAAGTAATCCCCGACGCAACCCCGGCCAGTGGACTTCGAGAAGACGGTGCTGCGCCGGCGTATGGTCAGGCACTTTTCCGCCGAGCCGGTGTCGATGGAGACCGTGAACCGGATCCTGAGGCTGGCCCAGCACGCACCCAGCGCGGGCTTCAGCCAAGGCAGCACCTTCGTCGTTGTCACCAGACCGTCGATGAAGCGTCGGGTCGCGGAACTTCAGGGTGAGAAGGACTACGCAGCCGCTGGCTTCCACAGGTGGATATCGGAGGCGCCCGTCGACATAGTGGCGTCCGTGAGCGAGAAGGTCTACCACGACAGGTACAACGAGCCGGACAAGCTCGCTGACGGGAAGGAGATCGAGTGGCCGACGCCGTACTGGTTCTTCGACATAGGAGCGGGCTGCATGATCGTCCTCTTGGGGGCGGTTGACGCTGGGCTGGCGGCCGCTTTCTCCGGCGTGACCGATCCGCCGCGCATGCGCAACCTTCTCGGCATCCCGCAGCACTTCCACCCTGTGGGCGTAATCTCGATCGGCCGCCCGGCAGAGGACGTCAAGTAGCCATCCCTAAGGAGGGGCAGGCGGCCCTTCGACCAGTTCGTCCACTACGAGCACTGGTAAGTTCTGGCCTCTGGTGCGCGATTTCGTCGCAGCACCTCAGGGGCCCGCGGGTGGTCTCTTGCTCGCATCAATTACGACGCATCCCTCCTTAATCACCTTGGACAGGCTTCGGGATATGAGGTACGGCGTGGCAACAAGGACTGGTAGGCTCAACGCTATGAAGACTGGCTGGTAGTAAGCCAGTAGAGTCGCGAAGGAGACTGCGCCTGCTCCCCCGATGACGTTCGCGACGAAGAGTCCGGCGCACGTGGGACATCCCGTGAAGAGACCAACCGCCGCGCCCAACCCCGCCACCCAGCTCCTCCCAGAGCCCTTCACACGGTTGCTGAAGGCGAAAGAGGCAAGGGAAAAGTTCACCCCGACAAGGACGGAAACGACCACAAGGAGAATGGCGGTGAGGGGGATGATGAGCAGGCCAACATGGTTGACGACGTAGACGGTCACGATCGGAGTGTAGAGGGGCGGTCCGCAGCAAGGCGCGATCAGCGCTGAGGGGAAGACGGCGTTGTACGCCTGCACGAAGTCTACCGTCGGCTGGTAGACCACCATGCTTGTGATAAAAGCGTAGAACAGCCCGTACAGCACCGAGAATGCGAAGAAGTTGCGCCTGTACCGGTTTAGAGAGAGAACGTAAGGGACGATCCATTGCGGCGCCAGGGGCGCGAAGCCCTGAGAGTTCATCCGGGCGGTCCTCTGACCTAGGAGTCTCCGAACTCCAACGACGATCAGCCCCGCGCCCACCAGCATCATCCCAAGGTAGGTGTACGCGACCTGCGCAAAGTAGTTCGCCCGCTCTGGCGTGATGAAGTTCATGAAGCCTTCATCGTAGGCATAAATCACCGTGGCAATCACCATTATTGCCACACCCGAGAGCGCAGCCGCACGCGGCCTCAGACCTTTGGCGGTTTCTCTTGTCATGTCCGGATTCACGGAAACGGACTCCTTCGGAGATTAATCCCTTCTGGCAACCGTGGTACTAGGGAGAACCTTGCGTACCAGGCACCCGGCCAAGGACAGGAGGTAACCCGCGCTCAAGAGTGCATGACGACCTTCGAACGGGTGTCCCACCAAGAGCGGCGGTGGACTTTCGCCATTCGGGGCTAGCCCCTCACCGAGCCGAGCGTAAGCCCTCCGATGAAGTACTTCTGCAGGAAGATGACAAGCAAGATCAGAGGGAGGCTGATCAGTATCGCCCCGGCGCTTATCGTGGCCCAGTTGATTCCAGTCGCGGAGACGAAGTTAGAAATGTAGACAGTCACCCCTCTCGCGCCGACTGGGACGTGTCCATCGAAAACGGTGAGTCCCAAAATCAGAGTGAAGAGAAACTCGTGCCAGCAGTTGATTATCGCCAGCACCACCACGGAAATCAGGCCCGGCTTTATCAGCGGAAAGATTATCTTGCTGACGATTCTGGGAGTTCCCAAGCCGTCTATCCTGGCTGCATCGTCTATCTGTTTGGGAATCTCCTCCACGAACCCGATGAGGAGCCAGACCGCGATTGGAATCGTGAATACAAGGTAGGTGCTGATTAGGGCAAACCAGGTATCGTAAATCCGTGCCGTCTGGGCGTAGTAGAAAAGTGGAATAACGAAGATGACGCTCGGCATGCTGTTCACGATGATGTTCCACGATACAATGCTCGTCCCACCGGTCTTGAACCTCGATATACTGTAGGCAGCAGGCACGGACGCGGCAATCGTCAGCAGAACAACAGCCACGGTGACGACCACACTTGTTGTCATGTACCCAGACAGTTCCTGAATAGCCAAAATCCAATTCGAGGGATCGAGGGCAAACGGGACGACCACGATCCCTCCGCCCGCGGGGAAGAGCTCATTCGCAGTCTTCAGGCTCGTTGTGAATATCCAGTAGACAGGGAAAATCATGATTGCAGCCACGACCAGCAGAAAAGCGTAGATCAGGGGCTGCGTCAGCTTGGACATGCGACTTGGCCGATACTGTTTCCGCTCGAAGGATAACTCACGCCTAGCTAAACTCCGTCTCTCCCTTCTTCTGCCTCGCCAGTCTGCGACGAGCCCATCCACGAACTTGCGAAACTTGGATGGCCCTTCAAGTCCCTTCGGCGCCGCAAGTCCGAGCCTTTCGCTAACCTTCATCAATCTCAGTAAAACAAAGGTCGGCACCAAAGCAATAACCATTATCAGGATGCTGAGAGCGGAACCAAATTCCTGGAAGTTGCTCACGAAAGCGACCTGGTAGAGCATGAACGGAAGCGTCTGCACGAAGACAAACGGCCCATTGATGGCAAACATGTACACCAGGTCAAAGCTCCTGAAGCTTGTCATCAGGGCCAGGAGTCCAGCAACAGCGAGGGTGGGCTTCATCATCGGCAGAGTCACGTTTCTTATGAGGGAGAGGCCGCTCAGTCCATCAACGGCGGCGGCTTCGTAGATGTGCTTCGGTATTCCCTTCAAACCAGCGTAGCAGACGAGAAATACGATCGGTGTCTCCTCCCAGGCCGAGGCGACTATAGCACTCATCATTATCGTGTTCTGCTGCCCGACCCAGAAAGGACCTCTTATCCCAAGGACTGAGAGGAAGGCGTTCAACGGGCCGAACTGCGGGTCGAGGATGAGGAGCCATACGACACCAATCGCGACTGGTGAAACCAGGAGTGGTGTGACGAATACAGACGTGAAGAATGGGGTCCCCCTCCTCACCCTGTCCACCGCCAGAGCCAGAGCGAACCCGCCAACGAATTCTACGACAACCGTCCCCGCCGAGAAGACGGCCGTGTTCACGAGGGTCTGGACTATGGAGGGCAGAGTGAGCAGGTTCGCAAGCGCTCCCGAAGTCGTTGCCACATAGACATTGTCGACTATGGGGTAGACCGTGAAGGCGAGTAGGTAGCCGACCACGGGCAGCACCAGGAGCCATTTGATACGCCCACCTGCCGGTAGACCAGGCTCAGAGGGCATCAGAGTGCCAGGTGCGTATGTCGAAATAAAAAAGGTAGGGACCGCACTTTCCTAGCCGTGCCGGACTATCGGAATCCACGTATTCGCCGCTGTTTGAAGCGCGGTCATGATCTGTTGGGCGGTTGCGCCGTTCGGAGGCAGGACCGTGGCCAGCTCGTTGTCAAGAGCAGGGATGAGGGCCCAAGTCGAGCTGATTATGTGAGGTTCGGCTCCACCTGCTTGAACCATGGCTAGCGCAGACTTGAAGAAGTCGGAGAGACTCGGATGCTCGCTCTGAAGGGCTCTGTACCCCGAGAATGTGCCTGGGAACGCTTTCTGCGCGTCGTACATTTTCGCCTGCTCCGCAGGGGTCAATGCAAACTGGAGGAACCTGAAGGACAGGTCTGGATTCTTGGAGTAGGAGCTGACGGCAGCTCCGGATCCTCCCTCTTGCGTGTAGCCTCCGGGCAAGGTTGTGAACGCGATGTCATTCGCGAACGTCTGGTTGATTGAGTTGTACTGGGCAAGCCAAGCTATCGCCATCACGAAGTTCTTCCCCTGGAATCCCTTCGTATAGTACTGCGGGAAGTTGTTGTAGCTGAAGCCACCGTAGCTGTTGGTCAGGCTAGGCTGAACGGCCATCATCTTGGCCAAGGTCTGAGTTGCTTGGACGCCGGCAGTACTGTTGAACGAAGGAAGGAGCTTGCTCGTGAAGAGTATGCCGTAGCCCGGTTGAGCGGGACCCAGGTTCGACTGATGGTAGTAGTATGAGTAGACGTCGATGTAGGTGTTCCACAGTTCGTGCGCAGTTGCAGCCTCGATGAACGCCCCGCTGTACTGAGTGTTGTTGTTGAAGTAGCCTTCATCGTAAATGAAGTTATCCCACGTCGTGAGGTTCTTCAGACTGCTCTGATACTGGTTCCAGATGCTCGGCCTGTAGTAGATGAACATCGCGTCGCTCATCATCGCGAGCGCCTTCACCTGGACAGTCCCATTCTTCAGAGCGACGTTGCCGTTGGACGACTGCATTGACGGGATGATGTCCGAGAAGTTCAAGCCGGACTTGGTCATGTACGACCGGAGGTCGATCGTGTACGTCGCAAGCGTACCTATCATGCTGGGGGTGCCAGTCACGATGTCGACCGACGGATTCTGCGCCTGGAGAAGCGTCTGCTCCTGAGGCAGTATCCCGCTGAAAGGCGCGGTCAGCACGTTCACCGTGACTCCCGCGTTCTGGGCCATGAAGTCTTGCGCGACTGCCTTGTAGAACGAGTCGGAGAAGCCAGAGATTGACATCACCGTGATTGACTGGCCCGCCTGCGCGGTGGTGCTTGAAGTCGATGCCGAAGCTGTACTGGTCGTTGTCTTTGTTGCCGTTACGGTCTGGGTCACCACTGTCGGTTGGAGGGTGACTGCATAGTAAGCCACGCCAGCCACCACCAGGACGACAATAATGATTCCAGCAACCGCCACATTACTTATTGCACTGCGTCGGGTTTCCAACGCTTTTCATGATGCTTGATTGCAAGTTGGTATAAACCTATCCGAAACAGATCCGAGCAGAGTTTTCCTCCCACCTGCAATAGGGTTAAAGCGATAGCACAAGACGTCCGCAGAGATTCATGGCTGAGCTCAAGATAGAGAACATAACAAAGCAGTACGGCGCCTCCAAAGCCGTCGACAACGTGAGCCTCGATGTCGGGGACGGAGAGTTCGTTGCTCTTCTGGGACCGTCTGGATCGGGAAAGACCACTATCTTGAGAATGATTGCGGGACTGGAGTCTCCGACCTCGGGAGACATCTACATCGATGGAAGGAGGGTAAACACGGAGTCCCCGAGGGAGAGAGACGTGGCAATGGTATTTCAGAACTACGCCCTCTATCCACACATGAAGGTCTACGACAACATCGCTCTTCCGCTTCGGGTGCGCAAGCTTAGCAGAGAGGAGGTCGACCGTAGGGTGAAGAAGGCAGCCGACCTTCTCAGGATAACGGCGATTCTGCAGAAGAAACCAGGCCAGATCAGCGGAGGAGAGCAGCAGAGGGTTGCGGTAGCTAGGGCGGTCGTGAGGGATCCCGAGGTATTTCTGTTCGATGAGCCCCTCTCAAATCTTGATGCGAAACTCAGGGTGGACGCCAGAGGTTTCCTCAAGAGGCTCCAGAAGGAGCTCAGGGTCACCACGGTCTACGTGACCCACGATCAGGCAGAGGCAATGACCATGGCAGACAGGGTCGCCCTTCTGGACAAGGGCAGAATCATTCAAGTAGACGGCCCCGAAGAAATGTACGAGAACCCAAGCGACCTCTTCGTTGCTGGTTTCATCGGGTCCCCTCCCATGAACCTCATCGACGGCACAGTAGTGGAGGAGAAGGGCGAGTCCTTCTTCGTCTCAGGAAACTTGAGGGTCCAGGTCCAGAAGCCGTTCGAAGGCAAAGCAACGTTGGGGATTAGGCCTGAAGACGTCAAGGTGAGCGACGAGCCGATTGGTAGGCCTCTTGATGCGACGATTTACATTGCAGAACCTCTCGGCCCAGTCCAGTACATTACTCTCGACATCCACGGACTGAGGGTGCTTTCCCAGGTCGACCCCCACTATCCCGCAGAGATCAACAAGCGCGTCTACTGCGCTATCGACCCTGAAGATGTGTATCTCTTCGACACAACAAGCGGCAAGAGAATTCTCTAGACCACAGCACGGAGCAACGTTGTTGGATAAGGAGCCGGCGATGGGCTTTCCCAAGTGTGCTCCGGTGTTGCTTATGTAGCGTCAGCCAATCAGGTCTCATTGCGTGCTAGGCAGGCCAAGGCTTCGCGAGTTTCCGATGAGTTCTCTGTTGCGCTCCATCAAACCACGATTAGTCTGCCCAAGAGGATTCAGTCTCATCGGCAATTCGCCTGTTCCATTCGTCGCATCCGAACCGCACTTTTGGAGCACGACGATAGAAGCATGCCTACGGATTTTCTCCAGCGAGCGTACTACCTGCTAGGCTGGCTTGTGGGAGACGCTTCAAAGAACCTTGGATCGGAGGTGCGGCTCAATGCAAGGTTTCAACTCGAATTGTGTCGCAAACACCCTGAGAATCTAGCGCTCGGCGAATTTGTTTCGGAGAGCGTGAGGGTCTTGGGCCTGACGTGCGGCAGACTGCCTGACTACCCACCGAGGCCCCGCGAACCCCATGGACTCTTCCGATGGCTGTCGCATTTTTCACCCGTTCTTGGATGGTTTCGCGTTGCTTGCCTGGGTCTTAAATGGCACGAAAGGACATCCTACGACGCGGTACGAATGGATTGGATCCTCTCCGCTCCGGCCATATGCCGGCTCTAGTTCTTGAGAGGTCTAGCGGATTCTGACGGCAGTGTAAGCCTCAGAAATAAGGCGGTCACGATAACCACAGAACCGAACGCTTCACTTGCCAATGCTTTGTTTACTTCCTTGGGAGTGCACTCAACGATATCCTACTCCAAAGGCGTAAGCACCGTCAACATAAGCGTCGATAATGCCGCGGAAATCCAAATATTCAATCCCTTGGTTAAAACACACCGAAGCAAACTTCTTCATAAGCTAGCATCGGCCCGGACCTTCCAGAGAAGGTGGCCTGAGTGGCTAGCAAAGCAAGTTGACCTCATGTTGAGAGCAGGGCTGGACGCAATCTCGGTACGCAACAGACTATTGTTCGAGGGCAATGTCTACGTCAAGCTAAGAACAATCAAGGGCAAACAAAGTCGATCAAGAAGATCAATAGCCGGCGCCGCGGGTTGAACGCGGGACCCCACGCTTACGAGGCGTCTGAGCCCTAGATGGAGTGCTCTACCAGGCTGAGCTACGCCGGCACGGTTTCCACCCGCGCCGCTAGGGCGTTAAATCCTTGTTCCCGCAAAAGAGTTTTAGAATTGCCAGAGCGAGCTTCCCTTCGCGCGGGGGTCGCCCAGCATGGTCAAAGGCGTGGGACTGAGGCTCCCATCCCTTAGGGGTTCGTGGGTTCAAATCCCACCCCCCGCACCTTACACCATGGGTGTAAATCGTATCCTGAAAGCCA
>JAJTZD010000012.1:0-34958 GCA_032906685.1 Nitrososphaerales archaeon
TGTACGATGAGCTGGATGGGCATAGTGTGCGCCGATTGTGGTTGTGCACCGGCGGTGTGCCGCGTGAGTGCGTCGGCCGATAAGTGCCCGAATTGCAAACTTGAGGAGTGTTGCTGCTGGGGTGCCATCCATCCGTCACGGCTTCAGGCGCCTTCCAACTAGGACTCCGAACATGGCGAGGTTGAGTGGCGCAATCATGATGAAGGATGCCGAAAGGCCTATTCCTGCGAGAGCGACGCTGAAGATTGCTGGACCGATGATTATGCCAACGTCCTTGGCCTAGCGGCTCTGCGCTTGGCAATCCACTTGTCGACATGTTGTTCAGCCGATGCTCGACCTCCGGTTCAGGTTGGGCTAGTCTTGTCCTTGGGTATGAGAGAGCCCCTCTGTAGTCCTGCTCGGAAGCTTTCGCGTTTGTTCGATGAACTTCAGGCGAGATATGAGCGCCGCTTGGGGATGCACAGCCCGTTTCACGAAGCGGGTCGCGCTATGCTACATGAGAAAGTAATGAACGACGACAGGCGGAAACCTTGATTTGATAAAAATCGAAGCCCTGACCAATTGTTCTCAACGGGCTCCCCTCATTGTGGTTATGAGTAGCACCGCTGCTCCTCCCGAAATCGCCGCAACCGTAGCGAACCCGAGGGCAGGGGACAGGGCCGTCCACAGGACTCCTATCATCGTGCTCGAAACAAAATCACCGACCCCGTTGACCGTCTGCAGCGCCCCATATCCCGACCCTCTTTGCGATGAGTCCAGTAGGTCAGCGGCGTACGTTCCCTCGACGGTGTCGACGATTGCGACGTGCAGGCCAGCCAAGACGAAGATCACAAGTAGCACTGGGAGGCTCGGAACCTCAAAGATTGAGGCGACGCACGCGAGTGAGAAGACGAAGTAGCCTGATGCGAGAAAGAGTTTCTTTGACACCCTGTCTGCGAGATAACCAGCAGGAAAAGAACTTGCGGCGTAGACGATGTTGAGGACCAGGTATAGCAGCACAGCGAGCCCAGAGGCCCCGGGGGCGCCGAGAGAGGGTTGGAGCACCTGCTCCGCCCTCAGGGTGAATATTACGTTCGAGAAGTTAGCGAGTCCGAACAGACCTACGCTGACCAGAAAGAGCCTGAACCTCTGGGGAAGGTTCCTTATCGAAGAAGTGAAGCTCTGGCTTGGCGACCCTCGTTCCCGTCGTCCCTCTCTCACCAGAGTCAACACGACGCCCACTGAAATGACGCCGGGGACGAACGACACAAGGAAGATGCTGGAGAAGGAAAGGTAAGGGATGAGATAGAGGGCGATTGCGGGCCCGATGACCGCACCGATCGTGTCCATCCCGCGCTGAAAGCCGAACGCCTTCCCCCTTGATTCGGGCGGTACTGATTCCGCTAGCAGTGCGTCCCTTGGCGGACCTCTGGCCCCTCTTCCAACCCAAGCTCCGACGCGTAGGACCAGCGCTTGCATCCAAGACGTTGCGAACCCTATGGCTGGGATGAGAATCGCTGTCAGAGAGTAGCCGAGGTACATGGCGGGAGTCCGCCTACCAGTCTTGTCGGTGTGGTAGCCCGAATACGATTTGACTGCGCTCGATGCCCCGTCCGAGACGCCTTCAATCAGCCCGACAACGGCCGCGTTTCCGCCGAGCCCGAAGATTACGAAGAAGGGGAGTATCGCGGTGGCCATTTCGTGGCTCATGTCAGAGAAGAGGCTGGTGAGGCTGACGCCAAGGACGGTTCGGTTCAGCCAAGAGTTTCTGGGGTCTGACGTCTTTTTCACGCCTGACCAGTCAGATTCCGTTCTTTCGGCTTGGTGTGGTCTTCCTCGGCGGCGAGCACGTATTTTTCAATCATTTTCTTGTCGATGGCGTCTGTGCTCGCGGGTTGGCCTGAGATTTTAGATAGCGTCTTGTTCGTGGCGAGAAGGCCGCCGAGCCGGATAGAAAGAGCCCTGTTGTCCAAAAAAGTCTCTCTGTACTCGAGCCTTAACCTTACGTTCCTTTGAGCTTCACGCGAATATTTCACTACGATCTCGGTGAAGACCGGGCTGATTTCTCCGTGTCCTCTAGTCGTCTTCGATGATTCTGCAGCGAGTTCCTCCACTGACTTCGGAAGCGCCGAACGTATCAGGTCGATGGGGCTAGCCACAGAATCCAAGCTTCTGGCTTTGGCCGAAAACTGCTGTATGAAGTCCTGTATTGGTTTGGTGGACCTTTCGCGGGATCTGAGGTTTGTGTGCAGTCTCAAGGGTTGGGACTCCCCTTCTTTTGGAGCGAGTCGTTGGCGCTCTCAAGGAAACCGGTTCGTCGTTCGAGCCAAGCGTTATCCTTGACCGACTGCGCCAACCTTGACTCGAGCCAGGAATTTTCTTCAACCAGATGCCGGAGGTCGCCCTTCAAGTGGTGCGTCCTGCTCTCGAGATTGGTCGTTTCAGCCTTCAAGTGTCTGATTTCGAGCATCAATGTCGCCTTCTTCAGAGCTTCCCGCACCCCAATCCTCTCTAGTTGGGCTCGTTCCTTCACGGTTAGATCATGGAAGAAATCGCCTTTCGGACTCATTACAGTCCCTCCGGGAGGAAGCCGCGTGGCTGACCACCTGATTCTACCCTTACCCCTGCCTTGCTGGCGCACATTTTCTGATCGCTCGCGAATTTTTCTGGTTGGTAGAAGCTATTGGCTCACAACTGAGGTTGCGAGCGGTTGGTGGCGAGCTTCATCGCCTTTCTAACCAAAGAGCTCCTGCGCACTTAAGGCATTCGGTTGTCCTCGGTCGACGGAGTAAGGTTGACTCGCCGGCCGGAGATGCGCAATCGAGAGGGGTCAGCCCTAACCAATTCCAATCAGACTTGGTTGACTAGGCGACGGAGGTCGATTTCTTCGGCATGGCTGGTGCGACTGGCGCCTTCTTGTGGATACACTCTCCGTGCTTGCCTTTCGACGCGTTGCAGCCGAAACAAAGGACCTGGAATCCTTCGGGGAATCCCTGCTTGACAAGCCAACTATGCATCTTGTAGCCGCCGGCATTTATCGTGCCGAAGATTGCTCGGCGGTGTTCGTTGCCTCGCCCGTTAATGTGATCTATGGTCAAAAAGTCCTGCTCTGACTCCCCGCAGCAGGCACACTTGAAAGTCTGATTGGAGTAATGACCGAATACTTGACGTTTTAGTTTTTCACGCCACACATAATAGCAATATCTCCTAAGAGCGCGATAGTATTCGGGTTTCCTTGCAATCGCTCGCTTGTCAATCAACCTCCTCCGATCACGATGTTCCGTTCGCCAGCGCTTATTGTATTCGTGGCTCATGGTCGGGCGACAATCGTTGCAATATTTTTGTGGCCCGCTGGTTGGCTGATATGATTGCCCACAACGGAGGCAGATTCTGGGGTTCAGGGGTACGCCCTTGGTCACTCGTTGAGCCTCCTCTTTAGATTAAAGGTTCCGACCATCTTAAGCGCCAATGAATGCTCTAAGCCGTGATTCCCTTGTACGAGTTGGGTCTCCCTCGTCTGAGGGGGGCGAAAGAACCAAACGGGAGATTCATCGCAATAATTGCGAAGGACGGGACGCTCTACCGCTTCCTACTAACTAGCCTGAACAGCTTCAGGAAACAACCGAAGGTGGAAAGGAATCAAAATTAGCGAGTCAACGCTTTTAAGGGCTAGACAAAGAGCGCAGCAGCGCCTCAGGAGAAATTATGAAGTTCCCTAAAGAGATACGAACGTTCTGCCCCTCGTGTAAGCGTCATACCCCACATTCCGTTTCTCTGTACAAGAGAGGAAAGGAGCGGGCGTCGTCGTGGGGAGCCAGGCGTCAGGCAGGAAGAAAACGAGGCTACGGCGGGCAAAAGTTCCCAGAATTGATACGGACAGCCAAAACCACGAAAAAAGCTACTCTGCGATTGAAGTGCAAGGACTGCAGCAAGGAGCTGATGAGGAAGGGCATCAGGCTCAGGAAGGCGGAGATCACGGAATGAAGCGCGAAAGGGAGCCGATACCAAGGCAGAAGAGCGCGTTCCTGCAGGTCAAGTGCGACGAGTGTGGCGAGGAGAGGATTGTCTTCTCAGCATCGACGAAGGACGTTGGTTGCAGAGGCTGCGGCAAGAAGCTCACGAAGAGCAAAGGCGGGAAGGCAGTGATTCTTGTTCCGGCAGCCAATGTGAAGAAGCTCGGCTGAGCTACTCCGACGTGCGCGACGTTTATTGCTGCAAACCAGTGTCAAGGTGAGAGGGCAGCATGAAAAAGGATAGAGCGTTGGACTGGCTCCTCGAGGAAGACCAGCCGTCTGTAAAGTTACAGGCTCTGACCTTGCTGCTGGAGAGACCGGTGAACGACCCAGAAGTCAAGGCGGCGAAGCGTGTACTGACCCGGAAGGGGTGGGTTGCAGACATAATGGCCAAGCAGCGCCCCGGGGGCTGGTGGCTGGAGAAGGAGAGCCTCTACCGTCGGAAGTACCTCTCGACCAATTGGATGCTACTGACCCTCTCTGACCTCGGAATGTCGAGAAACGACCCGAGAATCCGGAGGGCTTGCGAGCTCTGGATGGAGAAGTTCTCCAAATCAGATGGTGGATTCGGGGTTGACAACGCGAAGGCAGGAGAGCTGTGCCTGGTCGGCAACACGGCGAGAGCGCTGGTCAAGTTCGGCTATGCAGACCACCCCAAGGTGAAGAGTGCGTTCCGTTGGCTTATGGAGCACCAGAAGCCGAACGGTGGGTGGCATTGTTGGGGCAGGAACGGCGTGATAGACGCCAGGGATGAGCGCGTTCGCCCTGGAGAAGGCCGGCAGGCCCAGCAAGATGGTCACGCTGCGGGCCATGACAGTCATGAAGAGGCTGGGCGAGTGGGCCCCGCCCTGAGCGGCTCTCGAAACCTCTATAGCCCCGCCTCCGCTCGCCATTCTCGATGCTGTCCGAGAAAGGGATGCCGGAGCCCGGCGAGATCGTGGTGTGCACGGTCAGGGAGATTACGTCCCACGGTATCTATCTGAACTTGGACCAGTACGGAGCGATGAATGGGTTCCTCCACGTGTCGGAGATCTCTACCGGCTGGGTGAGGAACATAGATCGGGTCGCGAAGCCGCAGCAGAAACTCATACTGAAGGTCATCCGCGCCAACAGGCAGAGGCAGGAGATCGACCTTTCCCTCAGGCAAGTCACCAACGAAGAGAGGCGGGCCAAGGGGATCGAGTGGAAGAGGGAGGAGCGCGCGCTGGCGATAATGAACGGGGTCAAGAAGAAGCTCAACCTCGACGACGCGACGCTGGCGTCATACACGGCGAAGCTTGAGGAGGGTTTCGGGACGCTCTACGAGGCGCTAGAGACCGCGGCAAAGAAGGGCGAGAAGGGTCTCGCCCCGGTCGGCCTCCCCGCGCATGTGGCCCAGACCGTGGCCGAGACGGCCGGGGAGAAGATAGTGCCGCCGAGGTACGAGGTCGGCGCCCTGGTGGAGGTTTCGTCCAGGACGCCAAACGGAATCGACGATGTCAAGAAGGCGCTTCTGGGAGCCACGGGCTCGTCGTCGGCGGAGGTCAGGATAACGTACGCTGGGGCTCCGAAGTACAGGGTTAGGATCACCGCTGACGACTACAAGCAAGCCGAGAAGGCGCTGGACGGCGTCCTCGAGAAGATCAAGGACGGGGTCGGGAAGCACGAGACGTTCAATTTCAAGCGCGAGATATCCAGGAAGTATGGCGGTCCGACGTGAGGTCGATGATGCTGAAGTGCGCAACGTGCGGGAGGTACACCATGAGCGAGAAGTGCCCCTCCTGCGGGGGCGAGGCTGTCACTGTGCACCCGGCGCGCTTCTCGCCTGACGACAGGTACGCGAGATACAGGAGTCCGTTGGCCTACGAAAGTCAGCCAGAGACCTGATAGACCAGGACAGCGTTGAAGCAGCTCAGTTGAGGGTTGCCCGGGCACGCGGTCGGGTTGCTCGTGCTGGGAGAGGCGTAGGCCAGCCTGAACGGACCCGTGCTGTTCGTCCCGAACGTGTAGCTGGAAGGATAGCTGAACGCCTCCACGGGCGGAGTGCCGTTGGTGCCGAACTGGTAAGTCGGGGAGAGAGAGACCTGCGACTGGCCCTGGCTGCTCGTGCTGCTTACGAGGAAACCGGCCAACCTGAACGGCAGGAGGTTCCCGAAGAGCGTTTGTTCAGCGGCGTAGGGTGTCAGGTTGAAGTCGTCGATGTTCTGACACGTGGCCGATATGTTGGGGCACTCCAGGAACGTCGACTCGTTGAGCCCTCCGATCCTGATGAACCACTGCTTCTTGCTTTCGTCGCCCCCGCCCGCAGTGAAGCCGCCGCCAGCAGGCACCTGCAGGATGTAGTACTGCGATCCAGAACTGATCGGCACCAGGCTGCCAGTGATGAACAGCAAGACGTAGGCAGGCCTGTCGCCGGCTATCTGCTTCGCAATCTTGGTTGCCTGCGTTGCGTTTGACATGAACATCCGGCCGATCTGGGCTATGCGCGTTCCGTTGATTGTGGAGTTGTCGGCCGCGCTTGTCCTGTTGCCCATGACAGCGGTCCAGTAGCCGTAGTCCCACCATGAAATGATCACTGCGTTGGTCGGGGTGTTCTGCCTGATCCACTGGAGGGTCTGAATCCAGTCGTTGAAGGGCGAGCGAGGATAGGTGGTGGCGCCGTTGGCGAGGCTGACGCCTGCGTCGGCGGGGCTCTGGTCGCAGAAGTAGGTGTTGGCCGCGGTACACGTGAGCGGGTTGGGGATCCAATAGGTTCCGGCAGGGAAGGCTATCAGGGCTATCACGGCCACGGAGAAGACGACCTTCATCTCGTTCCTCGTCGTGTAGGTGGGTTTCTTCTTGACGAGCGGCGTGGTGCTCGGCTTGACGAGGGCGAACATGAGCTCGGCGAAGCCGATGCCGGCGAGGAGCCCGAGGGCGATCGAAGAGTAGACGAGGAGGCGCGAGAACGCGGCCGAGAAGTAGAGCCCGGTCAGGCCTATCAGAAGCGCGTACGTCCTTGGCACGTTCCTCCTCTTGAACGCGGTCAGGGCTCCGGCGAATCCGAACGCCAGAAGCAGGAGGTAGGACGTGAAGTAGTCCTGGCCGGTGGGGACGAAGTGCTCGGCGACCGACTGCACCAGGGCATTACCGCTTCGCGCCCACGGAGCAATGGCGGACAGATATCTCACCGAGACGCCTCCCACGAGCCCGAAGCTGACGACCGACAGGCCGGCGAGGGCGAAGCCTAAGAGGAACTTCACGAGGGTCTGCCTGTACGCGGTGGGCTTGACCCAGGACTTCGACCACTGGGCCAGAAGCAGGAAGACGGTGCCGCCTATGAGCGCTATCCCGACTGGGGCTGTGACGACCGCGACGCCTGGCCTCGGAAAGATTGCGCTGCCGAATATTGCTGCTGCTGTGAAGGAGATCACAGCCGGAGAAATGCTGGCCAGGTCCACGTTCATGAACGGCAGCAAAACGAACAGGAGCCCGAAGGCCGCGCTGAAGTAATCGCCCCCGCCCCAGGCCGTGTTCGCGTATCCCGCGAGAAAGCCAGCCGTCACGCCACGGAGGACGCGGCTGCGAAGGCCCCGTTCTTTGTCGAAGAGCGTGAGCACGAGATAGCTCGCCGCGACGAAGAGCAGTATGGCGAGGGGCTCGGACTTGAACCAGCCAAGGTTGCCCCTCTCGATCAGCGGCGGTGAGACCGCCACCATGAGGGAGGAGAAGAGCCCCGCCGCCTCACCCGCGATTCTCCTCATCAGGAAGTAGAACAGGATGGCTGTTACTGCGCCGGTGAAGACGGGCAGCAGGATGAGGAAATCGTAGAGGCTGATCTGGGCGCCGAAGATGTTGTTTGCCACGAGATAGAGCAAGGCGCCTCCCACCTGCAGCCCGTCCTGCGATGTCGCGGCCACGTTCCTTCCGTAGGGGAACCAGGTCTGGATGTCGTGCCAGTTGAAGTATCCCTGCTGGGAGTGGCACGAGGTCAGGATGGAAGGCCCGCAGTTTGGCGGGTTGTTGAAGAGGGCGTAGAGCAGGCCGTGCTGCTGGGCGAGTGTGACGATGTGGTTCGCGGCGTAGTAGTCGTAGTACGGGTCGAACTCGTTCAGGTAGAAGCCGTACTTCCCGGCGTAGGCGCGTATCGTGACCGCCACGGAGAACACTATGGCCAACACCGTGGCCACCATGATGGCCCTTCGGGATAGTGTGGGTCTGCGCAGGCTCACGTGCAGCGGGCCCAGGGGTAGGTCCAATTGCGAAACGCGGCGCTCCGCGGGGTATTTTAACGGTGAGTTCTGTCCAGTCTTCGTTTGGTGGCGCTTAATTGGAATCGGCAGTTGCTGACGATGCGCGGTCAACCATCTCGGTCAAGTTCTACTATCAGCCTTCTGCCGACCTCTCCTCTCTCTTCGAGGACTTCCGCCTGATGTGCAACGACGCCATTAGAATCGCCCTCAAAGAGAAGCCGTGAGGGGGAACGAGACGGCGATGGCTCCAATCCTCAGAGCAGATTGGCGGAAGTCGGGTCTTCTTGACCAACCAAAGACTGGACAGAACCTAACGGTGCTATCCTTTTTTCGTGATTGAGCCGAGAAAAGAGGAGTAGGCCTTCGCGTCCATCAGCTTCTTTCTCTCAGCCGCGATGTCCGTCGGCCTGACCTCGAGGAGCCATCCGTCTCCGTATGGTGATTCGTTCGTCAGCTCCGGCTGCGAGCTCAGCTTGTCGTTGACCTTGGTCACGGTGCCGCTGACAGGCGAGTAAAGCTCCGAGACCGCCTTGATCGATTCGACCGTGCCCATGGTTTTGAACTGCGCCAGCTTCTCCCCCGCCTTCGGGAGCGTCACGTAGACCACGTCGTTCAATGTCTTCGCGGCGTAATCCGTGATTCCCACGACGACGGTGGCGCCGGCTTCCTTCGCCCATTCGTGCTCCTTCGTGTAGAGGAGGTCGTCGGGCACGTCGTAATCACCGAACTTCATGAGACGCAGTTCCCCAAGCTTGACCTAATTACCGTTTGCTCTGCCGCTTCCAGCCGTAGAGATTCTCGTCGTAGAACGGGGGCTTCACGAAGCGGCCCGCGGCTTTCGAGTCCCTGATCTTCACCCATGCGGTCTTCGTTTCGGGGAAGCTCCCTCTTACCCGGGAAAGGGCGATTCCCCTCCGGAGGATCGGCGAGAAGGTTCCGCTTGTCACTGTGCCGATGCTGCCGCCTCCGTCGTCGACGACCTCGAAGCCGTGACGAGGGATGCCGTCCTCGAGGACGATGCCCCTCCTGACCTCTGACGGTGCGGAGCCCCTGAGCTCCGAGACCTTCCTGGAGCCCACGTACCCGCTCTTGTCGGCGGGGATCACCCACGAGAGCCCGGCCTCGAATGGGTCCGTCCGGTCGTCGATGTCGGAACCGTGCAGCGGGTACCCCGCTTCCAGCCTCAGGGAGTCCCGGGCCCCCAGGCCGCACGGCCTCGACGACTTCGCGAGGGCGCTCCAGACCGCCAGGGCTCCGGCAGGTTCGTCCACGGTGGTGTCTCCGACGATTATCTCGAACCCGTCTTCGCCCGTGTAGCCCGTCCTGGAGACCGTACAGGGCCTACCGAGCACCTCGGCGTCGATGGACCTGAATCGCTTCAGGCTGGCAAGGTCGACGGGTGTCAAAGGCTCCAGCGCCTTGACGGCGTCCGGTCCCTGCAGCGCGATCATGGCCGACTCGGCTGTCAAGTCGGTGATCTGGACGTCTGCGTGAGCCGAGTGCTTCCTTATGTGGTCGAGGTCCCGGGACGAGTTGGCTGCGTTGACCACCGCGAGGAAGTCGTTCTCCGCCTTCTTGATTATGATCAGGTCGTCGATGATCCCTGCTGCTTCGTTGAGGAGCAGCGTGTAGAAAGACCTCCCGACCGGCTGTGATTGCACGTTGGTAGGCACTAGGCCCTCGAGGAGCGCACCCGAGCCTTTCCCCTCGATCGAGAAGCGGCCCATGTGAGACACGTCGAATATCCCCGAGCCGTTCCTGACGGCGAGGTGCTCCTCGGTGATTGTGGCATACCAGAGGGGCATCTCGTAGCCTGCGAACTCCGTCAGCTTGCCGTGTTGCGCATGGTAATCGTAGAGTTGAGTCTTCTTCAATGTGCGCGGACCCACGGCAGATTCTATTTAAGAAGCCCGCGAGCGGACTGGCCGTAGCCTAATGCCAATCGTCTAGACGCAAGTCGGAAGGTTTTCCGCCGACGGACGAGGACGCGCGCTGGAAACCGAGATGTCGCGGCGAAGTTTCCGTCGGAATACGTTTTTCTAAGACGGTTGGGAGCCGGAAGGACAATGACCTACGAAGTCGCTTGCATGTCCTGCGGCAGCGCGATGTATTCGGGGTTCGACCTCAGGTCACCCAACGATGTCCTCAAGGCTGTCGGATACAAGTGTAAGAAGTGCGGTGCAAAACTGGCCATGGGGAAGTTCAAGGTCGAAGTTAGGAAGATAGACGGGTCTTTCTCGTAGGACACGGCGGCGGTTGAAGCCGTTTGAGCGGCTACACTCTGATCGTATGCGAGAAGCCTGACGCCGCAAGGAGGATGTCCGAGGCCCTCTCCGGAGGTGCGGTCACCGGCACGTTCGCGCATGGGGTGCCCGTCTTCCGGTTCACCAGCCATGGGGAAGAACTTGTGGTGTGCGCAGCGCAGGGTCACGTCTACTCGCTCTCGGACCCCTTTGCCGAACGGTCGGTGTATCCCGTGCTCGACTTGGAGTGGTACGGCAACAACCTGGTCGAGAGGGAGGCGTCGGGCGCAGAGCGGAGGATAGCAGCGATAAGAGAGCTTGCCGGCGGGGCCGACAGGTTCGTCAACGCTTGTGATTACGACGCAGAGGGAGAGACGATAGGTTTCAACGTCCTCAGATATGCCTGCGGCGGCAAGGAACGCGACTCGCTCAGGGCCAAGTTCTCCACTTTGGCGAAGGACGACCTCGTGAAGGCCTTCGAGGGGATGGAGAAGCCGCGGAACCAAAGGATGGCCGAAGCAGGAAGGGCGAGGCATTTGATCGACTTCGTCTGGGGGGTGAACCTCTCTCGTGTCCTCTCTCTGTCCGCGCTCGTTTCGGGCCACAGGTACAGGACGGTCAGCATCGGGCGGGTGCAGGGACCCACCCTCAACTTTTTGGTTGAGAGGGAGCAAGAGATCAGGGGGTTCGTGCCGCGCCCGTTCTGGAAGGTGACGGGCGTCTTCGATGGCGATGGCAAGCGCGTCGTCGCGACTTATGGGAAGGGCAGACTCAACAGGAAAGCAGACGCGGAGAGGGTGCGGACAGATTGCGCCGGAGGGACTGGAACGGTGGGTCGGGTAAGAAGGAACTTGGTACAGATTTCGCCGCCGCCCCCCTTCAACATCGGCGACCTGCAGAAAGAAGCGTATCACGCGTTCGGCTACTCGCCGAGCCGCACCCTCCAGATTGCCGAGCGGCTCTACCTGGGCGCGATGATCTCGTACCCAAGAACCGGGAGCCAGAAGCTGCCGCCGTCAATTGGTTACAGAAAGGTTCTGCAGTCGCTTGCGGCGCTTCGGGAGTACTCGGGGCTCGCGGCGGTCCTACTCGCAGGGGAGCTCAGACCAGTTCAGGGCACCAAGGACGACCCGGCACATCCGGCGATTCATCCCACCGGAGAAAGGGCCCGCAGACCACTGGACGCGTCGGAGGCTCGAATCTACGACCTTGTGGTAAGGAGGTTCCTGTGTTGCTTCGCTCCGCCGGCCAAGAGGGAGAACGTGTCGGCTGACATCTCTGTGAAGGAGCACGCTTTCGTGTTCGACGGTGGGAGGACGGTAGACCCAGGCTGGATGCGTTACTACTCGCCGTACGTCAGGATGGCTGACGCCGAGATTCCGCCTATCAAGGACGGAGACGAGCTCAGGGTCGCCACGGTCGAATCGGAGGAGATGTTCGAGTCTGGTCCGGCACGGTACAACCAGAGCACTCTGCTGGAGAAGATGGAAAGGGAGGAGATAGGCACCAAGGCCACCAGGGCAGAAATCATAGCCACGTTGGTCGACAGAGGTTACGTATCGGGCGAGAGCCTGACGGCCGGCGAACTCGGGTTCGCGGTGGTCGAGGCCATGAGACGTCATGCGCCCAACATCCTGTCCACGGAGCTGACGCGGACTGTCGAGGAGGAGTTGGAAGCCGTGGAGGAGGGGACCGAGGACACGAAGAGGCTGGTCCGTGAGACGGTCCGGGCCGTCTGCGACCAGCTGGCTGAGCTGAACCTCAATGAAGAAGAGGTCGGCCGCGAAATAGACTCCGCAGCCGTGACTGCGGCCGCAGCGAGGAACGCGTTGGGGACCTGCCCTGTCTGCAAGACTGGCAAGCTGCGCATCATCAGGTCCAGGAAGACTGGCAAGAGATTCGTCGGGTGTACGAACTACTCCTCTGGATGCAGGGCCTCGGCGCCGCTTCCGCAGAAGGACACTCTGAGAGCCGCACCCAAACCTTGCGAGCGTTGCTCTTGGCCCGTCGTCTATGTGGCGGCTGGTAGGTTTCCGTGGAGGCTGTGTGTCAACCCAAGCTGCCCGTCAAAGGAGGGAAAGAAGAAGTGAAATGTGCGCTGTGCGAAAGACGTTCCGACGAGGGCTTCTGCCAGTATCACAAGGCGGCAAGAGAGGGCGTGGAGGCTGCTTACGCCTATTGGAAAGAGGCGTATGGAACACTCAGCTGGATGGAGTATCTAGATAGGATTAAACGCGACCCTCGAACGGGGCAGTGGGCGAAAGAGGTAGCGGGCATTCTGGGTGAGCGGAGTGATAAGGAGAGTTCTTGAGACCAGTTACAACAGGACGATAGGCGCCCTGCGGAACACGCTCGTGAGGGCCGTCGGCCCCGTCTCAAACCGGACAGGCCTTGTGCAGGTTCTCTATGTGCTCGGACTAGTGGCCCTGATGGGTGGGTTCGTAAACGCGGTCGTCTTCCCGGTTCCGAATCAGGGACTGATAGTCTATCCTGGCGGCGGGTCGCAGACTATCCCAGAGGCCGTTCTGGACGCGTGCGTCATCATGATTGGAGGGGCCGGGATCTACATTACCTATGTCAGCGGGAGGCAGACGACGAGGTCGAGGATGGTCAACCTGTACCTCGGCTTCGCCCTCCTTCTGATCGCCATCTCTCTGTTCATGGGAATCTACCTGTCACATCTCAAGGGCTAGGAAGAAGTTACCGTCTCGCCACGCACGGCCCCGTTCGCATCTGAATACCAAGCCCCTCGTTTTCCTCGAAACGGAGACGAGGACGTCGAATGCGTCCGCGAGCGACCTAGATGCTCTTGTGTGCGCTTTCTGACGCCGCTTGTAGATGCTCGCAACTACTGGTTTCCTGTTGGCGCGCGCACAGTCGGACAGTGCTGAGATCAAGAACGTGAATTTCCTGCTCGAAGACCTCGGATTCCGCCACGAAAGGAGCTGGTAGAGGCTGTTCGCGCTGTCCAGCAACAGAGGTCTGTCTTGGCCACCGTGAAACAAATCTGCCAACGACGCTTCGATGTCCGAGCCAGGCTCGGGAACCGTGATTTCGCAGTTTTCCAGGACCCTTGGTGGGACTCGGGCCGCGATTGTATCCAGGTTGGACGAATAGAATGCGTCGATGTCGAGGAGGCTGCATCCCCTCCAATCCCCTGCCAAGAGAGGGAGGATGGCCTCGGCGAAACGGAGGTTCGAGGGCCTGTCATCAAGTAGAAATGCTGCTGTCTTCCCCTCCAGAGGATCTAGGAATGACCTCGCTTGTCGAGCGCTAGGACTCATTTGTGGCTTGACGTCGTGATTCTTGATGTCGGTGTATTTCAATGAGCCGAATCTGTGTGATCACGTCAGACGGCGCCGTGTACTACGCAATCGTTTCGAGACTGAGGAGCGCGGGGTTGCCTTTCCTCAGCGTTCTTCCCGGCGGCGCTGAACGCGGGTGCGGACTAGTCATCACCACAAGGTCGGAGGCGCTTTCGTTCAAGTCTCCAACCTTTGCTCTGGAAGACATGGACGAGGACCCTGACGTCGCCAGAGGCCAGATACTCGCCAGGCTTTCGGAGGGAGGAAAGACGTTGCTTGTCGGTGTGGACCCGGGCTCCAGGATTGGGGCGGCGGCGTTCCTTGGAGAAGCGAGGCTTGCCTCCCGGACGTTCAACTCAAAGAGTGGGGCATGTTCTTGGGTCGCCGACCTGGTCGAGAGGGTGCCGTCCAGACGGTCGGTGGTAAGAATCGGTGATGGCGACCTGGGGATGGCGAACTGGATTGCCGGCGTCCTGGAAGCGAAGCTCCCTGATGTGGCGGTGGAGATAGTGGATGAATCGGGGACGTCGAGGAGACCTAGCGTCAAAGGCCTGCCGAAAGATCAAGGCTCTGCTGCAAAGATTGCCTTCCGTAAGGGGTTGCCCTTCAGGCGGGAGACGCGCGCTTCCAAAAGTCGTTCACGATAGCTTCGATGTCGGACGGCCCGAAGTCGCCGCAGACAATGTCTTCGCGAAGCCATGTGGGCATCAGGTCGTGCACTACTGGAGCTTCGAACCGGTCGTCGAGGAGAAACACGAGACCGCGCTTGCCTGGGTCTCTGATGTGGCGCCCTGCTGCCTGGAACGCCTTCCTCAACGCCGGTAGGCGGGAGAGCATCAGATAGGAGTCCGTTTCGCCGGCCCTCTTCAGGCAGGCGTACTCGGCATAGAGCAGGGGAGACGGAGGAGGAAGGGATAGGCCGATCACGACGACCGCATCCATCAAGTCGCCCCTGAAGTCCTCGCCTTCGGAGAACCTTCCTCCCTGGACGGCGAAGAGGACCGACCCCCTCTCAGACATGATGGAATCCTTGACGTCGGCCGCTTCGTCGGTCGACATGCCTCGCGATTCGGATACTATCTTTCTTCCGGAGAGCTTCCCGGAAACCATCTCGACTATCGGCTGGAGTACCTGGTAGGAAGACGCGAATACCCCCACGCCGCCGCCCACCGCTCTTATGATCGAGACCACCTTGTTGGCTATCTTGGAGTACATCTGCGGACTCCGCGACTTGTATCTCGTCGTCACTCCGGTATCGATCACTGTGCGGACGGACACGAGGGAGCCGGTCTCGGTCCTGTAGATGGCGGGCTGGAGGGCTTCAAGGCCGAGGGACCGGACGAACACTGATGATGGGTTGATCGTCGCCGAGAGGAGGACCGAGCTCCTGAAGCCCCTCAAGAACCCGGACAGGGCTTGCACCGGATTCGGGTCGATCAGGCCGAGCGCTCCGTTCCACTTGGCCAGCACGACGTTTTCCGACGAAGTGAGCTTGACGAGGAAATCACCCAACTTGAGTATCAGAGACGGCAACTTCCTTTCGTACGCGACAGCGCCCCACGCAGCCGCCGAGCACGAGCTCAAGACGAAGCCCAGATTCTGCAACCAGATGTCTCCGTGCTCCGCAGCCAGTCTTCTTACGAACGAGCTCCTGTCAAGATACCAGTCCGTCGTCTCCCCCATGACGGTCTCGACTGACGATTTGAGGTCTCTCAGTGAGGCTGCCGCTTCGTCCATCATCAAGGCGTCGGCCTCCCTGATCGCGCCGTTCATCTCGTCCAGCGTGATGGTGCCGGTGTGCATCCCCCTCATGAAGTCCCTGAGGTTATGAGCCTCGTCGACTACCAGAATCGTCCGGGATGGTTCCAAGTTGTTCCTGTCGAAGAGGATGGGCTTCGAAGCCGGGTCGAAGACGTAGTGGTATGGGACCACGGCCACCTCGGCCTGGGCGGTCGCCAGCCTGACCAGCTCATACGGGCAGACGTGAATCGATTCTGACCTGCGCAGCAGCTCGGGGTGGCTCGGGATGTGGTTCGCGACCTGCTCGACCGCCGCTTCAAGCTGTTCCCCGAGCAGCGTGACGTTGAGGAAGTAGGAGCAGAGGTTGTTGCTGACGTTGAACCCGCAGTACCATCCGAACGACTCCCGGGGCACGGAACGCGGCGCCGACCTTTTGAGCAGGCAGTAATCGAATTTGGACGACAGCGACGCCGCCTTCAGCGGATGCTTCCCCTGGAGTAGGGACAGCTCCTCTACGACCCTCTGAATCTGGCGCTTGGTTCTGCACGCGTAGACGACCCTGCTGCCGGTCTCCTCCGCGGCTGCGACGGCCCCGCAAAGGACCGCGGCTGTCTTACCGAACCCACTCATGGCCTCGGTGAGCATGACTCCGCCAGTGAGGCAGTGAGCATGGACCCGCAAGGCGAGCTCCTTCTGACCTGGCCTGAACGAATCATAGGCGAACGTCGCTTCGGCTTCCACACAGAAGGTGACTGACTGGCCTTTTAGCCACCGCGGCTTCAGACGGAGATCTTGGTCATGTAGTTCTCGTCGGAGAACAGCGTCGCTGTCGCCTTTTCGACCGATGCCCTGTTCTCTGCGGTAGTGTATATCCGCAGGATGTCCATGAACCCGGCTATCGAGCCGACCAGCGGCAGCTCGCTCAGCGGGACAGTCCGGTATCGGAGCTTCTTGCCTTCCCCGAAGACGAGCTTGATCGACGTCAGCGCTTCTCTAGACGAAGTGTAGGGGACGGACGGCGTGGTCGGTACGTCGAAGTAGACGTGCATCTTGTTGACCTTGGCCTTCTCTGCGATGTCGAGAACCACCTGGTCCCTCATACGGCCCCTCTCGAATAGCTGTTCCATCACCCTGTCCTTCCTTTGAAGGAGCTGTTCGAAGACGCATTTCACTAAGCGTCTGTCCCTGAAATCGACCGCGAGGCGTTTCGCTTCCTCCAGCTCCGGGCTGCTAGGGTCCAAGGAGACCAGATTGTGCAGGACGGTTTCGTCGGTCATCTCCAAGTAGTCGTTGATGTCCGACAGGTCTGTCAGGTGGAGGGCGGAGTCGGCCAACTTCATCGAGTTGACTAGCATGAGCTCGGCCGACCTCACGGTCCTGTGGAAGTAGACAGTCTTGAACATCTCGTACCTCGCCAGAAGTAGAGCCTCGAAGGCGTAGAGCGCCGCGTTGTCAAGGGCGAGGTGTTTTTCCGCGACGCGGAGCGAGTCGATCACTCTTTGTATGTCGACCTTGCCGTACTCCACTCCGGTGAAGTAGGAGTCGCGGACCAGGTAGTCCATTATGTCGGCGCTGAGGCCGCCGGCGATGATCTCGTTCATGAACGGGGGTTTTGCTGTCTGCTTTCCGACGGCGAAGGACGACATCTTCCGTGGAGAGAACCCGTGCTTGTTCAGGATGTCGTGAATGGAAGTTTCAGCGACTATCCGTTGCGAAATGTCTTCGTGGGTGATAGCCGCCTTGTCGGCCAGTACCTCTTCGTACATGTGCGAGAACGGACCGTGGCCGACGTCATGCAGGAGCGCGGCGAACCTGATCTCCTGAATCTGTTCGTCCGTCATGTCCGTCCACTGCGACAACGCTTCCGCTATCTGGCCGGCTACGTGCATGGCACCTATCACATGGTCGAACCGCGTGTGCACTGCGCCAGGATAGACGAGGTAGGCGCCGGCCAGCTGATGAATCCTCCTCAGCCTCTGGACGAACGGGGAGTCGATTACCTCGCGCTCTGCCTCGGTTATCTTGACGTAGCCGTGGACGGGGTCCCTGATTTCGGTCACGGGTTTCAGGATCATTCTCGTGACTCTCCGTCGTCCAGTCTGAGAAGCTTCGACACCGCCGAGGTCACCAGAGCGTGCGTTCTCTGGACGTTTTGTGAAGCGTCTATCATCTTCCATCCGAACCTCCGCGCAAGCCCCTCATATGCCTCTCGCGCCTTCTCCTGAACGTCCGCACTCAGTTCGTATCTGTCTTTGGTCGAGGCCCTCCTGTTGGAAAGGATTGAGGGAGGCGCGTCGAGGACCAAGACGAGGTTGGTCTTCGGCATCCCGGTTTCGAGGTTCATGAGCCACTCCAGGCGGAGGCCGTTAGCTATCCCGTAGGCAAAGTTGGATTCTGTGTAGCGGTTGACCAGCACCGCGCGGTGCTTCGCAAGCATCGATTGGACCTTGGACTTGTTCTCCCACCTGTTCGCGGCGAACAGGATGTGGCGCACCTCTGCGGGGTAGTCTTTCCCTCCCCTCAGGAAGCCCCGGATCTCCCTGCCTATGCTCGTGGAATAGTCTGGAAACGAGGCCGTACAGGCGTCGACCCCTTTTTCGCGCAACCAGCCCGCGAGAAGATAAGTCTGGGTTCGCTTGCCGGCGGCGTCTATGCCTTCGATGCCGATTAGGACGCCTTTTCGAGAAGGTCTGTTCACAGTGGTCGTCTGACTCTTTATGCTCTAAATCCCTTTCTTACAAGACGAGACTTAAAACAAGCGAGAAGGCCAGTAATGGAGCCGCGAAGGCTGCATATCTCTTCGCGAACCTAGAACTTTCCTGGGCGATTCTGGCGAACTCTTGAAGCGCCCTCGCCCCGAAGACGCTCGCCTCGCTCATCATTGTGCCGGAACCGTACATGCAGCCGGAGAGGCGTGTCTCCGCAAGCTTGGCCAGGTTGACGGTCACTCCGGCGATGGAATCCAAGGGTGTCACCTCTCCTAGCGCCAGGTATCCCCTGGTCACCGTTAGGCCTCGAGCGGCCAAGTCGTGACTGTCGGAGGTGCAGAACTCCAGGAGTCTGTATCCAGACGACTCGAGGGCGGCCGAGACGGCTCCGCGCAGGTTCGGGACTGCGTTGTTCGCGTCCGCAAGGGCCAAGACCCACTTGACTCCATGGACCTCGAGCACCGCCAAGCCAAGGCCGTTTGCAGTGATGTCTTTGGCGACCGGGAAGTCCGTCTCGCGCGAATGCGCGTATCCAATCCTGAACTCCTCGATTTTCGTTTCTTTGACATCCTGTATCAGCCGTAGCCATTGAGGGTCGTTCGGATCCAGCGCCTCTCTCTTTTCGTCGATTGAATTGTGGGCGTCGACCACCGCGATGCCGTATCCTCCAGTCGCAGCGGCGCTTGTGAGCTGCTTCTCGGCGTCGAGCTCCAAATCGTCCGATCCATGCGGAGCAAAAGAGATTGTCAGGAGCATGTCTTTGGCGAAGGCGCTTGCCGTGGCGGTCGCCCTTCCGATTCTCCCGACCAGCGGGCCCTGGATTCGTGCCGGCCCCTGCGCCGGGCTGACGGCCTCCGCGAAGTCCTTGATTGCCCGCGAGTATTCCTTTGCGCTGGCGTTCGTCGCCAGGTTCCGTTCGTGACCCCCAGGCCTGTGCAGAGTGAGCACCGGACCTGTGCCCTCGAACGCCCGGGAAATCAAGCCGGGCAAGTTGTAGCTCCCTACCGGATAGAAAGGACCTGGGTGAACGCCCGGTAGCACTACGAACAGGTCGCCGTTCGCATGTTGAAAGCGGAGTACCTTCGAGGAGACCTGGACTTTGTCGGCGTGTGACGCGATTATCGCCTCCAGGTCGGAAGCTTCGTCGCTGGCCCAAGTTTTCATGAATGCTTGAAACAGCTTGATAGAATTGTGGCCGCGGCTGGTCTTCTTTCGTTTCAGAGAGATTGTGAAGAGCGCGGGAATGGCGAACGCGACAACGGCGGGGAGCGCCGCGTAGCTGCTGTAGCCCACTCCACCGGCCAGCAGAATCGCCCCCAGGGTGGCGGCGGGATGTAGGGACCCCAAGCACACGGAGGCGGGGACCCGCTCGATGAACGCTCCGTTGATTACCAGGATCTCGAATCCCCCGCAGAGAAACGCCCCGAAGATCAGGGAATTACCCACTGATTTGTCGGTGTGAGAAACAAAGGCGTAGACCAGCCCTACGGCCGTGCAGGTCAACCAGACCAGCGTCCCCGCGAATGTCACCGCCAGGCTCCTCCTGTAGGTCGCGATTGAGGTAGTGTCGATCAGTCTCGAAATCCCGGAGACTGCGAATGGGACCGAGACTGCAAAAAGGAGGGATGCCGCGGAGGCGACCGGTGATGGATGCCCTCGCGTGCCCGCGAAGCTCAGTGCGAGGGAAGCTGCCGCCGTCAGGATGACTAGTATTCCCTTCGAGGGAAGGACGAATAGATGCCTGTATCTCGCGGCCAGAGCCTCTGTCGACGACGGTCCGTTGGCGCGCTGCGTCTCATCTGAAGAATATGTTGACGACAATTGAAGCAGCGATTAGAGAGATTGATGCTATCAGCACGATTTCAGGCTTTATCTTCACGCCTTCTGTCGCTTCGTTGAAGAAAGTAAGGAGGCCTGCGCTCGAAGCCGGCATGGGTGCGCTGTTCTTCTTTTTGCTGCTCATCAAAGGCTGACGACTGGCCGACTGTTCTTAAGGGTAGCGTCTCTCGGGCCTTCGGATAAAAGGTATAATTACGCGGCCCGCAGTTTTTGACTGCATGCCTCGTTATGAGTCGGTCTTCAATTCGATTGTGAAGAAAACGATAGCGCACGAGAAATGGTTCTCTGAAAGCCTCCCGATGATTGCCAGCGAGAATGTGGCCTCGAAGAGGGTCAGGCAGGTGCTGTCCTCGGACCTGGGTCACAGGTATGCGGAGGGCTGGCCTGGGGAGAGGGTCTACGCTGGCTGCACATACATCGATCAGATAGAGCTGACGGCCATAGACCTTGGGAAGAAACTCTTCAGGGCCGAATTCGTAGATGTCCGGCCTATATCAGGCGTGGTGGCGAACCTGGCCGTCTATTCTGCCCTGAGCGCCGCTGGAGACGTGATGATGGCCCTGCCAATCCCCAGCGGAGGTCACATCTCAACCGGCAAGAAGGACCTCTCGGGAACGGCCGGACTGGTGCATTCGCTGCAGATCGAGTATTTCGCCTTCGACAAAGAGCAGATGAATATCGACGTTGACGGCACGAAAAAGAGGATCAGGGAGCTCGGAAGACCGGTCAAGATTGCGATGTTTGGAGGGAGTCTATTCCTGTTCCCCCACCCCGTCAAGGAGTTAGCGTCGGCGGTCACGGACGCCGGGGGTACGGTCTGCTACGACGCTGCGCACGTCGCGGGTCTTATCGCCGGCGGAGTCTTTCAGGACCCTCTACGGGAAGGGGCAGAGGTCATGAGCTTCAGCACCCACAAGACCCTCTTCGGTCCTCAAGGCGGCGCAATCGCGGCCGCGTCCAAGCATGCAGAGACTCTGAAGAAGGCGGTGTTCCCGGGAACGACCAGCAACCATCACCTCCACAACGTGGCTGCGAAGGCGCTGACCTTCGCCGAGTTCCTACAGTTCGGGCGAACCTACGCGCGCGACGTCGTCAGAAACGCCCGGACACTGGCAGAGAGGCTGGCCGGGCTGGGCGAGCGGGTTCTGGGAGAAAGGAATGGTTACACGATGTCTCACCAAGTGGCCCTTGATGTTACGAAGTACACTGACGGCGGAGCGATGGAGAAGCTGCTCGAGAGCCAGAACATCATCGTCAACAGGCAGTTGATACCCGGCGACCTTCAGGCAGGAAGGCACTACACGAACCCGGGCGGCATCAGGCTGGGCGTCGCGGAACTGACCAGGCTCGGCATGGGGAAGGGAGAGATGGCTGAGGTGGCCGACATTCTTCACGGCGCGATGTCTGGCGCGGACAAGCGTCGGGTTGTGAGTCGAGTAAAAGAGCTACGGAAAGACTTCCAGCGGGTGAAGTATGCTTTCGAAAGTTCACCGGCTTACTTCTTCCGTTAGGGTCGGCGCAAGGAAGTCGGTCAACTCGAGCTGATCAGCCTTCCTTGGACCTTGGAAGAGCTGGTCCAGTTCCCTCTGAATCACGTCGAGGCGGCTGCGCAAGTATGGCTCTATGTCGTATTCCCTTGCCAGCCTCTGCGCAATCGAGAGATACTTCTCGACCGAGGCGCGAGTGAGGGTTCCCTTGATATCGCCTCCGCAGAACGGGCACGCCCATGGAAGGGGCGGCCGACGGATGGTGGCCCCACACTTTTTGCATTTGAACGCCTGACTCGCGTACTTCTTCGCATTGCCCATGAGGTCGCGGATGAGGTGCGTTCGGATTATCGATTCGACGACCTCCTTTGTGGAGACGGCCTCCACCTTGGAGGCGACCTCGATTTGCTTCGCGATCTTCTCGGAGAGCGTCCTTAGAGTGGAATAGGCTCCTCGCGACCTCTTGATCGTTACGGACGTGGTCCCGTGAGTGAAATCGTACCCGTAGAATTGGTTCTCGCTTGCCAGCCTGGAGCCTACCAACTCGATCATGCCGTAAAGCGACGACGCGGCCGGGGAACCTTGGGTCTTCTCGTAGAACTCCCTGGGATACATGGCTGCGACATCGAAGTTGTGGGCCTGTTCGTCGACCTCCGACGGTATGAGTACCGGTTGTATCAGGAGAGGCGTGTCCATAAGCCCCCCAATCTGGTTGGGGATGAACTCGATTGAGAAGTTGAGGAAGGCGTCGGGTAACAGGAGTAGCGAGTCGCCGTCGCCATCGCAATCGCGCCGCTTTGCCGCGTGCCAGCATGGGTTGGCGAAGCAGACTTGGGCTGAAGAGAACCCGATTACCCTGCCCACGACGCCCACGGAGGTGTGGGGCGCAAGGCCAATGACGATCTTCCCGAGCATGTCCTCGGGCCTTTCCGCGTTGTAGAATGCGGGGAGTCCGTATAGGTTCTGGAGTTCGTCGTCGACGAACTGGGCCATCCTTAGCAGGTCTTTCGAGATTTCGAGAGGGATGATGATGTCTTGGGGTTTCAGCTCCAGGACCTGCGACTCGTCGGTGAGTGGTTTCCCCTTGTGGTCGGTGGTATACCCGAGGGCGGACAGTTT
Source organism: Nitrososphaerales archaeon (assembly GCA_032906685.1). Classification (GTDB taxonomy): domain Archaea; phylum Thermoproteota; class Nitrososphaeria; order Nitrososphaerales; family Gagatemarchaeaceae; genus DASPPF01. Next base: position 22,645 of record JAJTZD010000012.1, read on the forward strand.
CTCTATCCCGATGTGCACGTCGGAAGGCCGGAAGTGAGTCAGCGGGGCGTTGGTCACGTCGATTCGAAGGGTTCCGTCCTTGTAAACGAAGACGTCGTGCCTGCTCCGGATGATTCCTTTTTCGAGCGGCTCTGGGGTTTTGGACTCGCTGGTCAGTCCCCTCACCCCTTTAATCGGCTTCGTGTGGTCGTAGGGAAACCTCGACCTCATGGCGTCCAGCTTCGCCTTGATGTCGAGCCTCATTGAAGAATATGGGTTCGTCTTGGATCTGCAGTTGGGACATGACGGTTCCGCTGTGGAGAGTCCGCACCGAGAGCACGTTCTGAATCTCTGCGTCTGCTCTCCGCACACTTCACAACTCGTGGAGAGTCTCCTTTCGTTGCACGAAGGGCATACGAAGTTCACCACTTCGACGTCTACCGTCCCGGCCTTCGCGGCCATGATGACGTCCCTCGACGGTCCTCCCTCGTTCCCGACCGGGAACAGCCCGTGGACGGGCGGTTTCAGCCGCCGGGTCATGGCCTTCTCTGGTCTTCCCACCCGTATGCCGATGGTCGAAGTGGTCTGCCTGCCAAGTCGAATTCCAGAAAGCTGGCGCACGATCTCAATGGTGTCTGGAGCGTCCCCGGGCACCGTGTCGCCGGTCCCGATTCGCAGGAGCTCTGAGAGGACAAGCGCGGTCTCCCCGACAACTTGGGCCTTGGAACCCTCCACCCGGTGCTTCAGGAGGGAGGTCTGCAGGATCCATTGAATGTGCTGTGACGCGATGTCGATTTCCACGTCACGTCCGAGCTTGTGGCAGTTGGCCCTTAGCTCCATCAAATCTGGCGTGGAGAGCCTGTCGAACCTGGGCGTGAAGTCAGGATGCAGGGGAATCCCGAGGGTTCGCGAGATCTTGAGAGCCTCCGACGCGTTGGGGGGAACTTGGGCAGTCGCTATGGCAGAGAGTCGTTCGGACGAAAAGCCGTCCTCTCGCAGTTTCGCAGCCGCTTCCTGGATAGACCCCAGAGCGCGCTCGAGGTCCTGAACCCACCACTCTACGACGTAAGGGGATGGCGACAGGTTCTTGTTGTTCTCTAGGAAGTCCCCGTAACTGATCAGGACGTCTCCTAGGTCGATTATTCTCACTAGCCTGTCGCGAAGGCCTTCGGCTTCGCGGATTGAGGTGACTCTCCTGACGGCGCCGTCGTTCAGAAGGACCGTGGGGCCCTCGATAGAATCGACGAACCCTATCGTGGCGGCCTTCCCAGGCATGTCCACCTTGACCTGGGTCCCGACGACGACCGGGTAATCGAGCAGGGCCGCCACGGCCGGATGGATGCCGATGGTTGAGAGGCCGGTGTTCATCGACCTTCCGTACCGGAGGCGAAAGCCCCCCTTCCTGCGAGGCATGGATAGAACCGCCCTCCCAGATATCACTTCGTCGAAGTGGGCGCCGGCCTGCTCAGTCTCGTTTGTGGATTGTTGCGTCCCTCCCTGCATCTCGGCGAGCCACTCCCAGCCCGCGATGTTGAGGCTCGCGAGCTTCTTGGCGAGTTTGTGGGCTCTACCTACGATGCCGTCGTTCAGGACGCGGAGGGCTCCGCCTCGGAGTCTGTCTGTGCTCACGCGCTTGAGGTTCCTGTGCACGACGACCTCGATTGGGTCTGTCTCGACGCCGTCAATCTCGACTGGTATGTTTGAGATTGCCAGCCTGATGTCGTCGTCTGTGACCTTGTACTGAAAGTTGCCGACCTCCCTCTCGTAGATTCGCATCTCCTCCGCGAACCTGTCGATCTCTGCCTTGTTCGCCCTGTAGTTGGATAGCCCCAGCTTCTTCGCCGTGACGTCTGCGATGACCAGCGAGAACGCAGCCTCTGTGCCACCTGCCGAACGCATCGGTCCCGCATAAGAAACGGAGGCGTAGTCACTGTTGTCGTCGTTCTGCTTTATCGAGATGTTGTAGATTCCCTGAATAGGCGCGACCGTGACTCCGTCTGTCATTACCGCAAGGCCTGCCCTGACCCCGTAGCTGAGCGCCTCCTGTTTCTGCATGGCGCCGAACTTGCCCAATGCGATCTCCTGAGAGATTGTGAGCGCCGCTTTCTCTTTGCTCGTGGTTTTTAGGAGCTCTCGCAGTCGGTCCGCCAGGCCCTCGAATTGGCTGAGGCGAAGCATCTGGTTGACCCTGTCGGCGAGGTCGAACGCGGTCTTTGGCTCCACTTCGCGCTTGGGGTCGAGGCCCCTCGTCCTTGCGGTGCTGGTGGTGTTGTAGGCCGCTTGGTACTGTGATAGTATGTCTTGATAGTAGTCCGTAAGTCGATCGGGGAATGGGGCAAGCGTCTTCGCTCTCGTCCAGGCCTCGCTTGCCGAAAATGACATTCGACCTGATGGGTTCCCGGTTGGTCTTAAGCTCTATCGTCGTACGATGGCCGCGGTGATTTCCTTGAGAGTCTTCGCGAAACCCGGAGCCTGCAGGAGGTTCCCAACTACCAGGATGTCCGCGCCGGATCTCGCGACCCTCTTGGCCTGCTCCGCGGTCGTGATTCCGCCTCCGACAATCAGGATTCCGTCGAAGAACTTCCTGACGGCTTGAATCGTCTGTGGTGATATGGGGTCGGTTGCGCCGCTGCCTGCCTCCAGGTACAGGGCGCGCATCCCGAGATATCTTGCGGCCAGCGCGTAGATCACTGCGAGGTTTGGTTTGGTGGGTGGGAGGCTGTTGACCTGGCCTATGAAGCTGGTCGAACTCAGACTGCCAAAGACGAGATAGCCCATCGGAATGCTCTCCATGCCACTCTTGAAGACTTCCATCGCGCCGAGGGCTTGGGCCCCGATGATGAAGTAGGGATTAGTGGAGTTCAGCAGACTGCTGAAGAGGATGGCGTCTGCGTGATGTGATATGCCTGTGATGTTCCCTGGGAATAGGACGACCGGCGATGTCACGTGTCTCTTGATAGCGAGGATTACGTGGTCGAGTTGTGATTGGTTGGCGATTGTGGACCCCCCTACAAGTATGATGGAGGCGCCTGCCTTGATTGACGATGCCGCAACCTCTGCTGCTGCTTTCGGGGTGAAGTTCTCTGGGTCGATCAAGACCGCGCAGATTGAGCGTCGGCCCGTCGTTTTCCTGTTGATCAGAGACTCGACGGCCCCAGGAGCCTTCAAGCTAGACCCCGGCTTTGGCGAAATCGTCTACGAATGTGTTGTATACGTCGATGTCTGCGCGTTCCGTGGGGAATCTGTACTCCCTTCGAGTCCGTTTGAATTCGGGCCCGACTTGATCTCCGCATGCGAGGTTGCCACACGCAATTACGTACACAACGTCCTGTGACGTCTCGTCCTCGTGTGATGTGATTCTGATGGTGATCATACCGCATCTTGGACATGCAAAGACCTTTGGTAGCGTCCTGCGAACGACTCGGAGGGTCTTCTTCCTTCTCCTACCCAACTCAGCTCACCCGACACTCCTCACCTTCAGCTAGATAAGATATCAGGAGATTGAAGTGCTCGAGCGTGCGGTGGAATTTCATTCCCACGGCGATAATTACTGTAAAATCAAGTGGTTTCAGTCAGAAACTAGTGAAATAATTCAGACCTGGTCTTGACAATGTTTAATACAAATCTGTATCAAAAGGCCGTCATGAGCGTAGCAAACAGGCTCGCCGAACGGTCCACGCTTACGGGAGTCCAGTTGGAGACGTTAGCCTTACATCGTCGAGTCCTTTCCGGCGAAATCTCTCTAAGACAAGCAGCAGATCAGAGAAAGCGTGGGCCGGTCTCCGTGGGGGCGTACTACAGAGTCGTAGGTCAGGCACAGAAGAACGTCAGGGCCTCGATCCTGACGGTGCTCACTGCTCTGTGGCTAGGGTACGTCAAGTTCGAAGACGTTTCCCGACTGCTTCAGCTGGTAGGCAAGGGCCCCATTGAGCTTGGCGAAGAAGAAACTGACCAACTGATGATGGTCTTGAATGCGGTGTTGGACAAGATCGTGATGTGACAGTGACATTTATATGATGTTGCATCACGTTGCGACGCGGCATTCTTGGACCTGATCATGCGCAGTTTGCCGGTCTTGCAGACAGCGCAGAGTCCCAACGCGTTCGATTACACTAGCGCCGTGGCAATATCACTGGGCGGGTTCTTCGTCGTCCTGGCGTTCGTCTTGCTATCCAGGTACCGGCAAATATCACAACAAATCACGTCGTCCTCGGACCTGGGTCACGACCTCTGGGAAGCCCTCGAGACGCGGCTGAAGAAGCAAGATGAAAGGATTTTGGATATGATGGGCAGGCTGGATGCAGTTCAGTCTAGGTGGGTCGCACCCCTCCCACCTATGGCGGCAGCGACGAGCAAAGCTACCGCGGAAGCGCAGCGAAGTCCGGCCAGGCCGGAGCCCCTGAGAACAGGATCGGGGGCCCCAGGTAAGCGGTCGTTGGAGAGAAGCGTCATTCAATTGCTGAGCGAGAAGCCCCGCACGTCGGTGGAGATCACGGCTTTGATTGGCAAGTCGAGAGAACACACGGCTCGAACGCTGAAGGCTCTCTTCGAAAGGGGTCTTGTGACGCGGGACGACTCGGAGAAACCTTTCGTATACCAGCTGACTGAGGAGGGTCGGCGCTACCTTTCGCAAAGCTGAGACGTCCGCGCGAGCCGTTTGTTCATGGACCCGCTGCCTAACGCTCCCAGCCAAGCTCGAAGACGACGTCGGCCGCCACCCGCTCGGCTTTTTGGATATCCCCTGAGCTCGTTATTCTATGAATTGGACTTCGAGTCCCATCTTCCTCGCCGCTTCGGCCTGAGACGGGTCGGAAGTCACGAGCGGAAGGCTCTTCTCCTTCGAGAGCGCCAGAAAGAGCGCGTCATAGATGGGAAGGGCGAACGACGTGGCTATCTCAAAGGCCGGGGCGTACAGCTCTGCCTGGTCCGCTATCGTGAAGGGTCGCGAGGCAACGAACTCTGCGAAGAATTGTTTCGCCTGCTTGTCGCTGAGTTCCCCCCTACGAAACCTCTTCCACAGGGAGTTTCCCGTCTCCTTCACCGCCAGCTCGAGTGAGACGCAGCTGCCGCGCAGAGCCTCGGCTGCTGGCTCCCAGTTTTCTTCTCTGTTCACGTACTTGGCCACTGACGACGAATCAATGACTTTCACGGTCTTCCCTCACGCTTCTGACGGAGAATCCTTGCGGGGCGGGGGGCATGTCCGTCAACACCTTGTCGAGTTTCGCGAGGCGCCTTTTCAACTCGACCTGCCAGGCGAGCTCCTCAAGGTGTCGTCTTACCTCGAACGACAAGTTGATCCCCGCTTCTTCGAGGCGCTTCTTCACTTTCTCGTCCACCCTCACGCTTACGACTGACATCGTCGTTTACGTGTTGTAAACATTCCTATAAGTATATCGTTTACAGTCGCGGCCTTCCAGGCCCCTGTAGAAGTGAATGTTGGTTCCGACGCCTCCATGTGGATGAGGCGGGGCTCGCATCTCGTGACACTTCGAGGCGTTTCGCCTGCCAGCTAGCTGAGAAGGGCAGGCGCTACCTTTCAGCTACCTGATTGCCCTTCAGGTAGACGCGTCTGTAGACCCAAGAATTGCCGAACCTTTCCCTGCGAAGGTACCCTTTTTCTGCCAGGCGTGAAAGGTATGTTGACACCGTGCTGAGTCGCACCGGTTGGTTGTATCTTTCGTCAAACTCTCTGGTCACGTCGGAAGACGAGAACTCGGCCGTGGAGAACCCGTTCTCTATCAACGTCATGACCTTCCCGTAGAAGGTTCCTTCGCTAGGCGGCTTCTCGATGTTGCGGTCAATCGGCACGTCCATGACCTCGAGCATGTCGACGGCCTTGAGTATCTTGTCCCTGGAGACGCTTCCCTCGAGGGCCAGCGTGTACTTGGTTCCTTCGTCGTCCTCGAATTCTATTCTGATCTTCTTCTTCAAGGGTCCCGCCCTCCTCAGCGCCCCTTCGGTGTTAAAGCCCCCAATAGTGTGAACTTGTGAACACCCACATGGCATTCTGTTGACTGCGAGATGAGAGCCTCGGGCTGGTTCACTGCCATTCACACTAGTGGGTAGGCGTGGGGGGTGATAACGGCCCCAGTGGAAGCAGAGGGGTCAGAAACGAGGATTCTGCGCCGTTTGGCGCCAAAAGGGTTCCAGTGGAAACACTGGGGTCTGCGGACACCCCAACCGGTGGGTTGCTTCACAGTGTTTCACTGGGCGGCCCCGCCCCCTTCGATTCCACTGGAAGGGAAGTCATGCGTGATCGAGAAGGTAGGTGCGCGTTCATCTTCGTGTGTGTGATGCGTGATAGACCTCAAGGCTTAACCCAACGACAACGCCATTCGAGAACGGGCTAGCAACAACTAACATACAACAACGACCGGGAAGGGCTAGCAACGGAAGCAGCGGAACCGTAGGGGCGGAGGGCTTAACTAACCAGTGTTTCCAGTGTTCTCTATTGTCCGGCAGCAGCATAGACGAGATTTTCCGCAGGGCCAAGGAGGGCAAGGCCCTCTTCACTGACAGGAACGTTCTCAGTCCCGAATTTGTCCCTCCCCAGCTCCCGTTCAGGGACACTCAGATCAAGGCAATCGCGGAGGTCCTGGCCCCAGTCCTCCACGGCTCGAAGCCGTCCAACCTGCTGCTCTACGGCAAGACAGGGACGGGAAAGACCGCTGTGGCCCGCTACGTCCTCTCGAAGCTGAAGAGCGAGACTATCGGGTCCGGGCTCATCGTGGCCTATGTCAACACACGACTGGCAAACACGGAGTACAGGACCTTGGCAGAGCTGGGGCTCGCTATGAACATCCAGATACCATTCACCGGCCTATCCATCGGGGAGGTCGTCACCAGAATCTTCAGAGAAGTCCAGGCAAAGAAGACGAAACTAATCCTAGTTCTGGATGAAATCGACTACTTAGTGAAAGCGTTCGGCGATGGCGTACTCTACGAATTCACCCGCTCAAGTGAACGGCTGACCCCTGGGTTCCTTTCATTGGTCGGCATCTCGAACGACCTGAAATTCAAGGAAGGGCTCGATCCGCGCGTCCTCAGTAGCCTTAACGAGGAAGAACTCGTCTTCCCGCCGTACACCGTGGACGAATTGCGCGAGATCCTGAACGAACGGGCCAACGCGGCCTTCAGGAAGTCGGCCGTCACGGCATCCGCCATAAACCTGTGCGCAGCCATCGCGGGGTCCGAGCACGGAGACGCAAGGAGGGCTGTGGACCTTCTCCGGATCGCTGGAGAGGTCGCCGAGCGCGAAGGTCTTCGCCAAGTCGAAGACGTCTGTGTCAAGAAGGCGTCGGATAAAATGGAACACGACCGCGTCGAGGAAGCCATCCGGTCGCTCCCCGTGCAGAACAAGGCGATACTCATGGCCGCGTCAAGGTTCCAGTCGGGCACAAACACCGGCGAGCTCTACCTCGCTTACAGCAGCCTTTGCAAGAAGCTGGGGATCGAGGCGCTCACTCAAAGGCGCGTCAGCGGGATACTCGCCGAGCTAGACCTTCTGGGCCTCGTCGAGGCATCCGTCGTAAGCAAGGGCAGACGGGGCCGCACCAAGCGGATACGGCTGTTGATAGGAACCGAAGCGCTGGCGAAGACCCTCGCAGAGGACCCACTGCTGGAAGAGCTCGGCTAAGCGGAGGGGAACCCGACCGACCCGAAATTCCGCCTGGTCACACTTAGGTCGGAGAGGTCCACGACGGGAATGATGCTGGGGGTCGGCTCAAGACCCATGTTTGATTGAAAGCTCGTCTGTGCCTGCCAAGTCCCGGAGTTCACCAGGAGAGTTCCCCTGTAATGCAGCTCGCCGAAGGCGTGGACATGTCCACAGTGAAGTACGTCGGGAACCGGGTCGACCACCATGAAGTCCCTGAGTTCGGGCGCCAGAGCCGTGCGCTTGCCGTAGGTCGGCGCCAAGTGCCTGGCCCGGAGGAGCAGCTTCATCGCGTCTGTTGGTTTGCTGTAAGCCAGCTCCGGGGTCGTGGCAATCACATCGTCGAGGCTCTTCCCGTGGTAGATAAGAAACATCACACCATGCAACTTGACGTATGCTGGGTCTCCGACCCACCTGACGTTCTCCATTCTGTAGAGCGACTCCGCGAAGTCGGGAGACACGGCCGGCTGGGGCAGAGCCTGTCTCACTGCGTCATGGTTGCCTGGCGAAACGACGACCTGAATGCGACCCGGTAGCTGCTCGAGAAGCTTTGCCGCCGCCTCATACTGCTTCTTTGGGTCCTTTTCAGCCAGCTGAAGCTCCTGGCCTGGATAAACACCGACGCCGTCTACCAGGTCTCCAGCTACCACCACATACTTGACGCGGTTGATGACATCGAGATCCCCCAGCTTCCCATTGAGCCACTCGATGAATCGCCGGAAGTCGTCTGCAAGGAACATCTTGCTCCCCACGTGGAGGTCGGACAACAGGACCGCGTATACCCGATGCGCCGGGCCCGAGACCCTTCGATCAGGAACATCCGGCAGGACGAGCGAATTGGCGTAGAGCCGGCCCGACCGACTCCTCGACACCTCCAGGACTACCATGCTGTCAAGCGGTGCCTCCATCGCAGCCTTCGCCACTGCGTCGTCCTGGCAGGTTGCTCGCAGCGTTCCACTGGGGTCGTCCAACGTCACCTCGACGTTGCTTCTCCTGTTGACCTTGTTTGACAGGAGACCCGCGACCTTCAGCTTCTGACCCTGTGAAACAGCCCTGCCGGCCGAAATCGTCCCCACGTTCTTGGTGTCCGGCCTCTTCTTTACCACGGAAAGCAACCTGTCATAACGGTCTCTGAAGAGTCGTGCGAACCCCTCGAACGCATCGGCGGGCGCGATGGCGGGAGTAGGATCGGAGACCATCTCCATTTCAACCGACTGGTCCACAGGTGCCTGCACCCACGCTTCTTCGGCTGCGACCGGGATCTCCGACGGGATGACCTGCCTGATGTCCTCCTCTGTGATGCGCTTGTCCTCGCCACCCGCCTCACGGCCCTTCCGCTGGAGCAGCAGTTCCACCAAGCCGTCGACATCGACTTCGGGAGGAAGCTTGCTGATCAAATCGAAGGCCTTGGGTTCGAACATGAATCCAGAGGCCAAGGCCCTAGAGACGGCCTTCGACTGCGACATAAGAGACGACGAAACTCCGGCCGCGCTATAAAGAGGATTCCACGCACTGCGTACCCAGCTGCACCAACGCCTCCAACGTCTGGTGGTCTTTGGATTCGCAATAGAGCCGGGTCTTCGGCTCCGTCCCCGACGGCCTGAACATGACCCAAGAGCCATCGTTGAACACCAGCTTGTAGCCGTCGAGGGTCCGCTCCTCGGATATCCTCAGCCTCTTGAAAATCTCCTTCGCGTTCTTGACCAGCAACGGCATCCTGACAGAGGTCTCCAAGTTGACCTGTCTGTAATGCCACTTCGTCTCCTCCATCACTCTGTCCAAGAGCCCTCTTTCCCGCGAGAGCACTCCGGCTATCATGGCGGCTGCGTTCACGCCGTCCTCCCAGAAGCCCCAGGAAGGATCGACAATCTTGGTCGGTTCCGAAGCGAATACGCTGCCCTCCGCTTCCATCATTGCAAACGACTTGCCGACCCTGCTTCGCATGACTTTGAACCCCAGCCGTTCCGCCTCCTCCTCGACCGCCATGGAGCTGTTCTCAGAAACAACGACAGTGCCACCGGTGGCCTCGACCCCGCGCAGGGCCAGAATCACCGTGACCGAGTCGGGCACCACGTTCCCCGCCCCGTCTACCATCACCAGCCTGTCAGCGTCTCCATCGTGCGCGAAACCAAAATCGACAGAGAGGCCCGGGACCATCTTCGCGAAGTCTGACAGGTTCGTCGGCGTCGGTTCCGGGAGCCGGGCTGGGAACCTCCAAGAGACCTGGGCGTTGACCGGAACCACTCGGTGACCGATAGATCGAAGGACGCGGGGCGTGACGAAGCCTCCTGGCCCGCTGGCGCAGTCGACCGCAATCCGGAGTTCGTCCGAAGCCGGTCTGTACCTTGAGACAAGTGCTTCTACATAATCATCAATGATATCTCTGTCTGGGTTGATGGCCCCGAACCTCCCGGAGGACCTCATTACGTCCACCGCCATCGCCCGCTCGATTCTCTCCTCGTCCGACCTTGCAATCTCCATTCCATTCCCGTTGAACACCTTCACACCCGAGAACTCCGGAGGGTTGTGCGACGCGGTGACCGCAAAACCCGCAAGGCAGGATCGAGCCCTGGTGCCGTATGCAATCACTGGAGTCGGCACCACGCCGAAAGCGAACGCGTCGCTTCCGACGGCGTTGACGGCCGAAATCACGGTTCTCGCCAGCAAGGCGGAAACCTTCCTACCATCCCAGCCCACACCATAGGCGCCCCTGCCGGAGACGAAGGCTATGGTTTCCACCAAATTGTAAACTTGGTCGGGCGTCTGTGTTCGGTTGAACACGCCCCTCACCCCGGCCGTCCCGAAGGCCTTGCCCAACTCTATCGCTCTATGATCTTGTTCCAGAGTTCAGGCGTCGCTTCCCTCGCGCAGCGAAGCAACACGCTGGTCAGCTCCCTGATTTCCCATTGTGCCTGAAGCGCGGTACGCTGCCATACAACATGCATCAGACTTCTCGCGCTGACAGTCATCAGAATCTTGGTCTTGATTGCATTGGGAAGAACATACCTCGCATCCTCCTTTGGCACGCCCGCGGCCACCATATTTTCGTAGGCGGCGTAGGCTGCCTTCAGACCCGCGTCGTAAGCCTCCGTCGCCGCTTGGTTGGACTGGATGCTAGGCGGAGTGACCGCGCCCTCCCGAGTCGCGGCAGAGAACCTCTGGGACTCCTGATCATAGGAGGCAACCCTATGCCTAACCAATTGATGAGTGGTCACCCTGCTGACGTCCTCTATCTCGAACATGTACATTACATGATCAAGCAGTTTCTCAGGGTCGAACGCGAACCCCCTGGTCTTGAGAGCCTGTTTTAGCAACTCGAGGTCAGTGTGATAGAGTAGCTTAACTCGCACTGACCCTCTCCCCGAAAGCCAAGGGAATCAACAGCGGGCAGACTCCCCTTTCGTCAAGCTCCGACACCACGGCCCCGGCAAACAGTTTGGAAGACTCGTTCCTCCACAGCTCGATCAACGTACGCCCATTCATCGTTAGCAGCCACGAATCCCCACCGAGGCGGAGGAAACGTAGGTATGGGAACCCCCTGACGAGCTCGCCGGTTTCGACCTCTCTCACCCCTTCAACCAGCAGGGTCATCGTGAAATGCTCTATCACGTCAAGCGACTTGTCCTGCAGAGCCTTGGTCAGAAGGTACTTCCAGTAGTCCGGGCCCTTCTGCTCCAACTCTGATTCAATCTCCTCGATTGGCTTCGTGCTATAACAACGCCTCATGGCAACCGCGATGGTCTTCTCGGGCGATGGCGAACTCCAGACCAAAGAGACCTTCATGAAACGCCATCAACCTGAGAACGGTTTCGATTTAAACTTGGGTTCGTCGACGGGCGACAACGACTAGGCTGCAAACAATGAAGCAAATCCGCATTTGCACCGAGAAGACGGTGGCCAAAGAACACCTTCGGGCCGTCCCGCGCGCGCCTCAAAGAAATTATAGAGGGTGGAACGAGGCACCAGTCCAGCCGGGGTGGCAGAGTGGTTAATGCGCGGGCAACTCGCTTAGTGATGAAGCGGGTCCGCAACTCGAGATCTCACAACCAGTCAGCCCGTGACCTTCGGGTCTCGTGGGTTCGAATCCTACCCCCGGCGCTTCCGGCGCGGTCCCGGTCAACACGAGTGCCTGCTGAGGTCGATTCTGTATGTGTCGTTAAGCCTCTGGTGATTACGCCGTCTTGAAGGACTCGCCGCAACCGCACGTGGAGACCGCGTTCGGGTTAGTGACCACGAAGCCTCCGCCCATCAGCTTCTCAGACTTGTAATCCACCACCGAGCCTGCTATGAAGGGCGCGCTCGACCTGTCGACGACCAGCTTTGCTCCGTGCATGTCTATCACGTAATCATCTTCGGTGATCTTGTCGTCGACCACCATCCCGTAGGAGAGCCCAGAACAGCCTCCGGCCGTGACGAAGATTCGAAGAGCGGCCCCCGGCTTTCCCTGCCTCCCGAGGTAGTTTTGCAGCTCGCCCGCTGCCTTCTCCGTCATCTCCACTATGGGTTTGATACCCGTCTCCTGGGTCATTCAAACCATACGATGCCAAGCCTGTATAAAAACTACTGGGCTAGCCCGTTAGCTTCGTGGCGACCTTCGCAACCTCGCTGTATGGGGGTTCATTTGCAGGCGCATCGGATATCCATTTGTACCTCAAGACGCCTTTCTTGTCGACCAAGAAGA
>JAJTZD010000013.1:0-32554 GCA_032906685.1 Nitrososphaerales archaeon
GACGCATACTCCAACTCAGCCGCGAAGACGTTCTGCGAGCTCTGACCGAAACCCAGCGCCTCCAGGGGCGACTTCTCCCTGACCCCGGCGGTCGACACCACCACCGGCCGCGTGTCCCTGGGCCGGAGAGGTGCGTAGGCGTAGGTCAGGGATTCGCCGACCCTCAGCCCGGTCTGCTTCTCGAGGAGCGCGATGTTCTCGGAGTTCCCGCCCGGGCCCGTCGGAAGGGTGTTGACCAAGGTCACGTCCTTGGATAGGTACCTCGCGAGCTCCCTCAACTTGATACCGGCCTCGATCAGCGACTCCTCCGTCGGCCTCCTGAGCCTTGGCGTGAAGAAGACCACCTGCGCGTCGCCCAGGACTCGCTCGAGCGGTTTGACGCTGAGCAGCGGCTCCGAGTTCATCAACTCCTCCAGGTCGGGGTTCTTCTTCATGAAGGCCGCATCCAGGTCCTGGGCCATCTGCAGCGTCTCGTCGACTATGGTGACCTGAGACTTCTCGACAAGGTCAGCCGCTAGCCCGTAACCCTCGCTTGTCAAACCGTAGATGGCGACCTTTAGCTTGGGCAAGCGAATCCTGACGCTGCACTTCGCGACTTCGTAATTATACTTTGGCAGGACGGACACGTCGCCGTTTGGAAATGACACCGTTAAATCATCGCGCGGCCTGCCGAACCGCACAGGTCGAGCGATTGGGCGCCCCAAGAATCTGGATCGATGTGCTCACCCCAAAGCAGGTGGTCTTCTTCGCTCCGATGATAGAGAGGTTCCGCTCATCCAGCTGCGAGGTACTCGCGACTTCGAGAAGGTACAGGGAGGTGGAGCCAATCGCGAAGATGCAGGGCCTGGACCTCGTCTACGTGGGCGAACGGGGCGGCGCGGGTCTGGCGGAGCAGCTGGCTGCGGCCACCCGTCGGCAGGCAGAGATTGCCCCGAGGATCAGACGCTTCGGGCCTCACGTTTCGATGTCGGTGGCCTCCGGCGTGTGTGCGAGGGTATCCTTCGGGCTCGGGGTCAGGCACGTGGCAGTCAACGACTCGCCGCACTCCGAGGTCGCCGGGCGGCTCTCGCTCCCATTGAGCTACCATCTGCTCTGTCCCTGGATAATACCGTTCGGCGCCTGGGCGAAGTTCGGAGTCGAGCGTTCCAGGATAACTCGTTACCGCGCACTCGACCCTGCCGCGTGGCTGAAGAGGAAGGCGAGGAGGGGCCCGGTCCCTCGGCTGAGTTCGAGGCGCAAGACGATCGTCGTCAGGCTTGAGGAGAGCTACGCCCCCTACATGGCGGGGACGAGCAGGACCTGGAATGACGCGGTCCTCCAGGCGCTGGGCGACTCATTTCCCGACGCGAACCTCGTGGCCCTATGCCGGTACGGAGACCAACTGCGGCACGTCAAGACGGAATTCGGGCGAAGTTTCATCATACCCGAGGAGGTCGTTGATGGGCGGGGCCTGCTTGAAATGACTGACGCCTTTGTGGGAATGGGTGGGACGATGACCGCGGAGTCGGCTCTCATGGGCGTCCCGGCCACCTCGGCCTTTCAGGGTTCCCTCTTCACTGAGTCCTACTTGAGGTCCGTCGGCCTCCTTGCGAAGTCGCGGAGCCCAGCCGAAGTCGCGCGCCATGTGGACCGCCTTCTTGGAAGGGGGGTCAAGGCCCGGCACACAAAGAAAGCGAGGAGGGTTCTGGACTCGATGGAGGATCCGGTGCCGAGAATCGCCAGCTTCATCCTCTCCACCGCCGAGCAAGCCTAAATCACCATCGATACGAACTGCGAACTGTCGGAAGAAGCCCGGTGGTGTAGCGGTCAAGCATACTGGCCTTTGGAGCCGGTGACCGAGGTTCGAATCCTCGCCGGGCTACCATCTACCCAATCGATTCGACGGCTTTACCCCTCACCTCTGCGAGGACCGCATCCCTGTTGTGGCACGCCGTCTTATGACCACCCCCAACGTCCACGAGTTCAGGGTACCTCTCCCTGCAGACCTGAGTGACAAACGGGCACCTCGGATGCAGTGTGCAGCCCTTCGGCGGGTTCCTCGGGCTGGGCATGTCTCCGCCAAGAACGAACCTCTCCGCGTTCTTCATCATCCTTGCTGACCCAAGGAGGGCCGCAGTGTACGGGTGGGAGGGCGAGTAGAACAGCTCCTCGTAGGTGCCTGTCTCGACGATCCTCCCGGCGTACATCACCGCTATCCGGTCGCACATGTGCCCCACGACTGAGAGGTCGTGAGACACCAGCAGGTACGTGATGCCGAGCTCCCTCTGCAGCTGGTTGAACAGGTTCAAGATCTGGGCCTGGATGGAAGCGTCGAGGGCCGAGGTCGGCTCGTCGAGTATCAACAGCTTCGGCCCCACCGAGAGGGCCCTTGCGATGGCCACGCGCTGGCTCTGTCCTCCGCTCAACTCGTGGGGGAAGCGCCGGGCCAGGGAAGGCGAGAGTCCGACCCGCTCGAGGGCATCCCTTACAGTGGCCTGCCTGTCGACCCCTCCCAGCATCCCTAGGGACTTCATCGGCTCTAAGATGATGCTCCTGACGGTCATGTGTGGGTCGAGAGACGAGAGTGGGTTCTGGAACACTATCTGCAACTTCCGTCGGATTCGTCTGAGGGTGTCCCCCTTCGCTTTCGTGTAGTCCTGCTCTTCGAAGAGGAGCCTTCCGCCTGTCACGTCGAGCAGCCTCGCGACGCACATGCAGAGCGTGGACTTCCCCGACCCCGACTCTCCGGCCACGCCGAACGTCATCCCCTCCTGCACTGCGAAGGACACCTCGTTGACCGCCTCTATCCGCCCCCCGACCCGGTTCAGCATCCCCTCCCTCAACGGGTAGAACTTGCTGACCGATTCGACACGGAGGAGATCCTTCACGCCTCTCCCTCCTTCTTGTACAGGAAACAATTCACCCTTCTCTCGTCCACCGAGTAGGCGGGAGGCTCCTCTCTCCTGCAGATTTCCATCACAAACGGGCATCTGGGGTGGAACCTGCACCCGACCGGGGGGCTCTTCAGGTCGGGAACCTGCCCAGCGACCACCGAAAGGTCCGCCTTCGCCTCCCCCGGTCTTCGAGGCCGAGGGATGCTCCTGACCAGCGCCTGGGTGTATGGATGCTTCGGCGAGCCGATCACCTTTTCCGTGGGCCCGATCTCCACTATCTCGCCCGCGTACATCACGGCAACACGGTCGCAGATCTCCCGCGCGACAGCGATGGAATGGGTGATGAGCAGCATCGAGAAGTCCCGTTCATTCCTGAGTTTCCTCATCAAGTCGATGATCTGCGCCTGGATGGTCGCGTCGACCGCACTGGTTGGTTCGTCGGCTATGATGAGCCTGGGGTTGGACGAAAGCGCCATAGCCATCATGACGCGCTGCTGCATCCCGCCGGAGAGCTCGAATGGGAACGCCTCGAATATACTCGCCGGGTCCGGCAGCTCTACCTCGCGCAGGAGCTGGAAGGCATGTTGCTTGGCAGGTGCCCCTTGCAGCCCGAGGTTGTCCTTTATGATCCTGAGGACCTGGTCCTTGATTCGAAAGACAGGATTCAGCGCCGTGGTCGGGTCCTGGAAGACCATAGTGACCTTCTTCCCCCGTATCTTCTTCATTTCGCCGTCGCTTAGACTGAGCAGTGACCTGTTTTCGAAGACTACCTCTCCGCGGAGGATTCTTGCGTTGGCAGGCAGTAGCCGCACTATCGTATAGGCGAGCGTCGACTTCCCCGACCCGCTCTCGCCGACCAGGCCGACTATCTCTTTCTCGCCGACTCCCAGGTTGACGGACGTGAAGAGCTTGAGCTCCCCCTCATCGGTGACGAAGGAGAGCTTCAGGTCACTTACTTCTAGCAGATTCAGAGCATCTTTCCCCTGGCGAACCGGGGGTCCAGGTATGTGTTAATCCTGTCTCCTATCTGGATGAAAGAGAGCACCAGCAGGAACAGTATCAGCCCTGGAAACAGGGCGAGCCACCAGGCCGTGGTCAGGAAGTAGGTTGACTCAAAGATCAGGACCCCGAGGTCAGCCGCCGGGGGCCTTATGCCGAGCCCAAGAAAGCTGAGGCCGGCTTCGGCCAGTATAGCTATGCCCATGTCGAGGCTCATCTGAACTGTCAAGGGTGCCAGGGAGTTGGGAAGTATGTGCCTCACTATGATGCTCCTATCGCTGGCGCCGGCAGCCTTCGCGGCGAGCACGAAGTTCTGGGTCTTGACGGAGAGGGCCTTCCCCCTCGCCAGTCGTGCGAAGGCGGGCCACCAAGTGACGCCGAGTGCAACGAAGACGCTGGTGAAGCTCGGCCCGAGGGTCGCGACTATCACGAGCGCCAGGATCAAGTGAGGGAAGGAGAGAAAGATATCCGTCATACGCATCAGAGCCTCGTCGACCCAGCCCCCGAAGAACGCAGCGCTCAAACCCACCGTCAGGCCGATTGAGATGGCCAGCGCCACGGTGTAGACCCCAATCAGCAGCGAAGTCCTCATCCCAAAGGCTATCCTGGTCAGCAGGTCCCTGCCCAGCTGCTCTGTCCCGAACAGGTTTGCGACGCTCGGGGGACACACTCCGGAAATCGCTGTCGGAAGGCCGGGACACTGGGGAGGAGGTTCCGCAGCGTATCCGATTCCCTGTAAGGGGTAAGGCGTGATCCATGGAGCGAGGGCTGCTGCCAGCGCCATCACCGACACGAAGCCCACCCCGAAGACGAAGAGCTTGTCTTTGGAGAGGACCCTGAAGGTGTGCAGGAGTCTGAAAGTATCCCCAGCGTCGGCCCGGGGGGAAGATCGTGACCAGACTCTCACTTCATGTCGCTCCTAGCGTATGAGTCTCCTATCGAAGTAAATGTGAACCATATCCGCTGCAAAGTTGGAGACTGTGTAGACTATCGTTACGATGATCGTAAGCCCGAGCGCAAGCGGGTAGTCAATCGCGCCAATGGCGCTTGAGGTAATCCCTGTCCCGGTCGCCTGCCGAATCAAGGGTCCGAGCCCAGGGTAAAGAGAAAAGACGTCCTCCACGAAGACAACCCCGATTATTGACCCCGCGAAGACGAGCGCAAGTATCACTATGATCGGGGGCAGCGCGTTCCTGAGAGCATATCTGTAATTGATTTCACGCGCCGAAAGCCCATAAGCGCGCGCCGTCCTGATGTAGTCCTGGCTTAGAATCCCCATCATCGAACTCCTGGTCTGCCTCATTATCACGCCGATCGGGTATAGGGCGAGGGCGGTGACCGGGAGGACCATACTCCACGTAATCGCCGAGAAGGCGGCGAAGTTACCGGTGATGAGAGTGTCAATGACGAAGGACCCGGTGATCGTATTGATCGGGTGTTGAGCAGTGTAGAGGAGCGTTCCGCCGTACGAAGAAAGCGGCAACACATGAAGGTTCACGTTGAAGGCTAGCTGGAGGAGCTGGGCCAGCCAGAACTGCGGAAGCGCGACGAAGCTGACCGAGAATATTCGGAGGATCGAGTCCAGTCTCTTCCCTCCCCTCTTAGCGGCTTCGACCCCCAACGGGATCCCGATTGTGGCGGCCAGTATCGTGGTTAGGGCCGCGAGTGTGAAGGAGTTCGGCAGCGACGAGGCGATGAGAGGAAGAATCGGCTGATTCGAGAACGAGTAAGAGTCCCCCAGGTTTCCAGTGAAGACCTGGTAGAGCCAAGTCTCAAACTGCACGTACAGCGGTTTGTCAAGGCCGAGCCTCTCGGTCCAGAGCTTAATCTGCGCTGGGTCGGAGGACTGGCCGGCGAACAGTATCGCGGGATTGTTTGGGACTACATGAGACATAAAGAAAGTGACGGTGATGGTGCCGAAGACCACCACCGCCGTTAGGAGGGCCCTGCGTATCACGTAGGCCCCTATGTTCAAGTCAGTATCACGGTGAGTATGTCCAGTCGTAGTAGAAGTAGAAGTCGAAGGAGTAGTTGGGGTTCATGACTATGCCGTGCCAATGCGGGCTGACGACCCAGATCTGTTGGCCTTGGAACATCGGCCAACCCGGAGACTGTTGGAAGAACATCAGGTTGAGCAGCTTAACGTCTTGGGCGACGGCCGATGGGTTGGATATTTGATCTTGCCTGAATTTGGCGAGGAGACTCGTGAACGTGCTGTTCGTGAAGTACGACCAGTTATAGATGATGGAGTTCTGGTAGGGAGCGTTCTGGATAGCGAAGAGCTGGTATGGCACCAGATACGGGTCCGAGGTGGCCCCATTCCAGTTGAGCAGGGCTAGGTCCTGCGCCTTACTTGTGCTCGCGTATGAGATAGGCCCCGGCACGAACGGCGATGACCCGTTGACGTAGCCGGCCTTGACGACCTGGTTCGTGAAGCTGAGTCCTTGTATCGTCACGGTGACGCCTAGGGGTTGCCAATAGGTGTTCAAGAGCGCACCCATGGTCGCCTCAAACGGGCTCCCCGTGGAGTGCGTCAGGGTCCACTGCACGTTGGGCAGACCGTTCGGATACCCGGCCTTCGCGAGGAGCACCTTGGCGGCTGTCAGGTTGCCTGTGGGGGTAAATCCAGGAGCCGTGCTGTCATAGAAGGGCAGGCCAGGGTTGATGGCCCCGTTGAATACAATCCCGTAGTTGTAATACGCCTGCTGCACGACCTGTTGGAAGTTCACCGCAGTGAGGAGGGCCTGTCTGACGAGTGACTGGTTCAGGTACTGATGCTGCGTATTGAAGAGGAGCCATATCGACCCGTGCGTCGGCCCCTCGATGACCTTGAGGCCTGCGGCGAGGAGCTGCGGCACGAACTGGAACTGCCCGCCCACGCCGATCACGTCAAGCTGACCTTGCTGGGCAAGCTGGATTGCAGTGTTCACGTTCGTGACCAGCTTGAAGATGATGTTCGTGACCTGCCCGACCTGCCACCCGCGCCAGTAGTTCGTGTACCGGTTGAGCACCCACTGCCCACCAGACAGGCTGGACGCGGTAGAATTGATCACGTACGGGCCACTCCCATCATCGTTGTATTTGTTGAACCATGTGGCAAGGCCTTTCGTGTCGTCAACGGGAGCGCCTGCGCCGCCAGCAAACTTCAGGACGTTGTGGCTGAAAATGAAGGCTGAGTAGGCCGACGATGTAATGATCGGCCCATTCGTTGGCTGAGTGAAGGTGATGTCGACAACGTACTGGCTCGGAGCGCTCGCGCTCTTGAGGATGTTCCAGACGTCGGTCGCGTCACCCTGGTTCCACTTCACTGTGTTCTGAATTGAGAAGATGACGTCCGTCGCGTTCATCACGGTCCCGTCGTGGAATGTAACGCCCTGTCTCAATGTGTATTCCCAAGTGCTCCCGTCCCCGATTGGCTTCCATGAGGTCGCGAGGCCAGGAAGGACGGTGGCGTTGGGGGACAGGTAGGTGAGCGTCTCGTAGGATTGCTGGGCAATATTAATCGACGTCGTGCCCCTCGGGTCTGCATTGAGGTAAGGCGCGTTCTGTTGGACCACGAGCGTTGGAGCAGGAACCTGCGTACTCGTCGAACTGAGAGTGACCGTAGACGCTGATGTCTTCGTAACGGTCTGCGTTGTTGTCACGACGTTTGGTGGGAGCGTGAGGAAGTAGTAGGCCCCTCCCCCAACCAAAATAAGGATGACAAGGATAGAAATTCCGACTTGAACTGAGGATACACCTTTCTTGATCCTCATGTTTTCAAATCTCTGTCGGAACTCGTCCTATTTATGCTAGCCCCAATTATTCTATTGCAATTCACACAGAGAGATAGAATGGCCGAGACCCCGTTGTTTCTCCTTTTCGCATTCGACAGGTGGTCGCGAAAGACAGAAAACCGCCCCTACCTCACGCGCTGATGATTGCAAGAGTTCTCGCTTCCGCCCCGCTCGATTGTGCCGAGATACGGCTCGTACTGCATCTCCGGCATCCCCTCGACGATAATGGGCATTCTTGGCGCGAAGCCCGTCGGCGAGAGGCTACCCGACGACGCCTTCGGCAGCGTCGACGTCAACGGCATCGACAACGTCGTCCTCCTCATTCTGGACGGCTTCGGCATGAGTGCCTGGAGGCGGCAACAGAGAGAGGGCTTCGTGAAGGCGATGTCCGAGAATGGCAACGTCAGGCCCATCACGACCGTCTTCCCGTCAACCACAGCTGCCGCGCTCACAACATTCGCCACCGGTCTGACGCCCCAGCAGCACGGTCTGCCGGAGTGGTTCGTCTACATGAAGGACCTGGACGCTGTGGTCGCCACGCTGCCCTTCAGCTTCGCCAAGGACAGCGGCAGGGAGACGCTGAGGGGGCACATGAAAGCCCGGGCCCTCTTCAGCGGCGAGCCCATCTTCCGGAAGCTCAGGGAGGCCGGAGTGCAGGCGCACTCTTTCGTGAGCAGGGCGCTCGCCGGGACCTCCTTCACCTCGTTCGTCCACAGGGACAGCGACAAGGTCGCCTACTCCGGCGCTTCAGACATGGCGACGCATCTGCGCAGGAGAATCGAGGCGGCCCGCCGTCCCTCCTTCTTCCACGTCTACTGGAGCTACATCGACACGATCGAGCACCGCTACGGGCCGAGGACAGACGAATCGGAGCTGGAGGCCACTTCCATCTCCTTCGTCCTCCGGCGGGGTCTCCTAGACAAGCTGGACAGGAGGGCGGCCAAGAGGACTCTGCTGGTCGCCAGTGCGGACCACGGCCAGGTCCGCGTCTCTCCGGAGAAGACCCTGTACCTGAACAGATACCGCACACTCGTCCGCAGCCTGAAGAGGATGAAGACAGGTGCGCCCATCCCGGCGACAGGCAGCGCCAGAGACGTCTTCCTCCACGTCCAGAAGGACAAGGAGGACGAGGTGAAGCGGTTCCTGACCCAAAGGCTCGCGGGCAGGTCCTCGGTCGTCAGGATTCGCGACGCCATGGAGCGCGGGCTCTTCGGGCTCGGCAGACCCTCAAGGAAGTTCACCGACCGCGCGGGTAGCCTGCTGCTCCTGCCATACGGCAACGGGACCATATGGTACAGGGACCGGCCCGATTACGAGTTCGACCTCCGCGGGCACCACGGTGGGCTCTCGAAGGAAGAAATGACCGTGCCCCTGGCAGTCGGCAGGCTCTCCGACCTTCAGCGCTGACTCGGAGGCTCAGGCTCCGCCCAGGCTGACCAGCAGGTCTGTCAGGAAGCCCGCGCAGAGCCCGAGAAAGACCCCGGCCATCATCAGCTCGTTGCTGCTCCGCCTTCTTCCCGTGCCGTACAACGCCATCGTCACGTAGACCAGGGCTCCACCCGCGAGGGAGAGAAAGAGGATGTATGCCACCGGTGAGTAGAAGAGGCTGCCCAGGACGGTCCCGACGAAGGTCGGTCCGCCGCCGATCAACATGATCTTGACCAGGAATGACATCTTCGGCCTTGGGTTCAGCCCCGCCAATGGCGCGGTGATCCCGAACCCCTCGGTGGTGTTGTGGGCCCCGAAGCCCACCACCAGGACTATCGCCAGACCGATCGCGCCCGACGCGTACGACTGGCCTATCGCGAGGCCCTCGCTCAAGTTGTGAGCCCCGATCCCCAGCGCTATCATTGTGGCGAGCTTGGGCCCCTGCGCTACGTCCAGCTGGTCGACCTTCCCGAGATACCTCCTCTCGTATGCTACCAGGCTCAGCAGCCCTACCGCCAGCCCTCCGAACATTGCGAGCACGTCCCACGCAGCGGCCTGGCCGGGGCCGCTCCCACCGAAGGCGGATATGACCGCACCCGTTGTGGAGGTCCATGCGTGGGAGAAGACGTCGACGATGAGGAAGACGAGTATCCCGGTCGCGAAGGCGTTCAGGAAGCCCTTGAGCCTCTGACTCGCCCCGAGCAGGGCGATGGGCAGGCCGAAGAATATCGTAAAGCCGGCGACAGCGCCGAGGACGAACAGCTCGAGCAGGTCGAACAACTACAGGCCCCTCCTATGCTCTTTCACTAGAAACCTTCCCGGAGTTGCACGCCCGGTCTGGCCGCCTTAAGAAACTAGCCCCGGTCATGTTGGCGGTCCGCTCGTAAACGCTTAAGGGGGGCGCAGGACTTCTTCCCAAAGGTCTTGTCTCTGCCTCAGAAGTTGACCGAACCGTCGGGTAAGGAGGCGGAGCTCTATCGCGCCCTGCCCAACGGAAGAGTGCAGTGCACGGCCTGCGCCCGCATGTGCCAGATAGGCGAGGGGCAGGTCGGTCTTTGCGGTGTGAGAGGAGTCGTTGACGGCAAGCTGTACCTCCTTGTCTATGGCAAGGTGATAGCCGGGCACATCGATCCGATTGAGAAGAAGCCGGTCGTTCACTACAGGCCGGGGTCCAAGATATTCTCAATCGCCACGACGGGCTGCTCGTGGCTCTGCCAGTACTGTCAGAACAGCGACATCAGCCAAAGGAGAAAGGTCGAAGGAATGGACATGACCCCCACCGAATTGGTGGAGAGGGCCACCTCGCTCGGCTGCGAAGGAATGGCTTACACCTACAACCAGCCGACCATCTTCATCGAGTTCGCGAGGGACGTCGGGAAGCTAGCGCACAAGAAAGGCATTTTCAACATCTTCGTCTCGAACGGGTTCGACACCCCGGAGACCGTGCGGGCCGAGAAGGAGTTCCTGGACTGCGTCACAGTGGACTTCAAGGGAAGCGGGGAGACCGGCTTCGTTCGCAGGTACATCGGCATACCCGACGCCGACCCGATCTTCCAGAGCCTATTGGAAGTGAAGAAAACCACCAAGATTCACGTAGAGATAACTGACCTCATCGTCCCTCGGGTCGGCGACTCGCTGGAAGCAGCAGAGAAGCTCTGCAGGTGGGTCTACGACAACCTAGGTCCAGACACCCCAGTCCACTTTCTCCGCTTCCATCCCGACTACAAGATGATGGACTTTCCCCACACTCCGATCGAGACCCTGGAGAGGCACTACGAGGTCGGGAAGAAAGCGGGGCTCAACTACGTCTACATCGGCAACGTGCCCGGGCATCCGGCGGAGAGCACCTACTGCCCGGGATGCGGCGGAGTCCTGGTCGGCCGGTACGGGTACGAAATCACTGCCTACAACCTGGACGACGACAACAGATGCACCAGGTGCGGGCACAAGACTCCCATCGTAGGGCCCCTCAGCAAGTCCTTCGACGACGAGAGGTTCCTGCCAGTGATCAACTGACTGCCTGAAGCGTCGGAATCTTCTCCTTCACGAACTTCTCCGCGTCCAGCAGCGCCTTGCACCCGTCGGCCGCGGCCGTTATCGCCTGCCTGTAGCGGAAGTCGTGGGCATCGCCCGCCACGAAGACCCCCGGAACATTCGTCTCCGTCTCGTTCTTGACCCTAATGTAGCCTTTCGAGTCGAGCTCGAGCTGGCCCCTGAATATCTCTGTGTTGGGCTCGTACCCAATGGCCACGAAGACCCCGTCCACCTGGAGGTCGGATTCCTTCCCGGTCTTCAGGTCCTTGAGCCTCGCTCCCTGGACCCTCGAGTCGCCAAGGATCCGCTCGACCGCCGTGTCCCAGACGAAGCTGATCTTCGGGTTCGCGAACGCCTCCTTCTGGAGGGCCGCGCTGGCCCGCAGCTCGTTCCGCCTGTGAATCACCTGCACGCTGCTAGCGAACTTCGTGAGGAACGTGGCCTCCTCCATCGCGGTGTCACCACCGCCGACGACGGCGACCTTCTTCCCCCTGAAGAAGAAACCATCGCACACCGCGCAGTTCGAGACTCCCTTGCCCATCAACTTCATCTCGGATTCGAGGTTCAGCCTCTTCGGGTTGGCTCCGGTCGCCACGATGACGGAGAGCGCCCTCACAGTCTCGCTCGGGGTAACGACCTCGAAGGGATATGCCCTGAAGTTCACCCTTGTCACATCCTCTTGGACGAGCTCCGCCCCGAGCCGCTCCGCCTGGGACTTCATCTTCTCGATCAGGTCCGGGCCCAGCACCGGGTCAGGGAAGCCTGGGAAGTTCTCGACGTCGCTCGTCACCATCAGCTGCCCGCCGTACTTCGTCCCCATGAAGACCAGGGGCTCAAGGTCGGCCCTCGCTCCGTAGATCGCGGCCGTGAGGCCCGCCGGCCCCGAGCCTATTATCACGAGCTTTCTGACTCCCTTCTCCATTTCCTACCCGAACCCCGTCCGCATCCTCATAAATCTGCCGTCGGAAAAAAGGCCGGACGGACCGACTACAGCAGCTTTGCTTCTCTCTGGGCGGTGTTCAGCTCGTCCGAGAGCTGGTTGAGGGCCTTCTCCAACCTCTTCCTATAGTTGGGCAGGAGCCTGTCGAAGACCTCCTCTCTCATCCTCTTTGTGTAGAACTGCTCGTAGAGGTTCAGCATGTCCTTGGCGGCCCTGTCCACCTCCCTTTCGGTCTCGTGAATCTGTCCCAGGAAGTCGAAGAACCTTTGTGTGGTCGACTTTTGTTTTACTTCGTTGAGCCTCTGGAGCGCCCTGCTCCTGAAAGTGTCCAACCTTCCCCTGAGTTCGTCGAAGTATGCCTTGCTCACCTCGTTGGCTTCGACCGTCGGGATCTCCTCGAACAGGCCGTTGATCAGGCTTGTCTTCTCCTCGAACGCCTTGATCATGTCCGAGGCCCGCTCTGTCGCGCTCTCCTCTTCCTTCTCTTCCTCAGGAGCCATCCTGGTCCGCGCGGCGAAGAGTCCGACCAGCACGAGCACGAACAGGAAAGAGGCGAAAGGAACCCCAGTGTCCAGCCCCCAGCCGACTGAGAAGCCGTAGGAGAGCCGCGCGGTTCCGGACTGGAACGGGCCGACGTTGCTGCTGGCCTGCGACGCCCCCTCGACTGCCTTGACGCCCGGCGGCAGGGAGAGACCGATCGAGTAAGAGTTGACGAAAGCAGCTATGGGCGGAGTGAGGGGCATCTGGATGCTGACCACTCCCCCGGAGACGCTGTAGTACTTCTGAGCGAGCGCATATTGGTACGTGATCGTCAGGTTTGCGCCCGCATCGACGGGGAGCCCGACGGCCGAATTGGTCAGGTCGATCCCCCTGTTGCTCAGGAGGACGCCCACCGGGCTGAGGAGAGGGGGCGTGCTTGAAGGCAGAACGGTGATCTGGCCGTTGGAAGAAGTGAGGGGTGCGACCGTCAGCGTCTGGAGCTGCGTGGTCCCGAGGTTCTTGAAGAACACAGAGTCCCTCACCAATGGGCTGCCGCTTGACGAGATTGTGACCTGCCTGCTGGCCGAATAAACGACCAGCGGATGGAAGTCCTGACTGGGGTTCGCCTGGATGAGCGCGGTCTGGGTCTGCGCAGGCTGAGGGGTGGTGTTCGTCAGCGTCTGGGAGTATGTGTTGTTGACGCCGCTGATAGTCAGCTTGTAGTCCGGAATCGAACCCCTGAACTGAGTCGAACCGGGCATCTTAATGAGCAGCTTCAACGAATTCGCGTCGAAGCTGAGGTATGGCCGTGTGACGAGGAGGAGTCCAAGCGTCCCGTTCGCCGTCTTCGATGCTATCCCGTTGACCAACGCCTTGAACGAGAAGGTGCTGTTCGCGTTCGCTCCCAGCGACTGTCCTCCTCCGCTCACCGTGTAGACCTCACCCTGCGACCCCGTAGACCGGCTGACGGAATAACCCGTCCCCGTGACGTTGAAATTCGTGATAAGGGATGATACGTTCCCGAACCCGAACTGCATGTCGGGCACCAACACCGCCGCCGACCCGTTGTTGGTCAGCTTCACCGTCTCGTTGACTATCGCGTAGCCGTACCTGTTGACCACGTATTGGCTGTTGACCGCCACCTGCGGGGAGCCCTGCGCGCGCACGGCCGGCAAGGCTGGCAGAAGAGCCGCAACGAGTAGAAGCAAAACGACCGCGAAGACCGACCTGTTCAACTGATTGCCGCGGTGCCGCTACGTTCTTATTTTAAGCGTTTTTCGCACTGACAGGTTTCACTCTTGTCTGGCAGTCACCCGCTGCTTCCAAACCTCGACGAGGCGCTCGTCTCGGAGATGCTGAGGAGAATCGGGGCGGACTCTGTGGACGAGTTGTTCTCTGACATACCTCCAGCCGTGCGGCTCGGAAGGCGGCTCAGGCTCCCCGAGGGGCAGTCCGAGTACTCTGTGAGAAGGGAGATTCAGACCAAACTCGCGTCCAACGACACCCCTCCGCGGTCATTGTGTTTCCTTGGAGGGGGCGTCTGGCCACATTACGTCCCGGCTGCAGTCGAGTCTCTGATAGCGAGGCAGGAGTTCTACACGAGCTACACGCCGTATCAGGCCGAAGTGAGCCAGGGTATGCTGCAGTCCCTCTTCGAGTACCAGAGCCTCATGTGCGACCTTCTGGGCATGCAAGTGTGCAACAGCTCGCTCTACGACTGGGCTTCGGCCGTGGGCGAGGCGGCGAGGATGGCGGCCCGGGTCACGGGAAGAAAACGGGTGCTGGTAGCCGGCAACGCCGGGCCTCAGCGGCTGGCTGTGCTGAACACCTACGTCGAGCCGCTCGGGCTGAGGGTCGAGAAGGTGGCCTTCGACCGGACGACTGGGAGGGTAGACCTGGGAGACGCGATGCGCAGCCTCTCCGACGACGTGGCGGCCCTTTACTTCGAGAACCCTAACTTCTTCGGCGTGATCGAGGAAGAGGCGGACGACCTGGTCTCCGCGGTGCACGCGGCCGGCGGACTGGCTGTGGCAGGCGTAGACCCGATATCGCTTTCGATGGTCAGGGAGCCGGGCAGTTACGGCGCGGACGTGGTCGTGGGCGAAGGGCAGCCCCTCGGGATTCCGATGAACTACGGCGGCCCGCATCTGGGGATATTCGCGGTGAGAGACACCAAACTCTCCAGGAGCATGCCGGGCCGGCTGATAGGAATCACGACCTCGGTCTCCGACCCCTCCCAGAAGGCGTTCGCCATGGTCCTTCAGACGCGAGAGCAGCACATCAGGAGGGAGGCCGCGACTTCGAACATATGCACCAACCAAGCGCTCATGGGCCTGGCAGCGGCCAGCTACCTGGCGCTGCTCGGGAAGACGGGGTTCCGGCAGCTCGGCGAGACCATAATCTCGAACTCCCACTATGCCGCAAGGCGGCTCTCGCGCATCAAGGGCGTAAGGTCTCCGCGCTTCAGCGGGGCGTTCTTCAAGGAGTTTCTGGTGGAGTATCCAAGGGGCACAGCCGAGTCGGTCCAGAGGAGGCTCGTGAAGAGGAAGATTCTGGCCGGGCATCCGGTCGGCCGCGAGTTCGGCCTGGGGTCGAGGGTCGGGCTCTACTGCGTGACCGAGGTCCACACATCGGACGACATCGAGAGGTTGGCCACGGCACTCGAGGAGGCGATCTAGACTTGCGAAAGTTCAGGCAGGCCTACTGGGACGAGCCGCTCTTGAAGGAGCTCAGCAGGCCGGGCAGGGTCGGTTTCCTTCCGCCCAGCAACCCCGAAGTCGTCCGCAGGATCCGCGACCCGTCGTCGTTCATCCCCAAGAAGATGAGACGCGAGTCCGTCGACCTCCCCGAGCTCTCGGAGCTTCAAGTCCTGAGACACTTCAACAGGCTTTCGCAGATGAACTTCTCCGTCGAGCTCGGGATGTATCCGCTCGGCAGTTGCACGATGAAGTACAACCCGAAGGTCTCGGAGATGGTCTCGGCGTCGGACGGCATCAGGAACGCGCACCCGCTCCAACCCCCCGAGACCGTGCAGGGGCTCCTCTCGATATTCTACGAGCTCGGAGAGATTCTTTCCGAAGTGACGGGGATGCACCGGTTCTCCCTCTCCACCGCGGCCGGGGCCCAAGGCGAGCTGGCTGGGGCTCTGATCACAAGGAAGTACCTGCGCGACCACAAGATGGAGAACAAGGACGAGATTCTCGTCCCCGATTCGGCCCATGGCACCAACCCGGCAAGCGCGGCGATGGCGGGCTTCAAAGTGGTCAAGGTCCCATCCGACGAAACGGGCCAGGTCCGCGCGAAGGCCGTCGGTGACCTCGTATCGGAGAAGACCGCGGGCATGATGTTCACGGTCCCCAACACGCTCGGGCTCTTCGAGAGCGAAGTCGTCGAGGTATGCGGGGCGGTCCACGATGCGGGCGGCCTCATGTACTACGACGGCGCAAACATGAACGCGCTGCTGGGCAAGTCTAGGCCCGGCGACATGGGGTTTGACATCGTCCACCTGAATCTCCACAAGACATTCGCCACCCCGCACGGCGGCGGTGGTCCAGGCGCAGGTCCCGTGGGCGTATCGCGGAAGCTGGCCGACTACCTGCCGGTTCCGGTAGTTTCACGCCGCAAACAGGGATACTACCTCGACTACGACCTCAGGCGCAGCATCGGTCCGCTGAAGGGGTTCGTGGGCAATTCAGCAGTCCTGTTGCGTGCCTACGCGTACATCCGCTTGCTTGGCCCTACAGGCCTGTCGAACGTCTCCTCGCTCGCGGTGCTGGCAGCGAACTACCTGTGGCGCTCCCTGGACCCGGACGCCTTTCCGGTCACCCACGGCAAAGGCCTCTGGAGGAAGCACGAGGCCGTCGTCTCGGTACGGAGCGAACTGCCAGGAAGCGCGATGAAGATGGCGAAGGCCATCCTGGACTACGGGATGTATGCGCCGACGGTCTACTTCCCCCTGATCGTGAACGAGGCCCTTATGATCGAGCCGACGGAATCAGAGCCGGTAGAAATCCTGGACGAGTACGCGCAGGCGCTCAACTCGGTCTACGGGTCCCTCAAGGATGGAAGCCTGGGGGAGGTGCCCAAGAACGCCTCCGTGGGCAAAGTGGACGAGGTCAGGGCGTCCCACCCCAAGACACTGAAGGTCCACTGGTAGGCGGCAGAGTCTTATAACCAGAGGAACAGCAAGGCCACGCACTTGGACAGCGACCTGATGAAGAAGGTCACGGAGAGACTGAACGAGTTGGTCGACGAGGAGACCACCAGGAAGTTCGGGGAGCTGAACATCGTGACCGAGGTGTCAGAGATGCCGGGCGGGTCGGTGCGGATAAGGTTCCAGCCGCTCTCACCATACAGCCCGCTCGCTGTCGACATTGGGAGGAGCATACGCGAGACGGTGCGCTCCGTCGACGGTGTGAAGGAGGTGAGGGTCGAGTGCGGAGGGCACATGATGGACGACCTGGTGAACAGGATCGTCAACAAGGACGAAACCCGCCCGAAGCTGAAGTGAAATCTTCTACACCATCTCCGCTGCGCAGAGTCAAGTTTGTATGAACAAATTGTCTATTATCTTGAGTCGTGGGGTCGTAAATCCCTTCGCCCATTACGGGCCTGCGCTTCAAGATGTCAGATCAGACTTCTGGGGGAATCGTCGCTGTGGGCATCGGGAGCGCCGGCAGCAGGATCGTCTCACTTCTCGGCAAAGAGTCCCTTCTGATTGACAGGGTCGCGTTCATTTCATGCGACAACAACGACTTCGAGGGCGTCCACACAGGCGAAGTCATCAAGATAGACTCGCCCGTGGACCAGAAACTGAGCCCGGCACTGGTGCGCGGCCTCACGCTGAAGCATTGCGATGAGATTAGGCGCCTGCTCGAAGGCGCTCGGGTGGTGTTCGTGGTCGCGGGGCTCGGGGGAGCAACCGGAAGCGGGCTCTCTCCCATGGTGGCGTCGATAGCGCAAGAGTGCGGCGCGGTCACGGTCGGGGTTGCAGTCATGCCCTTCGATTTTGAGAAGAAGCTCAGGTTCTATGCTGGCATCGCCCTGAGGCGACTGCGCGGCGCAGCCAGGGGCGTAATCGTGATCGACAACGACACCCTCCTCAACTCCGCCCCAAGAGGCTCCACGCTGACGGACATCTACACCACGGCGAACAGGGAGGCCGCGAAGACCCTTTCGTCCCTTCTTTCAAGGTCGTCCGAGTCCTCGGTTCCCGTCGGGCTCAACAAAGTGCTCGGGACCGTGCTCCAGGAAGGCTATTCCTTGCTCGGCCTGTCGAGCTCCGACTCTCCCGACAAGGCGGAGGAGGCCCTCGCTGGCGCGGTGGTATCCATAGGGAAGCTGGCCGAGACGAGGGAGGCCAACCACGCCGTCGTGATTCTGACTGGGGACGCGTCTCTGTCAGCCGCCGGAGTAGGCGTCGCGGTCAAGAGGCTCGGCTCCATGATCAACAACCAGTCTGTGGACGTGGAGTATGGTGTGAACTACTCCGGAACCTCGCAGCTCCAGGTCAGCCTCCTGGCGTCTGGCTTCAAGTCAACGAAGTACGACGACTACGACCCGCTGGTAAAGGTGCTAGGGGACAGGATATTGGACGACGAGATGGACTTCGCACTCGCGGAGGGCCTCGAGTCGATTCCATCCTGCGAGTGATCAGCGCAACAGACGCTCTGCCTTCACCAGGTCGCCGTCCTCGACCTTCCTGAACAACGGGCTGGGCTCGGCAATCTTTTGCCCTGGCCTGACGTTGAGTGTTTTCGCGGCGTCCCATCCCGCCTGTCTCGGCCCTCCCTCCAGCCCGAGCTGCGCCCAGATTTCATCGGAGCTGAATGGAAGGAAGGGGTTCAGTAGCACAGCGAGACTGGCGACGAGGTTGCAGGAGAAGTGTATCGTTGTCGGCCGGTCCTCTCCGTTCTCCCACGGCGCCTTGTGCTGGAAGTACTGGTTGCACTTCGATGAGAACTCCAGGACTCGCCTGAGGGCCCGGTCATAGTGCCCCTGCTCTATCAGGGAGGCCGATTCGGCCGATGCCGCCTCTGTTTCCCTGAGGACTCCCCGCTCGTCTTCGCCGGGTTCTCCCGGCTCCGGAACGACCCCGTCGTAGTTGTTCTTCACGAACACTAGCGAGCGATAAGCGAAGTTGCCGACGCTGGCCACGAGTTCGTTGTTGATCTTGTCCCCAAATTCGCGCCAGTTGAAGTCAGCGTCTGCCTGGCTGTAGGGTACGATCCTCGTCAGATAGAATCTCAGGTAGTCGGCCGGGAAGAGCCCGAGGAAGTCGCGGATCGTTATGGTCCAGTGCCTGCTCTTCGAAATCTTCCTTCCCTGCAGCAGGAGGTGCCCCCTCGTCGGTATCTGGTCTGGCAGCTTGTACCTTCCTTCTCCAAGCCTCATGCTGGGGAGGAAGAGGTAATGATGGTAGACGATGTCCTTGCCGATGAAGTGGTAGATTGCGGATTCGTTCCAGAACCTGTCTGCCTCCCCACCGCTTTTTCCGCTGGCCTTCAGCGCGGCGCTGATGTAGCAGAGGTGGTTGTCGAACCAGCCGTAGAGAACCTTCCCCTCGGCTTCCCTCAGCGGAATCGGGACGCCCCATTCCAGGTCTCTGGTGATGTCCCAGTCTTGGAGGCCGTCCCTGATCCAGTTCAACACGTAGTTCTTCGCGTCTGTCTGCAGGTTCCTGTTCTCCACGAGCCACTTCCCCAACTTCTCCGAGAATGCCGAGAGCCTGAAGAAGTAGTGGGGGCTCTTCTTCGTAGTCGGAGGCCTCCCACAGATCGCGCAGTGGGGGCTCAGGATCTGTCCTGGCTGGAGCGTGCGGCCGCAGTTCTCGCACGCATCCGAGTACTGGTCCTCCGCGCCGCAGTAGGGGCACTTGCCCTTCACGTACCTGTCAGGAAGGAACTTCCTGTCGTGCTCACAGTAGAACTGACCCACCTCTGAGACGAAAATGTAGCCGTTTTCATTCAGTTTCGTGAAGAAGCTCTGGACCAGCGCCACGTTCTCGGGAGAGCTCGTCCTGTCAAAAACATCGTATTCTATTCCCAGCCCCTTCAGGTCCTCCCTGAATCTCCTGTTCCAAGTCGCGACGTACTCGCTAGGCTTCTTGCCCTCCTTTTCAGCTGCAATCAGGATTGGGGTGCCGAAGTCGTCCGAAGCGCAGACCTGCACTGCCTTCCTCCCCCGGAGCTTCAGGTACCTGTAGAGGATGTCGGCCGGGAGATATGTGCTCGCGATGTGCCCAAGGTGGAGGTCCGCGTTGGCGTAGGGGAGGGCCGAAGTTATGATCGCGTTGGGGCTACTGAGCGCATCCACCTAGCCGCAACCTTGCTTGCGCGGTTATAACCTTTCTCAGCTGCGGGCCTAGATTGCCCAGCTCTTCGCGTACTCGCGCTGCTCCTTCGTGGACTCGCCGATGGAGATGCCGAGGGAATCCAGTGCCGCGCGCGCGACCTCCCTGTCGATCTCGTCGGGGACGCTGATCACCTTCCTTTCCATCTTCGCGTGGTTCTCCCTGATGTAAAGGGCGGCCATCAGCTGGTTGGCGAAGGACATCTGCATCACCTCCGGGGGGTGCCCCTCGGCAGCGACCAGGTTCGCAATCCTTCCCTTTCCGATGAGGTAGACGCTCTTTCCATTCGGAAGCGCGACTTCGTCGACGTTGTTCCTCACGGCCTTCACCTCCTTTGCCCTGGCCAGCAGCGTCTTCACGTCAATCTCGACGTCGAAGTGGCCTGCGTTCGCCAGGATGGCCCCCTGCTTCATCTTCTCGACGGCAACGAACGGTATCACGTTCTTCTGGCCAGTGGCTGTGATGAACAGGTCGCCGTCCTTCGCGGCCTCCATGATGTTGGAGACCTCGAACCCGTCGAGGTGTGCTTCTATCGCCCTGATGGGGTCGACCTCTACGACCGTCACTCTGGCTCCCATGCCCCTCGCCCTCATCGAGACTCCCTTCCCGACCCAGCCGTAGCCCACCACAACCGCCCTCTTGCCCGCGATCAGAAGGGCCGTCGCCCTCAGTATCCCGTCCATCGTGCTCTGGCCGGTGCCGTACCTGTTGTCGAACAGAAACTTCGTCTGGGCGTTGTTGACCGCTATCACCGGATAGGAGAGCAACCCGTCCGCTTCCAATGCTTCCAGCCTCACGACGCCGGTGGTCGTCTCCTCGGAGCCGCCGTCAATCCCCTTCGCCTTTGAATTCAGCGCCGCGACGTGGAGGTCCGCTCCGTCATCTATCAGCTGCCTGGGCTTCGAAGCAAGGACCTGGTCGATGCACCAGTCGTACTCCTTAGGAGTCTGGCCCCTCCAGGCCCAGACATCCGTCCTTGTCGCAAGATACGCCGCTACGTCGTCCTGGGTGGAGAGCGGATTCGCTCCTGCGAGCTTCACCTCTGCGCCCGCGTTCAACAGCGCGTCGATGAGCACCGAGGTCTCTTTTGTCACGTGCAAGCATACCCCGAACGTTATTCCCTCCAGCGGGCGGCTCTTTGCGTGTCTCCCGGCGAGGGTGGTGAGCGCTCCCATGTGGCTCTTGGCCCAAAGGAAGTTCGACTTCCCGCCGTCCGCAAGCTTGGCGTCTGCTATCTTGGTCATGTGGCTCTCCTCCCTGGAGGGGCTTGGGTGAGGCGGTTAACCGTTGCTTCCACTACCCTCTTAACGGCCGCGCCGCTCTTCTTCATCACCCCGATTACCTCTTCGTGACTGACCTTCTCCTGCATGCCGGCCGCCCAGTTGGTAGCTATCACGATCGATGAGTAGCTCATCCCCATCTCGTTGGCGAGCACCACCTCCGGGACTCCGGTCATTCCCACCACGTCCCCGCCGAGCATCCTGAACATCCTGATCTCGGCCGCAGTCTCGTACCTCGGTCCCTCTGCGCACACGTAGACGAGTCCACCCCTGAGCTTGACGCCCGCCGAGTTGCCCGCCTCCATAACTGAATCGTTCAGCGTTATACTGTACGGCTCGGTCATGT
Source organism: Nitrososphaerales archaeon (assembly GCA_032906685.1). Lineage (GTDB taxonomy): Archaea > Thermoproteota > Nitrososphaeria > Nitrososphaerales > Gagatemarchaeaceae > DASPPF01. The sequence goes on from JAJTZD010000013.1 coordinate 21,508, forward strand.
CTGTGTGTCCGACCTCTCTGTCGAAGAAGGTGCTCTGCCTGCTCTTCGTGAAATCGAGGAACTGACCAGCCAGACCCAGCTCGCCCACGCGAAACTCCGGGTTCATCGACCCCACCGCGCTGGTGGCGATCACCGTGGTCACCCCCAGGCTGTGCAGCCCGGCGATGTTCGCCCTGTAGTTCACCCTGTGCGGCGGGACCTTGTGCCGCGGCCCGTGCCTGGGGAGCACGTAGAACGCCCCTTCTATCGACCTCGAAACGAATGTCTGACCATACTCCGTCTTCAATCTCTTCGACGCCCCGACTTCGAAGCGCTCTGCCACGCCGGTGCCCGTGATTACGGCGATGGTCGGCCTACTATTCGGTGTCATACCTTACAAGCGAGTGGACCTCATAGCCCACCAACTTCTCTCTTCCTTTCAGGTAGGTCAGCTCGACTATGAATGCGAATCCGACAACCTTTCCTCCCATCTTCTCGACGAGCACTCTTGCCGCATTCGATGTCCCACCCGTTGCAAGAAGGTCGTCGACTATCAGCACCCTCTCTCCCTTGGAGATCGCGTCAGCGTGTATCTCGAGGCCATCCTTCCCGTACTCCAGCGCGTAGTCGATGCTGATCTTGCTCGCCGGTAGCTTCCCAGGCTTCCTCGCAGGCACAAACCCGATGCCCAGCCTGTCAGCCAGCGGCGCACCCACGATGAACCCGCGGGACTCTATCCCCACGACTTTGTCGGGCCGCCTTCCCTTCGAGTATTCATACAGGGCGTCGACGGTCCTCTTAGCAAGGGGTCCGTCCTTCCACAGCGTGGTCAGGTCTTTGAAGCCGACGAAGCCTTTCTTTGGGTAGTCTGACACGTTCCTGATGGCGCGTCCTATCTCCTGCTCGAGCGAGGGCACTAGGCGCTCAACCTCGCGTGTCTCAGTGCCGACCCGCATTCGCATCCCCTCCTGCTGGGAAGGCGCTTGACTATCTCTGCTATCAGCTCCCTCAGCCTGGCTATGTTTTGGTTGAAGACCTTGATGACCTCTTCGTGGGAGACGGGCTTCACCGTGGGATTCCCTTCGAGCCCCGCGTCGTAATCCGTCACCAGGGAGATGTTCAGGTAGCACATCTCGAGCTCCCGCGCGAGGACCGCCTCTGGGTACTGAGTCATGTTGATCACATCCCATCCCTGGCCGCTGAAGAACCTGCTCTCTGCCCTGGTGGAGAACCTTGGGCCCTGGATTACCACGACCGTTCCCGACCTGTGCGCCTTCATCCCGATTCGGCCTGCGGCCTCGATCCCGATCCTCCGCATCTCAGGACAGTATGGGTCTGCGGTGCTCACGTGAGTGGTCTCTGGCCCGTCGTAGAAGGTATCCCTCCTGCCGCTGGTGAAGTTGACGAACTGGTCGCAGAAGACTATGTCGCCCGGTTCCACCTCCGGCTTCAGGCTGCCCACAGCGTTAGGCGCGATGATCCGACGGACGCCTAGGTCCTTGAAGGCGCGGATGTTCGCCCTGTAGGGTACCACGTGTGGTGGGAACTCGTGATGGACGCCGTGTCTGGGGAGGAAGGCCACATCCCTGCCCGCTACCTTCGAGACACTCAGCTTGCCGCTGGGGAAACCGTAGGGGGTCTCGACCTCGAACCGTCTCGCCTTCTTGAATAGGCTGTAGAACCCCGAGCCCCCAAAGACGCCTACCTCCGCCTTTGGCTTCACGTTTCGACCTCCGTTCATTCTGATTTAATCTTTTGACGCTCTGAGGAGTTCTCTACGGCCCCGTTCCCTCGATCAGCCAGTACTCGTTTCCGTCCAGGTCAGCGAACATTCCATGGGTGCCCCAGCTCGCCTTCTTCATCTCCCTCGTGAACTTCACGTCCGCACGTTTCAGTCTCGCAGCCAGCTTCTCGGCACCCTTGACATAGAATGCGATCCCCGTGTTCCCCGGGTCAGGTTTGCCCTCACACAGGTGAATCTTCGCACTCGAGCCTCTCGGCCACACGAGAACCCAGTGACCTTCGGCCGAGCTTCTGAAGCCAAGTTTCCTTTCAAACCACCTCGCAGATTTCTTTGCGTCAGAGACTACGACAGCAATCGAGAGTTCCTTGGAGACCATGAAGCCCTTTGCCCGTGGCCACCTATTACGTCTTCCCGCCCGGGAAGAGTTGAAATAGCTCCAGGGACCGTTTTGCTTTTCGATGACTCGCTCTTACGACGAACTCCTCTCCCGGGCAAGGGAAGGGCTCGTCCAGGAGGCCAAGAAGTCGGGTGCGCTTCGTCTGGAACTCCCGGAGCCCGACGTGATCTGGGTGGGCAACAAGACCATATTCCGAAACTACTCCGAGTTCCCCAAGCTCCTGCGAAGGGAGCCAGGCAGGGTCCTGATGTATCTGGCCAAGGAGCTCGCGACGGCAGCATCGATGGACGGCGAGAGGGCCATCTTCATCGGCAGGAAGGACAGGGAGTCGTTCTCGCAGCTGCTCCAGCGCTACATGAAGGACGGAGTGCTCTGTCCTGTCTGCGGCAGCCCCGATACCCACCTCGACAAGGAGAAACGGATGTGGTTCATGGTCTGCGAGGCCTGCGGTGCCCGTTCGGTCGCAAAGGTTGCATAGCGTGGACGGCGACGGCTTCTCCGTACGTACCGCGGAGTACAGGGGGAACATCCTGGTCAACATCTGCGACGAGGAGCTGATCGGGCGCACGGTCACCGAGGGGAAACTGGAGATGCACATATCGAAGGAGTTCTACTTCGGTGAGGTCGTGGGCAAAGGGGAGGCCCTGAGGCTCATCAGGACCTGCTCCATAGTGAACCTTGCTGGGAAGAGGTCGGTGTCGCTGGCCGTGGACAACAACATCGGCGCGCGCCAGGCCATCCGCGAGATCGAAGATGTTCCGTTCCTCATGATCTACAAGTTCATGCGCTGACCCTCTTCGCCGAACTTCCTCAGGAGCTCCTTCTGCGAGTGGGTCAGGTTCTTGGGCACCACCACTTCCACCTTCACGTACTCGTCGCCCCTTCCCCATCCTCCGACCTTGGGGAGCCCCTTCCCTTTGATCTTGAAGACGCTCCCCGGCTGGGTCCCAGCGGGCACGGTCAGATTCACATCTCCGTACAGCGTTGGTAGGCCAAGCTCCGTCCCCAAGACGGCGTCCACCACGCCTACCTTCGCTTCCAAGAATATGTCGCTCCCCTGCCTCTTGAACCTGGGATGCTGTCTCACGTTCAGCACGAGGTAGAGGTCTCCGGGAGGAGAGCCGTTCGGCCCGGCGTTTCCCTCGCCCCTCAGCCTGAGCGTGTGGCCGTCGTCCACCCCTGCCGGTATCACGATGCTGATCTTCCTGGTCCTTTCGACTGTGCCCCTGCCCCTGCACTCCCTGCACGGCGAGTTGATGATGTACCCTCTCCCGCCGCACTTTGTGCACGTCGCCACTCTCACGAGCCTCGCGAACCCGGCAGCCTGGACCTTCTGGACCTGGCCAGTGCCCCCACACGTGCTGCACTCGCTTGGAGACGTGCCCGGCTTGGCCCCGCTGCCGCCGCACGTCCTGCAGACCTCCGTCCTAGGAACTTCGACCTCCTTGGTCGACTCCGCCACAACTTCCTCCAGGTCGAGCTGCAGGCTGTACCTCAGGTCCTCCCCGCGACTGGCGCGCTGCCTTGTCTGCCCGCCGAAGAACTGGGCGAAGAGGTCGTCGAAGCCCCCGAACCCCATGCTTCCGAAGATGTCGGCGAAGTCTGCTCCCCTGAAGATGTCCTCGGGGCTGTACCTCTGGTAGAGGCCTTCCTGCCCGAAGGAGTCGTACTGCCGTCTCTTCTCGTCGTCCGAGAGCACCGCGTATGCCTCGGAGATTCCCTTGAACTTCTCTTCCGCGTCCGCAGACCTGTTCCTGTCAGGATGGTATTGTAGCGCCAGCTTCCGGTAGGCTTCCTTGATCTGTTGCTTCGAAGCGTTCTTTGGGACTCCGAGTACGTCATAGAAGTCCTTACCGGCCACCCGCACCAGCCCCTACTTTCCCTCGTCGGCTACTTTGTAGTCAGCGTCGCTGACGTTGTCCTGCCTCGCGTCGGCAGTCTGTTTCTGCGCGCTCTGGTACACCGAGGCGCCGACCTCCTGCAGCACCCTCTTGAGCTCCTCGTTCTTCTGGCGGATGGCCGCCAGGTCCTTGCTGTCCAGCGCAGTCCTGAGCTCCTTGGACGCGACGTCGATTCTGTCCTGGGCCGACTTCTCGACCTTTCCCTCGAGGTCCCTCTTGGTCCTCTCGGCGGTGTATAGGATCGAGTCGGCCTCGTTCCTGAGCTCGGCCTCCTCCCTCTTCTTCTTGTCCTGCTCGGCGAACGACTCGGCGTCCTTGACCAGCCGCTCCTTCTCTTCCTTGGACAGCTTGGTCGAGGCCGTGATGGTTATCTTGTTCTCCTTGCCCGTCCCCATGTCCTTCGCACCCACCGTAAGTATGCCGTTGGCGTCGATGTCGAAGGTCACCTCGATCTGTGGTGTGCCCCTCGGGGCGGGGGGAATCCCGGTCAGGTTGAACATGCCGAGCGAGACATTGTCCGCCGCCATCGGGCGCTCGCCCTGCGTCACGTGGATGGTGACCGCGGTCTGGAAGTCGGCGGCGGTGGTGAAGACCTTGCTTCTCTTGGTCGGGATTGTCGCGTTCTTCTCTATCAACTTCTCCACAATGCCTCCCAATGTCTCGACTCCCAGTGATAGCGGGGTCACGTCCAGCAGGAGGATGTCCTTGATCTCCCCGGCGAGCACGGCCCCCTGTATCGCCGCGCCTATCGCAACAGCCTCCATGGGGTCGACTCCCCTCTCGACGGGCTTGCCGACCACGTCCTCGACGAACTTCCTGACAAGAGGCATTCTGGTCATCCCTCCGATGAGTATCACCTTGTCGATCTGCGTCTGGGAGAGCTTCGCGTCGCTCATCACCCTCCTAATCGTCTGCTCCGTCCTCGAGACCATGGGCTTGGAGACCTCCTCCAGCTTGGACCGGGTGAGCGTGTAGTGGAGGTTCTTCGGCCCCGCGGCGTCGTTGGCTATGAACGGGAGGTCGATGTCGGTGGATGTCAGGTTGGAGAGTTCGATCTTTGCCTTCTCGGCTGCCTCCTTCAGCCTCGCCATCGCCGTCCTGTCGCTCCTTAGGTCGATTCCCGTCCTTGACCTGAAGTCCTGAAGCAGGATCTCGATCACAGCGTTGTCGATGTCCGTCCCGCCCGTCTGCGTGTCTCCAGAGGTCGCCAGGACCTGGAAGACGCCCCCGCCGAACTCCATTATCGTCGTGTCGTGCGTCCCTCCCCCGAAGCTGAACACCAGGATCTTCATCTCCTTCTCCGACTTGTCCAGCCCGTAGGCGAGAGACGCGGCGGTGGGCTCGTTGATTATCCTGACCACTTCCAGGCCCGCGATCTCTCCGGCGTCCTTTGTGGCCTGCCTCTGGTTGTCGTTGAAGTGGGCGGGGACGGTGATGACCGCCTTCTTCACCGGATACCCCAGGAAGACGTCTGCGTCGTGCTTTATCTTCTGCAGGATGTACGAGCTCACCTGCTCGGGAGAGTACTCCTTCCCATAGACCCTCACCTTGTAGTCCGTGCCCATCTTCCGCTTGATCTCGAATATCGTGCCCTCGGGGTTGGTCACCACCTGGCGCTTCGCAGGCTCGCCGACCAGAAGCTGGCCGTCCTGAGTGAAGGCGACCACCGAGGGGAACATCTTGCCCGACGGCGTGGCTCCTTCAGCGCTCGGGACTACGACGGGCCGGCCTCCCTCGATGACCGAGGCAGCGGAGTTCGTGGTCCCTAGGTCTATGCCGAGTATCTTCTCCCTTGCGCTACTCGTTCGCCCTCGCCTCCTGCCCACCCGCCTTCTTCGAGGCCAATTCAACCTTTACCATGCTGGGTCTCAGCACACTGCCCCTGAACGTGTACCCGCTCCGGACCTCCTCCACGACGATGTCTTCCTTCGCAGAGCTCTTGACCTTCTCCACCGCCTCATGGAGCCTCGGGTCGAACGGCCTGCCCACCGCTTCTATCCTCTCCAGACCCTCGGCGCCTAGCGTCGAGGTCAGGTTCCTGTAGACCATCTTGATTCCCTCGAGCACCTCCCCCTTTTGTTTGACCTTCTCGGCGTTCTCAACCGCAAGCTCAAGTTCATCCAGCACGCTGAGCAGTCTTAGGACGAGGCTCCGAACAGAGAGGTCCTGGATGTCCCTCATCTCCTTGTCCATCCGTTTCCTGTAGTTCTCGAAGTCAGCCTGGAGGTACCTCATCTTCGTTACGAGTTCTTCCCCCCTCTGCCGTTCCTGCTCCAGGCGCTCCTCCATCTCCTGCTCGCTCTCTCCTTTTTGTTTCGCTCTTGGCGGCTTCTCCCCTTCCTCTGACATACAGCTATCCTCTTTTCGCCATGGCGGGATCTTCATTTCACACGTTCTCCAATCTATAAATTTTCCATCTCTGTGGCTGGCGCGTGGAACGGGAAGAAGATGGGTCGCGCAAGATGCAGGAGCGGATGATGCGCCATGAAAGGGAGAGCAGGTACCTTCGAAAGGACTCCGACCAGAGGAAGGTCATGGAGGAGGTCTTCGACAGGGCGACCCTCCTGGTCGTCGAGGAGCTGGTCAGGCGGGGCCAGATCGCCGACCTCTACGGGGTCGTCGCCGCAGGCAAGGAGTCGAGGGTCTACTACGGCGTCAGCCCCAAAGGCCAGCCCGTGGCTGTCAAGATATACCTCACAGCGAGCGCCGAGTTCAAGAAGAGGCTGGGGTACATAGCGGGCGACAAGAGGTTCGGAAGGCTCCCGGCCAACTCAAGGGAGACGATCAACCTGTGGGTCAGGAAGGAGTTCAGGAACCTTCAGTCGGCGGACGCTGCAAGGGTGCGCGTGCCCAAGCCCTACGCCTTCTACAAGAACATCATCGTTATGGAGTATATCGGGGAGCCTCCCCGGTCAGCTCCTTTGTTCGCTGAGGCGGAGGTCGACGAGTCGGACTACGGGTGGACCTTCGATTGCATAGCCAGGCTCTACAGGTCGGCCGGTCTGGTCCACGCCGACCTCTCCGAGTTCAACATATTCAAGACGGAGAAGGAGCGGGTGCTCTTCGACATGGGCACCGCTGTCCTGACTTCGCATCCACAAGCGTCGGAGTACCTTCGAAGAGACATATCGAACATGGTTAGATTCTTTAGGAAGCGAGGCCTCTTCGAAAAGGACACTGAAGCGTGGCTGAGGGAGATGGTTGAATGAGTTTCGAGCAGACGGTGAAGGTTCCGACCGAGAGGATTGGGGTGATCATAGGGCGCGAGGGTTCTACGAAGAAGAGCCTCGAGAAGGACCTGGGCATCCAGCTGCTCGTCGACAGCAAGGAGGGCACTGTGAACGTCAGGGCCAGCTCAATCGGCAATGCGGACCCTCTCACGGCAGTCAGGGTGATCGAGGCCATAGGCAGGGGGTTCTCGCCGCAACGTGCCAAACGCCTTCTCGATGATGGCTCGGCCCTTGAGGTTATCGACCTGAGGGAGTACTCAGGCAAGAGCGTCAATTCACTCGACAGGATAAGAGGCAGGGTCATCGGGCTCAAGGGGAAGTCAAGGAGGGTCATCGAGGAGCTGACACAGTGCTTCGTCTCTGTCTACGGCCGGACGGTGGCGATCATAGGCGAGGCGACCGAGGTGCAGCTCGCGGCGGACGCGGTAAGAATGCTGGCTTCGGGAAGCCAGCACAAGACAGTGTACAACATCCTGCAGAAGGCAAGGACCAGACGCAAGATGGAGAGGATGTTCCTCTGGGAAGGTTCGTCGCCCGAAACGATCGCGGAGAAGTTGAAGAAGATTGAAGGTTAGTATAAATCCGATTCTCATCGATACGGCGGCGCGGGCCTGATTAGGAAGTCGATTTGGTAAAAATGCGTCCGACATGCGGTAGTCTGCAATGGGTTCGAGGGGGAGGGGGGTTCCGATGAGCAGCAAGGCATCGTTCGCTGAGATTTCGCCATCTGAATTTTTTTACAGGAATCGTGACCTCGCAGGTTTCACCAACCCTGCCCGGGCCCTCTACATGGCCGTGAGGGAGCTTGTCGAGAATTCAATGGACGCATGCGAGATGTCCGGAATACTCCCCGAGGTCTACGTCAGGATAGCGGCCGAGAATATATCCCCGGAGTTCCCTGAGCCGAAGCCCTACAGGCTCACTGTGACGGACAACGGGCCAGGCGTCTCTCCCCAGCACGTACCGAGCGCCTTCGGCAAGGTATTCTACGGTTCGAAGTACGTCCTCCGCCAGTCGAGGGGCATGTTCGGGCTCGGCGGGACCATGGCCATCCTTTACGGCCAGATAACCACCAACAAGCCGGTGATGATCACCACCTCCCCCGAAGGGAAGAAGAAGTACTCGTTCCAGATGATGATTGACATAGGGGAGAACAGGCCGGTCGTACTGAAGCGGTTCTCGAGCGAGGCCGACGGGACCACGGGCACCAGGGTCGACCTCACTCTGGAAGGTGACTACACCCGCGCCTCGCAGAAGATTGGTGACTACTTCAAGCAGTCCGCCCTGGTCGCAGGATACGCCAACATCACACTCGTCGACCCCCAGGGCCAAGTCACGTTCTACGAGCGGGCGACGAGTTCCATGCCTATTCCTCCTGAGGAGACCCTCCCCCATCCGTACGGCATCGACGTCGAGGCGTTCAAGAGAATCGTGAAGCTCGCCGAGGAGCACGACATGAGGAGCTTCATGGTGAACCACTTCCACAGGGTCGGGGAGAAGATCGCGACCAGGTTCCTGGAGTTCGCGGGCATAAGCCAGAGGCTCCCACCCAAGCGGCTCAACAACAACCAGATAGTGGCGATAGTCGACGCGCTGCAGAGGTTCCCCGACTTCCTGCAGCCCGACGCCGCGGTCCTCTCGCCCGTCGGCGAAGAGATCCTGCTCGCGGGCGTGAACAAGGAGCTGCAGCCCGAGTTCGCCACCGTGGTGTCCAGACCTCCCTCTTCATACTCTGGGTTCCCGTTCCTAGTCGAGGTCGCTGTCGCGTACGGCGGAAAGATCCTGCAGCCAGGAGTGAAGCTCTTCAGGTACGCCAACAGGATCCCCCTTCTTTACGACGAGAGCAGTGACGTGAGCTTCAAGGTGTTGAACGAAGTCGACTGGAGGCGATACCACGTGCCGCAGGATGCGCCCCTAGCGGTCATATCGCACATCTGTAGTACCAGAATCCCATACAAGACCGTGGGCAAGGAGTACATAGCAGACAGACCTGAAATCGAGCGGGACATCAGGAACGCTGCCAGGGAGGCGCTCAGGAGGCTGGGGCTCTACCTCTCGAGGATGGAGACCAGGCAGGCGGTGCAAAGGAAGATGAACATATACGGGAAGTACCTTCCGCTCATCGCCAAGTTCGCCGCCGGCCTAGCAAACCAAAAGAGGATGCCGCGCTACCATAAGCTGATTGGGGAAGGAGAGAAGGCAGGTCAGGCCGAAGCTGCAACGGGCGAAGGAGAGGGAAGCGCTGGAAAGGTGAAGGAGACTGAGCAAGAGCAAAAAGAAATCGACGAGTACAGCAGAGGCAAGGAAGAGTAGCGCCCAGACGCTCCTGAAGGAGCTCGGGCAGGGGGTCTACAACGACCTGGACTCCGGCAAGTTCCCGAGCCTGACCCTCGGGAGCAGGTCGGTCCGCAACATAGTCTACGACCGCAAACTGCAGCAGTTCGTGCTCGGGCCGGCGACCGTTAAGAGGTCTTCCGCGAACATCGCGCACATCAGGCCTTTCGCGCAATTGATGTGGCTCGCGTACTTTGCCCAGAAGCTCGTGCAGGAGAAGAAGACCTCGACTCTGAGGGACGTCTTCTACTCTGCGCAAGCGTTCGACGTGGAGTTCGTCGACCAAGCCGAGTCTGACGAGCTGATCACCGACCTCGAGGTGCTGACGCACATGGCCAGGGAGGGGCTGAACATCTACCCGGAGGAGAGGAGCGCCATCTTCGGGAACATGACGATTGAGTACACGGTGCCGGGATACGAGGGGAAGAAGCTCGACCTCTCCTCACACCCCGACGGGGTGATGATAGGGCCCGCCCTGACCACGGCCGAGTTCAGGGACACCAGCGCAGAGATGGTACTTGCGATAGAGAAGGGCGGCCTGTTCACCAGGTTCGTGGAGGAGCAGGTCCACAAGAGGTACAAGGCCATCCTCGTCAACACGGCCGGCCAGCCCCCCAGGTCGACCCGCTACCTACTCAGGAGGCTCAACCAGGAGCTCGGCCTTCCGATAGGCATCCTCTGCGACGCTGACCCCTGGGGAGCGCACATCGCGATGGTAATAAAGTCAGGCTCGGCGAACGCGGCCCATTTGCGGGAACTCACCACTCCAGGTGCGGTCTGGCTCGGCGTCTGGGCATCGGACATCGTGAAGTACAAGCTCCCGTCGGACAAGCTCACCGAAGTCGACATCAAGAGGCTCTATGAGCTGAAGGCCGACCCGCGCTACACCGACAGGATGTGGCACGAGGAGCTCGACACCTTCCTCAAGATCAAGAAGAAGAGTGAGCAGGAGGCGTTCGCTCGCTACGGACTCAGCTACATCGTCGACACCTATCTACCGGCCAAGCTCGAACTCATGAAGAGTGCCTAGCTTCTCCTCCGAAGCTTCCTTCTCACAGCTTCGCTCTTCAGTTCGCGGAGCGCGTCTGACGCGATCCACCTCGCACTCGTCGAATCGAGCGCGAGTAACTCCTCCGCCACCCTGACCGCCTTCTTGTTCAGGGCTGGATTTCGTTTCCCAATCTGGCGCAGGGCCCAGTTGACCGCCTTTCTGACGAAGTTCTTCTCGTCTGACGACGCCCGCCTGATTTCAACAAAGAACCTCTCGAACTTCTCGTCTGGAGCGGACCTGTCGTGGACCGCCAGCTCTGCCATCAGGGAGAACCCCGCTCGCTTCACGAACTCAGGCCTTGCTCTGCTCCACTGGATTGCCTTCGAGTATGCGAACCTCGTCCTGTCGAACAGGTTTCCGCAGCATCCGTCGCAGACGTCCCACGAGTCGAACTGCCCGGCCCACCTGTCC
>JAJTZD010000014.1:0-32096 GCA_032906685.1 Nitrososphaerales archaeon
AAGGAGGAGCTGATCGAATCGTTCGTGAAGAGCTGGCACCCGGTCGCGCAGGTGGACCAGGTCTCCCCGAAGGGTCTCGAGAAGGCATTCGCCTACTGGAGGGACCTGACGCCCCTCTCCGAGAGGTTCAAGGAAGACTTCGGCGCATACGGCACCAAGCCAGGCGTGATAGACGTCAGCGGGCTGGTCGACCTAGGGATCTACAGCCAGGAGCAGTTCGAGGACCGGCTCGGGCAGCTGCGAGAGGAGCTTCTCCTAAAGTCCAACGGCGAGTGGATCGACTACCGAGAATTCATAAACGCGGAGACCTTCGAGAAAAAGGTAATCAGGGCGTACCTGCTAGCCTTCCTCATCACCGAAGGCCTGGCTTCTCTGAAGACCGACCCGCTCACCGCGAAGATATGGGTCGTCGCCTTGAGGGGCAAGGCCGGCGGCACCCCAAAGTCCGTCGCCGTCTCGGTGAGTAGTGAGAAGTGATGGAATCTCAAGAAAAGGCCCTGCTCGAGCGGAAGGTGAGGAAGGCCTTCCAGGTGCTCGTCCTCCAGCGGGGGAGGAACCCGGGTGTCAAGGGCTGGGAGCTCAAGAGGCACCTGGGTAGGGAGTACCGCCAGATTGTGGGGGTCCTGTCCGAGGACATCTCGCCGCTGGGGCTGGAGGTCTTCGAGGTGAAGGGGGCCGACGGGACAGACGACACCTCCCGTTTCCTGCTCAGGTTCAAGGAGCCTCCGAGCATCAGCGAGGCCGAGACCTCAGGCATCAGGATCGACGACCTTGCAGTGCTCGCCGCCACCATCGCCTTCATCAACTCGAAGCAGGGGCGCGCAGCGAGACGCGAGGTCGAGCAGTTCCTCAGGGAGAAGTTCCCGAAGTGGCGGGTCGAGTACTCTCTCGACAGGTATGTGAAGCGCGGTTACCTCGAGCAGGACGACACGGCGCTGCTGCACATCGGCTGGAGGACGAGGGCGGAGGTCGACGAGAAGACTCTGATGACCATGCTTCTGTCACGAGGCACTCGCGAAGTAGCGCCTCCTTAGCGCGTCCCTCTCCCCATCGATGATTAGGTCCACCAGGTCCTTACCTTCCTTCCTCATCTTCGCCGCCAGTGAGGCAGCCTCCACGAGCCTGATGCCCCGCCCGGCGAGCAGCATGTCGATTGCGTGCCCGTACTCCCTGCGGAGCTCGGCGGACCTGCGCACGGCCTCGATCAGCTTCAGCCTCTTCCCTCGGAAGTCGGACCTGCTCCTCGCCTTCATCGCGAGCGAGAAGACGTTCTCATAAGACTCCGTCGAGAGGCCGATCGCCTCCTTGCCGCAGGCGGGACACTTGCCTAGGCCCTCCATATCGCCCACCCTCTTGAGCTCCAGGTAGTTCCAGCAGTTCGTGCAGACCGCGACGAGGAAGGTGTCGAGTATCCTAGCCCTCGTCGACTGGCGGAGCAGCGCCCGGAGTCTCTCGGGCGAGACGATTTCCCCCCGTCTGCTTATCTCCTCGATGCCTATCCTCGCGATGGGCGAGAGCCCCTCGTACTCCAGGAGCTTCACCTCTATCGTGCCGGCCTCCATCTTGCTGAGCACGTCGGCGGCGCCGGCCACGTCGAGGTCGTCATGGAAAATCACGTTCATCGCCTCCTCGTAGACGGGCGTGTCCCTCAGGGCCTCGATCAGGCCCGAGATCGAGACGCTAGCGTAGTCCGCGTCCTTGGCGATGGCCCCGCACTTCTTCCCCGCGTGTATGAGTCTGCGCTTGAATATGCCTGACCGCTGAACAGCCTTCTCGGTGGTGGCACGCAGGTCAGCCTTCGGCAGGCTCTGCATCGTGGCGAGCACCGTGGCAGGCGCGACGTCAGCCTCGATCACGATCCTGTAAGGGTCCTGGTGGACGGCCACCGACTGCCCTATCCGCTCCGAGATCAGGTATCCGATAACCCTCGAAAGCAGCCTGTTCACCTTGTGTCCGAAGGAAGCCTGCACGATTACGTACCTGTCCCACCGCTCGATGGTGACCAGCCTGTCCGACGGAACCGGCAGATTGGCCGCGTGCTGTTCCGCCACCTCCCTCAGCGCCTCGAGCATGGTCTCGTTCGCCACAGGATACGTCCTGCAGAGTTCCTCGACGTACTCCGCCCCCCTCCCATTGGCGACCTCCTCGGCGTACCTCCTCCTGACCGACCCGACCTCCTCGGCGACCTCGAAGGGAACGGGTATCTCGTCCCCGACCCAATTCGGAACCGCGCCCGTCGGGTCGTCCTCCTGCTTGACGTAGACCTTGTTGCCGTAAATCTGCTCTATCTTCCAGCACCTGCCCGCCTCCACGAACTTCACGCCAACTTCGCCGTATTCGGAGACGAACGCCTCGTCCAGCGTGCCCACGAAGTTGTCCTTCTCAAGCACCAGGTACTGCCTTTCGTCGGGAATCATCGACAGGTTGTCGAAGTAGTAGCTGAAGAGCGGCTGGATGTCTCTGGCCCTGTAGACCCTCCCGTCGGACTCGTTGTAGTACGCGAGCCTCGGATACCTTTCCCTCATGTATGTGAGGACCTTCTTCAGCTTCTCCATGTCCATGGAGGAGTACGGATAGCTCCGCCTCAGGAGAGCGTAGATCTCCCCTATGTTCCAGTTGCTCTGCTCCACCAAAAGCCCGGCCACCTGGTGGATGGCCACGTCGTACGGGGCCATGGCCGGGTCGAGCGGTTCCAGCTCTCCCCTGACCGACTTCCGGCAGAGGACAGCGGCCTCGAGCGTGTCGTCCGAATCCTGCGTGATGATGACCCCGTTGGATACTTGGCCGACCCGGTGGCCGCTCCTCCCGACCCTCTGGATCAACCTCGTCACCTGCCTGGGAGAGTTGTACTGCACCACATACTCGAGGAAGCCGATGTCTATCCCCAGCTCCAGGCTGCTCGTGCAGATCACGCCGTGGAGCCTTCCGTCCTTCAGGCCCCTCTCCACAGCCTCCCTCGTCGCCTTCGACAGCGAGCTGTGGTGGATTCCTATTGGGAAGTCAGGGTCCCAGACCCTGAACCTGCTCGCGAGCGCCTCGGCCTCGGTCCTAGTGTTCGTGAAGACCAAGACCGATTTGTACTTCTCGACCAGCTCCCTGATGGTCCTCAGCCTGGCTGCCACCTCTGGGAACGAGTAGATCGCCTCCGCGAACTCCCTGTCCTGCGGCCCGGGTCTGGGCGCCAACACGCGGAGCGCCAGGCTCTTCTCCACGGGCACCCGCGCTATCTCGCAGTCCCTGCCCATGCCGACGAGGAAATTTGCGACCCTCTCCGGCGACCCAACGGTAGCCGAGAGCCCGACTATCTGGAATGGCTGCTCCACTATGTCCCTGAGCCTCTCGAGCGCGACGGCCAGCTGACTCCCTCTCTTATCCTCCGCGAGCTCGTGCACCTCGTCGACCACAACCCACCTCAGCTTCGCAAGGCTGCCCCGGAGCCTCTTCCCGACGAGGAGTATCTGAAGCGTCTCCGGCGTCGTGATGAGAATGTCGGGAGGAGCGTAGCTCAAGTTGGTCCGCTCCTGTTGTGAGCTGTCCCCGTGCCTGACGCCAAGCCTGATGTCGAACCTCTTGCACCACCACTGCATCCTCTCGAGCATGTCCCTGTTCAGGGCTCTGAGCGGCGTGACGTAGAGTAGCTTGGTCCCTTTCTCTCTCGTCGGTCCCTCTCTGATCATCCTGTCGAGTATCGGAAGGAAGGCAGCTTCGGTCTTGCCCGTCCCGGTCGGGGCCATCAACAAGGCGTTCTTCCCTTCCCGCACCAGGGGTACCAGCCTCATCTGGGGGTCCGTTGGGGAGGTGAAACCCCGTTCCTTCAGAGCCTCGATAAGAGGCGGCGAGAAAAGTTCGAAGACGTTCTGTTCCGCCACCATGTCCCCTTTCCCTTCTAGCTTGTCCAATTGAGCCACAACCGAGTCTCCACGAAACGGCGAAGAGTCTCTGCGGCCCCGGTCTCCTCCAATAAGCTTGCGGTGACCAAACCCGGTCAGATCGTCTCCATCAGAGGGTCCAGAACGACACGGGACAGACTTCCGCTCAAGAATGTTCAAATATCGCCGCTATAACATAAGTGATAAAATCATGATCAACCCCTATGAAATCGTCTCGAAGTCAGCCCTCCCGGCGCTCAGGGCTATGGTGGCCAAGAGGCTCCAGACGAACTACCATATGACGCAACAGCAGGTCGCGGCCAAGCTCGACGTGACCCAGGCCTCGGTCAGCAACTACACCAGGAAGACCAGGGGTGTGATGATCAACCTCGAGTCGGACTCGAACGTGGCGAAGGCCGCGGACATGATCGCGAAGATTCTGTCGGTCGAGAACCCCGACCAGAGAAAGGCGCTCGCGACGATGACGGAGGTCTGCGACTACATCCGGTTCAGCCACCTAATGTGCGGCCTCCACAGCGAGCTCGAGCCTGGGTTCCAGGCAGAGGGGTGCGAAGCGTGCGACGGGGTCTTCTCCGCGAAAGAC
This sequence comes from Nitrososphaerales archaeon, assembly GCA_032906685.1. Classification (GTDB taxonomy): domain Archaea; phylum Thermoproteota; class Nitrososphaeria; order Nitrososphaerales; family Gagatemarchaeaceae; genus DASPPF01. The sequence continues at coordinate 4,474 of JAJTZD010000014.1, forward strand.
TTTGATAGGCTGAAGATACTAGTCGGTTCTTGAGTTGCAGGTCGAAGCGAAGCCCCAATGGCTGACGGTGAGGCCCCCGACCGGAGACAACCACGCCAAGCTGAAAGAGCTCTTCTCTGAGCTGAACCTCCACACCGTCTGCGAGGAGGCCCACTGCCCCAACGTCCACGAATGCTGGAGTGGAGGCACAGCGACGCTCATGCTGATGGGCGACGTCTGCTCAAGGGCGTGCAGGTTCTGCATGGTCACCCCTGGGAGACCTAACGGAGTCCTCGACCCGCTAGAGCCGGAGAACGTGGCCTTCGCGCTCTCGCAGATGGGCCTGACGTACGTCGTGTTGACGTCCGTCGACCGCGACGACCTGCCCGACAGCGGCGCCTCGCATTTCGCCAAGACGATCCGTCTTGTCAAGGCGAAGATGCCCGATTTGCTCGTCGAGGTCCTGATACCCGACTTTCAGGACGACCTAGAAGCACTCAGGACCGTCGTGGAGGCGCGCCCCGACGTCGTCGCCCACAACATCGAGACCACGCTGTCGCTTACTCCCAGCGTGAGGGACCGGAGGGCCACTTACTGGCAGTCTCTTTCAGTGCTCCGGAACCTCAAGAAGCTCAGCGGGCATGTCTACACCAAGTCTTCGATAATGCTTGGCCTGGGAGAGACGGAGGAGGAGGTCCTTCAGACGATGGTCCATCTCCGTCAGGCGAACGTCGACTTCCTCACCGTCGGACAGTACCTCAGACCTTCGCAGAGGCACCTGAAGGTGGAAGAGTACGTCCCTCCCGAACGATTCGAATTCTACAGGGCCAAGGGCGTGGAGCTGGGCTTCAAGTACGTGGCTTCAGGCCCGCTCGTGAGGAGCAGCTACCGTGCGGGCGAGTTCTTCATCCGCTCCGCGATCGAAAGGCGCGCCCGTCCGACGTAGGTCTTATATCTCCGCTGAGGCGGCAACCACCGATTGACAGAATCCGAGTTCCTGGAGAGCTCGGACGTGAAGCCGAGAATCTTCAGCGAGAACGACCTGAAGTTTGCCAATCCCGAGGAGGTCACCTACCGGAGGCTCGCCCCGGACGGGAGCCTCCGCGGCAAGGACCCTGGGCTCAGCGCCGATGAGCTGCGCCGCATGTACGCCCTGATGGTCTTCGTACGAAACTTCGACGAGAAGGCCACCAACCTCTCGACGCTAAGAGAGATCGGCACCTACGCCCCGTGTAAAGGGCAGGAGGGCTGCCAGATAGGATTCACGACCGCACTCAAGCAGGGGGACTGGTACGTCCCGATGTACAGGGACGGCGCGGGAATGCTCGCATTCGGCCTGCCGGCCCAACAGCTCCTCCAATACTGGGGCGGCGACGAGAGGGGAATGCAGATACCCGCGGGCCTGAACATGCTGCCCCTCGCGGTCCCGGTCTCTACACAGCTCCCGCACGCCGCAGGGCTGGCTATGGCGAAGAGGCTCCAGGGAGAGCACTCGGTCGTCCTGGCCTGCACGGGCGACGGCGGGACGTCGAAGGCTGACTTTCACGAGTCCCTCAACTTCGCCGGGGTCTACAACCTCCCCGTCGTATTCGTGGTCGAGAACAACCAGTGGGCAATCTCGGTCAGGAGGGAGAGGCAGACGGCCTCCAAGACGATAGCGCAGAAGGCGCTCGCGTACGGCTTCGAGGGAATCCTCGTCGACGGGAACGATGTCATCGCCTCCTACGAGGCGGCGAAGTACGCCGTGGAGAAGGCAAGGAGGGGAGGCGGACCGACGCTCCTAGAATTTCAGACCTACAGGATGGGCCCGCACACCACCGCAGAGCTGGTCTCAAACAAGCTGAAGGCGCCGGAGGAGGTTGCGGAGTGGGAGAGGAAGAGCCCGCTGCTCAGGTTCGAGAAGTACCTCCGTTCGCGCGGCGTCATCGACGACTCCTACGTCCAGGCAGCCGCCAGTGATGCTGCAAAGAGAATGGGAGAGGCAGTGGCAGCCTACAGGTCGAGCCCTCCCCCCGACCCGAGCGGGATGTTCGACTTCATGTACGAGTCGCTTACGCCCGAACTCGCAGAGGAGAAGACTGAGGCCCTCGGGACAAGCGCGACACCCACCAAGAATCCTCAGGAGCCCAAGATGACCGGAGGGAAGCCGGGGGTCAATATCAGGAACGCAATCAACACGACTCTCCGTCAGGAGATGCAGCTGGAGAAGAGGATCGTTGTCTTCGGAGAGGACGTTGGAAAGAACGGCGGCGTATTCCAGGTCACCCGGGGGCTGCAGGACGAGTTCGGGCAGGAAAGGGTCTTCGACACCCCCCTCGCTGAGGTTGGCATTGCCGGGCTCTACGTCGGGCTCTCAGTCGGCGGGATGATTCCGGTGGCCGAGTTTCAGTTCGAGGGATTCAGCCTACCCGCCCTCGACCAGATATTCAGCCACGCCGCGAGGTTCAGGAACAGGACCAGGGGGAGGTTCACAACCAGAGGCGTCATCCGGTTCCCCTACGGCGCCGGGATCAGGGCGCCCGAGCACCATTCCGATTCCCCCGAGGCCTACTACGCCCACACCCCCGGCCTGAAGGTGGTGATACCCTCCAACCCGTTCGACGCGAAGGGCCTCATGGCCTCGGCCCTCAAGGAGCCCGACCCGATCATCTTCATGGAACCGAAGAGGCTCTACGACTCGCCCAAGATGGACGTTCCAGAGGAACGATACTTCGTCCCCATTGGTAAGGCGAAGGTAGCAAGGGAGGGGACGGCCATTACCCTGATCTCATACGGGGCGATGATGATACCGACCATGCAGGCAGCAGACCAGCTAATGTCAGAAAACGGCATCGCAGCGGAAGTGATCGACCTGAGGACGGTGTCGCCCCTCGACTTCGAGACGGTCCTCGCGTCGGTAAGGAAGACGGGGAAGGTCGTCATCGTCCACGAGGCCCCAAGGAACCTTGGAGTCGGCGCGGAAATCGCCGCCACGCTGGCCGACAAGGCCCTCGACTATCTCCGGGCTCCTGTAAAGAGGGTGACTGGATACGATACAGTGGTTCCACTCGCAAAGATGGAGGACCAATACATCCCGAGCAAGGAGAGAATCATGAAAGCCGCCCTCGAGCTGGCAGCATACTAGCTCCTCGAAAAATACTAATAGCATCGGTAGCCGCATAGTCCCGCCCCCCATGGTCTACTCGTTCAAGATGCCTGACATTGGCGAAGGGGTCGCCGAGGGAGAGATTCTGAAGTGGATGGTGAAGGAAGGAGATAGGGTGAACGAGGACCAGCCGCTGGTCGAGGTGATGACGGACAAGGTGAACGTCCAGATTCCCGCTCCGAGGAGTGGCACCATATCGAAGATCTTCGTCAGGGAAGGCGAGATAGCGAAGGTCGGCCAGACCATAGTCGACATATCAGAGAACAGCTCAACGGCCTCCCCTTCACAGCCCGCTCCTCCTCCCGTGCAGATGCGGGCGCCTCCTCCCAGAGTTGCTCCGATGCCCTCTCCCGAACCAGCAATGGGGGTCCTTGCCACGCCAGCGACGCGGCGGCTGTCAAGGGAACTCGGGGTGGAACTGTCGTCAGTCAGGGGTACGGGTCCGGGAGGGAGGGTAACCGACGACGACGTGAGGAGGGCCGCAGGCCAAGGGCCGACAGGTGCAGCCACGAGTGCAGTCATGCAAGCTCAGATGGCACCCAGGACCTCGGGCAAGGAGGAGCTGGTACCTCTGCGCGGAATCAGGAAGACTATCGCTGAACGGATGGTGAAGTCGAGGGAGACGACCGCCCAGGTGACCCACGTGGATGAGGCGGACATGACCGAGCTTGTGCGCCTGAGGGAGAGTCTGAAGGCGGAAGCGGAGAAGAAGGGTGTCAGGCTCACGTATCTTCCGTTCATGATCGGAGCAATCGTTCTGGCGCTCAAAGAGTTCCCCTACGTCAACTCGACCCTGGACGCCCAGAACGGGAACATCATACTCAAGAAGTACTACAACATCGGAATGGCGACCGACACAGCGCAGGGCCTCATGGTCCCGGTCGTCAAGGACGCCGACACCAAGGACATCTTCACGCTGGCCGGGGAGGTCGAGCGGCTCGCAGACAAGGCCCGGAAGGGGCAGCTCACTCTGGACGAGGTCCGCGGCTCGACATTTACCATCACGAACGTCGGGGCGATAGGGGGGCTCTTCGCCACACCGCTGATCAACCTGCCCGAGGTCGCCATCATCGGAATCCACAAGATAACGAAGAGGCCGGTGGTCAGGGACGGAAGAGTGGAGATAAGGGACACGATGTACGTCTCGCTCAGCTTCGACCACAGGGTCCTCGACGGCGCCTACGCGGCGAGGTTCACCAGCAGGGTGATCGAGATGCTGCAGGACCCGAAGAAGCTCCAGTCTTCGATGCAGGCCTCACAACTCAGCAAGGTTTAAGCCGACTTTCGCTTCGCACGCTCCAGATTAGGATATGGAGCAGGCGGACATCACGGTAATCGGAGGAGGGCCGGGCGGCTACGTGTGCGCGATCCGCGCAGCCCAGCTCGGGATGAAGACGGTGATCGTCGAGATGGACAAACTCGGCGGCGAGTGCCTGAACTACGGCTGCATCCCGTCGAAGTCGCTGATAACCGTCTCGAAGCTCTACGACAAGGTGAAGGAAGCGGAGAGGTTCGGCCTGAAGGCCTCCGGTGTCTCGGTCGACTACGAGCAGCTGCAGAAGTGGAAGAACGAGGTCGTGGCGAAGCTCGCCTCCGGCATCGAGTCCCTTTTGAAGGGCAACCACGCGACAATAATCCACGGAGAAGCGGAGCTCCTCGAAAGGAACAGGGTCACGGTCCGCACGGCGATTCGCAGTGAGGAGATATCCACCAAGAATACTGTCATAGCGACCGGCACCGAGCCCATCCAGCTGCCTGGTCTGCAGTTCGACGGGAAGGTCGTGGTCGGGTCCAAGGAGGCGCTCGAACTGAGGAGCGCGCCCCGGAAGGCCGTGGTCATCGGAGGAGGAGCCATCGGGCTCGAGTTCGCGTCGATGTACCAGAAGCTGGGGAGCAATGTAACAATCGTTGAGCTGATGGACCAGCTAATGCCAGGGAGCGACCCCGAGGTCGTCAGGGTGGTTCAGAGGCAGCTCGAATCGAGGGGAGCGAAGGTGTACCTGCAGTCGAAGGTGGCATCGAGCTCGACCTCCGGCGGCGTGGCCAAGCTCGATGTCGAGACCCCAGTCGGAAATGTCTCATTGGAGGCAGACAAGGTTCTGGTAAGCGTCGGACGGAGGCCGAGGATTGACAAGATGAACCTCGGGAAGCTCGGCGTCGCAACGGACCAGAAGGGCTTCGTCGTCACTGACAACAGGATGATGACTAACGTCGCGGGGATTTACGCGATAGGGGATGTGAGGGGGCCCCCGCTGCTCGCGCACAAGGCGTCGAAGGAGGGAATCGTTGCGGCGGAGTCCGCCGCGGGCCTGCCAACAGTCGCGGACTGGAAGGTGGTCCCTGACGCCGTCTTCTGCGACCCCGAAGTGGCGAGCGCAGGGCTAACCGAAGCCAAGGCCATCGCCGCCGGTTACACCGTGAACAAGACGCGGTTCCAGTTCGCGGCGCTGGGCCGAGCCCTCTCGACCGGTGAGACCCAGGGCTTCGTGAAGGTCGTCTCGAAGGCGGAGGACGGCCTGGTCCTTGGAGTGCAGATAGTCGGCCCGGAGGCGTCCAACCTGATAAGCGAGGTCGCGCTCGCAATTGAGATGGGGGCGACGGTGGAAGACATCGCGCTGACCATACATCCTCATCCGACACTTCCGGAGGCGATCATGGAGGCCGCCGAGTCCGCCGCCGGGAGGCCGATTCACCAGCTGAGATCATGAGCTGCGACCTGCTCGACCTCGGCACCGTCGAATACGGCAAGGCCTGGGACCTACAGAAGGACCTTGTCAAGAGGAGGACCGCGGACCTCATCCCGGACACGCTCCTGCTCCTCGAGCACGAGCACGTCATAACGCTCGGCCGAAAGACGAGCCCGGAGAACTTCATGCCCCAGAACGTCCCGGTCTTCAGAGTGGAGAGGGGAGGGGACGCGACGTATCACGGTCCGGGACAGCTCGTGGGCTACCCGATAGTGAAGTTGCTCGACCACGACGTGCGCAGGCACGTCAGGACCATCGAGGCGGCCCTGATTGCTTCAGTCGCAAGACTCGGCGTCCCTGGCGAGAGGAAGGAAGGGCATCCGGGTGTCTGGGTCGAGGGGCGAAAGCTCGCGTCCATAGGCGTCGCGGTCACCGACTGGGTCACCTTCCACGGCTTCGCACTGAACGTGAACACCGACATGTCGTACTTCGAGCTGATCAGGCCATGCGGGCTAGACCCTTCCACTATGACCTCCATGCAGCAGCTGACTGGAAGGCACCTCGACATGAGGCTCGTCAAGAAAACGGTGGCAGAGGAGTTCTCTTCCGCGACAGGCGAGGCATTGGTCCAGCGAGCTTGGCTTTCTTCCGGCAAACATTAAGTAACGCAGAACGACTCGCGCGATTCAATGGCCAAGAAGCCTCCACGCAAGATCACCTATGTCACCCTATTCGCTGACGAGAGCATCCACCCGAAGTTCGAGGCCGCTCTTGAGAGGTTCCAGGGGAACCTGGGGAGGCACTATCCGATGTACGTCGGCGGAGCCGAGGTGATGTCAGAAGCCGGGGAGTTCGAACACAGGAGCCCGATCGACACCTCCATCGTGGTCGGCAACTTCCAGATCGGAACGAGGGAACACGCCCGCGACGCCATCGCGGCTGCGAAGGAGGGCTTCGCCAAGTGGAGCTCGACGCCTTGGCGCGACCGGGTGCGCATCCTGGAGAAGGCGGCCAAGCTGATCGACGAGCGCAAGTTCGAGATAGCGGTAGCCATCACATTCGAGGTGGGGAAGAACAGGCTCGAGGCCCTGGCCGAATGCTGGGAGGCCGTCGACGCGGTCAAGTACTATGCGAAGATGATGCGCGAGGAGGACGGCTACGAGTCGAAGATGGGTCCCGGGGGGCCGGGAGAGAACTGCAGGTTGGTCAGCAAGCCCCTGGGCGTCTGGCCAGTCATATCGCCGTTCAACTTCCCATTCATGCTCGCCGGAGGGATGGCGCTCGGCGCGCTGATCACAGGCAACTCTGTCATCCTCAAACCCACCAGTGAGGCGCCGCTCACCGGCTTGATGCTCTACAAGGTCTACAGCGATGCCGGAGTCCCTGCAGGCGCAGTCAACTTCGTGACAGGTCCCGGGGCCAACTTCGAAGAGGAGTTCGTTTCGAACCCCGGCGTCGCAGGGATCGCCTTCACCGGCTCCAGGGACGTGGGCATGCGCCTCTACAGGGGGTTCCTCTCCATGCAGCCCTATCCGAAGCCGATACTCCTCGAGATGGGGAGCAAGAACCCGACCATAGTGACGGCTCGGGCCGACATCGCCAAGGCTGTAGAGGGAACAGTCAGGGCGGCCTTCGGCTACGGCGGCCAGAAGTGCAGCGCCACATCAAGGGTCTACGTGCAGAGCAGGGTCAAGGACAAGTTCCTCACCGCGATGACCGAGAGGATCGAGAGGCTGATGGTCGGCGACCCAAGAGAGAAGGATGTCTTCATGGGCCCGGTGATCAACGAGAGCGTCGTCAACAGGTTCAAGGGAGCCGTGAAGGAGGCTACGGACGCAGGAGGTACAGTCGTCACAGGCGGAATAGTGGTCCGCGAAGGCTCAGCTGCAAGGGGTTGGTACCTCTCCCCCACTGTGATAACAGGCCTGCCAAGTGACCACAGGCTCTTCAGGGAAGAGCTCTTCATGCCGCTGGTCGTCGTGGACGGGTTCGAGCGTCTGACCGAGGCGATAGCGAAGGCCAACCAAACCGAGTACGGCCTGACCGCTGGCATCTTCTCGAGGGACCAGCGCGAGGTCAAGAGGTTCTTCGACGGAATCCAGTTCGGGGTCGCCTACGCCAACAGGAGCGGCGGCTCGACCACGGGCGCCTGGCCCGGCGCGCAGAGCTTCACGGGCTGGAACGCGAGCGGGGCCACCGGGAGAGGAGTGGGCGGACCGCACTACCTGCTGAACTTCCTACGGGACCAGTCACAGACCGAAGTCAAGTAATCAGAGAGGCATCAGGTAGAGGGCCGCGGTAATCGCCAGAGCTAGGGGCCACCACACTGGCACAACCTTCCCGCCCACACTGAAGCTGCCGAAGAGGCGCGTCGTCCACTCGCCGCTCCGCACCCACGCGCCCCTAAACAGGAAGTAGGCTATGTCCTCCACCGTGGCGATCAGAAACATGTTCCCTGCCCAGGCACTGACGGACGGAGCGAGCGCGACCACTATGAAGACTGGAAACAGGAGGTATGCCTGGTAGGGGGAGATAAGCCAGAAGGCCGGTTTCTCGTAGAACCCCTCGCTCTGGTAGGTCCATGAGGCCTCCCGCCTGTTGACGTACCTGTATTCCATGCCCCCGAAAAGTAAGGCGAACACGAGAGAACGGACTAGGGAGAGGAGCTCTATCAATTCACTTTAGCGGAACGTAAAGGCTGGACCGGCTCGCTCCGATACCCGGCGTCCCGTGGACGACCTTCTTGTTCGTTATTACGAACTCGCCGAGATACCGCCCGATCATCTCTTGCTTGACCACGAGAGGAACAAACTCCCTCCCGTTGTGCACGCTGATCGTCAGCCCGACCATCGAGGGCAACACTATCATGTCGCGGGCATGCGTCTTGATCTGGCCCTGGTACTTACCCTCCTTTATCGCCCTGACGTCCTCAAGCAGCTTCCTCTTCTCCTCCGACAAGCCCCTGTTCAGTGAACGTCTAGCCCTTGACGGAAGTAGCTGCAGCATCGTCTCTGTGGACATCGACTGCAGCTGCTCGAGGCTGTGCCCTCTGTACCTGAACTCCTTCGGCATCTACTTGTTTGCCACCTCGACGCTGGTTCTCGCCCGCCTACCCCTTCCTGTCATCCTCGGGGCAATCAACCCGACCTTCCTCCCCGGCGGGGCATTCCTGGAAGTGCTTGTCGATTTGCCCGGGTGCTGGTGCCTTCCTCCCCCGAACGGATGGTAGACCACGGCCATCGCGACCCCTCTCATCCTCGGGTACACCTTCCCTGATGCCCTCATCGCGTGGTGCCTCGCACCCGCCGTGAGGAAGGGCTTCTCCCGCCTCCCGCCTCCCGCTATCTCTCCCACCATCGCCCTGCACTTCTCGTCCACAAGGATGCTCTTGCCCGACGGCAGCTTCAGAATCGCCCTCCCGTTTGCCTTCGAGAAGAGGACCGCAGACAAGCCGGAGGCCCTGACCAGCTTTCCGCCGTCGCCGGGCCTGAGTTCGATGTTGCACACCCTGGTCCCCTCTGGTATGCTGGAGAGAGGAAGTATGTTACCGCCGACGGGGGTCGCCCCCGCACCCATGGACAGTTCGCTGCCGACCGAGAGGCCCGCGACCGCAGGAATGTATGTGAACTGCCCCTCGCCGTAGCGGAGCTGCAGCAGGGGCGCGCTCCTTCCTCTTTCATCGAAGATTCCGGTCACGGTGCCCTTCTCCTGGCCTGCGGCCGCCAGCATCGGATACCGGGATGGTGCTATCTTGCCCCTCGTCCGGCTCCTGAACTGTATGCCTGCCTTGCCGCGCCTTCGCTGAAGAATCCTCTTACCCAATTGTTACACCAACCCTAGTTTGCTGGCCAAGTTTGCCGCTGCGTTTTCCTCCGTGAGCCTTACAAAAGCCTTCTTCCCTTTGATCGTCCTAGCAGTGTTCACGTCCCTGACCTTGACCTCATAGAGCGCCTCCACCGCGCTCGCTATCTGAGGCTTGGTGACCCGGTCGTCGACCAGGAAGCAGATTTTGTTCTCTTTCTCTATCTGGTCGAACGTCCTCTCGGTCACGTAGGGCCTCTTCAGTATCTTCTGCGCGTCTTCAAGCCGCAACTGTCAATGCAACCTCCTGTCTTGGCGCGGATAGCGCCGTCACTGCAGATTCCGTCCACAGGGTCAGCCTCCCTGACACTCCGCCCGGGGCCAAGTCCAGGACGCTCAGGTCCTCGACCCTGACGACGTCGACGCCGGGTATGGAACCAGATGCCTTGCCCAAGCCCCTGTCGTTGGTAACCACGAAGAGCGGTCCGACCCTCTTCCTGTACGCCCTTCCCCTCAGCCTTGCCTTCCCGGCGTTCCTCTTTATGCCGCCGTAGAGCCTCCCCAGCTCGTCCGACATCCCCACCTTCTCCAAGAAGCCCACCAGTTCAGACGTCTTCGCCATGGTCTCTACGTCGTCCGAGACGACCAGCGGCAGCGTCGCCTTCTTGATTCTGTGTCCCCTTCCCTTCACCGCGTCGAGGTTCGCGGTGTATGCGATTGCTGATTCCGTCGCCAGATGCCGCTCCTTCCTGTTGATCTTCAAATAAATGACCTTCTCAGACCGAGGCGGATGCGGCAGGCGCCCCTTCACAACGCTAGCGATTCCGCCGGCCATTCCTGACCTGGAGTACCTCGTCCCCTTCACCCTGGGAACCCTGGACTGACCGGTCCCGGTCGGAGGGTTGTGAGTCTCGGCTGACGTCCTCTCCCCCGCCATCGGGTCCCTTCCCTGCGGTTGAAGTCCATGGGAGCCCACAAGCCAGAACGCCCTCTTCACAAGGTCCGGCCTCAACTCTGTCGAGAAGACCTCGGGGACGTCGACCTTCCCCGACGGTTTGCCGTCCAGGCCCAGAATGTCTACCTTCATTCCCCTTACGCCTTCGCCATCGTGCTTACCTCAATCACCTGAGGCGGAGCCTGATTCCTAGGAGCTCCACGGACCGGGAGCCTCACCATCACGAATCTGCTCGCCGGACCTGGCACGGAACCCCTCAGCACCGCATAATCTCCGTTCACGTTTCCGAAGTGCAGGAACCCCCCCGCCGGGGTGATGGGCTTCTCCTTCCCGTTGCCAGTGAGCAGAATCCTCTTACCAGTCTCGGTCCTTTGGTGGAACCCCATCTGACCTGCCCTTGGGACTGTGTACATCACAGCGGCCGGGTGCCAAGGACCTATCACTCCTACCGCCCTGACGCTCTTCCTGGACTTGTGCTGCTTCCGCTTGACACCGAACCTCGTTACAGGTCCCTCGAACCCCTTCCCCTTCGTGATCCCCAGAACGTCCACGTACATCCCCGGCTTGAATACTTCCGCGAACTTCACGTTCCTGCCAACCAGCCCGGCGACGTAGTCGATCTGAGCCTTCACGTCAGCGCCCCCCACCCCCACCTCGAAAGTGAGCGGCTTCTTCTGTGAGAGGCCAACGTCGCTCGGAACGACGGAGATTATCGCTGCCACCTTGGCAACCTTCTCTACCGGGACATCGGCCGGGGCCGTCTTGCCGTCGCCGAGCGCCTTGTCGTAACCGTCCCGCCTTCCATAGAGTCTCATTCCTTTCACTTCCACTTCGGGAACGGAGAGCACGCTCGAGAGATTGAAGAGAGGCTTTCCGTAGTTAGGCGTCTTGGCCCTGTCGTCCAACGTGATTACGTGCACGGTCCCAGCCTTGAAGGCGGGGAATCCGAGGATGCTCGGCTTGTCGCCAGCTAATTTTGGCCAGTTCCTGATTCTCGGGACGCGCCTGTTCGCACGTCCCCTAGGCCTGTATGCAAGGCTTCCCCTGCGGGGTGCGCTGTGTTTTCTATGACCCAACCGGCATTCACACCTTTCGCGAACCCCGTTTTCAGTTCAGCCTTTAAGCTTTCCATGAGAAAGAAAGGATGTTCAACAAATTCAGGCCGGCGTAGACAGCCTCTTCCGTCCTGACAGTTTCCACGTGCTGTTCAGCGAAAAGGTTGACCACGCAGTCGACCCTCTCGTTCAAAGATCGGCCCACGATGTCGAAGAGCCCCCTCGACGGGGCGCCGAACAGTAGCATCACCGATGATGCTCTCGCCAACGCGTCGCGCAGGAGAGGGAGTTGGGTCTGCAGCGAAACACCAGCCCTGGAGGTGGCGATCTTCAACCCGAACCTCGCGTCTCCCAAGACCTCGCCAATCGTCTTGCTCTCAACGGTGTATCCCCAGTAGTCCTCGACCTCTTTCCGCTGTATTACTTCGGCGGTCAACGGGCTCTTCGAAGTAACCCTAACCGTGACCCTTCGGTCGGCCGTCGTTCTGTCTCGAAGTCGGGGCGCCCGGTCGAGGCCGATATCCACAGTCCCATCGGGATTGGTGACGCCTTCTCTTATCTCGCCAACTACGAGAGCCTCTATTGAGACCTTCGGCCTGTGAGAAGGCGTCCGAAGCGGTGGCAGCAGCCCCGCGTACCTCAGGTCTTCGTCGAGCGGGTAGATTCTCTTCCTGAGGTACTGGGGCGTCTCGAGGTATTCGAGGACTTTCTTGATCCTCATCGATTCTCCTCTGCCCTTGTGGTCCGCGAAAATTTCCACCACATCCACCCCGTAGACGGCACACGCCCTAGCCATGGAGCCGAGCTTCACCGTCTTGTCCCTCGGCGAGTCGTGCTCTTCGAGCACTGTGTCGGGGATTGCCACGGCGAGCCTCTTGCCGAGAAGCGCCATCTCTTGGTCGACGCCCTTCAGCCATAATTCAGCTTTTCCCGAGTTTGCGCGGACTTCTTCGATAAGTAGATAGCCGATTCATCCGAGGGCCCTCAACATGGCGGCGCACGAGGGGACCGGGCGGAAGAAGATGGCTCCTTGGGTCTACACGGTGCTCCCGGTGTCGCTCGCAACCGGCCCGATCGGCACACTCATCCAGCTCTACCTCATCCAGCTGAACGGTCACACGCTCGGAGTCATCTACGCGAGCCTCGCCGTCGCCGCCTTCAACGGAGTGAGCATCCCTGCCGCGATGTTCTGGGGGTACGCAACTGACAGGCTTCACGCGCGCGGCGCGATAATCGTCTCCAGCTACGGGCTGACGGCCTTGATCCTATTCGCGTTCCTCTTCGTAGGCAGCACCCCGGGCACGATTCTGGTCTACTCGACCTTCGCTTTCATCTCCGCGGCAGCAGCCACGCCACTCAACCTTCTGATCATGGAAACGGAGCCGAAGGGAAGGTGGGCGGTCACATTTGCGCGGCTCTCCATGATGTCGAGCGTCGGAAACGCCGGTGGCTTGGTTCTGAGCACCTTTTGGGTCCAAGGGCTGCCGCTGATCCTCCTCTCGCTCCCGCTCGGGAGTTTCGCCCTCGTCTCCGCCGTCCTGGCTCTCGCGACCGTTCACGAGCCCCCCTTCGTGTTCGAAAGAGAAACGATTGTCCGGAGAGAGGCCAGCTTCTTCACATGGCTGCTGAGCCTCCCGCTGACGTTCCTAACCATCCCGAGACCATCAGACTTCCGCAGAGTCTTCAGAGGCCTCAGGTTCGGTCTCACGAGCTACATCCCCCTCTTCTACATCTCGACCGTATGCTTCTACCTCTCAAGCGGCGTCTTCAACACCTCTTTCGTCCCGGCCCTCTCGACCTTCTCGCTTTCGGCGGGGGAGATCTTCGCGGTCATCCTGGCGGGAACGGTCGTCCAGACCCTCGCCTTCCGCTATGCCGGGAGGTACATGGAGAGGCGCTCGCTCGCGTCCTCCTCGATTCAGGGCCTTCTCCTCCGGGGAGGTTGCTACGCGCTCATCGGGGTCCTGGCGATGTTCGTCGCAGGCCCGACCTTCATCGTGCCCGCACTGGTCCTCTATCCTCTGGCAGGTGGCGTCGCATTCGCTGTCTACTACACCTCTTCCAACACGATGATGTTCAACACGGTGCAGACCCGAAATCCGGGCTCGGCGCTGGGCGTCTACAGCGCTGTCGTCGGGTTCGCAACTCTGGCCGGTTCGCTCGCGTCCGGCTTCGTGTCAGTCTTCCTGGGCTTCGACGTGACCTTCATCTCGGCAGGCCTCCTGCTCTTCGTCGCCGCAGCTGTGTTGACCAGACTTCCAAAGCCGAGCGAGAAGTTGTAGTCCGCCGCGCGAGGCCGCAGGGGTCGACCGAAAGGAAACAGGAACGGAAGCAGGAGCGCTGGTTCTGATGTGGACCGGGGGGGATTCGAACCCCCGACCTCCCCCAGTCTGGATTCCTTTGCCAAGGGGCTGGACGATTTCTCTGTATCCTACCAGACTAGACTACCGGCCCGGCAAAACACCGCGCGCCCGCGTGCTCTCTTTAAGCCTTATTTGGTCTGACACGTCCTCAACTGCGAATGTCCATCACCATGGATGATTTCGGCAAGGTGGAGATGAAGGTCGGGAAGGTGATTTCCGTGGACGACATGCCACGGGCGCGGAAGCCGATGTACAAGCTGACAATCGACTTCGGCGATGGCATCACCAAACAATGCGTCGGCGGGATAAAGCAGTTCTACACTAGGGAGCAACTGCTGGGAAAGCGGGTGGTGGCGGTCCTCAACCTCCAGCCGAAGTCGGTCGCTGGCGTCATCTCCGAGTGCATGATGCTCGCCGCGTTCGACGAGAATGAGGTGTCCTTGCTCGAGCCCGACAAAGAAGTTCCTCTCGGTACCAAGGTCGGCTGATAGACCCCACCAAGCTTTTAATCTCGCCAATCTCGCGAGGTGATTTGCGCGGTCGTCGTCTAGATCTTGCATCGAGGACAGCCTGGTCCAGGACATCAAACCCGGTCGGGTGTGTAGGCCTGCCACGCTGGTAATCTTCCAAGACCAGAAACCCGGGTTCAAATCCCGGCGACCGCATACTCTCAACCTGACATGTGGTGCTCGAATCTTGGCGCCAGCGCTGCACAGCGCTGCATATACGGCTCGAAGTGCTGGGTCAGGATTCCCCGGCCGCACCTGATCTGCCCCAAGATGGCCAACTAGGAACCCAAGCACGCATTGGACGCAGCCCCATGTTTGGATACCTTTGGTTATCACATCATGCCAGACGTGCCACCCTGCTGTCCAGATGCCTCTTCAATTCTCGGGTAGCGCCCAACTAGCTGCTGAGCCTTGCTCCTTCGGAGCCGCGGCGCCTTCCTCCGACCCATGTCCTCGCGCCTTCACATCGTCGTCGACTTGGTCATCCATCCACGCCAGACTACGTACGCGTAGAAGGCCAGGTACAGAACCGATGCCACGGCGATCGCGATTAACAGCAGACTCGTCAGGAGGCTGGATGATGAGCCTACCACCTTGTCCCAGAGCGCACCGGCCGCAAACCCGGCATAGATTAGCACCGCGTTCCAGCAGAGGCAACCGAGGACCGTCAGCAGGACGAAGGATTTCACAGGCATCTTGAACAGGCCCGCGGGAAGAGAGATCAAGGACCTCAGAACCGGAACGAAACGGGCGCCGAACACGGTCCACGCACCCTTCCCCTCGAACCACTTCTGCGCCCTCGCCAAGGCTCCTCGTTCAATCCCGAACCTCCGCAGAAGACCCTCTACGAAGACGCGGCCCAGCAGCAGCGCTAGGTAGTAGTCGATCAACGCGCCGGCGAGCGCCGCTGTCGTGCTGATTGCCAGGGCAGCACCGAAGTTCATCACGCCAGCATAGACCAGGTATCCAGCGAAGGGGAGGACAACCTCGCTGGGAATAGGGAGTGAAGCGCTCTCGAGAGTCATCAGCACGAAAAGACTGACGTACCCCAGGCTGGTCATCAGGGCGACGACGCGTGCCGACGAAAAGAACGATGACGATGAGGCGCCAGAGGCAAGACCTTCGAAGGGAATCTCGAACAGGTCGGCCAGCTCGATTATGCTCAGACACAGCGCGATAATGGCGATGATGGCCACATACCTGTTTCTGGGAATCACCGAAGCAACGGACCCGGGGCTCCTCAAGACGGCACGCGAGCCATGGACGGCTATACGAATATTGCGGGCCTCCGACCCGACATGGGAAGGAGCGAAGTCTTAATCAACCCTCGGGCGGAGCGCATCCGAACCTCACATGCGCGCCAGGCTGAAGAGACGGGAGCGGACGAGGAGGATAATCATCCTCAGCGTGGCCGTGGTGTTGGTCGCGGTCGTGGCAATTGGGGCCTACCTAGTCTCAAACATCGGAGTGCCGGGTCAGCAGGAGATCGGGCAGCAGGTATCCTCTACAGTCTACAACTCCATGTACACAGCCTCCCAGAGCCCCTACGGAAGCCCCAACCTTACGCTGATGTCCAGGATGAAATCATTCAGCGGGCAACCCTACCTCGCTGGCACGAAGCCCATCATCGTGTACATCGGCGCCGATTATTGCCCCTACTGCGCATTCCAGAGGTGGCCCCTGGTCGTCGCCCTCATGCGCTTCGGGAACTTCTCAAACCTGGAATACATGCTTTCGAGCTCCTCGGACCGCTACCCCAACTCTCCGACGTTCACCTTCCACGGCTCGAAGTACGCCAGCGACTACATAGTCTTCCAGTCCTATGAGCAGGAGGACAGGGTGCAGCAGCCACTCGACACGGTTCCCTCAAACTACACCACGGTCTTCAACCAATTCGGACCATCATACCCCTTCATCAACTTCGCAGGCAAGTACGTCATGCAGGGCTCCTTCTACTTCCCCGACCTGCTTGGCGGGAAGAACTGGACCCAGATTGCGCAGCTGCTTGCAACCAACAGCCAACTCTCCAACGAGATCATCGGATCGGCCAACGCCATCACGGCTACAATCTGCAAGGTGACCGGGGGCACTCCCAGCTCCGTGTGTCAGAACAGCACGATTGCTGGGCTCACCACAGTACTGGCGGCGTATCATCAATCAGCGAGCGCAAGCTTGAAGGCGGGCACGCCCATCAGCAATCCAGCGACGTGGGCGAAGGTGCAGTACGGGCAGATCGAGTGGACCACGAAGATCTCGACCGAGGCCAGATATCCCACCGAGACCACTCCCAGAAGCCAGAGTGGTATCAGCGCGTAGTTCGGCCCCGGCCTGTCCAGGGCCACTAATGCGAGCATCAAAGCGAACCAACCCACGCCCAGCGCGGCCACCGGCACGCCGGCGAACCTGCTGTAGGTGCTCGACGTGACATACCCGCAGTTCACCAGACCGACCGCGGGACAGTACAGCGGAATCTGCGGGTTGAGCGACTCGGTCGCGAGGTAGATTGCATCCGCGAGCCCGACGACCCCCAGGACGAGACCGAAGGTTCTCCAGCGGTTCATTCGGTCGGACCCGGGATACGCCGTATATGGGTTCCTCTGTCATCGTGCGGGGACGAGAGCCCCCTGCCTGACCAGCTCGCCTCCACCTGCGGAGAGGCTGCCCTTCTTCAAGACTGCGGTGAAGCCCAGCCCGCCCAGGGTCACCGACCCTCGGACGAACCTGTCCTGACCGAACCCGTACTTCAGCCTCGGATTGATCCCGATTCCCATCAGGCTGAGTCTCCTCTTCTCTGACGGCACGCCCTCGAGGAGCCGTTCCAGCATCGCTTTGTCTTCGCTCCTCCATCGGACCAGCTGCCCTGCGCTGAAATCCAGGTCCGCCCCGGCCAGCACGCCGTATTTTGTGAGCGAACGCGAGACCCTCACCGAACCGTCCACCGACTCGGAGTCAACCTGTTTTGTGACCAACCCCGGAGGCAGATATGCCACGTTGTTGCCGTCCGCGATGTCCTTCTCGTCCACGATTCCGTCCTCGACTCCGAGTTCTCCCTTGAACCGGAAACGTAGTTTCGCTCCGCCGGAATCGAGGGTTGCTTCAGAGTCGTCACCGAGGCGCGCCGCTACGGTGCTCGCCCTCTCAGCTACCTCGCCGTAGTCCACGAGCGACGCCCTCAGCTGCCCCGCCACAATCGAGTCGACGCTCTTCCCGAGCATCCTGGCCATGTCCCTGCCGACGTAGCCGAACACGAGCCTCGCTCCTCTCAGACCTGCCTTCTCCGCGGCCTCGTACCAGGACGAGTTGTACCGCGTCGAATCGGTGAGTTCCTCCGGCTTGAGCGTCCGGGAGTAGACGCCCAGCGCCTGGCCGGGTATGAATATGTAGACGTCGGTGCCTGAAAGAAGGCTGTACTCGTTCTTCCCCATGAGCCCCACTGAGTCCTTCGGCGCCCTTCGCACGCCATTCACGTACGCCCGTTCATCCTCGAGTATCATCACGGCCGTGCAGCCCATGGCTCTGGCTTCTGCCACAGCATGCCTCGCGAATCCGAGCCCGTTGTTCCACGCCTCAACAGTCACCGACTCCCCCTTCTTGACGCGCAAGGTCTCGGTGAGCATCTTCCGAGCTACGCTCCTGTAGAGGGCGTCCAGCTGTGCTGCCGACACGCCGACTGCTCTCTCCGCGGGATATTTAATCCGCGCACAACCGTTAAAGGTCGCGAGACGCCCTCGCCCACAATGGACACCAAACGAGTTGTCGAGGCAGCATTCTCTCAACCTCAGAAGTGCTATGGCCACTGCGACCAGAGCGCCACGCTCAGGTTCCTGAATTCGGGTGAGCCTCTGGTGGCCTGTTACGCCTGCCCGTCGGGTTACGTTTCCAGGGTGATGGTATACGGCCGTCAGGATACAAGCGAGCGCCTGCGCGAGTTCCTTAGCGGCGTTCTCGGAGGCAGCCTCTCTCCAACGGACTCCGACTTTCGAAACGCGACACGTCATCCATGGGACCTGGGATTGGCCGATGCTGAGATGAAGGTGGCGTATTGGACACAGAACTACCGGGCTTCGAAGAGCAACGACCCAGACCGCCCGGCGCTGTTCGTCTGTTCTAACTGCGGCTCGACCTACGTCAAGCCGGTCTCGAAGGGCGGCACCAGGTGCCCTGCTTGCAGCCCCTGATCATTGGTCTGGCCTGATCGGTCTCAGACCTCTGAACAGGTCGCTTCCCAGCAGGTTCTCGACCGCCCTCCTCGTGAAACCCACTCCTTCCGGATAGCCCGTCAGCACGTGCTTGAAGCCGCCTCCCTCGAACTCGAGGAACACCTGCGGAATCAGATAATCCGGCGACCAGTCCCCGTACTTCTTGACCAGCTCATCCGCGGCTTCCACGCCGTCGGTATCGATGTCATGCAGCACACAAGGTACCCCAAGCTCCTCCGCGGCCTTCTCCATGGGCTCCACCGTGGTCGGGACGCAGTGAGGGCACCAATTCGCGTAAACCACGTGGACCGCCTTGAGCCGTTCCATCTCTCTTCGGCCATGCCGTTTGCCGCTTGCTAATTAATCGCGCGGTCTTTCTTCGCTCTTCCTCTCAGTAAGCGTAAGCCTCAACACGTCGACTGACGAGCCTCTTCAGTAATGTCCGGAGGCCCTCCAGACCCTCGGCCTCTTCTGACTCGAGCCTTCTCCCAGGGGGTCCTCCCTTTCTTCTCTGAATTCCGTAGATCATGACGGTGTACCTTGAGCCAAACCTCGTCACGAACGCGTAGCACCTTCGTCCCGAATACCTGCCGACCAGCCTGATTCCAGAGTCGGCGTCCATGACGCCCGCCTCCCTGATCAGCGCTCCGAAAGACGCGATTTTCCTCTCGTAGAACGACATGCGCAGCCGGTCTGTGCCTTCCCGTTGAAAAGGCTAATACCCGCGGACCGGGCGCGAGGCAGACCGCGCTCCGATGTCTCAGTATCTCGAGGTCTTCAACACGCTGACTCGTAGAAAGGAACGCTTCCAGCCTCTGGAGCCGGGGAAGGTGAGGATGTTCGTATGCGGCCCGACCGTCCAGTCGCTGATTCACATCGGGCACGCGAGGACCTACGTCTTCTACGATGTCGTCGCGAGGTACCTGGCCCATCTCGGGTACGAAGTGACCTTCCTGATGAACGTAACTGACGTGGACGAAAGAATCACCCAGGCTGCCGCTGATTCAAATGAGGATCCGGTTGCGCTCGCGCGCCGCTTTACCGCCAGCTTCCGGGAGGACATGACTTCGTTGAAGAACGCGACCGTCACCCGGTTCGAGCCGGTCTCCGGGCATGTCCAGACGATGGTCCAGCAAGTGGCAACCCTCATCCACAGGGGGCGGGCCTATGCTGCGGACGGCTGGGTCTACTTCGACACAACAACCTTCCCATCGTTCGGGAGACTCTCTCATCAGTCGAAGCGCGACCTGTCCCTTCGTCCCTTCGAGTTGTCCCCGAAGAAACGGCACCTGGCCGACTTCGGCCTCTGGCGCCCCGAGGTGCTGCTCGAAGGCAGGTGGGAGAGCCCCTGGGGGGTCGGCTCCCCCGGATGGCACATCCAAGACACCGCTGTCACTCTGTCAATCCTTGGGCCACAGTACGACATCCACGGCGGCGCCTACGAACTGGTGTATCCGCACCACGAAGCTGAGATCGCACAGGCCGAGTCTCTTACGGGGGTTCGACCGGTGGTGAAGTACTGGATTCACACGAGCCTGGTGAACATGAAGGGCAGGAAGATGTCGAAATCGCTCGGCAACGTGCTGACAGTAAGGGACGCCCAGCGGGAGTTTTCGGCCGACGAGTTACGAATCTTCCTTTTGGGGACCCACTACAGGAAGGACATGGGCCTGAAAGGGATGGATGCGGCAGCAAAACGTTTTCAGGCCATGCGTCGTGCGGCGGAAGGCACTGCGGGGGACATCGGATTCGACTCTGGGAAGCCGCGAGGCCCGAAGAGACTCAGGCCATTCGAGTCGGCCATGAACGACGACTTCGACACTCCTCGCGCCATCTCTTGGGTGGAGAAGACGTTGAAGGAGGCGGAGAGAGGACGCGACCCTGGAAGGAGGACGACCCAACTCGAATCAGCTGTCGCGGCGTTGAGGATACTGGGAGTCGACTTGTTTGCCGAAGCCAAGTAGAAGAGAACTGGAGCTCAACGAACTGGAGTGGTGGTCGAACTGGGCCAAGCTTAGCTGGCTGGGGAAGAACGCTCACTTGCTGACGTCGAGAGAATTCAATGAGCCCTTTTTCAACAGGGCGGGCTTCATCGTCTGCTCTGGCCTCTCCGCTTCGGTCGACAAGGTTGAGAGAGCGTTTCGGAACCTCGGCTTGAATCCCATGTTGCTTGTATACGAAAGCTGCTCCAATGGGATGAAGGTTCTCTCTCGGAAGGGGTACCGACTCGTGGACACGATGACCGTGCTGGTTTCGACGGGAGCCTTGTCGCGACCCAACCGCCCATCAGACGTACGACCATCGTCGTCCATCTCCTCAGAAGACTGGTCGCGGGCCTATCTCCAATCCTTCTACGGCGACGAGAGACTGATGCCGGCCGTCACGAGAATCGTCCGTCGCCTGCAAAAGGCGCGGGAGGTCACGTTCCTGGAGGCCAGGCGCGAAGGTCGGGTGGCTGGGGTGCTTGCCATCTACAGGACCAAGGGCCTGGCTGGAATCTACTGCGTTGGTACTGTGCCGCGATTCAGACGGAGGGGGGTCGCAGGGGCTCTGACCGCCCGGGCAAAGGAAATCGCAGCCAAAGAGGGCCGGAAGCTCATCCTGCAGACTCTCGAGTCTGATGGGGCCGAGCCCTTCTACACGGCAAGAGGCTTCAGGAAGTTGTACCGGAAGAACCTGATGGTGAAAGAAAACCAAAATGCCTAGGAACCCAAATGGCCCTCCGTTGGAGCTCAAGGTCAGGATAGAGAGGACCGCCGAACTGGGTTCTATCCCCTTCAGACACGTCTTCAGCGGGTTCGAACGCGTCAGCGCGGTCAGGGCCATCTTCGGCGACCAGACGGATAGGGTCCTAGCGGAGCTGACGGTCGAGATTGTCGAGAGTCGCGGCTACCTCAGGATCAACGACGAGAAGGGCTCCATAATCGTGAACTCGAAGTACCTCAGGGAGGGGCACGAAAGGTACCTCTATCTGGATATCATACATGAGCTGGTTCACATACGGCAGCACAAGGAAGGGAAGGAGCTTTGGGACGAGACATACAAATACGTCGACAGGCCGACGGAGATCGAGGCATACAAGGCCGCTGTCGACGAGGCGCGCAGAATAGGCTTGACCGAAGCAGAGCTCATGGACTACCTGAAGGTCGAGTGGGTCTCCGAAGACGACTTCCGAAGGTTCTTGGTCACGTTGGGGGTGAAGGCGTAACGGCCCAGGAGACGCTCCCTCCCGGCCAGGTCTGGGGGAAGAAGTTCGTGGTCTACGCAGCCCTGGGAATCCCCCGGGTGGACCCGAACAACTGGAAGCTCAGGGTGGACGGAATGGTGAGGCAGCCTCTGGAGTATACCTACGACCAGCTGGCGTCCGGCACGCTCTTCCACTACACCCGCTCGTTCTTTTGCGTCACGTCATGGTCGATTAGGGACGTCGAATGGGACGGCATCCAGATCAGGAAGCTAGTCGAGCAGGCCGGAGTCGACCCCGCAGCGAAGTGGGTCATGTTCCATTGTGTGGACGGATACACAGCGCCGGTGCCCGTCGAGGACGCGCTTCACGAGGACTCGATTGTCGCCCTCCACCTCAACGGGAAGCCGCTGAGCGCAGAGCAGGGCTTTCCGGCCAGGCCGTTCATCCCCCGGCTCTATGCCTGGAAGAGCGCGAAGTGGCTCAACAGGATAGAGTTCATCCGGGACTACGTCGACGGATACTGGGAGATGTACGGTTACCACGAGAGGGCGAACGTCTGGGAAGAGGAGCGGTTCAAGGGGCACGTGGGGAAGCACTCGAGGAAGACCGCGTACGGGACTGCCTAGCCTTTCTTCTGGAGCTCTTCGAGGATCTCCTGCGCCCTGTCCATCCTGATCTTCCTCTCTTGGACCATCTTCTGGGCCACGAGGTCGACCATCTTCCCCTTGGCTCCCGCCGCCACGGCGATATTCCGACTGTGGAGTTTCATGTGGCCCCTCTGTATCCCCTCTGTCGAGAGCGCCCTCAGAGCGGCGAAGTTCTGCGCGAGGCCCACGGCGCTCATCACCTCGGCCAGCTCGATGGCAGTCTTTACCCCCAGTATCTTGATCGCCGCCTTCGCTGCCGGGTGCGTCCTCGACGCTCCGCCCACCAGCCCCACGGCCATCGGCATCTCCAGCGTCCCGACGAGGTCGCCGTCCGCGTTCTTCTCCCATGTGGTCAGGGGTTTGTACGCGCCCGTCCTGGCAGCGTAGCTGTGCGCCCCGGCCTCGAGGGCCCTCATGTCCTGCCCGCACGCGATTGCGACCGCGACGACTCCGTTCATCACTCCCTTGTTGTGCGTGGCGCACCTGTAAGGGTCCGCCTCGGCGAACGCGTAGGCGTAGAGCACTCCCTCCACCGCTTCTTCGCCTCCCACCGCCTCCTTGTCGAAGACTGCGGTCGCCCTGACCAGCCTTCTGTCGGCCAGGTTGGAGATTATCCTCAGGAAGACTCTGCCGCCAGTCGCCTCCTCCAGAATCGGCGCGACGGCCTCGGCCATGGTGTTCACGGCGTTCGCTCCCATCGCGTCGCCCGTGTTCACTATCAACTCGCCGATGATCATGGGTCCCTTGATCGATGAGACAATCTTGACGTTCAGGTCCCTCGCTCCGCCCCCGAGCGAGACGAGCATCGGGTCCTGGTCGTTCGCCTTCTTCAGGATCTCGTCCTTCCTGCCCATCAGCCGCATCCTGGCTCCGTTCGGGTCCTGGATGTTCACAACCTGTATCTGCCCTATCATGACCGGACCCGTGTTGGTGACCACGAAACCTCCTTTCACTCTGGCCATCTTTGCGGCGTTGCTCGCGGCAGCGACGACGGACGGCTCCTCGAGCGCCATCGGCACGAGGTAGTCCTTCCCGTTGACCTTGAAGTTCACAGCGATTCCCATCGGGACGGTTATTCCCCCAATGACATTCTCAATCATCCTGTCGGCGACCTCGGTGGGCAGTCCCCCCGTGTTCGCTAGGGTCTTCGCCTCTTCATCGCTCAATCCGGTGAGCTTCTTGACGAGATTCATCCTCTCAGGCATGCCCATCTTGTAGAAGCCGGGGATCTCCGAACTGCCGTCCATTCACTTTCTGGCCGGCACTCGGCCGCTGGCTATTTAATCGAAGCGACCTCGTCAGGAACTCGGCTCGGCAATGGTCGAAGGGAATTCGGTGTCTGCTGATGCGGTCCTCCGCCGAGAACTCTAAGCATAAAAGCGGGACAGAAATCGAGGCCAATGCGGGCCGGTCGTCTAGCTCGGTTTAGGACGTCTCATCTGGCGTCAGGCTCTGACACGAGTAGCGGAAAACGGCGAAGGTCGGGAGTTCGAATCTCCCCCGGCCCACTATTGACATGGATTCGTTGTTGCTTATACGCCGCTTTCCGCTGCGACAGTGATGTCGAGACGCCCGAAGTGGCTACCTCCAAGCGCATCTGGCGGTTCCAATCGTCTTTGGCCCGCGGCCCGTCTCCAAGCCCTTTCATATGTGGTGGGCGTCTTGCTCAAGGGCGATGGATCGGTTTACGTCACCACTCAAAAAGTACTTAGAGCGGGAAATCTTGTTAGGATTCCCGTCCCTCGAGTTGAACTGAAGAACAAATCGAGAGGATTTCTCCGCGAGTTCAACAAGGAATGCGCAGAGGTCCTGCAGCGGCGAACTGTCAAGATTTCACGACCCAACAAAGAAGGTCATATGATGGTTAGGTATCGTGCAAAGGACTTCGTCTTGTGGTGGCAGTCACGTAACCTGACCAACTTGAAGCGGCTGATTGAAGCTTTCCCAATCGAGTACCTACGCGGTCGATTCGATAGCGATGGCAGTGTCGACAAATACAGAGTTGACTTGGTTGGCATTGAGCCGCATCGCCGATTGATGGAATATGAACGGCGTCTGTGCAGGAGCCTCGGTATGCGAGCGGGCAGGATTCGAACCTATGGGAAGGTGGGAGAAGTAACGTTCATAGGCTCAAAGAGAATCGTGAGTAAGCAGACCAAGATCAGGTTCTCCGTGAATACAGGCGACTTCGCCAGGACAATTGGCAAGCTGAATGTGGAGTGGAAGCAGAAGATTCTTTCTGGAGCTGCGAACGGGAGACAATGGACGCCTTGGCACCGCCGCCTGCGGATGCGAGCTCAAGAACTTGGGGCTGAAGGTATGAATTGCAAAGAGATCAGCGACCAGCTCTCAATGGAGTTCAGAACTCGGGTGCCCTATCGCACGGTTTACGGATGGATGAGAATCGGAAATAGAACTTGGGCGGAACATATTAGGAGCTCAATGGTATGAAGGGGCCATGTTCAAATCCTGGCCGGCCCACTTCACTAACCCTTAATACAATCGGGACCATTCCGGGTCTGGGCGACACGCGAACGAACCGGCGTCTTGTGGTCTTCTCTTTCCTCCTCATCTTGCTCGGCGCAAGTCTAGGTTTCTATCCGATTTCTGTAATCGGCATTCTTCTCTTCATTCCCGCTCTGCTCGCCCCCTCAAGGCCTCCCCCTCCGCGGCCCCAGCCCAGCACTGTGGAGCGGAGGCGCGTTGCCCCCCCACCAACGCCGGTTCCTCAAGCCACTTCGCGCGTTCAGCAACAGCAGACTCCCCAGGTGCAGGCAGCCAAGGTGACTCCGGCGCCCACGGAGGCCCAGAGAGCGGCCGCCATCCCGGCCCTCTTCCCGACCGCAATCTTCCCATCGATGTTCCCCGTTTCTCCGTCGCAGCAGGGTCAGCAACCGCAGCCCGCAGCCGAGAAACAGGAGTCGAGGGACGAGCTTGTGGAACTGGCTGCGGTCGTGGCCTTCCTCAGGTTGATTTCAGGCTAGGGAACGTACAGGTTCATTTCCCGCGCCACCCTCTTCAGCCGTTCTACCCTGTGCTGAAGCGATGGGTGCGTCGAGAAGAGCTCGACCAGTGCGCTTCCCCTGAACGGGTTCACGATCCATAGCGAACCAGTGGCGGGGGAGGGAGGAGCCGAGTTCGGCCTCGAAAACGACTTCATCTGAACTCTGTTGGATATCTTCGTCAGGGCGCTGATGAGCCCCCCGGGATTCCTCGTCAGCTTCGCGCCATACTCGTCAGCGGTGTACTCATCGCCCCTGCTTATGCCCAGCTGGACGAATGACGCGCCGATTGGTATGAGGATTGCCGCAACCAGCAGGATGATGGATGAGTTCCCGTTCCGGTTCCTGCTGTTGCCTCCCCCGAACCATATTGACCACATTGCAAGGTTCCCGATGTAGGAGATGGCCCCCGCCATGGTCGCGGCTATGCTCGACATCAGCACGTCCCTGTGGACGACGTGCCCGATTTCGTGGCTTATCACCGCTTCAAGCTCGTCCTGTGTCAGCGTCTGGAGAATGCTCGAGGTGGCGCAGACTACCGCCTTGTCAGGGCCCCTCCCTGTCGCGAACGCGTTCGGCTGGGGTGAGTCCACGATCCCCACCCTAGGCATGGGTATGTTGGCCCTCTGGGCGACGTCCCTGACCACCCTGAAGAGCGTCGGATTCTCGCTTTCGTTGATCATCTTTGCCTTGCTCATCCTGATTACTATCGAGTCGCTGTAGTAGTACGAGACGAAGTTGAAGACGGCGGCGAGCCCAAGGCCGAGGAGCATGAACGTCAGCGGGTCTCCGAAGTAGAGCCCTACCACGTACCCGAGCGCCATGAGTAGCGCTGTGAGCACGGCGAATAGCAGCGTCATCTTCACGTAGATTGTCGAGGACATCCAGCCTGCTCGGATAGCCGCGGACGGCTGCCCGCGTAAATACTTTCCTCAAGCGGAGGCCAAAGAATAAATCGGGCCGAACAATCTTCCACTACGACGCAACATGGACGACGAGCGAGACGACGACAACTGGCCGACAAGGAAGCGCCGTGGGCTCCCCTTCGGCAACTGGCCCTTCAGCAACGTCGACGAGATGATGAGGGAGATGGAGAGGGCATTTTCAGAGCAGTTCAGGGAGATGGAGAAGGAGTTACCCAAGAACCTGGTCCGCGAGAAGAGGCTACCTGACGGCAGCACCAAGAAGGAGATAGGCCCGATCGTGTACGGATATTCGGTGACTGTCGGACCCGACGGCAAGCCCGTCGTCAGGGAGTTCGGGAACGTAAGGAGAGGCGAAAGAACCCCCTGGAAGGAGATTCAGGACAAGAGGGAGCCGTTGGTCGACGTGGTGACCTCGGACAAGGACGTGAAGGTCATCGCCGAGATTCCGGGTGTCCGGAAGGAGGATGTCAACGTCACCGTTCACGACAGGTCTGTCACTATATCGGTGGACACAGAGACCAGGAAGTACTACAAGGAGCTGGGCCTCCCCAGCGCCGTCGACCCCCAGGGAGCGAAGTCGACGTACAACAACGGAATCCTTGAGATTACTTTGCCGCTGAAGTCGACCGGCGGAAAGGGCGTGCGTCTGAACGTAGACTAGGCTACTGGTATGGCCCACCCGTCGGCTCGCCCCTCACCCGGGCGAGGGCGTTCAGCGCGACTTCCTTGTAGTCGTGTTTCTTCGCCAGAGCCTTCGCAAGGTCTCCCGAAGTGATGATTCCCACCAGATTCCCGTCGGGTCCGATCACGATGAGCCTTCGGATCATGTACTGAGACATCAGCTCCGCAGCGTCGCTCATCGTTGCCTCGGGGCTGATCGTGATTAGAGGCGTGGACATGATGTCCCTCACGAGGACCTTCGCGGGGTCGAGCGCGTCCGCAATCACTTTAGTCACGAGGTCCCTCTCGGTCACTATCCCGACAGCCCCGCCTCCCCTGACCACAACTGCGCAGCTGACCATTCTCTTGGACATGGCCTTCGCGCAATCCCGCACGTTCGAGTTCATCTCGACGCTGATGACCTTGCGCTCCATCAGCTCGGCTACCGTCGGCTCCTCTTCTGCCATTGGCGCCTCGACGGAGGCCAGCCTAAATATATCGATTGGGG
>JAJTZD010000015.1:0-31826 GCA_032906685.1 Nitrososphaerales archaeon
GACAGCCGGAAGAACACCCTAAACCAAACGGAGATTAGACAGAACCCTTCGCAAGAATCCTTATAACCGATGCATGGTCTTGTTCAAATCGGGTTCAAAATCCGAACCAACACGGCGAATCGGCCGATTGTTCTGGCAGAACCGCCTTACATGCCTTTCTCGCGTGATGGAGAACCTGAGAAGACGAACAGGCAGCAATTCTCTCTGAGCAGTTCGAGTCTCCCGGTCATGGGGGCGAGTGTGGAAAGACCTTGATGCACCCTGCCGAATTCGCCGGGAAGGACATCATCAGCATCAGAGACTTCGGCCGTAAAGAGCTCGAGCTCATCTTCGACTACACGGATGCCTTGGAAAGGGAGCCGCGCTCTGCGCCCAACTCGATGACAGGAGAACTGGTCGGGCTCCTGTTCTTCGAACCGTCGACCAGGACCTACTCAAGCTTCTCGATCGCCGCCCAGCGCCTTGGCTGCAGCGTGACGGGTTTCGCGAACCCTACAGAATCCTCGGTAACAAAGGGCGAGACGCTGTACGACACCGTCAAGATGTTCGAAGGGTACGGGGCGCGTTGTCTCATAATCAGGCACGGCATGATGGGCGCGACGAGGTTCGCGTCGGAGACAACGGACGTCCCCGTAATCAACGCCGGCGACGGGAGCAGGGAGCACCCGACCCAGGCGATGCTCGACCTGTACTCAATCAGGAAGTCACTCGGGAAGATCGACGGCCTCAAGGTAGGGATACTTGGCGACCTGAAGTACGGGAGGACAGCGTCCTCTCTGAGCTACGCCCTTGCCAACTATGATGTCGAGGTCGCGTTCATCGCTCCGGAGGCCCTTCAGATTCGACCGGAGGTGGGCCTGTACATGAAGGAAAGAAACGTGCGCTTCACCGTCGGCTCGGACCTCAGGGAGTCCATCCGCGACCTCGACGTCCTCTACGTCACGAGGATTCAGAAGGAAAGGATTCCCGACCCGACAGAGTACGAGAAGCTGCGGGGCCAGTACAAGGTCGACCTGGAGCTGCTGAAGGGGGCGAAGGACACGCTGAAGGTGATGCACCCCCTGCCAAGGGTGGACGAGATACCTAACGAGGTCGACGGGAGCAAGTTCGCAGGGTACTTCGTGCAGGCTGCCAGCGGCCTTCCGCTCCGGATGGCCGTGATCAAGCTGGTGGTGAAGGGTCAGTAGATGAAAGAGTCAGAGGACCACGACAGCCTGCTGGTCAGGAAGATTGAGAGCGGCACGGTGATAGACCACATCCCCGCTTGGAAGTCAGACCTGGTCGTAAAGGCCATCAGGATTGGTAAGCTGATGAAGGGCGATTCCAACGTCTCGATGGCGATTCTCCAGAACGTCATCAGCAAGAGGCTTGGAAGGAAGGACGTGGTGAAGGTCGATAACTGGTTCGTCGACCAGAAGGATGCCGACATCCTTTGCCTCATACTCCCTTCCGTCACCGTCAACTACATCAGAGAGTGGAAAGCGAGCAAGTACGTTCCGAAGGTTCCAGACAGAATCGAGGGCAAGCTCCGATGCCCAGAGGTCCGCTGCGTGTCGAACGGCGCCCGCGAGCCAGCCACGGCGAGGTTCAGGACTCTGAAGCCCCAGAGGATGCTCCAATGCGACTATTGCGACACACTGATTGACTTCGAGAAGATTCCCGAGTACGCGACGGCCTAGAGACGGCGTCGCCTCGATGGAGAGCTGCGCCCGCGAGATGGACCCCCGCACTGCACGAATTGCTGAAGGGGCCTGTCCGCTTCCGTGGGGCGAAGAGCCCCCATAACCGGAACCGCAGCAAGTCATCGAACCACTCAATCTGGAATGAAAACATGTCGAATGGGAACAAAGATTGTTCTGCTTCTATGACAGATAAGGCTTTATAGAACGGTTCACCCATTCAGTTACTAGAAGATGGAAATCAAATCGAAGGATACGGCCGAAATCTTGATTCCCGTGATTGCCACCGGAATTGCAGTAGCAACTCTTTCAGGCACGGGGGTAGGTTCCTTGTTCTCTGCCTTTGGCGGTTTAGGAGCCGGAGCTGTGGCTAACGGGTTCATCGAAGTTGCCAGCAAGCTAGGAGAGTTGAAACAACTTGGCGGGGAGAAAGCCTCCGCCGCTCATCGCCGTTGAGATTGCACTATCGGTCGTCTTCTGGCTCGGTTTTCTGGCATATCTGTTACTAATTCTGGGTGCGTCTCCGTTCGCTCAAGGGGGTAGGTTCTGGGCGGTGTTCGGTCTGGGGAGCTTTGTAGCGGTGGGGCTCACTCAGCCAATAATTGGTTTCTTCGACATATTCTACTTCATGCTAACAGGTCACCCATACGCAAATGAGAGCGTCAATAGCATACGCAGACACTTGGTATACACACTGATTGCCTTGGCAATTCTAGTAAGTTGGGTTTTCGTCGAACTCGACATGATAATCAGGAGTTTTCTTGGATGATGCAGGAATCCTTGGTTCTTGCTGAGACGAGGGATTCCCCGACCAAGTCCCTGGAAGCCAAGGTCCGTGTAATGCTGACGGGTACTTCTTTCCGCCCAGCATGCTGGGTCCAAGTCCCTCCCCCCGCACTGCATTGCGAGCATAGGGGAAGCAGAACCCGAGCGAGATCATAGACCACGTTGACTAGACAACGGCCTTTCCTGGGATTCCTTCCCTTTCTGCCGCACCTCTTCAGGGTTTCGTCGTGAAGTACCTATACTCCAGGTCTGTCAACCTGTTGTAGAGGGGGAACCCTTCGCTGCTCGGTGATCATTATCCCGAAGCCCCTGTCCACCCGCTCCATGTATTACCTCTCCTGGTCCCTGTGCTCCTGCTAGCTATCCGCGCCCTTCCCGTGCTCTCCTTGATGCTTTCGAAGACCATGAACGCGACGTCGGGGTAGGTTATGGCCATCCTCGGTATCAACCTCTTGAGGGGCCGACTTTCCGGAGCCTGTCTTATCGACTACCAGGATGTGCGGGTTCCCCTTCTTATAGGCCCTCCTGGACGATGGCCCGTTGGTCTGGAGGTTGGTCCCTAGGGACACCTCACCCGGCGCGTGAACGATGTAGATGCTTCGAAGACCAAGATAGCAGTCTACTGGCTACATCGGCCGAACTCGTCAGCACTCAGCGTGTCAGATGTTGAGCTGAACCGATTTCTCCAGTGCTGCGACGAAGGCTGACGCAAGCTCGGGATTGGTGATGATAGGAATCCCGAACTCCACGGCTTTCCTCCTGATCAGGTAGTCGTTCCTGACTTCGTCCTCTTCGAAGCTCTTTGGGATGTTTATGACAAGGTCGACCTTCCTTTGTGAGAGGTACGTCGTCGCGTTCGGCTCCCTCTCGTCCATCGGCCAGTTCAACAATTTCGTCTTGACCCCGTTTGCCTCGAGGAACTTCGCTGTCCCGCCCGTTGCAAAGAGCTCGTAGCCTAGTCCCTCGAGCTTCCGCACGGCCGGCAGGAGCTGCTGCTTTGTCTTCGGCGGTCCAGTCGAGAGGAGAATGGAATGCTTCGGGAGGCTGAACCCAGACGCAATCAGCGCCTTCAGGAAGGCCTCCTCGAATGTTTCTCCGAAGCACGCGACCTCACCGGTTGAGACCATGTCTACGCTGGTTACGGGGTCTGCGCCCTCTAACCTCATGAATGAGAACTGCGGAGACTTCACGCCGAACCTCGTGGCCTTGGCCTCGCCGTCTGTCACCCTGCCTCCGAGGAAGACCCCCGCTGCCAGGTCCATCAGGTTCACACCCACGCTCTTGGAGACGAAGGGCATGCTCCGGCTCGACCTCACGTTGCACTCGATTACGTACACCTCGCCGTTCTTGCACAGAAACTGGACGTTGAAGGGTCCCTTGACCTTCAGTCTTCGGGCGATCTTCCTCGCGTAGTCGCGAATCCTCTCCTTAGTCTGCTCGCTGACAGTGAAGCTCGGTATCGACACCGTCGCGTCGCCGGAATGTATTCCTGCCTCCTCCACGTGTTCCAGTATTGCACCGATGAAGACGTTCTTGCCGTCCGACACCGCGTCCACCTCGACTTCCTTGGCCTCGGTGAAGAACTTGGACATCACGACCGGATGCTCCGGGGAGACGCCCCCGGCTGCGCTCAGGTAGGCCTCGAGCTCGCCCTCATCGTTGGTGACCTGCATCGCCGAGCCAGAGAGCACGTACGACGGTCGGATCAGGACGGGGTAGCCGAGCCTCGCAGCCGCGCTCTTCGCCTGTTCGATCGACTGGAGCCTGCTCCAGGGTGGCTGAGCTATGCTGAGCGCGTCCAGCTCGGCGCTGAACTTTGCCCTGTCCTCGGCCCTGTCGATGTCCTCGGCGCTTGTCCCGAGAATTCGGACCCCGTTGGCCGCGAGCTTCATCGCGAGGTTGTTCGGTATCTGTCCGCCGACGCTTACGACCACGCTGTCGGGATTCTCCTTGTCAACTATGTCGAGGACCCTCTCGAGCGACAGCTCGTCGAAGTACAGCTTGTCGAGCACATCGTAGTCGGTCGAGACAGTCTCGGGGTTGTAGTTCACCATTATCACTTCCTCCATGCCCTTCCCTTTCAGCGCCAGCGCCATGTTGACGCAGCACCAGTCGAACTCCACGCTGCTGCCTATCCTGTAGCAACCAGACCCGAGGACGACGCTCTTCTTGACATGCTTCGGCTTGATGTCGTCGAACGTGCCGTTGTATGTCAGGTAGAGGTAGTTCGTTAACGCCGGCCACTCGGCCGAGAGCGTGTCGATCTGCTTGACAGATGGAATGATGCCCATCGACTTGCGGAGCTTCCTGACCGCGGCCTCGTCGCTTCCTGTCAGCTTGGCTAGGAGACGGTCAGAGTATCCGAGCTGCTTGGCAGTCCTCAGCTTGTCGGCATCGAGCCCGGCGGGGGCGATGACCTTCTCGAATTGGACGAGGCCTTGCAGCTTGTGGAGGAACCATCGGTCAATCCCCGAGGCCTGGTGGACCTCGTCCACCGTGAGCCCTGCCTTGAGGCCCTTGACGACGAAGAAGAGTCTCCTGTCGGTCGGAAACTCAATCTCATTCATGATCGCCTTCCCGTCTCCGTCCAGATCCTGGACGTCGGTCAGCTCCCTTCCTATGTCGAGCATCCTGACCGCCTTTTGGAGGGCCTCCTCGAATTTCCTTCCTATCGCCATCACTTCACCCACCGACTTCATCTGGGTGCCGATCAGCCTGCTCACGCTCTTGAACTTCTGAAAATCCCATCGCGGAATCTTCACGGTGATGTAGTCGAGGGCCGGCTCGAAACAGGCGGTGGTCGCTCCTGTCACCTTGTTCTGCAGCTCTGGCAGGGTGTAGCCGATCGCGAGCTTGGCAGCGATGTAGGCGATGGGGTAACCGGTGGCCTTGCTCGCCAGCGCCGAACTTCGGGAGAGCCTCGAGTTGAGCTCAATCACGCGGAACTCCTCGCTCGTGGAGTCGAGCGCGTACTGGATGTTGCACTCCCCCACGATTCCGAGCGCCCTCACTATCTTGAAGGAAGTCATCCTCAGTGTGTGGTACTCCCTGTTAGTCAGAGTCTGGGATGGGGCGACGACGATACTGTCGCCCGTGTGGATTCCCATCGGGTCGAAATTCTCCATGTTGCAAACTATGGTGCAATTGTCCTTCGAGTCGCGCATGACCTCGTATTCCACCTCTTTCCATTTGCCCAGGTACTCTTCGACGAGCACCTGTCCGATCCTGCTGCTCGCCAATCCGCGCGATACTATGCTCCCGAGCTCTTCGGAATCGTGGGCCACACCCGAACCCTGACCTCCGAGGGTGTAGGCCACTCTGACCATCACGGGGAAGCCAATCTCCTCCGCAGCCCGCTGGGCCTCGTCAATCGAGCTTGCACCCCGGCTCCGGGGAATCGGCACTCCGTGCTCCACCATCAGCTGCCTGAACTTGGCCCGGTCGTCGGCAGTCTCTATCGCCGAAACCCCAGTCCCGAGCACCTCGACGTGGTGCTTCGCCAGTATTCCTCGTTCGCTTAGGTCGACCCCAGCATTCAGAGCGGTCTGGCCTCCGAACCCGAGGAGGATTCCGTCCGGCCTCTCTTGCTCTATCACCTTCTCGAGGAACTCCGCGTTGACCGGCAGGAAGTACACCTGGTCGACGAACCTGGAATCCGACTGGATCGTCGCTATGTTCGGGTTGACGAGCACGACCCTGACGCCGTCCTCCCTCAGGGCCTTGATCGCCTGGGCGCCCGAGTAGTCGAACTCGCCCGCCTCGCCTATCTTGATGGCCCCTGAGCCGAGAACCAGGACCTTGCCTAAGCCCGAGCGCTTTGGAATCCTCTCGCCACCTTTGCAAATTCGTCGAATAGGAAACCTGTCTCGTACGGGCCAGGCGAGGCCTCCGGATGGAACTGGACGCCCATCACGTTCTTCTTCTTGTGCCTGATTCCTTCGATGGTCTTGTCGTTCAGGTTGACGAAGCTCACCTCGAATGCGTCAAGGGACTTCGGATCTACTGTGTAGCCGTGGTTCTGGGTGGTTATGTAGACCCTGCCAGTCTTCAGGTCGCCGCAGGGGTGGTTCTGCGCCCTGTGTCCGAATTTCAGCTTGAATGTCTCGCCGCCCGCCCCGAGCGCCAGCACCTGGGTGCCAAGGCAGATTCCGAAGATGGGGACGTCGGTTTCAAGCAGCGCCCTAACGGACTTCACGGTCGGGGTGCACAACTTGGGGTCACCCGGACCGTTTGAGATCACAACTCCGGCTGGTTTTGCGCCGATTATGTCGTCTGCCGACGTGTCGTACGGGACGACCCGCACGCTGAGACCTCTTGCGAGTAGGTTCCTCAAGATACCGAGCTTCATCCCGCAGTCCACGATTACGACCATGGGACCGCCCTGGGGGCTGTAGTCCCTGGGCTCGGGCACTGTAACGCGTGAAACAAGGTCGAGCGAGTTTGGATCCCTGATGCTCTTCGCTCGCTTGCGCAAGGCTTGCGAGTCGACATCGGTCCCGACCGAGAGCAGCCCGAGCATTGTGCCCTGGACCCTGAGCTTCTTGGTGAGCTCACGTGAGTCAATCCCGGAGATGCCCGGAATGCCGTCCTCCGCGAGCCAGTCTGAGAGCGAGGCCCTCGAAGTCCAATGAGACGGGAACGCCTCGAGTTCCGAGATGGCGTAGCCAGTGACCTGGATGCGGCTTGATTCGAAGTGGAGAGGCACACCGAATTGGTCGACGATTCCACGGCCTGCGACGCCATAGTTGCCGACGAGGGGCCAAGTTGCGACAAGTATCTGTCCGAAGTATGAGGGGTCGGTGAGCGACTCGGGATAGCCGACCATCCCCGTGTTGAAAACGACCTCTCCTTCGACCGTTCCGTCCGCCCCGAATCCCTTGCCGACAAAAGAGGTGCCGTCCTCGAGGAGCAAGACCGCGTCTTTTTCCGGATTCGGCACCTTACACCTAGAGAACGAAGGCCCGGCTGTTGTAGATTTAAGGTTAGTGAGGGGCGGGTCTGTCAACTTGACGGCTGATTCGTTGACCAGCTGGGCAACCCACGCATGAAGCACAGGGTGGGATTCGAACCCGCAAGTTATCAACCGACAACTTGACAGAGCCTGTCGGCACGCACCCGCACTGCTCTAGGCTGGGGTCACTGAGCGGACGATTCGTGGAAGGGGTTGATCCCTCCTGACTCGTAGCCCCACCACCTCTCGAAGCCGAAGATCACCCCGAGCCCCGCCATGATGGGATAGAAGTCGAAGGCCGACGGGTCGGGTGCTATTCTGGAATAGATCAGAACGAGGTGAAGGGCCAGGAAGAGGCCAATGAAAAAGCCCGCACCCATAGTGGTCATGTAGAGCAACGTCCTCCACGGGTGCTTGTCCCAGTATTGGCTCGTCATCTTGTCAATCCCTGTCTGGATGGTTGGATTGCCCCACTAAAAAAGGGGGGCTCACATGGCTCTGGTAACAACTCGGTTGATGACGGGATTTGAACCAGCGATGGGGTGTACTAGTGCGTCGTGGGACCAAGTCCCAAGAACCCAATCAACCGCTAACTTAACAGGACCTGAGGAGTCGGATCAATCGACCGCGTCAGTCGGAGTGGCCCTACTGCTGCAGCTTGGGTTCCGGGAAGAGGCCTGACCGTGACTCGCATGCATGACCAAAACTCAACAGAGACGGCTCCTCGAAGGGCTTTCCAACTACCTGGCAACCCACAGGAAGTCCTCGGGAGAAACCGATTGGGAGCGACAGAGCCGGGAAGCCCGTTGCGTTGAAGGGAAGCGACAGGCGGACCAGCGCCGAGTAGACCTCGGTTTCAGTGCCTCCTAGATCGATGGTTTCCTGGCCAATCCGCGTCGCAGTCATCGGAGTGGTAGGAACGGCGAGGAAATCCACATCCTTCATCGAATGCAGAAAGGCGTTCCTGAGCGCAGGACGGCTGTTCTGGGCGGTGATGTAGCGCGAGGCGGAGATCTGCAGACCTGCCTCGAGGCTCTTCCGCACGTCTTCGCCATATTTCTCTGGCGTCTTCGTGACCCACTGCTCGTGGAACGCCGCGGCCTCTGCCCTCCTTATGGGCAACCAGACGTCGTAGGCCCTCTCGATTCCTTCAAGCTCGACGTTTGACACTTCCACGCTCTGAGAAGGTAGCCCGTCCATGAATTTCATGAAGCATTCGCGCACGGATGGGTCGATTAAGTCCATGAAATAGCGCGCAGGAAGCCCAACCTTGACCTTGGTCGATGGGGTCTCCAGGTCTCCAAGATAGTCGGGGACGGGCACGTTGCCTGTTGTCAGGTCGAGCGGATCGTGGCCGGCAAGGGTCCCGAGCACGGCGGCCGCGTCCCACACCGAGTTGGTCAACGTCCCGACGGTGTCGAAGGAAGATGCCAGAGGCACAACACCGACTCTGCTTATCCGCCCGTATGTCGGCTTGAGCCCGACGAC
Organism: Nitrososphaerales archaeon; assembly: GCA_032906685.1. Taxonomy (GTDB): domain Archaea; phylum Thermoproteota; class Nitrososphaeria; order Nitrososphaerales; family Gagatemarchaeaceae; genus DASPPF01. The sequence goes on from JAJTZD010000015.1 coordinate 8,905, forward strand.
GCCGCACAGCGCAGCAGGAATCCTCACGGAGCCGCCGGTGTCCGTCCCAATCGCGGCCGGGGAGAGGCCGGCAGAGACTGCGGCTGCTGAGCCACCGCTCGAACCGCCGGATATCCGTTCAGGGTCCCAGGGGTTCCTCACTGGCCCGAAGTGCGGGTTGACGTTGGTCGCTCCCGAAGCGAACTCGTGCAGGTTGGTCGTACCTATCAGGACGGCACCAGCGGCTTTCAGCTTCGCCGCGACTGGCGAGTCGTAATTTGCGACGTTGTCTTTGAGTATCAGTGAGCCGGCTGTGCACCTGATGCCTTCGATGTATATCAGGTCCTTTACTGCGACTGGGATTCCGTCCAGAGGCCCCCTCGGCTTGCCTGCGCTGAACCGCTTGTCCGATTCGCGGGCCGCCGTCATGGCCGAGTCCTTGAGGACGGTGATGAAGCAGTTGAGGAGCGGGTTCAGTTTCTCAATTCGAGCGATGAGAGCCTCCGTTACGCTCGTCGGGGTGGCGCTGCCTGCGGCGTAGGCCTCGGAAATCTCTTTGACTGTCCTCAACTTCCAAGGTTAAAGGACCTTGTCGGCCTTATGAGTCTGCCGAAACGTTATATCGAGACCGAGGGTCCGTCGGTCCGTCCCGTTGGTCCTGGAGATTTCCGAATACGCCCCCGTGAATAGGGCAGTTCAGGATGCGCTTGCTGAGCTATCGCCTCCAAGTGAGGAAAAGGTGCGCACCAAGAAAGCTTTCGGGCGCGTCTCGGCGGCGGACGTAGTCTGCCAGTCAGACATCCCGCCCTACAGGACTTCGCACATGGACGGCTTCGCCATACGGGCGGAAGACTCGACCGGGGCGTCTGATGCAAGGCCCGCGAGGTTCGACTTGGTTGGTGCCGCCGAGGTCGGAGTGAGGACGAGGCACCGCGTGACCGAGGGCGAGGCGGTCAGGGTCGCCACGGGGTCATTCCTTCCCGAGGGGACCGATTCCGTCGTGCCCAAGGAGGACGCCCGTGTGAGCGCCGGCAGGCTGTCGATCCGCAACTCCGTATCCGAGGGGTCGTTCGTCTTCGCCGCTGGCGGGGACGTCAGGAAGGGAAGGGTCGTCTTGCAAAAGGGAGCCACGATCAGGGCGCAGGACGTGGGTCTTTTGATAATGCTCGGGGTTCAGGATGTCAGGGTCTTCAAGCGCCCGAGGGTGGCAATCCTCGCGACGGGGAACGAGCTCACGAACTCGATGCGCGCTTCTCACCGAAAGATTCGCAACAGTCATACTCCGGTCTTCATGCACATGGCCAGTGCCTTGGGATGCGAGGTCCAAGACCTCGGAATCGCTCCCGACAGGGTCGGTGCCGTATTCAGCGGGATCAGCCGGGGAATCCGGAGCGCGGACCTCGTGTTGACCACTGGGGGAACATCGGTCGGGAAACTGGATCTCGCGGAACGGGCCGTCAGGAAGCTGAAGCCACAGGTCCTCTATCACGGCATAAGGATGGACAGGGGACGGGTGGCTGGCCTAGCCACGATCAAAGGGAAGGGAGTGATCATGATGCCGGGGCCGATCCAGGGAGCAATGAACGCGTTTCTCCTGCTCGGGCTTCCAATGATAAGGAAACTCTCCGGAAGGGAGGAGCTGGGTACACGAATCGTGGCGAGGCTCACAAGACGATGGGAAGCCAGGAGAAGGTTCCCCAATTTCACGAAGGTCGTGTATCTGAGGGTGCTTCCCACCAAGGCAGGTGCGGCCGCGGAGCCGCTGATTGCCGAAACGGAATCGATCTCACTCCTCACAGAGTCGAACGCCTATGCTGTCGTGCCCGAGGACGTAAGGACCCTCGAGGCGGGTCATGAGGTCGAGGCCCGCCTACTTGCGGGATTTTCCTTCAGCAGCTAGCCGCTCCCTGGCAGCCAGCAGCCTCTCAGCGGCCCTTATGTCCGCTGGCGTGTTGACGTCAACCAGGACTCCTTCGTCGGTGACGGGAACCTCCAGCACCGATTCGGCGTGACGCTTGATCACGCTCTTGGCCCCGGTGTCCCCTCTCAGCCTTAGCATCTCGCCATAGAGGGTCTTGCGTAGGAGAATCGGGTTTCCCCGCATACCCTCGTAGGTCGGGATGATGATCCTGGAGCCGGACTCGCGATATGCGGAGACTAGCCCTCGTATCGTCGAAGGGAGCAGCAGTGGCTTATCGCCGAGCCCGATGACGACGGCTTCGCTCCTGCTGTTAATCGAGGTGAGGCCGAGCCTCAGGGACGAGCTGATGCCCTCCTCTGGATGCGGGTTGAACACGACACGGAGCCGGCCCACTGCAGCGGGCTTCCACAGCAGGCCCGCCCTGACCACCAAGACCACCTCACCGAGTCTTGAATCCTTGAAAGCATCGACGGCATACTGCAGCATTGGTTTCCCTGCTATGTTCATGCTCTGCTTCGGCGCGCCCATCCGCCTCGACGCGCCGGCTGCGAGGATCAACCCGCTAATCATGCCGGAATTCGCGTCCCCCGTTGCGCCTTTCTGTTCCTAGTATGCAAGACAGGCTCAGGTGGCGAAGGAGGAGACTCCTTGGATTCTTCCAGCCCCCCTCATCATCGGGCGCCAATGCTCCCCTGCATCGAGGGTGCCGAAGACCTCTCCGGTCGTGGTCCCGAAGTAGACTCCGGGCTCCTTCAGCCCGTCCGTGGCCATGCCGTCCCTGAGCACGCATGTGTGGACCCCCTTCGGCAGGCCCGCGACCAGCTTCTCCCACTTCGAATCTTGCCTGCGGAAGACGGCGAGTTGTCCTTTGATGCACGAATTGTGCTTCTTACAGTTTCCCTGGAAGGCGGGCACGACAAAGAGCGATTGGGTCCCGTTCTCTATCAGGGCTATTGGGAAACCGTGCCGCACGGAATCCCCAGGGCTGATGTCCTCCCAATTGTCTCCAGAGTCGGCGGACCCGTAGACCCCGCAATGGCTCTGCTGGTACATGGTGCCGGGACTATTTTCCGAGAGCGCGAGCTTGTGCGTGCACGAATGCACTTCCTTGAGGTGCTTCTCCAGCACGGTCGCCTTCTCGTTGATGGGTATGTCCGGCGCTGCTGAAGTCCCGCCCACGGGGCAGGTTCTCTGGATTCCGTTCTGGAGTGAGTTCCATGTCTCCCCGCGGTCGTCGCTTCTGTAGGTCCCTCCGCCCGAGCTCACGATGAAGACCTTGCGACCGTCATTCTGGTCTATCAGGATCGTGTGGATGCAAAGGCCAGTGGTACCCAACGCCCAGTCTATGCCCCATTCCTTCCGCCCCGGCGCACCGTGTAGCCCGACTACCTCCTCCCACCTGCCTCCGCTGTCCTCCGACCTGAAGAGGTGCCCGTAGTGCGTCCCGGCGTAGAGCGTTTCAGGTTCACGAGGGTCGATTGCGACAGACCACACCTTCCTCACGTTCAGTCCCCTGCTCGCGGGCTTCCATGTTCGGCCGAAATCGTCGGACATGAAGACGCCTTCGCTCAGCGTGGCTGCGAAGAGGGTTTCATCGTCCGGCCTGTATGCGAAGCTGTTGACGCTTTCTTTCCTGAGGAAAGGACCTCTTCTCGCCCATTTCCTCCTAGTGCTGTCGGAGGTCAGAAGATAGCCCCCCTCGCTGGTGCCAACAGCAAGGAACGTTCTCCGTGGCGAGCGCGTCACGTTGGCCGATTGGGTTGCGGAGGTATTTTAACGGTTTTCCGAACGAAGGGGCCGTGACGAACCAACGCACCTGCCAAGAGTTAATATGCCTCCGACGGGCGAGGCAAAGAAGCAATTGAACACGGGTGAATTTGCCCGTATAATGGCCAACCTGTCGGGTCGGAGGGAATCGTACGCAGTGGCAACTGTGGTGAAGACAGAGGGCTCTTCATTGGGCAAGCCGGGCTTCAAGGTGATAATCTCGAAGGAAGGCGAAGTGCTCTACGGCTCGCTGGGAGGCGTCTGTCCGGAAGCGGCGATAGTTGCGACTGCCAAAAAGACGATGACAACGGGCCAGCCCAAGTCCGTGAAGGTCTACCTCGAGGACGTAGAGTCCTCAGTAGAGGGAGTGGTGAAGAGTCAGAACGAGGACGAGATCCACGTCGAGACCAACTGCGGCGGAACGATGGAGATCTACGTCGAGCCGTATCTCCCGCAGGAGAGGCTGGTGATCGTCGGGCAGGGAGGCAAGGACGACGTCGAAGACGCGCTGCTTAAACTGGCCAAGCTTCTCGAACTCGAGGTCATTGTCATCGACCATAGCCCCGTCCTTTCAGCGGAGCCGGACGAGCTGATCAAGGATTCGAACTTCGACCTTGCAATGTTCAGGTTCTATGAGTCTGACTCCGTGGTTGTCCTCACGAAGGGCGCCAGGGACATCGAGACGCTCTCCGCGCTCTCGAAGTTCAAGCTTCGGTATGTCGGATTGATGGCGAGCAAGCAGCGCGCCATTGACGACCTCAATGAGCTCAGGAAGAAGGGAGTCGGCCAAGGGTTCGCTGACTCTATACGGACGCCCATCGGCGCGGACTTGGGATCAATATCGCCATCTGAGATTGCCCTCAGCATACTCGCGGAGGTCGTCGCGGTGAAGTATGGAAAGCCCATCCCCGCCAGAAGCGTCGCTGGCGCACCGGTTCCCTTGAAGCGAGCCTAGCGGCTATTCGGGACCTATGGGTTTCCCTGCAACCCAGTGGTTTGTACCCCGGACCCTTTCCTTCTTCCAAAGAGGCAGCCCAGTCTTGATCCTGTCTATGGCGTACCGGCACGCCTCGAAGGCGTCAGCCCTGTGAGGGCATGAGACAGCGACCACTACGCTGACCTCGCCGACCTTCAGTTTGCCCTCCCTGTGGACCATCCTGATCTTCCGGACGGGCCACCTCTTCTTCACTTCGGCTTCGATGACTCTTAGCCGCTTCTCGGCCATCTTCTTGTAGACTTCATACTCCAGGCCGCTGACTCGCCCGTGCTCGCTCCTGTTCCTGATCGTGCCGACGAAGATCACTATTCCCCCGGCGGCGGGGTCGGTGACCAGGTCGAACTCGGCCCAGGGATCTATCTTCTTCCGTGTGATCCCGCCGACAGCGCCGCGCAAGCTATCCGCCTGCGACAGGCGGCAGGACGCCCACCTCGTCACCGTCGTTGACTCTATGGTCGGGATCGGCCAGCTCATGGTTCACGGCGAGCCTGATAGAACGCTTCATTGCTCCGAGACCTGGGTGAAGGGCGACAAGCTGCTCGAGGACGGTAGCCACCGTCGCTTTTCCCGCGATGCTCACGAGCTCCCTCTCCCTCCCTGCCGCGTCACGGGCTAGGGCGAAGTACATCACGTTCAGCTTTGCCATGTCCATCAACCGCCAATCGCGTTCATGTTCCTGGGCTTCGCCCAGCCCTCCTTGATCCCGGGCATGTATCCGACCCCGCCAATCTTCCTCTTCACTGCGGCACGGATGAAGGCTCTGAACCTCTCGTCCGATCCGCCCCTGATGTACGGCTTCAGGTCGTGGTACTCGGTGTCGAAGAGACACGAAAGGAGCTTGCCGTCGGAGGTCAGCCTAAGCCTGTCACAATCGTCGCAGAAAGGTTCGCTCATGGGTGTGATGATCCCCACCTCGCCCGGCCCGTCATTCAAGGACCATAGAGAGGCTGTCTTGCCCGCCTTGCGACCCATCGGGGAGGGGTGGTACTTCTTGCCCACGATGTCGAGTATCTCCTTTCCCGTCACGACGGCGTCGGGAGACCAGATGCCCAGGCCGTCCAGTGGCATGAATTCGATGAATCGGATTGAGAGCCCCCTCGAGTGAGCGTAGTCGACGAGGTCGCCCACTTCGTCCTCGTTGTACCCCCTGATCGCGACGCTGTTGATCTTCACGGGATCTAGGCCTACCCTGACTGCCTCTTCGATTCCCGCCAGCACTTTGGGAAGCGCATCGAGGCCTGAAATCCGGGCGAACCTGTCGGCCTTCAGGCTGTGTAGGCTGACCGTCACACCCCTGAGCCCCGCAGACTTCAGGGCCCTTGCCTTCTGTTTCAGGAACCAGCCGTTGGAGGTCATATCTACAGATTCGATTCCGCTAATCGCGACCAAGCTCCCGACGAGTTCCTCCAGATTGCGCCGGAGCAGAGGCTCGCCACCTGTGACCCTTATGTTGTCGATGCCCAGTGAAGCCAAGATCCTGGCGGCTTGCTCTATCTCGTTGAAGTTCAGCTGGTCCGCTGAGGGAAGCCACTTCACCTTCGACCTGTCCGGCATGCAGAAGAGGCAGGCGAAGTTGCACCTGTCAGTCACGGAGATCCTTAGTTTCTTGGCGATCCTTCCCTTCGTGTCAATGAGAAGCGCACTATGCTCCAGTTGAGTCAAACGAGCACGAAATCGGGAGGCCGCACAAAAACCTTCTGTGCGCCCCGATAGAACCTATATGGCGCAGCGGAGGGTGTCGCACGCGTTGTTCAGACAGGTCGACGTCTCTTCAAAGCCGATATCGCTGCGGAAGGCAACGGCGAAGGGTGTCATCAGGCTCAAAGCGGCGACGCTGGAGCGGATACGGCGAGGGAGGGTCGAGAAGGGCGACCCGATATCGCTTGCCGCATTGACAGGAGTGCAGGCGGCCAAACGGACCCCAGAGATTGTCGCACTCTGTCACCCCCTCAGGCTCGATTCGACCGAGGTCAGGGCGAAGTTCGTCCGGGGAGGCATCGAGGTCACCGCCATGGTCTCGGCTCAGGAGAGGACTGGAGTGGAGATGGAGGCGCTGACAGCAGTGACGGTCGCGCTCCTCAACGTCTGGGACGCTGTCAAACAGTACGAGAAGGACGCGAGGGGGCAGTATCCCGGCACACGGATCGAAGGGATAAGGGTCACGAGCAAGGTGAAGAGAAAGCTTGAAGCCGCATGAGAAGCACAGAGCGTTGGGTCTCAAGGAAGTCGGCGCCGCTGTAGTCACGGTCAGCACAAGCAGGTTCGAAGCCAAGGACTCGGGAAAGCGGTTCACCGACGAGTCCGGAGATGTCGCAAGCAATGAATTGGCAAGGGCCGGCATCTCGGTCTCGAGAAGGGAGCTGGTCTCGGACGAGGCTTCGATGATCCGCGACGAGGTGGAGAAGTTCCTTGCGGGGCGGGAGGACGTGCTCATTTTCGTGGGAGGGACAGGGGTCTCGCCAAGAGATGTCACAGTCGATACGGTTCATCCCTACCTCGAAAAAGAGATCCAGGGTTTCGGGGAGCTCATGAGAAGCATAAGCTTCAGGAAGGTGGGGACTCCGGCCATTCTGAGCAGGGCGACAGCGGGTGTCGTGAAGGGCAAGCTGATCGTCTGCCTCCCAGGCTCGCCGGACGCTGCGAGGACGGGCCTACGGATATTCGGAAAGGAACTGCCACATATTCTCTTCGTGGCACGGAGCTGAACATTCACTGCCAGCGGTGGAAGGCGGGATGGTCTTCCTTCACAGCCACGAACAGGCCCTTCATCGTCGCTGTCTTCTCGCCCCTCACTTCCAGATACCCCTCTACCCTGACCCTGTCGCCATCGATCTCCGCCGCCCAAGCGCGGAGATGCCACTGGGCGTCAAGGGGGGTCGGACTCAGGAACCGGACCGTGTACTCGGCCGTGACCGTCCCCGGAGGTCGGGAGAGCTTCCGCGACTTCATGAGCGCATAGGCAGCAGTCCAGTTCCCGTGGCAGTCCATCAGGACTGAGATTATCCCTCCACTCGCGAAGTCCGAGAAGGCCGCGTGGTACGGCATCGGGGTCCAGTCTGCCACGAGCAGATCCCCTTCTGGCCTGCTCTTGATCAGGAGACCCTTTGGATTCTTGGGTCCGCAACCGAAGCAGATGCTGTTCGGCGAGTACCTGTCCTGGAGGCTCTCTGTTTCCGTCATGAGTCAACCCAGTTGCTTCAGGATTGAGTCGACGTCCTTCCTGTCCAGCTTCAGGTTGGTCGCTATTAGCTCCGCAGAGATGGCCGGGTTCGACTGCCTCGCCTTCCCCACGACTTCGGCCAGGTACGCCAGGTAGGCCTTGGCCTCCTTCGAGTCCCATCGTTTTTCGAACTCATCGCGGAAGAGAGAGGCCACGCTCTCCGAAGGGACAACGTACCCCTTCCGCGTCGGCTCGTTCCGCCCCTTGCGTTCCGGAACCCCGATGACGACGGACTGGTTGTCCACCACCATGTATCGGGCGTCGCTGACTAGGACTTCGGGGTTGAAGCGGACCTCCGCGCCCGCATTGACGTACCTCTGGGCCATCTGGAGCCTGTCCGGAGCCGAAGGGAGCAGGTACTGGACCTTGACCCCTTTGGCCACGGCCTGTGAAATGGCGTTGGTCACTTGATGGATCACCTCGCCCTCCTCAGTGGGAGGGGCGCTTCCAGTCACGACCCCGCAGAGAGTGCGTCGGGCTCCCTGTATCGACCCCAAGACGGTGACGAAGTACTCCTGCCTCGACACTACGTCCGTTGCCGCTGACAGTCGGTCGAGAAGCCTGTCCCTTCCATGCTGTTCTCTCCTGTTAAGCGTCAATAGAGTGATGGTGACTATTAGCAGAAAGAGCTCGACGCCAAGCAATGCGAGATTGACGAGGTCGGAGCCCACCAGCAGTGGCACGAGCCGGACGAGCAACGCAGCGCTAAAAAGGGTTTACAGTGGATTGACAACTCTTGAAGACACAATGGAGGACTGGCCCCGAATCCCCCCATGCTCGGCTGATCGGACAGAATCGCTCCGGGAAATCGTTATTAGAGCTGGACGATCGCGAGCGCGGTGATGTCTTACGTGAAGCGGGAAGACGTCACGGGAAAGAAGGTGATAACCCCAGACGGAAACTCCCTTGGCGTGGTGAAGGACCTCGCCTTCAGCACCGATGGCAGCGTTGGTCTGGTAGTCTCGAAGAAGGACGACTCGGAGACAGTCGTGCCTATCAGGCAGACGACTGCGATCGGGGAGTTCATACTCCTGTCAACGAAGCCGGCGGAGAAGGCGTCTCCTTCCCCAGGTCCTCAGCCGGCGCCGATGTCCAGCTCTCCGACCGCGTGTCCCTCGTGTGGCAAGCCGGTCAAGCCTGGGGCGAAATTCTGCGGAAAGTGCGGCTACAAACTGGCGTAGTAGTCCATAGAACGCGCTCTGGAGAATGAAGCTCGCTCATCCGAGCTTTGCGCCGCAGTTCTCGCAGAAGGACTCTGATGGACTCGTCGGAGCGCCACAGTTGGAACAGAAGGCCAATCGTGTCTGACGCAAAACCTGCGGGCCAGGCTGACCGATGATCTTGCGTCCTGACGACCGCCTTCTGAGAGTGAACATCGCAGCGACCGCCGCAGCGAACACCAATCCCACGACCGCACCGACCGAGGTGGTGCCGAACAGGACGGACGCGGAAGTCACAGTCTGCTTGGATGCGTCGCCTGTGACTTGGGAGCTCGACCCATAGCTGGAAACGGAGGCACTGAACCTTCCCAGCGGTATCGACCGAGCGACGAAATTCCCGTCGCCGTCGGTGCTTCCGGACAGGACCGTCCCGTTCGCGAGAGTCATCTTGACCTCGGCACCCGACACCGCGAGACCCAGGAAGTCGGTCACCTTCAGGGTGGCGTCGTACACGCTGCCCTTCACCGCTATCACGGCGGGTGCCGTGGCAGAGTACTGTTGCGTGGCAGTCGGCCTCACTTCGACCCCTTCGTATGTCACGCTTGACACTGTGAACTGTGTGCCGCCGTCGAGCCAGACACTGAACCCGGGGACAGCCTGGGACTGGGCACCGATGGCGATTTGGAGGTCAGTAGGGACTATCGTCTTGGTGCCCGCGGCGTTGGTGAATTGGAAGGAAACAAGATATTGAGTCACTGAGATCGCCGAAACCGACTGTGCGGAGGTGATTGAGCTGAGGGAGAGGGCTCCGACTGCTGAGGTTGTCGAAGCGACGGTCTGCGCGCCGCCGTTGATTGCGTATGACGCGAGCCTGCTTCCCGTCCCAGAGGACCTTCCCCACACGCCGTTCAGCACCACGCTCACGGAGGTTCCCGAGTCATACCAGTAGTTGTCTCCCGTGATGGTCGGAGGCGTGATCGAGCTTAACGAGGCTTCAGCGGTCGCGTCCAGCGTCACTTCGTACTGAGTCAGGTAGGTGAACACGTAGGTGTGGGCACGGTTCATCGTTATTGACAGTGTGATGTTTCCCTTGGTCAGAGGCTCGCTCTGGGGCGGACCGTTGTCCGTTGCGAGAGCTGAGATCCTGTATCCGGTTCCGTTCGAGAACCTCGAAACTAGCGGCGTCGGAATGGTCAGCTGTATTCCTTCGTTCAAGAAGACCGACGACGTCGGTCTCCCTGCGATGGTGAGAAGATACTGGTGATTGTAGGAGAATGCTAAAGCGCTGGATGACGATGTCGTGCCGTTGTTGTTTGCGGAGTACCACCTCTCGCTGGCAGTGGAACCGGCAAGAGGGTTGGTCGAGACATACCTCGAACCTGCGTCCGCCCAGACGCTCTGTGGGTTTGTCCTCAGCGAGATCGACGCGCTGGCGCTGAGGCTCGAGTAAGTCAGGGATGGGGCACCCGGATTCCCTGTCCCCACGACGGCAAACGACAGAGCGACGTAGTACTGGTGGAAGTAGGGAATGCTGATTTGGCCCGAATTGGAAACCGAACCTGAAGTGGTCGCCACGGCCCACCTCTCGTTCGCGGTGGAGCCTCCGAGTTGGGACGGATAAGAAAATGAAGACGGGGCGTCTGCCCAGACGGCGATTCCCGTTCCCACGGCGTTCGGCAAGCCAAATTGAGCGTAGGTGATGGTCGGCGCGCTGTACCCAGTCCCGCCCCCCGTCACGTTGTAGTTGAAGTCGACGATGGACTGATGATAGAATGTCAATGCGATGGATTGAGAGGACGTGATTGTCCCGGATGTAGTCTGGTCCGTCAGCCATCTCTCGATTGAAGAGGAACCCACCAGTGGGTTTCTGACGCTCCAGGAGCTTCCTGCGTCGAGGGAGAATGACTGCGGGCTGCTGGAGAGGGACGCTGTCAGCGTTACGCCGTTGCTGACGTAAGTCAGAGTCGGAGGTGTGTAGCCGCTCGCTCCCCCGACTACAGAGTAGCTCACCGTCAAGGTCGGAAGGGGACTTGGGGTTGGGGTGACTATCCATGCCCCCCTGCCGTGGGTCGCGGCCACAACTTGGTTCGAGACGATTTCGATGTCATAGACCGCGACGTTGGGAAGGCCTGTCCCCGGGAGAGCCCAGGTGGCCCCAGAGTCGGTAGAATAGAGGACGCCGTGGTCGGTCCCAACGAAGAGGTTCCTTGCAGAATTAATCCTCACGACGTCGATACGGTCCGGAGCATTGCCCAGCTGGGTCTTCTGCCATGTTCCAGATTGGAGGGAGAACGAGTAAAGCGTGTTCTGGTACGCAGCCGACACGTAGACCTGATTCGCGTTTGTGGGGTCGACCGCGATCCCGCTGATTGCGTAGCCCGTGATCGAGCCGAGGCTCTGCCAGGTTGTGCCACCGTCATTCGAGACCTTCAGGTTGCCGGCCAGGTCCCCCAGGTACACAGTGTTGCTGCTTGTCGGGGCAACGGCGAGGTCTGTGACGACTGTTGTTCCTATCGAGCCGCTGACGTCTGTCCAGCTGGTCGCGAAGTTGGTCGTCTTGTAGACGTGCGTGCCGCCGATGTAGAGCGTTCCGGGGTTGCTGGGGTCTTGAGCGACGGGCGCGATGAACCTGCTCTGGTCGTTCTGGTTCAGGCCCGTTATCGCATCGCGCCATGTAGTCCCCCCGTCAGTAGATTTGCGGAAGTCCAAGTTAGTGTAGGCACAGTAGACGATGCTCGGGTTGGTCCGCTCGACGCCACTCCAGCCACCGTCTCCCCCCTCAACCTCGGGCCAGGATACCGAACCTCTGTACTGCACGCAGCCGTTGTCTTGGTTCCCGCCGATCAGGAAGGAATCGGGGCTACCCGCGATTGAATAGAATTGGGTGATGGCAAGCCCAGCGTTGATGTTGGTCCAAGTCGCACCCCTGTTGCCCGATTTCCACACGCCCCCGTCGTTCCCGTTGATGATGGAACTGGGTGAACCTGGAAAGAAGGCAAGCGCATGCTGGTCTGGGTGGATTACTCCCGGTGAGTATCCGCCGAGGTCGGTCCAACTTGAGCCCCCGTTGGTCGACACATATAGGTCGAGCGCACCGAAGTAGAGCACTCCTGCGTTCGAGGGGTCCGCTGCCATCACCAGGTCGTAGTCGCACTGCCCCGAACAGGGGTCGCTCTCTCGAGGTGGGTTGGGCGGAAAGTTGAGTGGGGTGATCGTTCCCGAGACCAAGTCGTCGCTATAGATGCCATAGAGGTTTCCCGTGCTTGAGCCCATCGCAGCAAAGAGGGAGTTCGGCGTGGCGCCGCTTATTGCGAGGGCCACACGGCAATAGGAGCTTGTGGCGCACGCCGGAGACAGCGAGTAGAAGAGTCTGCTCCACGTTCCGCCCGCGTCCTTTGACTCCCAGACTGTTCCGTTGAAGCTCGAAACGAAGACGGTGTTCGTGTTGCCCGGCTGGGCAACTATGTCGGCGAAGGTAACCCTGTGGTCTCTGGAGGCAAGGGTGGCGGTCCATGTGTTCCCTCCGTCCAGGGTGAGGTAGACGCCGAAGGCCGACTGGTTGGCGTCTCTGTAGAAGCCGCGGCAACAGGTGCCGGAGGTGGTGGTCACGAGCACTCTGTTAGGACTTCCGCCGTTGACAAGAATGCCGGCTATGGAACTCCCTGTGAAGAGGGTGGAGCCGAGGACGGTCCAGGTCTTCCCGCCGTCTGTGGATTTCAAGAGGCCCGCGCCGGAAGCGCTGTCGCCCGAGTGGTTCGGTTCTCCTGTCCCGGCGTAAATTGTCCTCCCGTCTGGGGAGAGGGCGATCGCACCGATCGCAAGGCTGGCTTGGTTGTCAGTGAGCGGCGTCCATGAATTCCCCCCATCCAAGGATCTCCATACGCCTCCTTGCGCAGCCCCCAAGTAGATGTTCTGGGAGTTGGAGCTGTTGACCGCCAGCGCTGTGACTCGGCCTGAAAAGGGTGCGGTGCCGTAGTAGTTTGGCGGGGCGCTCGGAGCGACGATCGGCTTTGGGCCTAGCTCAGTCCACTGGGTCGCTCCCCTTGGTGTTATTGATGTGGGCGAGCCCGCGATTCCCGCAGGGGCGGCTGGCGGCGGGGACAACCCTTCCGGGGCTGGCGCAGCGGTGGGAAAAGGAGGCCCAGCTGCACTCGCGGTGTTCGGGAGTACCGCCCCGATGACGAGAATGGCCCCCAGGCAGAGGAGGACTGAGGGCGGGACGGACGACCTGCGAGGCGGACTAGCTGCCAACTGCCGACGATGTGTCAACTGATCTTCGTGCCACAGTTCTCGCAGAAACTCAGGGACGCGCCCAAAGGTGCGCCGCAGTTGGGGCAGGAAGCCTGAGCTGGTTTCACCTGAACCTGCGTCCCAGCACCCGCGGGCGCGGGCCGGTGCGACCTCCTCCGTAGCAGGAAGGCCGCAGCACCGCCGGCGACCACCACGATCCCGACTACCAACCCGAGGGATACAGTTCCGAACAGAACAGAGGCAGGCGTTACGCTCTGCTTCGAGGCATCTCCGCTCACCTGCGTGCTCGAACCGAGACCCGAAACTGACGCGGTGAAGGTGCCCAGCGGGATGCCCGACGCCGTATAGACGCCGTCGCCGTTCGTGGTCCCGGACAGGACGGTACCGTTGGCCAGGGTCATCTTGACCTGCGCACCGGAGACGGCGAAGCCTAGGAAGTCAGTCGCCTTGACAGATGCGTCGTAGACCAGGACTTTCACGTTGATTGTGGCTGGGCCCGTGGCTGTGTACTGTTGGACCTGCGGTTTGACGTCGACACCCTCGTAGGTCACCTTCGAGACGGAGTACGTCGAACTGGCGTCGAGCCACGTGGCAAAGCCGGGGACGTCCTGGGCCTGCCCGGCGACGGTGATCTGGAGGGCAGCGGGGGTAATTGCCTTCGAACCAGAGGCGTCTGTGAAGTGGAAGCTGGCGAAGAATTGAGTGACAGATTTTACGTCGATAGTGTGGGAAGAGCTCATCGTCAGGCTGACGCTGAACGGGGTGGTCGCGCCTTCCGTAACTGCGGTGACCTTTCCTCCGTCTACTGCGTACCCAGTTGCTGCCGACCTCGACTGTTGCGCAATAACGTTCCACACGGAATTGTAGCTGATTGTGACAGAGGCGCCCGCGTCGTACCAACCCGTGTCCCCGCTGATCGGGGGAACCGTCGTCGATGAAACTGAACCGGTCGGAGTGGAGAGCTGGTACTGGGCTATGCTGTTAGCGGTCACAGACTGGTAGGAGGAGATTGAGCTGAGTGAGAGTGCGGTCACCTTAGCAGAGGTGGCGGTGCTCGTCTGGGGGCCTCCGTTCACAGAGTACGAGACGATCCTGCTCCCAGTCCCCGAGGCCCTGTTCCAAACGCCGTTCAGTGTGACGGTAACCTGCGTCCCAGAGTCGTACCAGTAGATGTCGCCGGAGATGGTCGGTGGTGTTATCGAACTGAGCGCCTGGTTTGCCACTGCGTCCAGGGAGACTTGATACTGGTTCACGGCGTTCAGGGTCAGGGTGTGGGGCCCGTTCATCGTTATGGCGAGCGACACGTTGCCTGCTGTGAGCGGCTGGGTCTGCGGCGACCCACCATCCACGGAGATCGAGGCGATCCTCTGGCCCACGCCATTCGCCCTGTTGTAGACCGCCGGTGTTTTGAATGCGAATGGGCCTTCGTCAAGCCATGTGGACGCGCCGCTCTTCCCGACGACTGTCAGGTAGTACTGGTGACGGAAACTCAGATTGATAGTTCCGGAGGAAGCGATTGTGCCGTTGGTGGAGGAGGCAAACCACCTCTCGGACGACGTGGAGCCGCTGAGCGGGTTGGGCGCGGAATAGGCTGAGCCCGCGTCGGCCCAGAGACTCTGCGCCGAAGTTGTAAGCTTGAGGGTGGATTGCGCGCCGAAGCTTGTGTAGGTCAGCGACGGGGCGTTCGGGTTGCTGGCTCCGACGAACGCGTAGGATGCAGCGACCGAGTACTGGTGGTAATAGACAAGGCTGACTGCTTGAGTAGCTGTGGCGGTGCCGGTGGCCTGAGCCACGGCCCACCTCTCGCTTGCCGAGGACCCTGCGAGAGTGCCGCCTGTCGTCCATTTGCTCCCGTAATCTATGGAGAAGGAGGTAGGAGAACCTGTGAGGGTTGCGGTGTGAGGAGTTCCGCCCGACATGTATGTGAGTGTTGGCGAGCCGAAGCCGCTGCCTCCGCCCACAACCGAAAATCCGAATGAAAGCGTGGCCGGCGGACACTCGCTCCCACAGAGGAACTGGAGGACCCGGTTGTTTTTGCCGTCAGATACCCATAGGTTGCCAGCGGAGTCGAAGGCAAGGTGCTTGGGGCTGTTGAAGCCACTCTGGCTTGTTGCGGCGGCGGTCGTGGCGAATCCGGACTGTCCGATCACGAGATTGGCGTTCATCCCGCTTGAGAAGGACGGCGCGAATCTGAGTACCCTGTTGTTGCTGTGGTCGGCTACCCAGAGGTTTCCCCGGGGGTCGAAGCCGATCCCCTCGGGCCTGTTCAGCCCGCTCTGGCCGGCTCCTGCCGAGTTTGAGCTGAAGGAGGGCTGGCCTATCACCAGGCTCGCCGCCATCCCTGTGCTGAAGGGAGGAGCGAACATCAGTATCCTGTTGTTGTAGTAGTCGGATACCCAGAGGTTTCCACCGGAGTCGACGGCCACGTCAAAAGGGTAGTACAGACCGTTCTGGGTCACGGACGCTATCCCAGTTGACAGGGTCGTCTGACCTATGGCCAGGGTCGCGCTCATTCCGTTGCTGAACGGCGGAGCGAACATCAGGACCCTGTTGTTGAGTTGGTCAGCCACCCATAGGTTCCCTGAAGAGTCGAAGGTGAGCCCGGCGGGGTCGTTCAGCGAGCTGGCGCCTGTCGCGGAAGCGGTTGTAGTAAAGCTCGACTGGCCTATCACCAGATTGGCGTTCATGCCGCTAAAGAACGGGGGACTAAACATGAGTATCCGGTTACTGTAATAGTCCACGACCCAGAGGTTTCCCGAAGGGTCGAGGGCCACGCCGTCGGCGGAGGTGACCACGCTTTGGGCCGCCGTGGTCGTATAGCTCGCGAAGTCGGGCTCGCCGAGGACCAGGTTCGCGTTCATGCCGCTGGAGTAGGCGGGGCTGAACAGCAGCACCCTGTCAGAGGAGTCGTCTCCGACCCAGAGGTTGCCCGAAGAATCGATGGCCAACCCGCGAGGAACATCCATGTGATTCTGGGTGTTGCCATTGAGCCCCCATGCACCCAGATAGAGGCTCGCCGCCATCCCTGTTGAGAAGGATGGGGTATACTCGAGAACCCTAGTATTGCTGTAGTCGCCCACCCAGAGATTTCCACTGGAGTCGAAAGCAACGGCTACGGGGAACTGCATCGTGTGGGGTCCCCCCGCGCTGGTACCTGTGGTGAACCCCGATTGACCAAGCACCAGATCCGCGCTCATGCCGTTCGAGAATGGAGAGCTGAACCTCATGGTGCGATTGTTGACCTCATCAGCGACCCAGACGCTCCCTGTCTGACCGATGGCGATCCCCCATGGCTTGTTAAGTCCGGCCTGTGACGTAGCCTTTGTGCTGGACGTGAACCCGCTCTGGCCAAGCACAAGGTTCGCGCTCGCCCCGGATGAGAATGGCGGGGAGTACCTCGTGATTCGGCTGTTCCCGTGGTCGGCTATCCACAAGTTCCCCGAGGAATCGAAGGCTACGCCCGTAGGCTGGTACAGGCCTGTCTGCGATGCGGCAGAGGCGCTCTACACATACGTGGGCTGCCCTATCACCAGGTTGGCGTTCATGCCGTTGGTGAATGGCGCCGCGAACCTCACCACTCGGCTGCTCGCTTGGTCCGCCACCCACAGGTTGCCGGAGCTGTCGAATGACAGGGCATTGGGGTAGGCTAGACAGTACTGACACACGAAGTATGCGTTGGAGACGAAGTCCAGTTGCCCCAACTCAAGGTTTGCGCTCATGCCGGTCGTGAACGGAGGAGAGTACCTGAGGACCCTGTTGTTGTTCCCGTCCGCGACCCACAGGTTG
This sequence comes from Nitrososphaerales archaeon, assembly GCA_032906685.1. Classification (GTDB taxonomy): domain Archaea; phylum Thermoproteota; class Nitrososphaeria; order Nitrososphaerales; family Gagatemarchaeaceae; genus DASPPF01. The sequence goes on from JAJTZD010000015.1 coordinate 25,986, forward strand.
CCAGATGGATCAAAGGCGAGGGCGAGAGGGTTGTAAAGGCGGTTTGCGGAAGTCGCATAAGAGGAAGAGACGAAGTCAGACTGTCCAATCACCAGGTTGGCGCTCTCCCCATTCGTTATCGGGGCGGGGAACCTCAGTACCCTGTTGGAGGAGTAGTCAGCTACCCACTCGTTGCCCGAGGGGTCGAAAACGATGCCTGTCGGGTGAACAGTCTCCGGCCCGACGCCAGTGAAGCTAGACTGGCCAATCACGAGCGAAGCGTTCTGACCGCTTGTGAAGGCGTGGACCGGGGGCGCAAACAGAGTTGCAACAACCGGGAGAGAAAACAAAAGGAGCGCGATTAGTGCGGCTGGCTTCGCCAGAAAAAGGTCGCCTAGTCCTATTGTGGCGTTGCGCCTGTATTAAACGATGTGAGACTGCGGCAGTAGAGAGGCCCAGGTTCTGGGAAGGCAGGGCCTTGGTGGAGCGCCGGGAAAGGGAAGGTGACCTACGCGTTAAATTCTCGGCGGATGGGTATAGAGCCAGGTAGAGTACCTAGAATGAGCGAGCAAGAGCTGCAGGACTACCAGGAGCGAAACGGCCGGTTGATAGAGGAATTCATCGAAGACCTGCCCCCGATGTCTGAAAAGAGGCAGGAGAAGCACAGGATAATACTTCGCAACGTGTCGAGGTCGTGGCTGAAGAAGCCCTTCGATGACGTTACCAGGCAGGACCTCAAACGGGTCATCGCAGGAATCGACGGCGCAGTCGTGAAGGACAGAAAGACCGGCCGGGCAAAGCCTTTCGAGGACTGGACAAAGGTCGACTACAAGCGCTGCACGAAGCGCTTCATGAAGTGGCATCGCGACGCCGATTTCGTGAAGGATTTCAAGGTCGGCTCTGCCGAGGAGACGGTGGGCCCCGACGACATCCTTACCGACGAGGAGCTGTGGAAGATCTTCGGAGCCTGCCAGAACCTCCGCGACCGCGCCATGAGCTATACGATGTACGAGGTCGGGCCGAGGCCAGCGGAGTTCCTCAAGCTCAGGAAGAACGATGTGATGTTTGACGACTACGGCGCGATAGTGTACTTGCGCAAGACCAAGACTGTGTCGAGGCCGGTCCGCGTGATCAACGCCGCCCCTCTCCTGGCGAACTGGATCGAGAACCACCCCCTGCCCGAGAGGGACGCGCCCCTCTGGATCGACCAGTCCCGCAACACCAGGAACACAGCGCTCAAGTGGACGGGCCTGATCAAGATTGTGAAGCGATGGCGGGAGATGGCGAGGATAGAGAAGACGGTGACGCCTTACGTGTTCAGGCACACGCGTGCGACGCACCTGGCGAAGATAATGACTGAAGCGCAGCTCTGCCTGGTCTTCGGCTGGAAGATAGGCTCGAAGATGCCTAGGATGTACATCCACCTCAGCGGCAAAGACATCGACGAGACGCTGCTGAAGGCCTATGGACTGAAGAAGGAGCAACAGGAAGAGGTGAAGGTCCCGAAGAAGTGCGTCAGGTGCGGGACGCTCTGCGAGGCCGATGCCGAGACTTGTCGCAGGTGTGGTATGGCGCTCACGCTGACGGCAGCGCTGAAGAAGGATCAGGAGCTGGATGGAATGAGAAACGAGATCTCGGAGCTCAGGAAGATTGTCGAGGAGAGGCTGAGGCCTCCAGCTTCGAAAGGAGCGCCAGAATCCTCTCCAACTCCGACCTCTTGAGCGTCACGAGTTCGTCATCTCCGTCCTCAGTTTGGCTGGAGTCCATGGATGACTACGGTATTCAGATATTTAACGTGGCAAACGAAGACGCTAGAGAGGAAGGAACGTTTATTATCACTAATATTGATAATGCTATCAGTAAAAGTGATAACATGAACCTAGAATTGAGGATAGTCGACTTCCTGCTCAGGAACAAGAAGGCGCCAACCATCCACCATTTGAGCGAATCCCTGCAGGAGCACTACTCGCTCGTTCACGGGGCAGTCGGCAGGCTGGCAGCCCAAGGCGTGGTCGCCAGAGAGAGGGTTGGGAGATCGCTTCTGTGCTCGTTGAACCTGTCGAACGAGAAGACATTCGCGTTGCTGCAGCTTGCCGAGATTGAAAGGAGGGACGCGTTCCTTAGCAAGAGCAGAGAGCTCAAGCTGGTGTTTAACGACCTGCTCGACTCTCTGCGGCCACAAATCAGGAAAATACTGGCAGTGGTGCTCTATGGCTCCCGTGCGAAGGGGAGCGCGGCCCAGAGCAGCGATATCGACGTGCTCCTGATTAGCAGGGGCGAACTCGAGGTCGAAAAGGCAACGCGTTCGGTATACGCGAAATATGGAAAAGTATTGGCCCCTGTTGTCATGACTGCGGCGGACTTTAGAAGACAGAAGGACAAGGCTCTGGTCCAGGAGATAGTGAGAGATCACTACGTTCTCTATGGCGCCGAGAATTTTGTGAGGTTGTAGCTAGCTACGATACACCTCTGCGTGAGAGCACGTCCTGAGAAAGTGAATCTCTTTGCGCTCGGGGTCAACGGCGTAGAGAATCCTGTTCGAATGGTCCAGTTCGAAGGCGTATGTCCCACGAAGCTGCCCGTGTTTGGGGATTCCGAGGGCCCTGGGGTCTTCGCTACTGGCCAACTCGGCCAAGGCAGATTCCACTTTCCGCTTTAGAAGCGCGTCCTTTCTCTTGAACCCTCGCTTGAAGGTGCTCGTGAGGACTAAGGTCCAGCTCAAAGAGGAGACCTAGTCCGAGTTCAACCAATCTATCGCGTCGCTGGCGCTCTTGAACTTCTTGGCCTTTCGGCCCCGTATCTCAGTCTGACTGGCCCTCGCTTCCGAAATCTCCTCCTCTGTCAGCGGCACTGAAGGGCTCTGTACCACTGCTGCGCGTCTCTGCGACTTCATTCGTACTGCCTGCCTATCACTTCCTTAAGAGGATAGTGCCCTAACTGGATATTTTCATGGAGCCCCTGTGGTTAATCCGGACATCGAATGTCACCATTTCTGGCCCTGGATGCCACCCTACAGCCGCGCGCGAAGGGGTCGGAAGGCCGTTCCTGCGCTCGTTGAACCTGCGCTACCGGGCACTGCAACCATATAGCCGACGCTGTATCTAGTGTGCCCTAGCCTGCGGAACGCTCCAGCGGTCGTCCCGCCCCGCTCATTGAGGTGTTCCTGACTTGCCCCATTACCCCCGGGAGGCGCAGCGGGGAGCTTGGGTCAAAAGTGAGTCCACAGGCTCTCGCCTGGTTCCAGCATATGGAACCTCAACCTTCAGGTACCAGCATATGTTACCTCGACATTCAGGTAACAGCATGTGTTACCAGATCGCCGCCGTGCCGCTCGCCCGGAGAGCCTCTTCGCCACTGCTCCTATCTGGCACCTATCATTAACTGATAGGCGGTCACCTAAACATCCCACGCGAGCCATGGATTCTTCTTCAGGATTTCCCCAGTGGGGTCAGCAATGTATCCCCCGTACCTCCTGTGTATCAGCAGCCTGGACGCGCGGAGCTCGGACACGTAGCGCCTAATCGTCCTCTCGGAGACGTTCAGTCGGTCGGCGTAATACCAGAAACCATTCCACCCCTCCACCCCTATGAGCCTCAGCATTTCCTCTCTCCTATTTCTCGCGGTGTTACTCTTGGGAACGTAGTGCCACTTGGCGCGCCGTACCCCTCCGTCCGTGGCCGAGTGTCTGAAGTAGAGGCCCAGCTGCCTCTCCCCGGCGTGTTTCACGTAAGGACCGCTACCGCGCTTTCCACATTTCGGGCATATCTTTTCCTGCGTCTCTTCTTGCGACAACTTCTCGCTATTCTTCATCTCTCCACGCCAGGGTGAAGCAGCGACCGGCGAGGTCTCCGAGACGTATACCTAATTTTGGCCACTTCGAAGTGGACATTTTCAGGTACCGGCGTTTCCCCCGCCGAGGCAAAGCGGGTCCCAGAAGCTGACGTCAACAATCCTTTCACAATTCCTGTCATGCGGACAGACTGGTGTTTTGTGGCCGTCGTTGTCAGTTCGCTCATCCGTGCCACCTCTCACCGGCTAAGCTTGCCTCTCTTTGGTCCAGCTCACGGAGCCAATTTTCAGTGATGAAGACCAGTAGTAAGAGGAAGAGCGGAAGAAGTTGCGCGAAAGCTAGTGCCATCTTCGGCCAGGCAGAGCGCTCTGTCCTTCTTACGCAACGGACCAGGAAGTGGGGGAAGCCAGTGGAGAGATGAATGAAAGTGATTTGGTGTCTCATTTGACAGGAGCCATCTAGTCGTTTTAGGCCTTGATCTCCCTCCTCTTATCGCAGTGGTCCAAAAGAAAAGGCCAGGAACGCCCGACCGATGTAAGTCGCCATAAAAGGCGGACAAACGAGCCTCCAGCACGTGGCGGCTCAATATTCAGCCTTCAGCATATGGAGGCAGAAAGCTCTTTAGCCGCCTTATCTGGATGCGGTATCAATCCATAATGTCAAGGTGGACACCAGTCGGCCTTGTGATGGTCGCTGAAGGCCAGAAGGTGGACACGATGACCGCTCCCTGGTCTTATTTTAGGGCCTAGAATGTCCACCTTGACCCTTCGTAGCCTCTCTGGATGTCCACCTTCACCCCAAAATGTCCACTTTGGACTCCACGCGGCTTCCTTTGGATGTCCACTTTGCAGGGGGCCTGACCCTATTTCGCCAAGACGCTATCCCGTCAGGGTCCCAGCCTCTCCGAGTTCGCTTACTCATCAATCTCCTGCTATGGAAGTCGAGGCGGTAACCGCCCCTCTAACGCGCATAGAGAGCGTCTTGGCGCTGAACCGCAGAGCTAGGGTTCTTTGGCTTCCGGGCAACGGGTTGTACCCAAAAGTGTCCACTTGCAAGTGGCCAGGTTTGGGTATACGAACTAGACATCGGGATGACCACCTGCCCGCCGGACAGAATCGTAAAGCGCGTTAAATACTCCCGCCCACTTCTCCCTTGCTAATTCATTAGCAAACCAAAACCCCCCTAACCGAAAAACAGAGGCCCGTTCCAGTAGGAGCGCGCCGTCTAAGAAGCGATAGCTTCGGCTATGCCCGAACGACGATGCCCAATTCTACCTCGCAGCGACTTCGGCGCGTTATAACATCCGCAAACTATGGATTCTGTGAGCAATCTTCGAGGTCTCAGGACCAGGCTCTGCCCGAATTGCAGTAGAATGACGCACCATAGGACGCTCTACGTGAAGACCGAAACGGGAGGTAGGTCTAGTTGGTTACAGATATTCTGGGCCTGCACGGAGTGCAACTCGCTGAACCACGTCGTTCTGCCTTGCTACAGACTCGAGTCTGTTCCACCCGGCCTGCCGTCCGCGCTGGCAACGAGCATAGTCGACGCCCTGAGGAATGGTCCCTTGGATATGGCCGAACTCCTGACAGAGCTCAGGCGAAGACGGAACGAAGGAATCCATCACATCTTCAGCTCTGAGGTCGGCATGGCCGTCGCATATCTGAGATCGCGAGGAGTTGTCGCGGAGGCGACTATCGACCGGACTACACTGACTGTCGACGCACTGAGGGCCAGACCTTGGAAGTCGAAGCACCTTGGTCCCTGCCCCGCGGAACTGAAGCAGGGTGTCGTAATGAAGAATATGGTTTCATTGTACACCCAGAAGTTGGTGACGGTCGCCAGTCGGGACAAAGGGTCGGAGGTACGGCAAATGAGGCTCGGTCCTGTGGGCGTGCTCTGCCTCCACTGTCAATACCACCGCATCGCCCCGAACGCGTTCGTAGGATAGAAGCCGACCCGACATCCGTAGAGGATTGCGGCTGTATTATAGCCTCCCCACTGTGTGTTTTTTTGGCCGATTTCTGGGTCTATACGGATTGCTGCGATTGCATGATTGTTGGTTAAACAGG
>JAJTZD010000016.1:0-25997 GCA_032906685.1 Nitrososphaerales archaeon
GCGCCCTGGAGCCCCATGAGCATGTGATGGTGGACTGCCACCGGCCTCTTCCAATGGAGTTTCTCCGCGACCTCCCTGGCAAGGATGTTAGCGCGTCTCTGGTCCACACCCAGCTGGCAGATGTCCACGTCGAGCCAGAAGATGTCCGCGACCTGCATCATCGGGTAGAAGAGCTGGGAGGTCTGGACGAGGTCCTTGGAGGTCCTGCCCATGATGCTGATTGCTCTTCGGCTCCGAGCAAGTGTAACGTTCTGAGAAACGCGCACCACCTTCTTCCAGTAGTCGTCGCCTTTGACCGCGTCGCTGGTCCAGAGGAGCTCCACCCTGGAGACGTCGACCCCCGCCGCCTTCCAGACCTCGATGAAGTATCTGCCGACAAGTTGGATCTTCTCCAGGTCGCCGCCCATCTTGTTGTTCAGCCAGGCGAACCAGTCGGCAATCCAGAGCTTGAAGTGGACGCCTGCTTTCTGAAGGTCGTTTATGTTTATGGCGCGCAGGACACCGAAGGCTATGTGGGCCAACCCGCTCGGCTCGAAGCCGTCGTAAGCGGAGGGGTGGTCGTTTGTCGCGAGCAGGTCGCGGAGCTCCTTCTCTGTAATGATTTCTTCCCCGACCCGGCGGACGTAGTCCAGCCTTGTCTCAAGGTCCAAGCTCTTCCACTTGCCTTCCCTTCAGACCGATAAAACCGTTGGCGGCTAGCCTGTACCCAGGGCGAGTGCGGCTACAGCGAACCCGAAGACCAGGATGGCGGCAGCCTGGTGGAGGGCGACAAGGACAGCCCCCAAATTCTGGGCCACCACCAGACCCCCTAGGAGAACTTGGAAGATGAGAAGGAGGGACGCGAACAGGAGCGCCCTGCTCGCGGGGTCCGGGCCCGAGCGGGCCCTCCAGTAGAGCGCTGTCGTCACCAAAAGAAATAGCGTCGATAGGGCGGCCAGGATTCTGTGCGTGTATTCGACGATGGCACCGGTCTGCAGCGGAGGCAGCAGGTTGCCGTTGCACAGAGGCCAAGCGGCGGGCACCTGCGACCCGCAGGCCTCTCCGTAGTCGCCCGCGGCCACGTATGCCCCCACGACGATTAGCGAGAAGAGCAGAAGGACGGTGAAGCCCAACATCGCTTCCCTGCCCTGCAAATCGGGTCGGCCTTCGCGGTTTGTCTTAAAGGGTTTTCAGTCTAGGCAGAGAGGATGGAATCCAGCTTCTTCTTGTACACAGCCGCCGGAACTGCCCCTACGACGATGTCCTCGACCGTGCCCTTTGAGAAGAACATCACGGTGGGTATGCTCATGATGCCGAAGCTGGCGGCCAGCTCCTGGTTGTCGTCGGTGTTCACCTTGACGAACTTCACCTTTCCTGCGTACTCCTTCGAGAGCTGTTCGATTGAGGGCGCGATCATCCTGCACGGTCCGCACCAGTCAGCGTAGAAGTCGACAAGCACGGGAATCCCTGAATGGACGACCTCGCTCTGGAACTTGTCCCCCTGCACGTGGAGAATCGTTTCGCTCATTCCTTTCACCAGAACTGCCGTTTCGGGGCCTGTTAATAATTTTGACGCTTGAAGGCACCGTTAAGAATCCGTCATCTCGTGTTGCAGAATCACGCGTCAGCCGACGAGAACTTAACAAGGCCCGCCTGAACACACCTCTATCCTCTTTTCTCGATCTCCGGAGCCACCCGCAGTTCAGGCTCGTCGAAAGAATGGGTGATAGGGGTGGGGTCGGCCCGAGATGGAATAGGAATGGCCGGGGGGTCCGCCACATGACCCTAGCCCGCTACGCTGGATTCTTCAAACGCGCCCTTCGAAGCTCGGCCATCTCTCCCAGCGGCGTGACGTCTGGCTGCTGCTTCCTGAGGTCGAAGGTCGCCATCGTCCCGAGGGAGATGCAACGCCGAGCCAGGACTGGGAATCCCACGCTCTCTGACAAGGAGTCGATCAGCGCCTCTTTGACGCGCGTCTTCGGGTGCCTGGTGACTATCGCGCAGCAGTCCCTGTAGTCCTCGATGGAGGGCTCGTAGGTTGCTATCTTCCTGGCAAGCTGGACGATCTCGTCCTTGTCGTAGCCTAGGAGCGGTCTGAGAACGGGCAGGCTCGACCCGCTGTCGAAGACGGCCATGTTCCACAGGGTCTGTGATGCCGTCTGGGAGAGGCTGTCGCCGGTGGAGATGGCGCTCGCGCCGAACGGGCCCGCGAGTTCCTCGGCCGTGACCCTCATGAACCGCCTAAAGAGCGAAGGCTCGGAGTCCGCTGGGACTCCTGCTGTGGCTACCTGGTACTCGGCGAACGGTATCATCAGAAGTGTGCTCCTCCCGCTGTACTGCGTCAGTAGCTTGACTATCCGTGCCACCTTGCTCCCGAGCGCGTAGTCAGCAGTCGGGGCGAGGTAGAAATGGACGTAGACAGGCTGGCAGCCCCTCTTCATCAGCAGCCAAGCGGCGACCGGCGAGTCTATGCCGCCGGAGAAGAGGTGCATCACTCTCCCCCCTGTTCCTACCGGCAGGCCTCCAGGGCCCTTCAGCTTCTCAGCGTAGACCAGCGCGCGGCCACGTAGGACGTCGACGTGAATCGCGGTTGCCGGTTTGGAAAGGTCCACCGGACGCCCGGTCTCGCTGACGACCTCGGTTCCTAGGCGCCGAGCAAGGTCCATCGAGCTGACCGGGAAGGTCTTGTCGGACCTGCGGGCGGCGATCATGAAGCTTCCCTCTCCTTTGCGCGATGCAGCAAGGACGCTGTCCCTGATGGAGGTGTAGTCAGCCGCGACGACGGCTGCCTTTCCGTACCAGGCGACGCCGAACACCTTCGACAGGGAAGACTCGACATCTGGCTCGTTGCCTGCCGTCTCGAGGATGAACCGCCCGTCTCTCGACTCCACCGTGAGCTCACCTTGGGGCGAAAGCACCTTTCGGAGCTTCCGCCTCAGGGCTCTCACAAACTCGGGCCTGTTCCTGCCCTTCAGCGCGATCTCCGAGTAATGGACGACGTAGATGCTGGGCAACGGATGGTCCTCGGGGACCTGGCCGTCCATAAAGCGTTGCGCCTAAACCACGGCGGCGATCATGGCCACAAGGAAGATGACCGCCAGGTACGGTGACGAGAACTTGAACGCAAGAAACGCGTTCTCTTTGGTCGGGGCCCGCAGCAGCTCGATGTTGGTTGCGAGCAGCAGGGTGTCGAAGACCAAAGCCCCCGCGAGGTAGACCACGAGTCCTACGCCAACAAGGAACGGGGCGAGGAGGAGGCTGACTGGTATCAGGATTAGGGTGTTCGCCACTATGTACCTGGAGGCTGCGGCTGACCCCACCACCGATGGTAGCATCGGGATTCCCACTGCGGAGTAGTCTTCCTCCATTATCACCGCCAGGCTCCAGAAGTGGCTGGGGGTCCAAACGAATACGAGGGCAGCAAGAATCCATGCGATCAAGGGGTCTGTTAGTCTCACGGCGTACCATCCGGCCAGGGCGGCACAGCTTCCCGCGAAGCCGCCCAGGACGATGTTCCAGCTCGTGCGGGGCTTCAGCCAAATGGTGTAGACCGGGACATAGACGAATGCCCCGAAGGCAATCAGGAACGTGGCCTCGATGTTGATGGTGAGCGATGCGACGGCGACTCCAGCGACGAGCAGGGTGAAGCCAAGAAGCAACGCGTGGCTGGGCGGGACGATACGTTGGGCGGGGAGAGGCCGATTCTTCGTCCTCTTCATCTTGGAATCGATGCCCATCTCCAAGTAGCTGTTCAACGCAAGAGCCCCTGCAGAGGCGAGCGTTCCTCCGACCAGTATGCCGACCAAGACTGCCATGGGAGGCAACCCTCTTGCGGCTATCACGGAAGAACTGAAGGCGACGAAGTCCAAGAGCGGAATTATCCTTGGCTTCACGACAGCGAAATAGTCTCTGATGCTCATAGCGATTGCCTCCGGGGCGAATGCGACTTTTCCATCGTGTATATTGGGTTTGCCGTTTCGTTCGGAAACCCTTAAGAAATCTCGCAAGGTCGTAGAGCTATCCCGCGGTAGCTCAGCCTGGTAGATCCGAATCGGAACCAAGAGCTTCCGGCTGTAGTGGTCGGCTCTCGGCTGACCCGTCCAGCCTACTCAGGCAACAGTGACCGGAGTGTCGCAGGCTCAAAAGCGCCTTTGGGCGCTAAGTCTCCTGCCCGCGGGATCACACCCTCAAGAAATCAGGCATTTTCGGCAGATTGTCATTGCGGGGGACCGGTCTCCTATCATGACCGGGTTCATCGAGAGGGAACCGCAATAGGCGGCCCTGGATGCGAGCACATCATGGCTTCGAGGAGGAATAAGGGTGCAGGGGGACAGTGCCGGGGGACACAGAATGCATAACTCATCCGTCAAGAGAAGGGGGAGAGACCATGAGGATCTGGGTCCCCGTTGCCTTCATCGCGATCGTGGTCTTGGCCTACTCGCTCTTCTACATCATGGGTTCGCTTGAAGAGCAAGGTGCCAGCTCCTTCGGGATCGCGAACACGGTCGGGCTGGTGGTCGTGACATTTGGCGTGATTGCGGCGGGGATTCTGCTAAGAAGGTCGACCGGCCGATGAAATAGTCTGGGCCTCGAAACGCTTAAGAACGGAGAGAGGCTCTCTCTTCCGAGAGCTTGGATACTGAGTTCCTTGCCCTTTCGTTCGTATTCATCCTAATCGGCGTTACGGGGATAGTCCTCTTCAGCGGACCGATGACGCCTTCGGGAGACTCCTGCTACTGTCCTATTCCGAGCCCCGAGCCAGGCGCGGCTCAAGGTACATCGAGCATCATACTCGCCCTTGGCGTGCTGTTCTTCCCTATGGGCCTGATGAAGGGCGGCCTCCCCTCGTTCAGGAGGGTTCCAGCGGCGCCTCTCGCCCCGCAGATGGCAGGCAGGGTGTACGCGCCAGTCCCGCTCTCCAGCGGAGGTCTGTTCGCGATTGGGATTCTGCTTGTGATACTGGGAATCGACGCAGTCCTCGTGCCCGGGTATCTGGTCTTCAAGAGCACGCCGATCACCGTCGGCGGAGCAGCCCTGGCCTTAGTCGGATTGCTCGCAATCATCTTCGGCTCGCGAAAGCCCGCTCAGGACTAATCCAGGCGCTCAAAGCCTCCGGGAAAACTCTCCGACAAGCAACCGTTTTTATCGGAATAGAATGGGGGTGGGGGAGAATTGAGCGCCAAGGCCAAGAAGCCGCGGGCCCGGACCGCGAAGAAGGAAGCGGAGGAGGAGAAGCCTGCCCCGGCTAAGAAGGAACGGATCCCCAGACCCAAAGGCCTGAAGCCCCAGGCAACGGTGATTTCAAGGCGCGGACGGAGCATGGTGGAGAGGCAAGGCAAGGGCTTCTCGATTCGCGAGCTGCAGGGAGCCGACTTTCCTCTTGTCTACGCTCGCCGTTGGAACCTGAAATTGGACGCGAGGAGGCGGTCGGTCCTCGAAGGGAACGTCCGGTCGCTGAAGAAATGGTTTCCGCAGCCTGCAAAGGTAGCCGAGCCGAAGCCCGCGCCGGCGGTGTCGAAGGTGAGCGCTACGAAGGAGAAGCCCAAGAAGCGGGCACCGCGCAAGAAGTCAGCGAAATAGCTTAGACGGCACCCTCTGACCTTGCCATCATGAAGAGGTACTGCTGGGCGTACCCGGCGTACCTTCCAAAGTGATTCCTCGCGGCAGCGGAGATCCGTTCGTACTCACTTCTCGTCAGGCTCTTCTTCGAAGCTCTGCCAAGCTTGAGGCGCAGCGCCGGCTCGATGAGCGTCGGGTAGAAGCGGAGCAGCGACCTCGCGACCCACACGTCAATGGGGAAGGCCTCGTCCTTGCCGCAGGAGAAGAGGAGGACGCAGTCCGCCACCTTTGGGCCGACTCCGAGCAGGAGCTTCTCGCCGAGCAGGCGGCTAAGAAGCGTCTCCCTCGCCTTCTCATAGCCGACCAGCGAAAGCTCGCTGAAGTCAAGCCTGCCCCTGTCGACCGACTCGGCCACCTTCTTCAGGAAGGGCGCCCTGTACCCGAGGCCGCACTTCTCCAGCTCGCCCAGCGTGGCCTCAGCGAGCGCCTCGGGCTTTGGGAACTTCCAGTAGACTTCGCCCTCGAACGCCGACTCCTCGCCGAAGGCCGCGCAGATGCTCGACACCATCTTCCTGATGCGTGGTATGTTGGAGTTGGTCGCGAGCACGAACGAGGCCAGGCACTCCCACGGGTCCTGGCGGATGAGCCGCATCCCGTAGAACTCCTGGACAGCCCGAGTCATCACGGCGTCGGTCATGATGGACGCAAAGATCGGTCGAGGGTCCTCATCGAGCCCGAAGTAGTCCGTCACGAACCTCCCGTCGATCCGGTCGCTGTTGGACACGCAGCTGAGCGCCTCGCCGTCCCTCTTCACCTTCAGTACCCCGCCGTCGACGACGCCGTACCACCATTCGCCCCGGTGCTCCCACCTGAACACCTGGCCGCTCTCCAGAGTGTACCCGAGGTCGAAGGGCGATTCCTGATGCACAGCGAACTCCATGTTCACCCGGTGATGCTTCTCCTCGATGATAAATCATTCTGGGGCGACGGCACATTTCAAATAGGGACAAGCCGTGGGAGAGAAATCATGGCCAGGAGTTACGAGGGGCGGACCGGTGGCTCGCGGAGGCTCTTTGCGGAGGCGAGGCGAGTCTTCCCCGGGGGGATCAATCACAACGCCAGGTACTATCGGCCCTACCCGCTCTTCGTGAAGAGAGCGAAGGGACAGCACATCTGGGACGAGGACGGAAACAGGTACGTGGACTACTGGATGGGTCACATGGCACTGATACTCGGGCACTCGCCTGCGGTGGTCACGCGGGCGCTGAGAGAGCAGCTGGGCGAGGGCACTCACTTCGGGATGAGCAGCAGACTATCGGTTGAGCTAGGGGAGGAGGTGCAGAAGACGGTCCCGTGCGCGGAGATGCTGCGCTTCTGCAACTCCGGGGCCGAGGCAACGATGTACCTGGTGAGGCTGGCGAGGGCCTATACGAGGCGGAGGGTCGTGATCAAGATGGCCGGTGGCTGGCACGGCTACAACACAGAGCTGAACAAGGGGGTGCACCCGCCCTTCGACAGGCCGGAGGGAGAGGGCATACTCCCGGAGGAACAGGCTTTCACGAAGACGGTGAGGTTCAACGACCTCGAGGCAGCGCGTCGGGCGGTCAGGGCCTCGCGAAACGATGTCGCGGTGATCTTTCTCGAGCCCGTGCTCGGTGCTGGAGGCTGCCTGCCAGCCGACCCCGACTACTTGAAGGGGTTGAGGGAGTTGGCCGATCGGTCGGGTACTCTGCTCGCCTTCGACGAGATTATCACCGGCTTCAGGGTGGCGCTCGGCGGGGCGCAGGAGCGGTACAATGTGAACCCCGATTTGGCGAGCTTCGGGAAGATTGTCGGAGGTGGACTGCCGATCGGCCTGGTGGCTGGGAGGAAGGAGATACTGGAGCTAGCCGACCCCTCGAGGAAGAAGAGGTTCGTCTCGATAGGCGGCGGGACTTTCTCGGAGAACCCGATGACGATGACTGCGGGGTTGGCGACGGTCAGATACCTCAGAAGAAACCGAAAGCGTGTTTACGACAGCCTAGAGAAGACGGGCATGGGCCTGAGAAAGAGGATCGACGAAGCTATGTCCCTGAACGGGATGCAGACGAGAACCACCGGGCTCGGGTCAATGTTCCTGACGCATTTTGGAGGTGAACCATCTGGCGCGGAGAGGGTGATCAAAAGAAGCAAAGAGCTGGCATCACGTTATGCGCTGTTCCTCATCGTGAAGGGGACTTTCGTCCTCCCGGGCCATCCGTGCGCCCTCTCGACAGCTCATGAAAGGAAGGATCTCGACCGCATCGTGGATAGTTCCAGTCACTTCGCAAAAAGTGTAGCCAGGAGTGACCGATAGATGGATGGGCGCTTGTTAGGAGAATTGGTCGCAATATTCGGTGGCCAGTCACGGGAAGGAGATTCCTAGCGGCCTTCGTGAAGGAACCAGAGTCCGCTTACAAAAACCGAAGACTGGGGAAGCCTACTTGATGGCCCTGCCCAGTCTTGCGTCGACATCGGACCAGTTTACTACATTCCACCACGCTTCGATGTACTTTGGTCTGTCGGGACCGTAGTCGTACACAAAGGCGTGTTCCCATACGTCCACCCCAAGGAGTATTGGCATCTGGGCGAGGTGCATGAAGTTCTGCTTCTCTACCTGCGTCAGCACGAGCTGCGCTGTTTCCGAGTCGTAGAGGAGCAGGGCCCAACCTGCACCCTCCACTGTCTTCGCGGCATCTGTGAACTGCGCCTTGAACTTGTCGAAACCGCCGAAGTCCTGGTTGATCTTGTCGGCCAGTCTACCTCCCGGTGCGCCACCTCCCTTACCCGGAGGAGCCATGTTCGGCCAGAAGATGGAATGGAGGATATGCCCGTTCACGCTGAAGCTGTAGTCGCGAAGTACTGCCCGCGTGTCGATCTGCATCTCTCCCTTCCGTGCCTTCTCGAGCTTCTCGAGGGCCGCATTTGCTCCGTTGACGTACGCTTGGTGATTCTTGGTGTGGTGAAGCGTCATCGTCTTCTCAGAGATATGGGGTTGCAACGCATCGTACTTGTATGGAAGCGGGGGAAGAGTGTATGTCTTAGCCATGGAGTCCTGCGCCTACGCACCCAATAAAAATCTTGCCTCGCTAGGGGTGCCCAGAGGACCGAATCGACTCCAAGACCGCGTCCTGCACTCGAATGCACGGTATGCCGAACCTCTTGCAGTACTTCGCGAGGTCATTGTCGATGGTTATGAGCGTCACCGAGCCCCGGGTCTTCGTCAGATACTCGAAGATCTCGTCGTCGTCGATGCGCTTGCTCGAGTCCTCGTTCCCCCTCAGCGCCTTCTGAACCGTATCACATTCGATCCCACTCGATGAGAGCTCCTTTGCCAGGCCGCTGAGCATCTGGTCGACGATGTATCGCATGCGGTCGCGCAGGCCTAGACCGTTATTGAGGGCTTCGCTTTCTTGGCCCTGTTCCAGTCCTCAAGGAACCTCTTCAGGCCCACGTCGGTCAGCGGGTGATGCATCATCTTCTCCATGACCTCCGGGGGCATCGTGGCAATCTGGGCGCCCAGCTTCGCGGCCTCAATCACGTGCTGGGGATGCCTGATGCTTGCGACCAGCACCTGGGCCTTGAAGCCGTAGTTCTGGCGAATCTTGACGAGGTCCTCGACCACCTCCATCCCCCTCTGCCCCACGTCGTCCAGGCGGCCTATGAACGGGCTCAGGTAGGAGGCCCCCGCCTTGGCGGCGAGGAGACCCTGGTTCGCCGAGAAGATGAGAGTGACGTTCACCGGAATGCCCATCGTGCTTACGGTCTTGGTGGCCCTGAGACCCTCCGGAATCATCGGCAGCTTTACGACAACGTTCGGGGCGAGCGATGAGAGGTGCTTCGCCTCCTTCACCATCCCGTCGTGCTCGGTACCGACGACCTCCGCGCTCACCGGACCCTTGACTTCTCTACAGATTGCAACCAGGATGTCCTCGAACTCTCCCTCTTCCTTGGAGACCAGGGTAGGGTTTGTGGTGACGCCGTCGACAACACCCATTTGGTTGAACTTCTTGATCGAGGGGAGGTTGGCCGTATCCAGGTATAGGTGCAACCTTGCGCCGAAGGCCTGCCCTCGCTATATAAATCCGGCGCGACCTCGTCCGGTCTACTTCCTCGATTTCATTACGGTGGCCGCCGCCTCCTCGATATGGGCCGAGGTGAGCCCGTACTTTCTGAGAAGCTCCGACGCCTCGCCGCTCTCACCGAAGGTGTCCATCACGCCGACCCGCTTCATTGGGACTGGCGCCTCCTCGACGATGACTTCAGCCGCGGCTGAGCCCATCCCTCCCATGACGTTGTGCTCCTCGGCGGTGACCATGCAGCCGCATCTCCTCGCGAAGCCGACTATGGCTTCCGCATCGATCGGTTTGATGGTGTGCAGGTCGACCACGGACGCGGAGACGCCCCTCCCCTTCAGCGAGTCAGCCGCCTTGATGGCTTCAGGGACCATTATCCCGCATGCGAGAATGGCTACGTCGTTCCCTTCCCTCAGGACGTTGGCCTTTCCCAGCCTATACTCGAAGCCGCTCCCGTACACCACGGGAGTCGAGGGTCTGGTCAGCCTGACGTAGAAGGGCCCGTGGATGCCAGCTATCGCCTTCACGATCGCCTTCGTCGAGACCGAGTCGCAGGGAACGACCACCTTCATGTTTGGGATTGATCGCATGATAGCGATGTCTTCCAGCTGCTGGTGGGATGCGCCGTCGGGACCGACAGAGATGCCGCCGTGCGAGCAGACTATCTTGACATCGAGGTCCGGGTATGCGATGTTGTTCCTGATCTGGTCGACGCACTTGCCCGGGACGAAGATCGCGTATGAGCCCGCGTAGGCGACCTTTCCCGCAAGCGCGAGGCCCGCAGCCACCCCGACCAGATTCTGCTCGGCGATCCCCAGGTTGAAGAAGCGGGCGGGGAACTTCGTCGCGAAGACGCCGGACTTCAAGGAGCCTGTCGTGTCGGCACCCACCACCACAACCTTGGGGTTCGTGGCCCCGAGCTCCAAGAGCGCCTCCCCGTACGCGTCCCTCATCGCTGCCTGCGCGCCTGACATCAAGGCCCCCTCCTCGCCGCCTCGGCTTGCTCCCTCAGCAGGCCTATGGCCGCCACCGGATCCTTCTTCGCGTACACCCCTGCTCCTGCGACGAGCACGTTCCCTCCACTCTTAACCACATCGCGGACGTTCTCCGGCTCGACGCCGCCGTCAATCTCCAAGTCGGTTCCGAACCCCTTCTCTTCGATCATCTGGGAGATTCTCTTCAGCTTGGACATCACTCCCATATCCATGCTCTGGCCGCTGAAGCCGGGGTTGACGGTCATCACAATCAGAGCGCTCAGTTTCTCGAGACGCTCGGCCGCCCATTTTGGAAGCTCCGTGCTTGGCTTGATCGCAAGGCCCATCTCCTTTCCCCTGGCCTTGATGCTCGCGTGGAGAAGGTCGAACCTCTTCCCGTCGAGCACCTCCGCGTGGAACGTGAGCAGGTCGGAGCCTGCGTCGAGGAACTTCGCCGCATAGGCCTCGGGCTGTTCTATCATCAGGTGCGTGTCAAACTTCAGGTCGCAGTGCTTGCGCAGCGCCTTCACCGTCCCAGGGCCGAACGTGATGTTGGGCGCGAAGTGGCCGTCGATGACGTCGAGGTGGAGCTGGTCGGCCTTGCCTTCTACGGCGATTGCGGCAGCCTCGCGCAGCTCACCCAGGTCCCAGGCGAGGACCGACGGGGCGATCCTGATCTCCTTCAAGGGCTCACCCCAGTTCTGTCAGCAGGTCGGACATCTTCTCCTTCGAGGGCGCGGTGCCGTGGTAATGCGGGGACCATTCCATGAACGAGATGCCCTTTCCCTTCACCGTGTGCGCTATGACGATGGTGGGCCTGTTCCTTATCGTCCCCGCCAGGGTGAAGGCGTCCAAGAGCTGGAGGTAGTCGTAGCCGTCGACCTCGATGACGTTCCAGTTGAATGCGCGCCACTTCGCCGCCAGGGGCTCTATCGGCATGATCTGTTCAGTGAGCCCGTCCTGCTGGATGCCGTTCCTGTCTATGATGCCGGTGAGGTTGTCGAGCCTGTACTTTGAGGCGGTCATCGCCGCCTCCCAGACCTCGCCCTCCTGCTGTTCGCCGTCGCCCATCAGAACGTAGGTCCTGTAATGCTTCTTGTCAAGCTTCCCGGCCAGCGCCGTCCCAACCCCCAGGGAGAGCCCGATGCCCTCCGAGCCCGCGGGAGCCTCGACACCGGGGACGCCCATGCTCGGGTGGCCCTGGAGCCGCGACCCGAGCTTCCTCAACGTCATCAGCTCCTCAGTCGCGAAGAAACCCGCCTGCGCCAGGATGGCGTAGAGCAGGGGAGCGGCGTGTCCCTTGCTCAGGAAGAAGCGGTCCCTGTCCTCCCAGCCTGGGTTCTTGGCGTCGTAGTGCATTATGTGGAAGTATAGTGCCACGAGCAGCTCGACCGCGGATAGGGAGCCACCGGGGTGGCCCGAGCCTGCCTCGGCCAGGCTCTCGAGTATGAGCTTCCTCGTGTTCCTCGCGACCTCCTTGAGCCTGAGGACCTCCTGGGCTGTCTCCATCATCTCCGCACCGGTGCCTGGACAATCCTGCGCATGAAGTCGCCCATGCCCGAGGTCTTGGCCTCAAGGTCATTGACCGTGAGGGAAGCGGTCCTCTGAAGGTCGCTCCTGATCTCCCCTGTCAGATTGCTCATGACAGAGGCTTGGTACGCGTTTCCGCCCGATGCGACACAGAGGGCGAAGACGCCCGTCATTGCATCCCTTACCCCGACTTTGCTGAAGAGGTTCTTTTTCCCTCCCAGAGGCGGGAAATGGGTTACATTTTCACTGTCGAAGAGCGTAATCCCCTGGGCTCCTCTTGTCAAGAGGAGTCCTTTGCAGTCGAGCCTGCTCATCAGGTTGACTCCCATGTTCCGGAGGCTCGTCTCGTTCACAATGCTCATGCCTATGGCGTGCGATGCCTCCTCGAGGTTCGACTTCACGTACGTGACCCCCGAGTAGTCCATGTAGTGGTGCATCTTGGGCTGCCCCACGACTATCTTCCCTGTCGACTGAGCCTCCTCCACGACACCGCCAATGAGGCTGCTCGTAATAGCCCCCCTGTCGTAATCAGATAGTATGACGCAGTCGACCCCCTTTATCAGGGGCGCAGCGTCGCCCAACAGTTTCGTCGAGAGGCTGATTGGAACATCCTGCCTCTCCTCCCGGTCTATCCTCAGCATGTGGAAGCCGTTGACCATTATCCACGTCCTCAGGGAGGTGGGCCTGGTGGTGTCCGTGGTCACGCCCCCGTGCCCAACGCCTGACCTGGCGAACTCTGACTTCAACCAGTTTCCGTACTCGTCGGACCCGACTACACCGACGACGTTCACGGTCGCGCCGAGCGAGACCAGCTCTCTGGAGAGGTTCGCAGCCCCTCCGGGGAGGAATGTTTCGCCCACGTAGTCCCCCGCCGGCACTGGAGCCTCCCTGGCCAGCTTCCTTGCAGCGACCTCCACAAATCTGCTGACGATGAGGTCACCGATGACGAGAATCTTTCTGCCTTGGAATTGCCTCAGGAGAGACCTCAGCTTCTCGGTTTCGACCGTCTCCAAGGGCATCCTTTTTCGAATTCGTCTCCCTGCCCGTGCATTTAAGTTTGAAGCGAAGCGCGGTCCGACTCGCCGTCCTGACTGGGATCATGCGGTCTTCGCGATGAATGGGAGCATGTCGTCTCTCAGCTCGGAGTTCAGTTTCTCGTAGCTCGTCAGACTCCCGACGTCGTACCAGAGCCCCTTGGTGTAGTAGGCGGCGACCCTCGCCCGTCTCTTCAAGAGCTCGGGGACGAAGTGGGTCATCAGGTCGGTCCTGGCTGGCCCCGCCAACCTGACGGCAAGCTTCATGGACAGAGGGCCGAGGGCCATGCAGCCTGTCGTGACGCTTATGTCGAGGTTGGGCTTCTCCTTCATCGCAACCACGCGCGTCTTCCTCTCGACTTCGGCCACGCCGACCGGGAGCATGTATCCCTTGGCGAGCACCAGGGTGGCGTCGGCCTTCTCGGACCTGTGGAGCCGGATCAGCTCCCCGACATCAAGGTCCGACAGGACGTCCCCATAGTATATCAGCAGGACGTCGCAACGGGGCACGGACCCGTTGCCCAGGGCGTTGGCGACCGCGTTGAGGCTCCCCTTTTCCCCTTCTCGGTCCTCAGAGTAGCTGACGTGCACGCCGAAGGCGGAACCGTCCTTGAAGTATCCCCTGATCTCCTCGGTCTTGTAGCTGGCGAGCATGGTGATGTCCTTCACGCCATGGTACGAGAGCAGCCTCACGACGTACTCCAGAAGGGGGCGCTTCTTCGGCCCGATCGGTATCATCGTCTTCTGGAAGAAGTCGGTTAGGGGCCTCAGCCTTTCGCCCCTGCCCCCGCATAGGACTGCAGCGGCCACACTCTGGGCCATGAACTCCCGCGGCCCACCGTAGATACTTTAGTCTTTGGAGGGCTGGCGGGACTTCTCCTCCTTCCACTTCTCTTCGAGCAAAGAGGAGACCACCTCGACGGCCCTACGCACCTCCCGCTCCATCGCCAGCGGGTCGTATCCCTTGGGCGGCGGATAGTCGAGGAATCTTTGGTTGACGTCAGTGCTGAGGAATTCTCTGCTCGACTCGAAGATGCTCATCAGGGCCCGACCGTCGAGCTTTAGGAGCTCCGACTTCCATGCGTGGTGGAATCCCTTGTCTGAAACGAAAGTCAATTTGATGTCTCCTTCAGCCTCCTTCTTGACGTCCTCCCAGAAGGACCTGTCGAAGGGGTCAGGGACAACCTTGCCTGTCTTCAGCTTTGTCGAGTATGAGGAGGCGTGCCGCTCCACCTCCCCCTCTGTGGTCTCGAAGTGCTTCGCTATCTCGTCATATGCGAGGCCGAACTGGGAGAGGTAGTAGCACCCCTCCTCCAGGACCTCTTCATCGATTTCCTTTCGAGGCATCAGAAATCCTCACCCTCTGCAGCCTTCCGGGCGCGTACCAGTTCCACTTACCCATAAGTGACATCACGGACGGGACCACGTAGGTTCTCATAATCATGGCGTCGATGAGTATGGAGTAGAAGAAGGCGAACCCGAACTCCTTGAGGAGCAGGTTGCTCGAGATCATGAGGGAGCCCAGGGATCCGGCGAGGATCAGCGCCGCCGCGGTGATGATTCCTCCCGTCCGCTCTATCGCGGTCGTTATCGCCTCATTCAGGGGAGCTCCCTTGCTCGCCTCCTCCCGTATCCTGGTCAGGATGAATATGTTGTAGTCCATGCCCAAGCCGAGCAGAAGGACGAAGAGGGTCAGAGGAGTGATGAACAGGATGGGGAAGTTGTAGAAATACTGGAAGACCAGGTCCGTCGCCGCGAGTGTCCAAGCTATGCTCATCAGGATGCTGACTATCGCGAACGCCGGAAGGAAGAGGGAGCCCAGCACAACCAGAAGGACTGCCGCGACGCCGACCATCACGTAGGCGATCACGATGTCGAACTGGGAGTTGACGCTGTTCTTGGTGTCCAGCGTGCTCCCCGCGGCCCCCCCGAGGTAGACTCCCTGAAGGAACTGCGCGTCGCTGCTCATGAATGCCCGGTATTCTTCCCTAAGCTGCTGGGCGGTGCCGATGGAGGTCTCGCTCTGCGGCGAGGCGACGAAGTCGATGTTCAGAAGCGCATAATGTCCGTCGTTGCTGATCATGCCGTTGATCGAGCGCTCCAGCGCCCTCGACCGGGAGTCGTTGCCGAGCTGGTAGACGTCGACCCGCTCGCCCGCCGGCCTGGTCGGCCCGGTCACCGAAAGGACGTTCCCGGCCGCAAGCGTCACGTTGGTGAGCGAGTCGACGGCCTTCATCTCGGCCGCATCGTAGGAAGAGCCGTTCCAGAGAGGCTGGCTGAACTGCATGACCGCGTATGTCGGATAGAGCTTCCCCGCACCGAAGCTCTGGCTCATTGCGTTGAATGCCGTGACGCTCTCCAGGTTCGTGGGCGCCGCGGCAAGGAAGTCGTAACCCACCGGCGCCGTCCCCCAGACGTAGAGCGCGGGGCCGGTGGCGACGAGGGAGAGGAACACGATTAGCTTCGCGTGCTTTATCGAGAACTTGGCCGACCTGGAGAAGTAGCCGGTCTTGTTCTCAATCGACCTCTCCACGGAGCGTGCGTAGTTCGCGAATCGCCTTCCGACGTTCGGCCAGAATACTGCGTCGGGAACAATAAGGACAAGGGAGGGGACCAGCGTGAGGGAACCAGCGAGCGCCACCAGCACCCCCGCGCCCACGACCAACCCTAGGCTCCGGAGCAGCGAGACGGACTGAAGCGTACCGAGCAGGACGAAAGAGATTATCACGGTCAAGCCGCTCGTTGCGATGCTCTCCCCCGCCCAGGCGACCGACTTGCTCACCGCTTCGAGCTTCCCCTTCCCCCGTGCCCTCTCCTCCCTGTATCTGGCGAGGAGGAAGACCGAGTAGTCGGTCCCGACTCCTATGACCACGCTGAGCAGTATGTTTGGGACGTTGGAGTCGACGCCGACCACGTACTTCCCCACCAGGTAGATGATTGCAGAGTCGGCTATGCCGAGGGCGATGCCGATGGAGAAGAGCGAGACGCCGGGAGTCACCACCGACCTGAAGAAGAGCCCCGTCGCCACGATGAGGATGATTATCGTTATCGGGAGGATGAGTGTCAGGTCGCCGAAGCTTGACTGACGGAAGTCGTAGCTGAGCACCGGACCACCCGTGAGCCCGACCTGGCCCCCTAGACCGTACTTCGGTGCTTCGGAGCTCACGAGGCTTCTCAGAGCGTTCACCTCGCCGTCGGTCACACCCTTGAAGTCGAGGACGATGAGCTGTATCCTGCGGTCGGGGCTGACGTACCCGGTGACCGCATTGAGGTAGACAGCCGGGATGTCGTAGGCCGACGGGTTGGCGACCATGGAGGATATCAGGGCTGACTCGTTCCCAGAGACCGGACCCTCAGAAAGGTGGTAGACTGCTCTCGCAAATGTCTGGGAGTAGAGTGAAACTTTGGCCGTCTGGTAGGTCACGAAGTCCTCGAGCGAGGCTGGGTTGGAGTAGTTCTGCAGGGTGAAGCTCCTGAGCACAGCGGACGCGAAAGACCTCTGGGCCGCAGGGATGACTGTGTTCACGGCCGCGGTCCCCGTGGCATTGATCGCCCCCAGCATGCGTTGCCCGAGCGGCAGCGAAGGTGAGACCGAATAGCTTGCAGAGAGGGCCTGGGTGAACCCCTGCAGGTACTGCTGGGCCTCGGAGAGCACAGTCTGATTCGCGATCGAGCGCGAGAGCAGCGCCGACGTCATGGCCGCCGCCTGCGAGATGTAGGTCGGGTTCAGGGCGTAGGTCGCGTTCCATGTGCCGAGGAAGGCGGCGGGGACCCCGTAGAAGAGCTGGGTGAGGGTCGCTGCGCCGGCCCTCAGCGGCCTCTCCGCGCCGACCGCCCCGTCCACCACGTTCGCCACTGACTTGTAGACTGTGCCTACACTCGTCAGGTTGAAGAGGGCGGGGTCTCCTCTCGTGGCGTTGGCGAACGACTCGACGAAGCCGCGCACCGAAGGCGAGGTGGCGTTCTGCGTTGTGATCACGAGGAACAGCGTCGCGCCAGAACCGGAGGCGGAGAACTTCGAATCGAGTATGCTCTGGACGGTGGCCGATTCGCCGGTGGGGCTGCCCAGCCCGGCCTGATTCGCTGTCACCCCTGCGGCCAGTGAGAAGAGGGGCACGCAGCCCACCAGGGCGGCCACCCAGACGACCGCGACGACCCTGTGGTGCTTTGCGATGAACCGCGCGAGGCCGTCGAACAGCAAACCAATCCAGCGGGCCGCGCCTTGCAGCGGATAAAGAGTTCGAGGCGGGGACTGTCTCTACCGTCTCCTCACCAAGAGGAAGCCGTCTTCTTCCTTCACGTCGTAGAGCGGCTCGTCAGCGAGCTGCTCGTCGAACTCGGCCCTGCCCGTGGCTAGCTCCCACACCGACCCGTGTCCCGCGCACGTCACGCGCGCACCTTCGAGGGAGCCCTCGGAGAGGTCCCACTCGGCGTGAGTACAGATTCCGCCCATGCCGTAGTATGTGCCGTCGATGTTGGCGAGGAGGACGGTCTCACCATCGACCTCGACCGACAGCATGCTGCCAGGGGGAAGCTTGGACGAGGCCACGGCTCTCCTGAACTCCTCCATCTCTGCCGGACCGCGCGGCTGCAGCCAATAAATCCTTCTTGCGTGACGGTGGTCAGCCCACAGACTGGAGGGAGACCTCGACTTCCTTGATATCCT
Organism: Nitrososphaerales archaeon; assembly: GCA_032906685.1. Classification (GTDB taxonomy): domain Archaea; phylum Thermoproteota; class Nitrososphaeria; order Nitrososphaerales; family Gagatemarchaeaceae; genus DASPPF01. The sequence goes on from JAJTZD010000016.1 coordinate 17,837, forward strand.
TGAGGGAGTCGATAAAGTACCAGTCGCCATAGTAGGGGTAGGACATCAGCTCGCCGTGCCCGACCATCTTGGGGAAGGACTCCCTCTCGATGTCGCCGACGTCGGGCAGGTACTTCATGCACTTGCGCCTGTTGAGGACATACACTCCACCGTTGATCCAGATGTCCGGGAAGGCAGGCTTCTCATCGAACTCTGATAACGCGACTGGAGAGCACGAGGAAAAGGATTAGGCTTTGTCCAAGTAGCGTATTGCTCTTTCAATAAGAGCGGAGTTCTCATTGAATAACCCGACAGCCAAGTTGCAATTCGCGCAAAGGACCCCTCGAATGCGCTTCGTTTTATGGTCGTGATCAAGGTTCTTTTGCGTGACGCCGTCGAAATTCCTTCCGCATATGTCGCACACGGTCTTTGAATGGTAGACGCGTTCGCATTCATCGAGGTCGAGCCCTGACGCCTTCCATTCGGATCGGTGATGGATGCGTCTCCTTTGTTCTCGATGCGCTAACCAATACTTGTATTGGTATTCCTTCTCTTTCAGTTTGTTCTTGTAAGTCATCGGCCAGGCTCAGTGTTTGCACTCTTGGTTCTCTGGCGATAGCCCAACGCTCCTGCGAGGATTCGCTTATCGTCCTTCATCAAGCCAAGAGCTTGATTGCAATTACTGCAGAGCACGCCTCTGATCCTCCTACTCGCATGGTCATGATCGAGATGCTTCTGTGGCCCCTGGACATGAACGCAGCATATCTCGCAGTGATCTCTCGAATTGAATACTTTTTCAGCCTCAATTGGGTCTACGCCTCTTGTTCTCCAGTTGTAGTTTCGCCAGTACCCAAGATGTGCTGGTCTCCATTTCTTGCCATACTCCCGAAGGTAGGCTTTTCCTTTTTCAGAATCCTTGTAGGGCATAGCAGTTTGCGCAAACCGTGCGCTCCCATATTACGGCCGAGTGTTCCGGAGCCAATTGGTATGGAGAGCTTCTTGAAACTGTTGGGTGACTCGACCCTCTTTGGCCGGAGAGCATCTGATAGATTGGGTGATCGGACGATTGGCCAAGGACCTATCGCAAGCCGGAGGCTTGGATGGTCTCTTCTAGCTCCATCAGGTCCTTGATTGAATCAATAAACCACCAATCGCCATAGTATGGATAGGATAGGAGTTCTCCGTGGTTGACGAGCTTCGGGAAAGTCTCCCTTTCAATGTCCCCCTTGTCTGGGAGGTACTTCCGCGCTTTCTTCGCGTTGAGCACGTATATTCCCCCATTGATCCAAACGTCGGGAAACGCCGGCTTTTCCTCGAAACCCCTCACGACCTTCAGTTTGTCAATCTTAACAACGCCGAACCGAGATCTATATGGCACGACCAGCATTGAAGCGGCAATGTCGCTAGCCTGCCTGTGGGCCTCTATCATCCTACCCAGAGGGAGGTCTGTCATTATGTCGCCATTGGCCACCACAAGAAGATCCTCGAACTCGTCGTCGGAAATGGCCCGCTTGACCGCACCTCCTGTCCCTAATGGCTGCTCTTCGACAGAGTACTCGATTGGAGTTCCGTTGAAGGTGGAGCCGAAGTGCTCCTTAAGCCGTTCCCACTTGTATCCGCAGGCGAATGTCACCGAATTGATGCCACCCTCCTTGAGAAGCCACTCCAACTGATACTCGGCCATGGGACGCCCGTTCACAGGGACTAGAGCCTTGGGTTTGTCGTCCGTGAGTGGACGCATCCTGAGAGACTGGCCTCCGGAGAGAATCACCGCCTTCATAGCTCGCTTCGCGTAACGACCCTGATTGAATTAAACCTTCGTCCCTAATCTGGATGTGGCTCGTCATTCCCGGAGCTGTTTTCGGAGTTCGGATGCTTCGGCGGTTCGGCGCCGCTGTAGCTCTTCATACATAGCGCGGGCTTTTTGCCTGTATTCTTCAAGCAGTCTGGGATCTGCTGCGAGCTTCCGAATTGCTTCCGCCACCTCTTCGCGGCCAGACTTTTCGACATAGGCCAGAGAGTCTCCGAATGCTTCTACGACCACCTGCTGCGCCGACGAGATGACCGCCAGCGAGCTTGCCACGTATTCGAAGATGACGTGGGAGAGGGTGTACGGTTCGTCTGTGATGTTGAGCGCGAAATCGCAGGACGCCTTCAATCGCAGGTACTCCTCCATGGGCAGCATCCCGAGGTACCTCACGTTGGGCGGCAGGTCCCTGAGGCGGCCTGCGAGCTTGCCAGGCGGGCCGGTCACCAGCAGAGTCATCTCCCTCACTTGGGAGACGGCCCGGACCTCGGTCTCCAGCCTCTCGAGCGGGTGGCCACCGTGGGAGGCTATGGCGATCAGAGGGGTGCCGGCGTACTTCGCCCTGACAGCCTGGTCGCGCTCGAAGGGGTTCCGCCGGACGAAGTCGTGGACAACCAGGACCCTCCTTGCTCCCAAGGCGATGAGCTCCTTCGCCCACACCTTGTGGGGGGCGGTGTTCAGCGCGGCGGACGAAGCGACGAAAGATTCCAGGAAGCCAATTGCTTTCCCGAGCGCCCCCCCGATGGTCTTGACCCTCCAGATCGAGTGGTGGTCGACGACCAGCTTCTTGCCTGCTGCCTTGCAGTAGAGCAGCGAAGAGAGCGGGCAGAAGACCGGGGGACTCTGGGCGTACACGACGTCGGGGGCCTCGACCGCGAGGAGGATGAGCGTCCTGAGGAACAGGGCGAGGTAGCGCAACGGAGCAAAGAAGCGGGGGCCGTAAAGCAGAGTGATGCTGACGCGCGTGCCTCCCACCGCGGCGGAGAGCTCGTCCATGCGGTGCCCGAATGGCGCCCATACGAGGCACAGCGTCTTCACGTCACGCGCGAGTCCCTCGGCTCGGTTAAGTCTTGGCCGAGGTCTCCCATGAAGGCCTACTGACTAATCTGGAAGCTTCCGACCACAGCGTAGTACGAGTTCATCAGGACCGATGTCGTGGTCTGAGAAGGAGAAGCGACGGTAGAGGGGCCGGTCCAGGAGGAGAAGGAGAAGGGGGCAGTTGCCGTGGCGACAAGCGTGGCCGAGCTCCCGGGATCGTACCAGCCGTCTCCGGTCTGGCTTCCAGACTGCGAGGCGGAATAGCTGCCCGACGCAGTGGTCACAAGGACGAAGGAGCTCCCGTAGGAGGCGATGGTCAAGTCAGGGATGGTCACAGTGCTTCCCGAGAGAGAGTAGGCCGAGGGAGGGAGGGGGGCAGCCTGGCTGCTCCCTCCGAGGAGGACGGCTCGGGCTGTCTCTGTGGAGGGGAAGGCCATGGTGAAGCCCCTGGCGTACGCGCCCAGGGGGAAGGAGTAGGAGAAGGGGTAGGAGTAGTTCACTACCCCTCCGGAGACGGAGACCGAGCCAGTCGCTGTTGCAGACCCTCCGCTCGAGGTGACGTAGGTGTAAGAGGCGACTGCGTCGTCAAGGTAGACGTAGTCAAAGTTGCTGCCGGACGAGCGCGCGTCCAGATCCATGGAGATTGCTGTGATACCCGTGGCCGAGCCGGTCCAACTGTTGGTGAGCTGTGTCCAGGCGCCGACGGTGGTCCCGGCGACGGCTGTCTCGACCCCACTCAGGTCCAAGGTCACCTGGTCCGGGTTGGGGGTCGGCAGGTAGTACCAGACGGAGAGTGTGTATGAAGTCAGCGTCGCCCCAGAAGGAATCGACGTGGATTGAAGGATCTCACCGCGACAACAGACCCTATTCCCGAGAGGGCCATATGACGCGCTTGTCAGTATGTAGCCAGCGTACGTCCCCGAGTGGACGAGGCTGGACTCGACCCCAGATGTGCCGTATCGTTGGACCCAAGGAGAGAGGCTCCCAGACTCGAACCCAGGGTTCGACAGCCACTGGGGCGAAGATGTGGCCACCGTGTACCCCCAGTTGAAGGTGTCAGACGCTCCGGGGGCGAGCGAGGTCGATTCAGAGAGCGAGAGATGGTACTGGGTGGTGGAGGCGAATGCGAGCGTGTGGGGCGAGTTCATGGAGATGGGGGGCGAGCTGTAGCTGCCCGTGCCAGAGCGAGGGACTGCCGCGGGAGTCGAGCCGTCGAGCGAGAACGAGGCAAGGTTCTGCCTGCTCTGGCCCTGGACCGAGTTCCAGGTATAGTTCGAAGAAACCTGGGCGTCGCTGCCTGCGGCGTACCACCCGTCGCCGGATGGGGAGCCGACGAAACGGACGCCATTGCCGCCCGTCACGCTCAGGAGATACTGCAGAGAGTAGTATGAGACGACGCTACCCGGCAGGGACGCAGTTACCGTTCCCGCCATGGCGGAGGAGACTCCGCGAGCGTATTCCCAGCCGACCCTCTCGCCCGCCGCCGTTGCGAAGCTCTGGGCGTACGAATAAGTGTGGACGCTGTTTGGAGACCAGTCGAACGTCTTCGGCAGCGACGAGTAGCTGTATGGGACGCTGTCCACAGTGAGAAGGGTCGCCGAAGCGTAGGACGGGTCGAGACCTGACGCGTCGAAGGTAAGCGGCACCGAAGCCTGTGCGGGAACCTGGGTGGAGTTGTACAGCCAGAACACGTTGCCTAGCGAGGTTATGACAGCGAAGCCCAGCATCCCGGGGACGACGGGAAGCGTCACGGAAGAACCCTCCTGGAGCGAGCCGCCTATCCTCGAATCTTTGCTGCTTGCTGCCCCTCTCTGGTAGAGAAAGAGGGGCCGGGATGCAATAAGACCGACGTTCGCTACGGTCAGAGAGGTGCCGTTCAGCGAGAGGGCCAGATGCTCCACCTGCCGAGTCGCCTCGAGCTGCCTTGCCCGGTCCTGCGCGTTCCATACCGAGGCCTGCGAGTCCATGATGGACAGGGTAGTGCCGATGCCCGCCATGAGCAGGGTGAAGATGACGATGAAGCCGTAGACTGCACTGAGAGCCTTGCGCCGAGTGCGCAACGTGTGGAATCCAGGCCAGCCACTTAAGCACCCCCACAGGAAGACTGGGCGAAATAGAGAGCATGAACGCGCGCGAGGTCAGTACGCCAAGCTCGCGAGGAGCAGCCCGTCCACTGGGACTAGCTTCCTTCGCACCGGGTCGACAGCTAATAACATAGCCTCGAGTGTGACTGCACCGAGAAGGAAGACGCCTTCATCGCCAAAGACCACCGTGGTTGACGGGAGAGAATTGCCGTCTCTCAGGTCGATCCTGATGTAACCCAAACCCCTTTCAACCAACGAGCCATCAGCCAACGTGAAATGCAGAGAGCGTTCGACCACTACTCCCAACTCACTGAGAAGAGAGATGGGAGTGTCGTGAACGTGGCTCCGGTGTCGGCCTGAAGACTGACGTCCCTGTAGCGGTCGGGCGAATCGATTTTGGAAACGCGGGCAGGTACTGAGAACGTCCCCAAATTCACGAACTTCGGAAAATGCCGCTGACCCTAATAAATGCCACCCGTGGGGGCTCTGTTAACTAGTCCTCACACTGTCGGGTCTTATCACCACGCTGTGAATCCCGTGTCATGACAAGATAACAGAGCCAGCTCAGGTCAAACCTATAATACATTGCTGGCGGCGCGAGCATGAACTGAAGGAGGTAGCAGACTCGGCATCTCATTGGCTCAAAGAGGTGAGGGCCATCGGCATCAGATGGGTCTTCTACGCCCTGCTGGTGCTCTTTGCGTTGGACACGCTAGGCCCCTTCCTGCCTCTGCCGGGGTTCGCAGCCTTGGGAGTGACGTCCAGCATCGGGCTCGGCTCTGCCCTTCTGATAGGATTGTTCCTCTACATGTCGTACGAATCTGCAAAGAGCTCGGGGAAGGTAGAGAAGCGTCTGATCAGCCAGACAGCTGGCCTCGATGCCAGCATCCAGAGCCTGAGGAGGACGGTCGACGAGTCGGCCTCTGAGACGAAGAGGAAGGTGGCATCACTCGAGGGGGCTGTCGTCAAGATTGGTGAGGGCGTGGCCAGCCTCGAGAAGCTGCTGTCGAATGTTGAGAAGGAGATGTCGGATATGGGAGGGAGGGTCGAGGAACTCGGGGCGAAGGTCTCGACCATTCAGGGAGCAGTCGCGGGCAATGAGAAGACTCTGGTCAAGATAAGCGAGGCGGAATCAGAGATCGGAGGAAAAGTGGGAACTGTGGAGGGGAGGGCGTCAAAGATCGAGGCGGGAGTGACGGGCCTCGAAGAGGTGCTCTCAAGAATCGAGGCGACAGAGTCGGAGATCCAAGGGAGGGTGGAGGGCGTGGGAGAGAGGATCTCGAAGGTGGAGGAGGGTCTGAACGAACTGCAGGAGAAGATCACTGGGGTGGAGGAGAGGACTACCGAGATTGGCGCAAAGGTGGGGGGCCTGGAGAGGGGGTTCTCCGAGACGAAGGGAAAGGTAGCCCTGGTCGCAAAGAACCAGGGAAGGATTACGAAGATTGAACGGAACGTGTCCAAGATGGAGGGGAGCCTTGCCAAGATTGCGAAGACAGAGGGCAGGATTTCGAGAATTGAGAAGAGCGTGTCCAAGATTGAGGTGAGAGTCTCCAAGGCGGTAAGGCCGGGCGCTAGGAGCGCTTCGAAGGCTCGTAGGAGGAGGCGACGGAGAGCCGAAAGGACCGAAGCTCAACCCGTCTCTGAAGAGGCACCGAAGGCAGAAGTGGGAGTGCAGGGACCCACACCTCAGTGAAGGACAGTCGACGAGCCGGAAATGAATCTACTCTCGATTTTCGCCTTCCGTCTATTATCGCCTTGATCTCTACCACTCTTTCAGCTCTTCTGTCGGCTTCCGTCGGCGTGTGCGTCAAGGGCGAGGAGCTCTTCCTTCCCGAAAAGCTGGGAATCAGGCTCAACCGCCACACCGTGTCAGTCCTAGCTCAGGTAGAAGTCGAATCAGTTACTGTAATTCTTGTTCGGATTCTCCTGGTCATCCCGTTTCGGCGACAACTAATCCTGTCAAAGCAGCTTCAGGAACTCTTCCTTGGTCGAACCCACGGGTGTTCGGATACGATTGATCAAGTTAGCGCAGTTCTACGCCGGAGCTTAGCAGCTCTCGAAGCTTCGGGTTATCAGCTGCCACCCAGATCATGTGGCCGTGCTCATCAAACATGATCTTACTGGACGCCTCGAGATAGTTCAGAATCGTCTTGAATGTCTGGTACTGCATCTTCTTCGGGAGGCTCTTCCATAGCTGCATGCGGGTGGGATAGTCGTCGCTCCCCTTGATCGCCCTTTCCACCATCAGCACTGTGTCCAAATTGGGAGCATGGAGTAAGCTTGTCATCCTGTCTTATCCTAGGCCGTCGCAGGTGTTATATAAAATCATTGTATAACTATGTATGATTACTGCCGCGCCAATCACCCCTGCGACACAGCGATTTATCGAATCTGCCTCGCGTTTCCTCTTTTTAGGTTCTGTTGCGTCTTCGGGAGATGCACCTTCCTCGCATCTGCTCTGAGGATTGGAGTCGTCGTATCGTTCCCCATCACAGCCTCACGTATGAGGCCTCGTCCAAAGTCGATGCGGTTGACACTCCCACCCGTGAACGGCGTGGGATTCATACTGCCCGAGGCTTTGTGTCCGTCCATCGTGGTTCCACCTCAGGAGCAGGGACTGCGCCGTCAGCCCGTACCGCTGGCCCCTTCCGACGTGTGCTCAGGACTGCGGAAAGAGGCCTCTTCACGGCTATCTTCTTCAGGACGCTCGATACCTTCTGCTAGCTCCTCGGTTCTGTTTTCCTCCTCAGCGGTAGGATTGAGGAGAACCGTCGACGTCCCGAGCATTCAATTTCAGTTAAGCAGAGTATTTGCCGGCCACCTCGCTCGACCCGCGGCTGAATCCCCTGGGTTGCTCGAAACTCAGGTCAGGTTCGCCCTGATCACGTACAGGCTAGCAAGGGTGCCTAGCTCCTCGGCGAAAGTCTCCGGAGAGCGCCTTGCAGAGTGTATGGCGCGGGCCTTGGCGACGGGGATCAGACGATGAACTAGCCGTTCCAGTTCAGCGTCGATGTCTTCGCTCGACATTGTGCCTGTGTGCCCTGTCGAGCAGGTCATTCGCCCAGCGTTCGAACTTGACAGGGTCAGCCATCAGGCTCTTCAGAAACTCGGTGTCTTCTTTGATCTCTTCATCGGAGATGGGATTCATTTCCGGCTCGACTATCATACGGTCCATTCCAGCTAATAAGCATCGCTCACGGGAGGAGCTCCGCGGAGCCCGTCTCGCGGATTGGACGGGATCTCGGAAAGTTTG
>JAJTZD010000016.1:26097-30425 GCA_032906685.1 Nitrososphaerales archaeon
TTCCTAATAAGCGCCGCCCCGCCGCGATGGCGGAGGTTAATTGAGGTGAAAGATCGGTGATTAGTACCTGGCCGAGCCTGGCAATTTGGGTGCCGAGCTCAAAGACCCTGAACCGAGAGCAGCAGACCCTCGCCTGGGACCAACCTCTTGTTCTCTGGGTCGACGGCCAGCGAAAGCTGCTCCAAGGTGACTGAGCCCAGAAGAAAAACCTCCTCGCTGCCGAATACAACAGGAGTGGATGAAACCGAATGGCCTTCGCCAAGGTCGAGGGCGACCTCTCCCATTTCCCTCTCGACAACCGAGCCGTCAGCCAACCGAAGCCTGTGAGTGCGCACGGCTTTGACGCCCAGTTCCTTCAGGATGGAGCCCGGCAGCGTAGTGTAAGTCGCTCCAGTGTCCGCCACCAAGGCAAGTTTCCTAGAGTGTTCGGGACGGCCCACCCTGAAAACAATCGTTGCGACCGAAAACGTTCCCATTTTCACAAACGCGATTGAAGCGCCTTGCTCTATTAAAGCCCACGTTCAAAGGTTCTGTCAAGTTGACGGGCCATAGAAAGGTTTGTAAAATGTCGGGCCATAGCCACCGACGTTGGGAGCGACAAAGTGCGTTACTCAGATATTCCAGAACGACTCTATCGACGACCTTCTCCGTGACTGCCTCACCCTGACCTACAACGCCGTCCACTATGGAGAGGAGAACGGAATCACCAACAGGAAGGGGATGAAGGAGTTCTATCGCTCGCTGAAAGGAGTCGAACTTCCGTCGTGCTACAAGCTTGCGGTGATTTCGAGGGCCTGCGCCGTCCTTGACAGTCGCAAGAAGAGCAGGAAGCGGGGTTTCGAGACAAAGCACACCAAGCCCCTCAGGCCCGCCGTCTGCATAATCTCAGGGTTCTTCATCACCGCCAAGGGGAGATTGTTCATCCCGTTGAGGAAGAGGAACGAGTATGCTGACGTTCTCCTGAACCGCCATGCCCAAGAGAGGCTCGCGGGGAAGGAGTTGAGGAGCCTGACGATAACGCAGAACGCGCTTTCCCTCTGCTACTCTGAGGAGATAGCGCAGTCGCCAGTGAAGACGGTCTATGGCGTGGACAGGAACGAGAAGAACCTGACATTCGGGAACTCTGAAGGCGTCGTTCAGATTGACATGGCGAAGGCAGTAAGAATCAGGCAGACGACGCGAGAGATAGTGAAGTCGTTCAAGCGGAGCGATGTCAGAGTGCGAAGGACGCTGGCCTCGAAATACTGGAAGAGGGCCGCGAACAGGACTAACCAGATGCTCCATGCCGCGACGAACTTCTTGGTCGATACGGCTGTCAAAGACGGTGCCGCGTTGGCTCTCGAAGACCTTACCAACATCGGGAAGATGTATCGGAAGGGCAATGGTCAGGGAAATGATTACAGGTTCAGGCTCAACTCGTGGCCCCACTGGAAGGCGTATCGGATGCTCGAATACAAAGCTGCGTGGAAGGGCGTCACCATGATTCCGCTTACAAGGTCTGAGACCTACGGCTCCTCATCGACCCACGCGTGCGGGGAGAGGCTCCGCAGTCCCGAAAGGGACGACATGGAACATCGGAGGATGCTGTGGTGTCAGGCGTGTAAGACGTGGACGGACAGGGACGTGAACGCCGCGGTCGTCCTGTCACAGAGGGGGCTCGCCAGGTTTGCGAGTTCCCTTCCCCAGCCAGCAGGTCGCTCCCAACAAGTGTATTTGCTGGCTGGGGGCAAAGGCGAGGCAGTTGAAGCGGTGAGGGGGAACGGGACGCAGACCCCAATCCTCAGAGTCGATGCCTCGAAGTTAGGTGGTGGGCATGGCCCTACGCTTTACAGCGTAGGTCATGGCCCGTCAACTTGACAGAACCCGTTCAAAGAAGGAGCTTCCAAGCCAGGTTCGGTGGTGAATAAATCACGCGTCCGAATGTCTGGATATTGCAATTCTACAAGGCGGTGAAGCAGCCGTTCGAACCCGACCCGTCGCTCCTCGGCAAGATGGAAGCATTCCGCGACATGGTCAACGACTGCCTCAGGATCGGACTCGGCTCCGATGCCTCGAAGTTCTCCGAGCTCAAGCCTCTGTGCTATCAAAGGATGTGGCAATACGACATCGTGTCGAGCTACAGAACCTCGGCAATCTTCGAAGCGGCTCGGGTCCTGCAGAAGCACAGGACTGACGCGAAGAGAGGACACACGACACGCCCTTACTGCAAGAAGCCTTTCCTGACTGCCTCAATCGGCGTTTGGGTCGATAAGGACGAGCTTGTCCTTCCCGACAAGAGAACGATCAGGCTGAACCCGCACACCCTCTCGGTCCTCTCTCAGGTGGGGGTCATGACAAACTCGGTAGTCATCACGACCCACCACCTTGCCGTCTGCTACAGAAAGAATGTTCGCGACGTTGAGATGGGTGGGGCCGTTGCCTTGGACGTAAACCTGGAAAACGTTACGACCGCTGACTCGGAAGGCAGGACAGAGGCCTTCGACCTGTCGCCCCTTGTGCGGCTGCGCGATAGGTACAGGCGAGTCTCCAGCCGATTCAGAAGGCACGACCATAGGGTGCGCGGAGCCTTCCTGAGGAAGTACGGCGCGCTGGAAAATGACGCCCGCGAGGCGCTCCTCCACAGGGTTTCGTCAGCGATAGTTCGAAGGGCGCTGGAGCGGCGGCAGGCGATAATCATGGAGGACTTGAGAGGGATTAGGGAGATCTACCGGAAGAGCAGCGGCAGCTCTGCAGGATACCTCTCGAAGATGAACGCCTGGCCGTTCGCGAAACTTGCGAGGCAGGTCGCCTACAAGGCCAAGTGGGAGGGGCTGCCCGTCGTCACGGTCGAGCCGCAGGGCACCTCGAACGAGTGTTCCGAATGCGGAGGCGCGATGACAGAGTCGGCAGAGCTGCACCCCTACGTCAAGTGCGAGTCGTGCGGATTGGAAATCCACAGGGACGTTAACTCAGCCAGGGTGATCCTGAAGCTGGGCACGAAGAAGCTAGGCCTGAGGTTCGGGCAAGTAGGGCCGGCAAGTGAAGCGATGGAAGGCACCGGCGACGGGAAGGATGGGTCCGATGCCAAAGTCGATGCCGGTCAGTCACTCGGCGACCCCGAGGTGACAGAATCAAAGCATTGCTAGCATCAAGCTATGCTTAAGACAAAATGAATGATGAATGAACGTGCGGAGTATCGTCTGGTTATCGTAAGAAAAAAGAAAAAGGGAGAAAGCTGTTGCTTATGACAGCTTTCTAACGAGAATTGCTAACTCGAGAACTAAGGTGATTGCTGCTAGTGCGGCTACGACAAGCACGTACGTCTGCGTGCTCGAGACCGCGTTGGATGCGTTTGTGGCTTGCGTCGCTGCGTTCTGTACGGCGCTGTTCATCGACGTGACAGCGTTAGAGACGCTCGTGAGAGTGCTCTGGATGCCAGCGATCGTAGTGGACTGCGTGCCTTGAGTGGTGGTGAGGCCGCTGACCGTAGTCGTGAGCGATGCGAGGGAGTTCTGAATCAAGGTGAGGTTCCCGAGGATGGCAGCATTGCTGATGCCACCCGTGGTGACGCCCGAGATTGCGTAGGTGAATGTGGCTGAAGCTGTTGCTGGTGCGGCGGAGGTGGTCCCGTAGGTCGCGGTCACCGTGTAGGTGCCGCCTATCCATGCGAGGCTGCCTCCTGCCGTGAATGTCTTCGAGAACGCCCCGGCGCCGCTGACGGCTGCGTTGCCGACAGCGACCGTGGCGCCGCTAGGGTTGGCGACCTTGATGAACACCGCAGTGTTGGTGAAGCTGCCTGACGCTGCGGTCACGGTCCCTGAGACGGTGAACGTTGAGGTCACCGAGCTCGGGGAGACGCTGACCGTCACTGCGTCGGCCGCAGCCAACACCGCCAGTGGCGATAGGATGAGGAATGCTGCGAGCATTCCCGTTGCAATCGCTGTGAGTGGTTTCATGTTGAGTCGCCGCGCTAGACGGTGAAGGAGGACGCTGTGGAGGTTGTGGATACGACTGTACCCGACGATGTGGTTAGGAAGATGGTGGCAGTGTAGCTGCCAGAGGGCAGGTTGAACAGCGCGGCTTGCATCGTGGCCGTCGCGCCAGCTGCGACCGTTGCTGGGCCGCCGATCTGGACGAGGGCCGTCTGGCCTGCGGAGTTCAGTACGCTTACCCACATGATGACGCTGAGTGAGCCTGTGTAGGTGTTTGTGAAGCTCTGAGAGACTGTCGGGAGCCCGTTGACCACCGCTTCGGTGGCGCTGCCAGTTGCAACGAAGGTCCCGGTTGTGAGGAAGGAGGTCGAGGGTGCGCCCACTGTCAGGGTTGGCGGTTGTGCTAGGACTCCGAGT
>JAJTZD010000017.1:0-26946 GCA_032906685.1 Nitrososphaerales archaeon
AGGGGAAGCCGATCTCAAAGGAGGTAGATGTCGGACATCTCGTTGAGATGACCGACGGATTCAACGGAGCAGACTTGGCCGCACTTGTGAACACGGCAGTTTCCATGGTTCTTCAAGCCTACATCGCCAAGTATCCGAGGCCCGAGGACGCGAAGAAGCACCTGGATGAAGCAATCGTGACCTACGAGCACTTCAAGGAGGCAGCGAAGAAAGTGAGGTCCTCCAGGGAGAGCAACCCGATGGAGAGGGTCGCGGTGCCTTTCTACAGGTAAGGCAGTAAGTGGTGCGTGGTAGAGTTGGTTCTTTGTAGTAAATGTAGAAAAAAAGCGGTGGAGATGAGAACTGGAGGAAACCCTGTCTTAGTTTGTACTGGTTGTAATAATTGCACTAGTGAATGTACTTGTTCATCAAACTGAGTACGGCACTATTTCAAGGGCAATCTTTCCCAGAGGAAGTACGTAGAACTTACGGCCTTCAAAGTACGCCGATTCGATGGCTGGCCGAAGAGAAGAGGTCGAGGGCAGAGACACCCTGGAGACCCTTACCAGACGAACCTTCTTGTCGAGAATGAGCCCGTTGTGAACGACAGGAAGGTAGAGAAAGTTGATCCGATACGGCGAGTGGCGGACGAGCTGGCGCAAGCCGGCGTTCCCCGGGGGACCGTTGTCTTGGCCAAGGAACAGACTCTGGGCAGGGAACGACGCAGTAGAGAGTGGCGTTCACCAGAGGGCGGGCTTTGCATGTCCCTGGTTCCGAGGTCGACCAGAACCACTGGGACATACCTCGTCAGCGTGACCGCCCAGCTTCAGTTTCCATCGTGATGTTTTCAACTAGATTCACCCATCATCTGGAGACGCCTGCTTCTTCACTTGGACATCTAGCTTCCACTTTTCAACCACCGCCTTTCTGCAGCCACATTGATGGATACCTCCGGTATAACAGAAGAGTTGACAGTTTTCTGTCAAGCAAACATCCAAGTATCCAGTCAAGAAGCGGCCCACGAAGAATGCCGAAGTACGCCCGAATCAAGCTCACGAGCACAAACCTCGAACAGCTCGAGAGGGTGGCGAAGGACATCAGGGAGATCGCAGATAAGACGGGCGTCAGGGTAAAGGGCCCGCAACCTCTTCCGACTAAGAGGCTCAAGATCACCACCCGCAAGGCACCGACGGGAGAGGGTACCCACACCTTCGACCACTGGCAGCTGAGGATTCACAGGAGGATTTTCGACATCCAGCCGGACGACAGGACGATGAGGCAGATTACGAAATTGGAGATTCCCGAGGACGTTAAGATAGAGGTCTTTCTGACTACTTAGAGCGCCTTATTCATTCTCTTAAGCCCAGCGTCAAGGTCAAGCTCGTAATCATGATGTAATGACTTTGGCTTCTCCTTGCTCCTTTCTCTTTTAGAGCGTTGCGTCGGCTGCAAAAAGCTGATGATCTACGTCAGGAAGGAGACCAAGGACTAGGGGCGACAGAAGACTATGGACGGCGTAATCAAACCTGGTTAGAACGTCGTGGTGATCGATGACGTGATCGCAGCGGGAGGCTCGACGATCGCCGCGATGAGCGCGGTTAGGTCGGAGGGAGGCGAGGTGGAGGATACGATCGTCCTGATTGACAGACTCGAGGACGCCAGAAGAAATGAAGAAATCTTGGAGAAATGGCATCTCGCTTCACTCGCTGACTGACATTCCGGAAGTTACCGAGACCCTCGACTTCAAGGAGACGATTGGTGCCGATGGGAGGAAGGCCATCATCAGTCAGGTTGGTCGCGGGAAGGGTCAGTAAACCATGAGCCCTTTTTCCTCGAGCATCACGTGCAGGTTGTTCACGGCCCTGTAAACCTCGCTTTCCTTCTTCGCTCCGGTGCAAACGAGCTTCCCAGAGGAGAAGAGGAGTATCACGGTCTTGGGGTCTGGCATCCTGTGGATCAAACCGGGGAACTGTTCAGGCTCGTACATCGATTTTGGTAACAGTCTAGCCGCTTTCTCTAGGTCAATCTTCCCGCCAAGGTTCGCCGTCCCTACAATGTTCTGTATCACTATCTCTGCTTCATTCTTGATGGGGATGCCCCCCTTCTTCAACCTCCTGACAACCTCTTGTACGGCCTTTCTTGACTGCTCCTCCGATTTTGCACCCGTACAGACCATCTTCCCCGAGCTGAAGACCAGGGTAGCCGTCTTTGGGCTCTTCAGCCTGAAGACCAGTCCAGGGAATTGGTCGGGATGATACTCGACGTCGACAAAGTTCTTGGTTATCAGGTTCAGGTCGACCCTCTGATTTATTGAGGCGGAAGCGACAACGTTCTCGATGCTTACTATTGCCTTCGTTTGGGGCATTACGGAGGCGTGAAGATTCGACAGCATATATAGTAAATAAAAGCGACTGGGAATCGTCCAGGTAACGAGGGTCATGCAAGGCTTCATCGGTATATGAGGCGCATCTCAAGTGATTCTCGAACCCCGAAGAGTCATCAGAACCCTGTCCTGCTGTGACCTAGAGATCGCTTTACCTATCATGCAGTCTTACTAGATTTTCATGCTTCTTACAGGCTGAAACGCTTTCAGCTGCTGGCAGGTCAATGCTTACAGAGTAAGACCTGACACAGCCACAGTCAAAATGGTATAGATGGGACCTTCCTACTATCTCATCCCTGTCTACATTCTGACCAGCTAGAAGAAGCTGGGCGTGGATGTAATTGGTGTCTCCTTTTCTAGCTTTCTTAGCTAGCGCAAGTTTCTTGTCTCTCATCCACGTCATTCTTCATCTTCCTCCCTCATCAACCTCATCTTCTCCCTAACTCCCCCGCGTTCGCATTCCCCAGTCTTTGAAGGGTATTGGGGAGGGTTTGTTAGAGGGACAGTGTTCGATCTCGCGGTGTCCAAATTGCTCCAAACATTCTTTCTCTGTAATTCTCCTCTTCACAATTTTGACCGCACCTGCTATGTCAGAACCAAGACCACTCGAGTCCCCCGCCATGACTAACGTATGGGCGTTCCTAGCAAAGTTCTCTATTAGGGCCATCTTTTCTTTCTGTGACAAGAAGTCTGTTCCCCTTAAGAGT
Organism: Nitrososphaerales archaeon; assembly: GCA_032906685.1. Classification (GTDB taxonomy): domain Archaea; phylum Thermoproteota; class Nitrososphaeria; order Nitrososphaerales; family Gagatemarchaeaceae; genus DASPPF01. The sequence goes on from JAJTZD010000017.1 coordinate 3,070, forward strand.
ATGGCTGCCTTGACCAAGAAGAATGAGGAGGACCGCTGAGCCGGATAATTACAATAGAGGAAAATGGCGTTTCGTCATCTTCGTCGCGGGAGCTAAAGCGGGAGAGTATTTGAAAATCAAGGTGGCTGAAGTTGGCAACTGGTTCGACAATGCCCATGCAGTCTCTCGAAGTTCGGAAGGAAAGCGAGAAAAGGAAGGCTTAACTGATTAGCATCGAAATCAGATGTGGAGTACATGAGTTACCGCTCCGGTACAAGGGGGGAACACCTCACTTCAAGGGGTTACCTCGAATATATCGATCAAAGACTAGGTTTTTCGAGGGGAACCATCTACGACCTCTGTTTAGCAGCCATAAGGTCGAAGACCAAAACCAAGCCGGGGGTCAAGGTGACATATCGAGGAGAGACCGAACGCCAGATACGCATGACCCATAGCTCCGTCCCGGTGCGTAAAGCCATATTCTTGATAGAGTTCAAGATGACCAAGACGGGAAAGCAAATCGACCGCGTGGTTCAAGTCCATCTGGAGATATAGCGGATTCCACCAATTCTCCGGCCCGCGCACGCTCCAGAATCGCGATGATGGACAGCGTTTCCGAAAGATACCCGAAGTGTGGCAATTACGCTCTACAACAGGGGAGGACTACTTCAGCGTGGAGTCCTGCGACCCGTATCTGAAAGATATAATTATGGCGCTACGACTTCGTTTCCGAAGTTGTCCGATTACGCGTCAGAAGAAGAGAAACTGAGGAAGCTGTACGACCAAGCGCGTGTACAAGGAAACAAGAAGAAGAAAAAGGAATACAAGGAAAAGATTGCCGAGCTAAACCGACTCCGAAAGTCCGCTCAGCGAGAAAGTAATAGGTCGAAAAGCTAGGGTTTTCCTGGTACTTTTCTTCTTTAAGAATCAAGGTGCTGTAAAGTGGGCGATTGACGTAAGCATGAAGGAGGCGCTCGACTAACCGAAGATTTGAAAGAGCCGCTAGCGAGCTGCAAACATCTCAAGCACCCGCCTTGGGAAACCCAGCTAAGAAGCGGACAGAAGCTCCAACAGCCTCTGATTAAGCCTGCGCCGTACAGCCTTCCGTCGCTGTAACTTGCCCGCTATAGGTCGCCGTAACCGTTCCCGCAGCTCCCTGACCTCGGCAGCTCTAGACACGCCACCCTCCTCGCTCTCCACCTTCACCTCGCGCTCCTGCTTGCGCATCAGATTCCGACGCTCCCTGGAGTTGGGGAAAACACGCTCGTCGTGCAGCCGACCGTTCTTATTAGCCCTTCGCAGGAACTCGTCTCCGTTCCTCTCTCAGTGCTCGTTCCCATAGCGCTCATGGATACTGATCTCGATGCCCATTAATGATGCCTTCGGTCAAGGTAAGAGCAAGGACGATCCGAGCTCCTCACTCTGATGCAACCAGCAGATCCGGAATCCATACTACTGGAGGGCCACGTCACGACGTAGCTAGATGGTCGACCACAATTGATACAAGGTCGTTGCTCCCCCCCGCCCAGATGAAAAGATGACATAGTTTGTCACGCTCTAGTTCGATTTGTCCCCCTTGAGACCCCTTGGTCCCCGCAAACAACAACGAAAGGGACTTGCCCGCTGCAAAGAATTTAAGTAACGTCGAAGGTTACAATCACATGGCGAAATTGAAGAAGCTCAAGAAGAAGGCTACCAAAGGAAAGGCAACCAAGAAGGCGGCCCCGGCTGCTCCTCAACCTGCAACCACATAAGGCGCTCCTCAGGCGAGCATAACGATGTCCCAGGGTTGAGAGCGGACTGGTCCGCCTCCTACTTCTGTTACGTAGGGAATCATTACTCTCAGTCACCGCACTCCCCTCCTCGTGAGCCCAAAAACTCGGGGCGGTTAATACTCTGGTCAAAGTGCAAACTCGAGAATGGCATGATTAATGGGGCTGCTAAAGGTTACCAGCTTCGACCCGCCTCAGAGCTACTTGGCGACTCTTTCTACGCGGAACCTCTCGGTTCCCTCACGGGGCCTAGCTTGTTGAGCTTATAGCCATCTACCCGCCTCATCGAGAAAGGGTATCTAGCGGGGGGATAAATCTGAGCGTTAAGAAGGAACGACGGAAACAAAACAAAGCTACTGACGACTTGAGGGAAGAGGTCGAAATGCTCGACATTATGCTTTCATCATTGGTCGATGTTCTCGAAGAGAGAGGAATCGTTGGCCATGATGAATGGAAGAAAAGAACAAAGGAAAGGCTAGGTTCGAAGTAAGGGGCATTGGGGGACAGTCCCTTCTGGGTTAGCTCGCTTCCAAAGGATGGACGCCTGCCCCTAAGCGTCAAGGCCCAGCCAGGGACTTTCGTCGGCAGAAGAGATTCAGACCCACTAAGTGTCCTGACCCCATGATTCGGTTCCGATCGGACACCATTTACGGGTCGAATCCCTCCGAGCCCGAACCCGAAGCATGGCGGTGCAGGGGCATTACACTATCTCGTCCAAATCCCGCCCAGGGAATCGCACACATATATTCTGGACGAGCCAAACCCCATGGGAAGATGGGCCCAATGACGCCAACAAGGGTCGTTTGGACCCAATTAGTTGGTGAAAAACCACAGATAGAGCGCTCAGCTGCTGCCCTTGACGCGCATGATCTTGTTCTTGCCCAACATTGTCCAGTACTCGACCTCGGTTCCGGGTCCGAGTGAGCCTCCCAGTTCAGCCGTCTCTTCGGGGGTGGGCTTCGGCGCCTCGAAGACCTCAAACGTCTCCAAATCCATGACCTGGACTGAGTTGTCCATCACCGAGGTTATCTGGCCCGACCGCTTGTCGATCATGGGGATGTCCACCCTCGATTCGGCCTGCGAGACGTAGCTCTTCTTCGACCCAGTCAGAATCGATATCGCCACAAGCCTGACCTTCGCGCTACCGTGTTTTCCCGGCTTGAAGTGATCGCGGCTGACGACCCTGCACGGCTCTCCGTCCAGGATGATGTAGCTCCCTTCCTTGACGCTGCCCAGGTCAGCCGGTTTGCTCAAACCAGTCGCGCGTTGCTTCTCGGTGGAAACTAAATAAACGTCTCACTCACAGACCCCAAACGCACGGAAGAATTAATGAAATCACCCGAATTCGTAGGGCTCCACCGCCGTATCCCGCATTACTGAATGGTTGATGGCCTCTCCACTTGTCTGATCCCGCTTACGTTCTAGATTCCACCGCGTTCTACGCCGGCATCCCATACCAGGGAAGCGGCCGCTACTACACCACATACCTCGTACTTGAGGAGGTCAAGCACCACAACGTGGGGTCTTCGCTGATACACACCCGGGTCCAGGTGACCGAGCCGTCCCCGGAGTCAATAAGCCAGGTCAGGGCGACCGCCTCGAAGACCGGCGACGCCGGCGCCCTGTCGCAGACGGACGTGTCGCTCCTGGCGCTGGCGCTGGACCTGTCGAAGAGGGACCGCAACGCCCGCCTGGTCTCCGACGACTTTGCAGTGAGGAACGTGGCCGAGATTCTTTCTATTCCGCTCTCCGAGACCTCGATGAAGGGCGGCGAGTGGAAGAACATCACCTGGAAGCTCTTCTGCAAGGGATGCGGCAAGCAGTACACGAACCCGAAGCTGACCGAGTGCCCTGTCTGCGGGACGAAGCTCGTCCGGAAGCCGGTCACGACGTGAAGGGATCCCCAACGTAGGTAATCCCCGCTTTACTAACTTGGTAGCGAAATACTACTATCTTTATATATCCAAGATTACATATGTTATATTGGTGGTTTGTTGTCTTCTTACCGGACCTCCGCTTTACAGGTCTCTGACAGGTGCCCCAACTGCGGCAAGAGGACGCTCGTCGAAGATTCCAACACGGGCGAGCTCTCCTGCAGCAACTGCGGCTTCGTAGTGAGCGAGAAGTCAATCGACCAGGGTCCCGAGTGGCGGTCGTTCTCGGAGGATTCAACAGACAGGATCAGGACCGGTGCCCCGACTTCCATAACGCGGAAGGACATGGGGCTCTCTACGGTTATTGGCAGGTCGAACAGGGACGCGTCAGGCAGGTCGCTGGGCGCGCCGATGAGAGGAACAATCGATAGGCTCCGGAAGTGGGACAGCCGCTCGCCCGCACGCGGGTCGATGGAAAAGAACCTGGCCCAAGCGATGGTCGAGCTGGAGAAGATGGGCGACAAGCTGGTCGTGTCGCATGCGGTCAAGGAAAGGGCGGCCTACATCTACAGGAAGGCCCTCGAACGCGGACTGCTGAGGGGCAGGTCGATCAACGGTATCGCGGCCGCGGCTCTCTATGCGGCGTTCAGGGACACCGAGACACCGAGAACTATCAAGGACGTGGTGGCGGTCAGCAACCTGACCAGGAAATCCATCGCCAGGGACTACAGGATCCTGTTGCGCGAGATGGACCTCAGCATGCCGGTAGCCGACGCCGCGAAGAACGTCCACAGGATCGGCTCCAGCGTGGGAATGACGGAGAAGACGATCAGGAAGGCCATCGAGATTGTCAGGATAACGGAACAGAGGGAGATCTCGGCCGGCAAGGCGCCGATGGGCCTGGCTGCGAGCGCGCTCTACCTCGCGGGGGTCATCGAGGGCGAGGTGAAGACGCAGAAGGAGATAGCCGAAGCGGCCGGCGTCACCGAAGTCACAGTCAGAAACAGGTACAAAGGACTGCGGTCAGACCTTGCGAAGGAGCTCGGGCTCGAAGAGGTCGCGCCGGAAATCATGGTTCGTTGAGCGCCGACCGAACGCGATACTTCTCCGAGTTGAACCCATGAAATCACTCTGGAGTTAGGTGGACCGGGGGGGAATTGAACCCCCGACCTTGGGACCCATCCGGGTTCTCCCGCGTGCGAGGCGGGCGTTCGTACCGCTGAACTACCGGCCCTACGCGGTTCTCTGACGCAGGTGTATTTAACGGGATTTTCTGTCTTCCAATCCTTAATTACGATAAACTGTTCATTGCGTTCATGTCATCAGAAAGACAGTTCACGAGATTTTCGAGAACCACCACCCCGCCGAGAATCGACGAGATACCCGAGGGGGGATTCTGCCTCTCCTCTTTCGTAATTCTCACGAAGGTTGGCAGGCCGAACGAGGTCCTCCTCGGAAAGCTGGACGTCGACGGGCCGTGGGAGCGGATTGGCGGCCTCAACAGTGAAAGAGCTGAGCGCAACAGAAGCGGCTGGATGCTCCCGGCGTCGCAGTTGCTGTACGGCGAGTCTCCGCAGGACGCGTCAAAGCGGATCCTCGATGAGCAGCTGGGCATCACTGACCAGAAGCTCGAGGGACCGTGGGTCTTCTCCGAGGTGTACGGGCCAAAGGGCCACTGGGATCTTGAGTTCTTGTTCTCTGGTGAAAGGGCGGAGGTCAGGCCCCACCCCGCGTGGAAGGAGCTGAGGTTCGTGGACACCACGAAGCTGCGCAGGGAGGATTTCAGCCGGTCGCACGAAGACATACTCGCCCATCTGGGCAAGTGGAAGGGCTAGCTCCGCCGCTCGCGGAGACGGAACCCTTTTTGAGCGGGAGCTGGCGGACAAAATCAAGAAAATGCGCCACGTCGACCTCGATGACAGGCTCTTCTGGCTGGCCAGCGAGAAGGAGATAAAGAAAGCAGAGACCACAGACGAGTACTTCCTCCACACGAAACAGGTGCTCCGGAAGAACAGGGTCGATTCCAGGGTCGTGATGGAGGTCTACGCGAGGGACGTCCCATATCCACAGAACTGGGGGGTGGTCACAGGAATCTACGAGGTCGCGAAACTGTTCGAGGGACTGCCCGTCAACATTTCCGCCTTCGACGAAGGTTCCGTCTTCATCGCTGACGCCTCGACGGCTCTCTATGAGCCACTGATGATCATAGAAGGAAAGTACGCCGACTTCGTAGAATACGAGACACCGCTGCTGGGCCTCCTCGCTTCCTCGACGAGCGTCTCCACCCGCGCCGCAAGGTTCCGCCTGGCCGCTGGGGACAGGATGCTGCTGAGCTTCGGGACGAGGAGGGTCCATCCGGCCCTCGCGGCGCTTGTAGAGAGAGCATGCTACCTCGCAGGGTTCGACGGCGTCTCCAACGTCCTCGGCGCAAGACTGCTGAAGATTGTCGCCTCCGGCACGATGCCTCATGCGCTCATCCAGATCCTTGGTGACCAGGAACGCGCGTGGAAGCTCTTCGACAAGACCGTCGCCAAGAGCGTGCAGAGGATAGCCCTCGCCGACACATTCTGGGACGAGAAGACGGAAGCGATTAAGGCGCTGGAGGTCCTGGGATCCAAGCTGTGGGGCGTGCGGCTGGACACGCCGGCTTCACGCAGGGGCGACTTCCGGAACATCATCGAAGAGACGCGGTGGGAGCTCGACATCCGGGGCGGCAGGAAGGTCAAGCTGATCGCGTCGGGCAGGCTCGACGAAGACTCGGTCGCGGGGTTGCGGGACGTCGTGGACGGGTTCGGGGTGGGCACGGCGGTCGCGTATCCTCCGGTGATCGACCTGAGCGCGAAGATAGTGGAGGTCGTCGAGCACGGCAGAAGGCAGTTCAGGGCCAAGAGGGGAGGGCTCGGCGGAAGGAAGGCGGTCTACCGGTCGAACGGGTTCAAGGACTTCGTGGCCCTCTCAGGGTCTCCCAAGCCGCCGAGGTCTACTGCCATGCTGAAGCCCCTCCTCCAGAATGGAAGGCTCGTCCGGAAGTATGAGGGCATCGAGAAAATCAGGTCGAACGTGGCGAAGAGCCTCCGGGAGCTCGCGTCCTCCCAGCCATCGCTATCCGCGAGGTGACCTCGTCGCCGAAGGCAGCACTGATCGTGGTCGACGTCCAGAACGACTTTTGCCCCGGAGGCAAGCTGGCTGTCAAGGAGGGCGACTCGGTCGTCCCCCCGCTTAACCGAGCCATCGAATCGTTCTGGAGTGCCGGGCTGCCGGTGGTCTTCACCAGGGACTGGCACCCTCCAAACCACTGCTCCTTCAAGGAGCATGGAGGCATCTGGCCCCCCCACTGCATAGCCGGAACCGACGGAGCGGAATTCCACGCCGACCTCGAGGTTCCCGACGGTTCGGTCATCATCAGCAAGGCGACCAGACCAGATTTCGAGGCTTACTCCGGTTTCCAGGGCACAGACCTAGAGAAGCAGCTGGAGAGCCTCGGCGTGAAGGAGCTCTTCGTCGGAGGCCTGGCCACCGACTACTGCGTCAAGCAGACATCTCTTGACGCCCTCGCAGCCGGGTTCAAGGTGGAGGTGATGACCGATTGCGTCAGGGGAGTCGAGGCGAAGGTCGGCGACTCCGCTTCTGCACTGCGGCTGATGTCGAAGAAGGGTGCAAAGCTCACTACGTCGGCCGAGGCAATCAAGCAGAGTCGACGCGCAGCAATAGGGTCATCATCCTGACCTTTACGGCCAGTCCAGATCGCCCGTCGTAGCACGCTGCGCGCCAGACCTGTAAGAAGAAGTATTTTCGTTATTTATCTGTTGTGAACCCAAGAGCCACGCGTCAGGCTTTTTAGTCCGAAGGTCGCTATGGCGTACGCATTGTCCGAGCAGAAAGAGTTCGCGAGCTGGTACCAGGCGGTCGCGGAGGACCCGGAGTACTACACAAACACAGAGGAGGGACAGAAAGAGCTCGCGGAGATGATCAGGAAAGAGTCCGAGAGGCTCCTCGAGCAGATAGGCAAGACCGTCAAGAGGACCAAGGAGATAATCTTCCTGTCGCGCTACTGTCACGAGTGCCAGTTCTTCGCTGAGGGCTCGAAGATGCACTGCAACCGCTGGGACGTGCGAATAGTGAAGCCGTTCTACGGGACGCCGATCTGGACGAGCGTGCCCTCGAAGACCATGGTGGACGAGAAGGAGCTCGCTGTCGAAGGGATCAACTGGAATGAGAAGTGGAAGGAGATATCAGACAAGGTGGTGGAGCGGGCCGTCGACCTCGTCAACGGCGGCTACCCGTACTTCTGCTACAAGGGAAAGTGACATCCTCCCACGACTGAAGGTCGTGGGCTTCCAGCGGCGAGCATCTATTCTCTCCGCGTATAGTTCCCGCTTCCTCGACAGGGCTTGCGACCCCAATTGTCTGGGGGTGGCAGAGGCCCAGCCTCCACGGGCTTGAGTTCGGGCATGTCCTGCCCTACCTGAGCGAGTCCTCGCTTCAGCATACTACATCAGATGTTGCCACCGTATTTTATCCCCAACGCGTTCATCCCATGGCTGAAGCCATGGGCTTTCTGCGGTCGTTCGGTAAGCCGCTGGGACGAAGGTCCGGACGCTGGAAATAAAAAGGCCCTTCGCTCATCCAGCGACGACAAGGTTGCGACCCACTATCGACGGCGAAATCGGTTTCATGAGCGAAGGTGACCGCGGCGTGCTCAGGGTGCTCGAGGAGGAAGACCTCACGAACTTCTCGTTCGAGGGCCTGAAGCGGAGAATCAGAACGCATCCGGAGACGCTCTCCAGGGTGCTGGACCGCCTGGAGGAGAAGAGCATCGTCGAGAGGGCCGAGGACGGCTATCGCGTGACGTCGAAGGGCCGCGATTATCTGATGGTCCACCCGATCGAGATGGCGGGGCAGCGCCTGACACTCCTGAAGACGATGCTCCCTCCTAACGCGAGCCAGGAGCAGATTCTACACGCCCTCAGGGGCAAGTGGTTCGGGAGCCTTCGGTGGCTCGGCTACTCGCGCGGCGGTGGCGACGTCGTCATGAAGTGGGTCACTGACGACGGGAAGGTGCAGCTGGACGCTAGGTTCACGCCCATTGAGCTCACGATCGAGGGGAGGCTCCTGCAGGGGAACGAGCTTGCGAGCGCAGTCAGGGCTGCGCACCAACTACTGGCCCACATCTCGCGGTTCTACACCAGAGCGCGACCCGGAAGAGCCCTGCTCTTCGAGGCCTTCCCAACGTTCCAGACACCGAACTGACGTGACCGACTTTACCCCGTACCCCATCAACAAGTAGGGGTTTCGTCCTACCACCCGACGTTCAACATGCAAGCTAACAGTTCCGAATTTCTGCAGCGGCTGTCCGGCGCGATCGAGGACGTGGCGACGAGCGCTTCCCAATCGGTCGTGAGCGTCGGTCTCGACGGAAGGACGGGGACTGGCGTGGTCATCGACGGCGAAGGGCATATCCTGACCGCCAGCCACGTGGTCAGAAGGCTCGACGAAACCGAGGTCGGGACGAGCGACGGCAAGAGGCTAACAGCCAAGGTCGTGAGCAGGAACCCCTACGCGGACCTCGCGCTGCTCAAGGTTGAAGGTGCGAACCTGAGGCCGATCGAGCTCGGCGATTCGAACGACCTGAAGGTGGGCCAGTTCGTGCTCGCCCTCGCGAACCCGTTCTCAAGCGCGGTGAGCGCGACATCAGGAATCATCACGGGCGTCAACAGGCCGATAGGCGGCTGGTGGAGGTTCTCGCTCCAGAACGCGATCATCACCGACGCGAGGCTGAACCCCGGCTACTCTGGCGGGCCGCTGGTAGACGCGAGCGGGAGGATGGTCGGGATGAACGTAGCCTACGTCAGCAACAGGGGAATCGCGGTCCCGGTCGAAACCATCCGCAAGTCGCTCGAGAAGATGGCGAAGGGCGAGAACGTGAAGAGAGCGTATCTGGGCATCGTATCCAGTCCGATCGAGCTGCCTGACGCCGTGTCCGCAAGGTCGGACGTGAACCAGGAGACAGCACTGATGGTCTTCTCCGTGGAGCCCGAGAGCGCCGCGAAGAGGGCCGGGCTGGCGCTGGGCGACGTCCTCCTGAAGTTCGGGAGCACTCAACTCACAGACATCCAGGACCTTGAGGGAGTTCTCGGCGAAGACATGATCGGTCGCAAGACCAAGCTGGTCGTGCTGCGGGGAGAGGAGCTGAAGGAGCTCACGGTGACCCCGGCCGCTTCCAGATGACAGGCGAAACCATGAGCTTCCCCGATCTTCCCGACCCCTTTCCACCGTCGCCTGCTCCGTTGCAACCGTTTCGGCCGAGGCCCTCTCGAAAGCCCCCGTACGCGTAGACGGAACCTTCTAGACAGCCGGGTCGGTCGGAATCGCCATGGCCGCGAAGCCTATCACGAACCCGAAGAAGAAGCCCACATGGACTGTCCTCGTCAACGAGCGCTCTCTGAAGTAATACAACGCGGCCGCTCTACCGGCGGCTGCACGCGCGGGACTGGGTCGCCCACCGTCAAGCTGGCTCCGCAGACACCGCAGAAACCGCAGAAGGCCTGATCAGCCCGAATCTGGTTCCCACAGTTCGGACAGAACGGTAAGAGTACCCAATCGTTTCAGGTTGCCGAGATTATTTAAGCCTGGGCGCTACCACAGTAGCTGGTCGAAGATATGGCTTCCAACAAGAACCTTCGAGATGAAGGACCGGAGATGCATCACGTGACCTTCGCTGGCCGAGGTTCGTGACGTAGTGCTTGGCGACCATACCACCCAGGCCCGTCCCGAAGTGGGACGCGCAGCTGGCTTTGATCGCGCTCGGGCTACTCATTTTACTAGCAGGGGCAGCATTGTTCTTCACGCACGCATTCAAGTTCGACGAACCGAACTACCCCAACTCATACGTCTGGTGGGGCCTGCTTGCGATCGCGGTCGGGGTCGCGCTGATGGCGGCGTCTTCATACCTCAAACCTAGCAAAGAGGAATGACAGATTTCCGACTTCGGACCCGTCCGAGCTCGACCGGTGTCGCGCCGGGAGGAAACTGAAGGCCTCTTGCCCAACTACACGCGAGCTTTCGGTGCGAGGCTGACGAACATGCAAGTTCAAACCTATCTGGGGGCGTCGGGGTCGTGCTCCCGTTCCCGATAAGGGCTATCGACGTCACCATACCCGCGCCATAAGTAATTATCATTCAATGCCAAGGCTCTGGGGCGAGTCGCGATGACCTCTGCTTGCATGCTAATCCGCACCGAAGCCGGGAAGTTCGAGAAGGTCGCAGACAACCTCGACCAGATCTTGGAGGTGAAGCGGGCCTTCTCTGTCATCGGGAGGTTCGACGTGGTGGTCGACATAGAGGCAGGCGACTCCAAGGCGCTCGCGAAGACCGTCATGAGGGTGAACAGGCTCGCCGGAGTGGTGTACACCGAGACGCTGGTCCAGGTGGAGGGCTAGCGTTTGAACCTGAATGCCTGCCTCCTGATCAAGACGAAGCCCAACATGACGGACGAGGTGCTCGCGGACATGAGGAGGGTGAAGGGGGTGAGGAAGGCGTACGTGGTCTACGGGCGGTTCGACGCCGTTGCCTTCATCGAGGGGTCCGACTATCCCGCGCTGAGAGAGCTGACCGCGAAGGTCAACTCAATCGACGGGGTCAGGAGCACCGAGACGTTGGCCGAGGCCTGATTTCGAGGATCAACCTGCGACAGCGAGAGGTATCTACTGTCAGGCAGCAAGACGTCCGCGCCGATTAGCACAAACATTGCGCCGCGAAGCGCGGAAGGGTCTGAACCGAGTTTATTACGTGACGGTGTGCCGGTGGACATCCATGCGGAAACACGCCCGCTACGGACCGTTGGACAGATACAATCCTCCTCCTGCAGCAGGGATGTGCCTCTCCACCTTCGCCGTGCTGAAGAAGCGCGGGAAAGTTCTGGCTGGCATCCCAAGGCGCCACAGGCGTTGGACCTCTGAGTGGGTATCCTCGTGGCGGGTTTACCCGAAGGACGAGCTCGCCGAAGTCTACAGGCAGACGCGGCTTCCAGCGACCTACATCTTCGAGAGCGAGCACCCCGACGAGGCGCTCCAGAGGGTGATGCGGGGGCAGCTGGGCATACGACGCTTTTCCGCCTCTGCACCTAAGGTGATGTCGTACAACTCACCTAGCGACTGGTATCCGAGAAACCTCCACTGGGACTTGGCCTTCGTCTACAGCGTCAAGACCTCCGAACCTTTGAAGGGCCTTCCCTGGTGGCGGGAGCTCGGCTTTCTGGACCGACAAGAGCTGCGTGAGAGGGACCTCGGCTGGAACGCGGACTTCATGAGGGACCTGGGGCTGGTCTAGCGTCAGCACGCTCCCGCAAGTCGCCTTTGATCCGTCTCAAGCCAAGGGAAGAGCCTACCCGCGCAGGCTCTTCAGGATGCTCGCAGTCACAACCGGGCACTTCAGCGCCATGTAGCTGCTGTCGGGCGAGCACTGCGCCAGGAACTGCTGGAGGCCGCTCGAGGCCGGCACGCTGCTCAGAGTGGCCGCGGACTGCAGGTCGTACCTGACGAGCGAGAAGCTCTGGTCCGCGGCTCCGTTCAGGTTGATGACGTTGAAGAAGCTCATCCCGTTGAGCGGGTAGCCGAAGACAATCGCGTTCGGGCTCTCGAGCTGGTCGTTGATTACCGTGACCGCCTCGGGGCTCAGGTCGATAGGCGAGTTCAGAATGTCCGCCGAAGCCACGGTCCCTCTCGGGAGGTGGCCGCTGAAGACGCTGTTGGATATCGCCGCCGTCCCGGCCGCGACCTCGATCCCGAACGGGGCCGTCGCGAACCTGATCGCTGTGCCTGTGCTGACCCCCTGGAGCTCTCCCATGAACTGGCTCTGTGTCACTGTCCCGTCGTTCGCCTCAATGCGCAGGTTTCCGAACGCGTTGCCGAAGAATGTCGAAGAAGTGACGTTGAACCGCGCCGCCGTGATGTCTGCGCCGAGCCTGTCGTTCCTCCACATCGTCATATCCTTGAACCAGCTGATGGGGCTGCGCTGGACCATGTTTATCCTGTACAGGTGGAAGCCGTCGCCCCCGTTGCTGTGGGCCTCGTTGTTGACGAAGGCCTGAATCTGCAGCGACCTGGGGACCGTGGCCTGGTTGACGCTCGCGTCGAAGTTGACCTGCTTGAACGGGATGACCTGGGGTGCCGATTCAGGGAGCGCAAAGTCGAAGCCGTTGCCCGCCGCGGAGACCGCCACGTCGCCCGTCAGGTTGTTCATCGGGTTCTGGACCCAGAATCCGGCCGCGCCTCCGTCGTCAGGCCTGATCTTGCCCGGCAGTGTGAGTATGGCCAGGTCGTTCGCCAGCGTGTTGTTCTCCTCCGTCCCGTCTTCAAGGAAGAAGCCGTGCCCGACGCTCTTGTACCCGACCGAGTTCTCGACCGTTATCCCGTCAGTGTTGTGGATGGTCACGAACCTGTTGTGGGAGTCCCAAACCGAGATGCCGTTGATTATCGTGCCGACCATGGTCTCCTGGACGTGGTGGAAGTGGATTGGGTATTCACCGACTATCCCCTGTGCGCCCAGGTGACTGAACTCTGCGTAGCTGATCCCTCCCTGCGCGCCCGCGAGGAACATCGGGCCCTGAGCGTGGATTGCGGTGTTGGCGCTCGTCACGACTATGTTCCTGGTCAAGTCTGCCACCTCCGCCTGGGTTGGGGCAGTGCCGTCGTGCTCGAACTTTAGCGGCGTCTGGAGCGTCACCGTAGTCCCCGAGACCGAAGCCACGAAGTCCTCTTCGCTCTCCTGAGGCCTGAGGGAGGTGGAGGCAATGACGATGTGGTCGCCGGGCTTCCAGCCCACCGCCGTCGCCAGGGTCAGGGACATCGCGCCCGCCTGCGCGGTGCTCGCGAGCCTGGTCCACGTCGGTGTCAGCGGGGAGCCGTGGAGCTCCAAGTCGCCCATCACCATGATCACGGAAGCGCCCTCCTTGAGGGCCGACATCTGCAGGGTCGCGGTGACCCACGAAGGCAACGGACTTGAAACCGTCCCGACCTGCAACATCGCGTTCTGTTCGACTGTAATGTTGGCGGAGGTCATGACCATCGACAGCTTGGTGGAGAAGACAAGGTTCCCGCGTACGTCGATGTTGCCCAACAGAGGCGAAGTGGCCTGGTCGTACGTGACCGTCGTTCCCGAGGCTACCATGACGCTGGCGCCAGCCATGGGGATGCCGCTGCCCCAAGTGGCTGGGTCGGACCATGAGCCGCTCTGGACGCTCGTGAACCGCGGCCCGGTCAGCGTCCCCTGCATCTGGGACGCCATCAACGGGTCGAGGATCTGCTGCGCGCTGGATTGGTCAACCGCGATGGACTGTGGTATCAGCAGTGATCCCAGCATCGCCGCGACGACGATTGCCGCCGCGAGTACCGCTATCCTGCGCGCATCTTTCTGCATGCTGGTAGCACCCAACGCAGGGTTCCTTTATTTGCCCTCCTCGAACGCGATTCGAAATTCGAAGAACTTGCCTAGAACGGCTCTAGAACAACGAAACAAATTCATCCAGCCACCCCTATTCATGCGGAAATTGCATGGCTCCCACGCAGTCCCGCCAAAGGCTAAGTAATTCCCAGCTCGTCGTGCCCCGCAATGGCGGCGGCCGGGTCCGGCAAACTGAAACCAGACGAGATAATCTCGAAGCCCAACAGGGCCGCCATGATCCGTGCGATCGGGGAGAAGGGGGAGCTGAGCTTCAAGGACCTGAAGGCCACCCTGAACCTCGGTGTGGGGACCCTCTACTACCATCTCGACGGCCTAGACGGCCTGGTGACGCAGAACGGCGCGAAGCAGTACATCCTCACCGACCAGGGGAAGCAGGTCTTCGATGCGATGAAGGGGATGGAAGGGGTCGGGAGGCCGGTGCGGCGGTCGAGGCTGCCCTCACTGAGGGCGGTGCTGGGCGAGCTCCTACTCTTCGACTCCCACGTGGAACGGCTCCCGATCGATTCGATGTCCAACGTAAGCATCACCTTCGGAATCCTGCTGACCGCGGCCGTCCTCGCGGGGATGACCCGCATCGACGACGCGATGTTCTTCATCCTTGGCAGGGCGGCGGCGCCAGGTTTCGCCTTCTTCACCGTGTTCATCAGCTGGGCCCTGCTCTTCGGCCTCGGCGCGCTCCTGGTGAAGCTCCTCTGGAGGTCCAGCCTCAACCTTCCCGGCCTCGCGGGGGGAAGCGCCCTCTCCCTGGTCCCGGTGATGTTCGCGATGGTGCTCGAAGCGCTGCGGAGGACGTTCGCGCCGGGGTTGGCGTTCCTGAACACGCTCTACACGCTTCCGTACTATGTGCTCTTCCAAGGAGTCCTCGTCGTGTGGGGGGCATACATCTTCACGGTCTCCGTGCGCTCGGCGTCGAACCTCAACCTGGAGAAGACGCTGGTGGTCGCCCTGCTGGTGGTCCTCGTCAACCTCGGGTATCTGTGGGGAAGGCCGCTGCTGTTCGCCGGACGGTAAGCGACTGGCGCGGCTTGCATCGAAGGGCTAGTGGATGAGCCCAACGCTGGATGAGTTTCTCGGCGGAGGCGCAATGAACCCTATGCACGGTAACCTAGAGGAGTGACATCATCTCTTTGGTGTTCCAAACCCTGACTCTGCTTTGCCGCTTCAGATCCGCATCGTCGCTCCATATTCCATCACACTCCCCGCCCAGTGCGGCCGCCACGAAGGGAGCGTCTTTGCTGTCTATGGACCGCATTAGCTTCAGCGTTTCCTCAAGCTTCGGTGCTACTTTCCTGGCCGGGAGGACACGCAAGTTTGTCAGAAGGATGTCAAACAATCGCTCGACCTCGTCTTCCGAAAGTCCAGTCTTCCTTCTTACGACCAGAACGTGCTTCTTGGTCTCCTCGAGTGCGTATTCGGGGATGTAGAACTGGTGCTTCGGACTCAACAGGAGACCCCTGACCCTCGAGCCCTTGATCAGGGCCCTCAGGATCACGTTCGTGTCCACCACAATCTTCAATCATTTCTGCCTAGAATACCTTGCCAGAATGCCCTTCTTGACCCTCTCGTCGAGTTCCCTTGCTTCTCGTTCACCCAACCTACTTTTCTTGGCTATGCTGTCCAGAAGCTCAAGCCTTCTGGCGTATTCCCACATGGCTTGTCTCGCGACTTCGCTCCACTTAATCTCTGGATGGCTCTTCATTACCCTGTGAAGCTCCTCTGGCACCGCAAGTGTAACGTTTGTCAACGCTTTTTTTCGCTTATGTGTGATAAGTAGATGCACATACTAATAAGCATTGACAGACCCGAGATGGCAAGCGGTCACTCTGTGGGGATGCTGGAAACACGACCCAATGCCGGATGAGTTTTCTCGGCGGAGGCAAAATGAACCCTCGGCACGGCAATCGGTCTCTTGGCTTGATTTCACTTCCTAGCACAATCTCGCGGGTCGGACTTGGGCTTCAATGGACAATGCCGCAACAGCGATTCGGCGAAATAGCGTCAGGCCGTGGGGATTCCTACATCCAAGTCAAAAGCCTGTCTGACTGAGAATCTTTCTTTCGGGAGCCCTAGCCGGTGACGCGCCCCTACCTGGCCGGTGCCTTCTTCACCCGCCTCTTGACGCGCATGTCTATCCAGATGTCGTAGGATTCTCTTGCGGGCGTCTTCGTAGGTCTGCCCTTGCCGGGCTCCCCACTCTGAGTTTTCAACCACCCTTCATAGGTATCGACTGGCAACTTCGTCTTTTCTATCTTGGAAGACTCCCTCAAATTCCCTCGATATCGAATGAGTGCTTCCTTCCGTATAAGGAAGACGACGGGTTCGCGCTCAGGGACCGGCGGCGCGCATGGCTTCCTTCATCGCCTCGACCTTCTCCTTCATGATTGCTAACGCTTCCTCCAGCTTCTTGCACCCCTCCACCTCCAGGGAAAGTGCCCTCTCGAGGTCGGCGATCTTCGTTGGCGCGCTATCCAAGTCTCGCGTTATCTGCCCGAGCGGGGTGTAGTCCAGCCTGCGGGGCATTCCTGCAAAGAGCTCGCGCTGCACCTGGTTGATTTCGCTCATCTTCTTTTCGTCATCTGCGGCAAGCCAAGAAACCTCCCTTGCCGCCCGCAGGCTCTCGTAGAGTTGATCTTGCAGCCTGACGTATGACTCCCAGTACTTCATCCACGATTCGTTGAACGAGACGAAGATCTGTTTGAGCTTCGCATCGCGGGCGCGTTTATTCGACTCCAACTGAGTGGAAACCTAGGATGCCCACTAATATGGTTTGGAAGCGCCCTTATTAGGGCCAAGAAACCAAACCTATCGTGAATCAAACACAGCCCGAATTGTGCGTGGCTCATCGAATCAGGCTTCAAACAGACTCAGCGAACAGCACCCCCGTTTGCCCGGTCTGCGTACAGCTGGACAACCAAGAGATGCTCAGAAGGAGATCCAGAAGGCGCTAGTCCCGGTGTATCACTCCTAGGATTCTGAAATCGCCATCAAATCGAACCAGTTGACTGACTCATGAAGGCAACCATAGTCACCTACCCTGACGAGTTCGCGAAGAGAGAGATCCAGGAGCTGGCCAAGGCAGCAGGCTATTCGGTTGAGGCAGTGGTCACCCAGAAGCAGGTAGTCAAATCCGGTTATGGGGTCGGGGTCGGCAAGGCAGCGGAGCTCTTCGAGATGGTGAGTGACAACGGGTCGGACACGCTGATCATAGACGAGAGCCTTTCCTCTTCTCAGGCCAACAACCTCGCGAAGGTGACTCACGTGGAGGTCGTCGACCGCGAAAGGCTGATCCTCAACATTTTCGCGCTGCGCGCAGCCACGACCGAGGCCAAGCTTCAGGTCCAGCTCGCGGAGCTGCGCTACGAAATGCCTCGCGCAAGAGACGCCGTGCGTTACTCGGTAAAGGGCGAGAGGGCGGGATTCTCCGGCATGGGGGAAACTGCCGTGGACGTCAAGTTCAGGGCCCTCAAGCACAGGATGGTGACGCTCAGAAGCAAGCTCGCCAGCGCCCAGTCGAACAGGACGATCCAGAGGAAGGAACGGCTGAAGCTGGGCGAACCGTTCGTGTCGTTCGCGGGCTACACCAGCAGCGGAAAGACGACGCTCTTCAACAGGCTGGCTTCCGAAAGCAAGGAGGAGTCCCCGAACCTCTTCACCACGCTCACCACGACGACCCGCGCAATAACCATCCCCGGCTCGAAAAAGAGGGTGATGCTCTCCGACACCGTGGGATTCATCTCCAGGCTGCCGACGTACCTCGTCGAGTCGTTCAAGTCGACCCTGGAGGAGCTCACGTACGCGGACCTCGTGCTCCTTGTCATCGACGCGAGCGAGGGTATCGATAGCATCAGGATAAAGTTCGGGAGCTGCAAGGAGACCCTGGGGGAGCTCGGAGTCGACCCGAAGAGGGTGCTACTGGTGCTCAACAAGGTGGACCTGATACCCGGCCGGGTCGGGGCAATCGCATCGGACAGTCTTTTCGAGGGGTTCTCCTCCGTGATGACCTCGGCGACACGGGGCGACGGCATGCGACAGCTCAGAAACAGGATACTCGACCGGACGCGCGGCAAGGACTCCGTGCTGACACCAAGTCGCTAGAACTAGCCGGATTTGGATAAGAGCACCCTTGCCTTATATACCGGAGTGGTAATCTGCTACTCGGAATATCAAGTTATTTCTGATTCGTGATTCAAGATATCAACCAGCACAAATCTTTCGCGGCTCCTGAAGTTAGAAAGGAGTTCGGACAGATGCCCCAAGTGCGGCAAGAACCGAATGGTGATTGATGGTTCAGGGTCGGAACTCCATTGCAGCGACTGCGGTCTAGTCGTCAAGGAGAAAATCGTGGACGTAGGTCCGGAATGGAGGTCTTTCTCGAGCGACGAAAAGGGCGACCGCAGCAGGACGGGAACCCCCACATCGATAGCTATCCACGACATGGGGCTGGCCACGGTGATAGGGGCCCTCAACAAGGACGCATCAGGCAAGTCGCTATCCGGGTCCATGAAATCCACGGTCGAGAGGCTGAGGACATGGGACCGAAGGAGCCAGGCCCACGAGTCCACGGACAGGAACCTCCGGCAGGCATTCAGCGAGCTGCGAAGGTTCGCAGACAAACTTACAGTATCGGAGGCCGTCACGGAGAAGGCCGCTTATTTCTACAGGAAGGCCCTCGAGAGGAAGCTGGTCAGGGGAAGGTCCATCACGGCCATGATGGCGGCGTCGCTCTACGCGGCCTGCAGGGACGTCGAGATCCCAAGGACCTTGAAGGATGTAGCCGCGGTGAGCAATGTCAAGAAGAAGGACCTTGCAAGGTCGTACAGGCTCCTGCACAGGGAGATGGATCTCAAAATGCCGGTGGCGGAGGCGACGAGGTGCGTATCCGGGATTGCGTCCAGGGCACGAATGTCTGAGAAATCACAAAGAAGGGCGCGCGAGATTCTGCTCAGGGCCAAGCTGATGGGAATCTCAGCCGGCAAGGACCCGATGGGGCTGGCAGCTTCGGCTCTCTACGTCGCCTGCACGTTGGAAGGCGAAGAGAAGACGCAGAAGGACGTCGCGGAAGCTGCAGGGGTGACCGAGGTCACGATAAGGAACAGGTACAAGGGCCTCAGAGAAGCCCTCGGAATCTGAGAGGGAAATACAAGGCGCGGAGGGTGCTGTTGGCTCCTCGACCACCCCTTGCCAGCAGTCGTGGAACCCAAGTTTGACGGGCGGAGGGTCTTCGTTTCGACCTAATCGGTGCGAGAATCGGTTTGCGAGTGCCGCGGGTCGGCTTAGTGCCTGCGAGCTAATGCCACCAGTGTGCTAGGGGGAACTTAGCACCAGCTTCCGCACGATTCATGAAACTAGGTAGTTTTGTATTTCAGAAACAAATCGTGATCTTTCTCGCTTTGAGGTGAACAAGAATAGTTGATTTCTACACCTAGTCAAGGCCACATAGAATAGACGTCGTTCTTCTTCCAGTTTGTCCGGTTCCTTTCCAGGGTTTTTCCTGACAATATCTAGAAGTTCCTGATCTTGGATTTCTGAAGGAAATCCATACCTTCCGCGTGTGCAGCTTAGCAGCAGGACGTGATCCGCCTCCGTCCCTTTAGCTCTATGGATCGATAGAAACTTCAACCCCAGGGTGTCTTGCGTCTGGAACTCGACTTCTAGCGGCTTCAGAACTTGGTTATATCGAGCGAGCACCATGATTTCCTCACCTGGCTTCTTGTTGTGGATTAGCTCCTGTAGCAATTCCTTCGCCCTTTGGAATTGCCAATCTTCATAACTTTGGGTTTCGTTACCGGGCATCTCTATGAGGCGTATGGGGTGTTGGAGTTG
Source organism: Nitrososphaerales archaeon (assembly GCA_032906685.1). Classification (GTDB taxonomy): domain Archaea; phylum Thermoproteota; class Nitrososphaeria; order Nitrososphaerales; family Gagatemarchaeaceae; genus DASPPF01. Next base: position 22,979 of record JAJTZD010000017.1, read on the forward strand.
CGATTCTGAGACAACCGTTTTCTCGATTTTGAATCTGTTCAGGTTGGCAATCGAATTCGAAGCCTCAACAATGTTCTTTGGACACCGGTAGTTCGTTGAGAGAGTGGTACGCTCGGGATATGGGAACATCTCCCCAAAGCGAAGAATGTTGTCAATGTTCGAGCCTGCGAAAGAAAAGATGTTTTGTCTGTCGTCACCAACGCAGAAGAGCGTGCTGTCTTCTTCGTTACGAAGCAAGCATTTGATCAGGGCCAGTTGCGGGTCGGTGATGTCCTGAAATTCATCGATCAGGATATGCGTGAAGGTGTCTGCATCTTGGATGGGTTTCTGCCTCGCGACTTGTAGAGCATAATTAATCATGTCGCTGAAATCTATCATGTCATTCTGCTCAAGCACGGATTCGTACTCCTGCCAGATCTGAATCATCATCGATGCGAAAGCACGCTGCTTGCGAGTCCAACTCCCTTGTGACAGCCTGAAACGCACGTCGCTGACGGCAAGTCCGTTTGTCTTGGCTTTGCTGATGAACGAGAACATGAGTTCCTGTAAGGGGTCTGTACGCGGCATCGTTCTCTGAATGCGGTCAAGAATCTCTTGCATCGGTAGCTCTCTGAATTCAACGCGATTTTCTTCGAGTTGGCGCTTCAGTTCAGGAATCAGGGTGCCCTCCTGCCACTGATAGCCATAGGTTTCGATCAGTCTTCGCCCATGCTTCTTGAATTGGCCTCTCTTCCATTCCATTCCTTCTTTGTACCTTGTAGACGCGTCCCCAGATCGGACAACGGGGAACCAGTCTGGAACCCTTCCTTGCCTGTCAACTGCCCAGTGTTCCATCCAGATTCCGTACTCGGGCAGGTAGAAGTCAGGTTGATACTGTCGATACCTGTCACTTCTATCTGCCCAGGTCGCGGGAGTCTCGTAAGCGAATTCTACCCCGTTAAGGAAGAAGAAATTTGCAATGTCGCGTTCCGCTACCGACTTTACCTCTCTCGCCTGTAACGTAATGTACTTCTGTCTACGGAGGTATAGGTAATAATCCTCCGGCGTCGTGAAGTCCTTCGCAGTCCGTTCGTGCGATGTGGTCTCGAGTGCAAAATTGAGCAACAGAATCCCAAATTCTCGATTGGATTGTAATCGCTTCACGGAGTCTCTGATGAAATCTTGTTGTCTCGTGATATCAGCAACGCCTGTCCTGAAACTATGAGAGAGTTTAGCCAGTTCGCGTCCTAGTGAATGAAACGTTCTAACATTTGCGTCTTGGATTCCGTATTCGCTTTTCAGTCGATTGCGCATTTCGTCTTCTGCCGGATTAGTGTACGCGAGCGCCAATATCCCTTCAGCTGCGACTCCGCACTTGATCATGAAGGCAATCCGAGCTGTTAGGGTGCGGGTCTTGCCGGAGCCAGCTGCTGCGATGACCAAGTTGTAAGAGTCTTTCTTGACAATCGCCTCAATCTGTTCTCGATCAAAGGATCTTCCTTCGAAGAAATCTTTGTGTCGTTCGAGGGCTATCCTCGTGTATTCTGTGACGAAGTGGTCTAAGAAAGCCACCAAAACATCAGTTCTTCTTTGATTAGACCCAACATTGCATTGCTCTTTCTTTCCGAGTAACCAATGGTAGGTGCGAAGAGACCGAAGAGCGCGCTGAACGGAGTCCAGTTTCTCCCCTTGAGCGACTCTATCCCTTCGCTTCAGGTATTTGGAGAAGGTTCGGTACCCGGATAATTCCATCTCAACCTGTGCTAATTGGGTCTCAACGAGCCTGATCGTTCTCGTGAGCCACAATCTCAGCACTAGGAAGATGGCGAGCGAAGAAACGAGAATCGTCATGAAGATGAGGAGAAACGTATCCATCGACGAATCGATCAAGAATGCTGGCATTTGCCGCCTCCCTTTCAGGCTAATTCTCCATATTTCTAGGCTTGTGAGAAAGCACGAATCTTGCTTTACGAATCTTTGACTCGACCCGAGATGACTCTTGACGATGCCTAGAGCCAGATTTTCTTCAGGTTCTTCCTCTTGCTGAAAAATTCGCGTGGGGGCGCCCCCACCCTGCGGAGATTAGCCAAATCGAGTCCCAAGTCTCGATCCGGTCAACGGCAGAGGGTTTGATTTCAGATTTGCGGAGCATCCTTACCCTTCCAACCCGATGACAAAGATGGGAACCTGAATCGCACTTCGGAATAGCGGCAAGTACTTCGTAACCTTCTCAAACGTCAAGCTACCGGACCACTTCTGTTTATGCTCCCGGACTAGCTTGTTCAAGAAGCGCGAAGTCACTACGACATAGATGCCGACATCAATCCTGTCAAGGCCCGAATAGGACATCGTTTGGAATTTCAGCAAATCTATGCCAATGAACGAAGAATGCGAGAATGCAACCTCCACTCCGATTCTGTCCTTCTGAAAGTCGAGCTTTGCCTCGATTTCTTCCTCCATCACCAGTGGTTGCGCCGCCCAGCCGCGAGCAAGGAACCTCTTCTCAAACTCCTTGTTCAGATTTGGCCGCGACAGGGCTGCGCCGGGCAGATCTATTGATTCGACTAGGTCTTCGACTTCCTTCTTGAGGTCCAGCTTGCTATTCAAGACCTGTTCAGCGAACCTGTAAGACCAGGTCCTCTTTCTCACAGCAAGGGCGATTCAGTGCATGGATCTAACCATTTGGACGGATTTCACGATCAAATCATTTTGAGGAGACTTGGCCATCCATTGTAACCCCTAGTCCGAGGCCGGACGAGTTTCTCCGACCGAGGCGCAATGAATCCACAGGTCAGGTCCGGGTTATCGCCCTTCTCCTCATCTCGCTGAGGAGAACCCTGAAATCAGCCGTGCTTGCATGCTTCATCTCGCCCTGCAGGAACGTCCCCCAGTGCTTCGGGTCTCCGATGAGGCTCAGCCTGTCCTTGATTTCAGGAGCATGAATCCTTCCGACCTGGTTGAGCGGCTCAATCCTGACCCGCCACGGGTATGGTTTGTCGGGCCAGAGCGGCGTCCTGTCTTCAAACGGCTCGCTCGTGGCTCTGTACACTCCGCTGAATTGCATCGCTCCCGCGATGTAGAACGTGATGATGTCGCCGACTCGGACCTCCTGAATCGTCCTCGTCTGCCTGTTGACTCCCCACAACCCGCTCGCCAGGCAGATCCTGTAGTTCTTTGGCGTCGTTATGACTATCCAGTGTCTCGCGGCCCTCTCAATCTGCTGCCGAGCCACCTTGATGGACACATCTGTGATGACACTAGTTCCTCTGTTCTCGTCGACCCTTCCGCCCCTGAGTGGATAGTCGCGCTTGTACTGGTCCAGCCACAGCCTGTCCATTGTGACCGAGGAGGAATTCCACAGGTCGCCGAAGTACTCCAGGAGGTTTGGGATAGGAGCTTCATCAGTGTGGCCGCGCAATGCGATGCTGGCCTCTTCGTTGGCCTCGAGTCCGCCTCCGGTCAGATTCGCCGAACCCACTATGGCCCCTAGCGAGTCGTCGTACGGTACCATGTAGAGCTTCGGATGGAAGGTCCCAGAAACGACCTGAGCCATTCTGATGTTGGACCCTCCTTTCATGAGCCTTTCCAGAGCTTTTGGTTGGGTTATGGCGAAGGCATCGCCCACCACGCCACGGTCGACCTTCACCTTCATCGATTCGAGAACGTCTAATCCGGTCTCTTTGACATAGGCCACGGCGACGTTGATTTTCCCGTAATCAGGCGCGGAGAGGTTGAGCAGGCCTTCGCGTAGCTTCCTTACGAACCTGACTTCCAACGCTTATGGATTCCATCGACGATTTCGATATTTAATGATGAGCGGTGTTGGCTCTCGGCGGAGGCGCAATGCAACCCTAAGCATGGCAGACTACATCTTCTGTCAGAGTCAGTAAACGCTTTGCCTGTCGTCGTATCGGATTCTCGTTAGGAAAGTAATACGCGCTCTCTCCGCTTACTCCTGTATTGCGGACACTTCCCCGCGCCCCAGAAAT
>JAJTZD010000018.1:0-1614 GCA_032906685.1 Nitrososphaerales archaeon
ATGAAGTGGTTGAGGGCGCTCTGGTCCTTGTGCGCGTACAACGCATCGTTGATTTGCGATATCGCTCAATCTGGAGAGACCATCAGCCCCCGCGAAGTAGCTGGCGAAGTTCTCCATTTGAGGCCTGCTGAACACGTCCTTGAATGCGGGAAGAGACGATGTGCCCCGGTCGGATATTCAATCATGAGTGTCGTGAGCAGAAATAAAGGAGCAGCAGATAGTCAGACAACAGGGCAAAAGGAGTCCAGCAGTAGCCAAAGCGAACTCTGCCAAAGTTTAGGCAATGAGGAGCTATCAAAGCCTCGAAAGAACTCGGTTAGGTTCTAATGAGCAGATTTAATACAGGCAATCCGCGTCATCCGAGACGGTTGCGATGGTTAACTGCGCAAAATGCGGAAAAGAAATTCCTGCGGGGCAAGAAGTGAAGAAAGGATTCCTAATGAAGAAAAGCTATCACAAGGAATGCACAACCAAGTAGAGTCTGCTGCCAAGTCCTAGCACATTCGTGAGTTAGATATCATCCGAGCCTGGCGTCTTGGGGGGCTAGACTGCTATGGCTACTGCAACAATCCCGAAACTGGCACCTTGCCGACCCGCTGACCGTCAATACCATCTTTCCCTGTCATCTTTCCGGTGTCGTATTTCTCGCGTTTCTCGGGATACCCCCATAATCAAAACGGCCTAGATTGAAGATAATCAGCAAGAGAATCCCTCCCTGCCCTCCCCGTCGCCCTAAGACCCACGCACGCTCAGGTCGAATCGGGAGAGCCCAATCACACATGTGCGAAACGGGCCTGGTGGGATTGGTCAACTGTCTTTGATCGAGTTTCGGGCTCGAACCCAGGACAGGTCGTGGTATCGGGCACCTCTAGATTTGAACCCGCGACCTCTATTCATTCCCCACCTCTAGGGAGGCGAGGACTCTTGTAGCGGTCAGGGGTTCGGGCTGGAAGGGATTCGACCCCTCGCTACCTTTGCTTTAGTGAAATTCGTCTAGATTGTAATTGCGGAAGCGGGATTTGCACCGCGAGCCCGCGGTCGCGTGAAACAGGCTATGGGCTAACTGGCCCAATGGAGGGCCTTTGTTGGGTCGGCGGCGGGGCATCGAGGCTGGCGAGCTTCTGTTCGATGATGCTCCTCTTCCCTTTGAGGCCGTCCATCTCGCCTTCCAGAGACTTGGCCTGCCTCTCCAACTCCTTGATGACCAACCTCTGGCTGAGGGATTCGACCTCCCTAAGGACTGTGTCTCTCTCCCGCTTGAGGTTGGCAATCTTCTCCTCAAGTTGAGTCTTCAAGGTCGCGTAGTCCTGCTGGACCGACTGCACGGCCCAGCCATGGAGCTGAAGGCATTTCTGAGGATGGACTGAAAGGACTTGATTGAGTCGTGAAGTTCGATAGACTTCGCGCAATCCAGCGGCAGGAGGCTCGGGCCGTCCCGTGCCTGGACGCGTCTGTGCGAAGCATCCAAGAAGCCTTAACGCCCAACGAGGTCCAGGCGCACGCCTTGCACGTCGAGGTCTCCTACGTCGTGAGGGCGCCGCGAGAGAAGGTCTACGCCGCGTACACCGACTTCGAGGCGATGCCGAGGTGGTCGAGGCAGGTGACCGCAGTGAG
>JAJTZD010000018.1:1714-4121 GCA_032906685.1 Nitrososphaerales archaeon
TGGCTGAATCGTCGGCCCGGGAAGGGCTGGCATCGTTCGCTGAGTATGTGGAGAATCTGCTGTAGCGAGGCGCAACCGTTTGGTTTGGCACCGATTATCTGGGTTCAAACCTTGCTCTATCTGTGGTTTGGTCTCTTCATCGTGTCCTCAGACGGCTCTTCCGATTCCCGTCATCTAGAGCGAGTGCAGGGCGTCGTTTCGAAAATATAGGTTTGCTGGTCTAATAGACACTGTCCTCGCAGGATTCAAGTTGCCGGTTGCTAATGAACAGAGTTCGTACTCCGTCGACCTAGGAACTGCACGGCACCATCATGTCCACTGATTTGAACCGACAGAAGAGGGCCCTGGGCGGGATTAGTCGACAGATGTAGGCTTCAAGTCTTAGCAGGGATAATATGACGAGAAGGTCAATTCTCCCTCCATTTCGCCTTGTACAAGGCCAAGAGCAGGAAGGTCGCGGTGAAGGCGGGCAAGGCTAGCCAGCTGACGGTCGCCTCGGAACCTGCCACGGGGAGCCCGACGGCGTTCTGGATCAGCACTGATGAATGGGTCGTAGGGACCAAGCTCGCAAGCCATCTGACTTGTTCGGGGATGACCCTAATCGGGTAGAAAACCGGAGGCAGGATGGAAAGGAGTATTGAGATGAACGAAACAGTCAGAAAGGCCGTGCGGGTATTCAGCAGGTACGTGGAGAGGAAGAATCCGATGGAACTCGTGGTCACCCAGGTCATAAGGACGACCGCCAGTATCTGCAAGATTGCGACCGGAGCTATCCCGGAAGTGGTCGAGGCTACGACCGCGAGGAGGATGGCCACCGCCGGCGCGGCAAAGACGAGCTCCGACAGTGCGACCGAGAACATGTAGGTGAGCGGCGTGACGGGCGACGCCACGACCATCGACTGAAACTTATGCTCGATCTTGTAGTTGGTCAAGTCCGCCCCCAGGAACAATCCCTGCTGGGAGACCGTCATGGTGATGGCCCCAGCCACCCCGTATTGGAACGCCGCGGGGTTCCCGTTGACGTAGAGTATGAACAGGATGGTGAATGGGGTCGCGAAGACGAACGGGAGCAGCGTCGGTATCCTGATCATCGGAACTATCCCGAGGTAGTAGCAGAGTGCACCTACGGTTCTGAGCTTCCGCCAGGCTTTGGAAGCCAGCGTTTCGGTCATCTCCCCGTCCCACCCATCTCCTGCCCGCCGTTGCGCTTCTCCACCGAGTCTTCCTCGATGCTCGAGCCAACGATGTCCACGAAGACGTCGTCCAGAGTGACGGGCGCGATGGAGATAGTCGCCCTACGTCTCAGAGCCTCCCTGCTAATCTCCTCGGCGACGGTCTGGCTGACGAAGAGGCGCAGCAGGTTCCCTGCCTCGATGACCTTCCCGTACGACCCGAGCTCGGCCTCGGTGAACCCGCCGGCGATGTCCACCCTAATCTTGGACTTCAGGTGTCCAGCGCGGACGTCGGCTGGACGACCCTGAACTAGCACACGCCCCTTCTCCACGATAGCCAGCTCGTCCGAGAGCGCCTCTGCCTCGTCCATGTAGTGGGTCGTGAGGACTATCGACCTACCCTCTTCCTCCTTGAGCCTGATCAGCTCGCTCCACACCCTCCTTCTCCCGAGGGGGTCAAGGCCGATCGTCGGCTCGTCGAGGAAGAGCAGCTCTACGTCGCACGCGATGGCCATGGCGACGAGTATCCTCTGGCGCATCCCGCCCGACAGCTCTTCGGAGTGCACCTTCTCTACATCCTTCAGCTCGACCGCGTCGATGACGTGCTTCGCTCTCTTCGCCGCTTCGGCCCGGCTTTGCCCGCGCATCATCAAAGAGAGGAGGACATGGTCATACGCGTTGAGGGTCCACAGCGGCTTCGCCTCTTGGGGAGCAATTGCGATGCGTCTCCGTATCTCCTTGGGGTGATTGATGGCGTCGAGCCCGAAGACGCTGACCGTGCCCGAAGTAGGGAGCAGCTGTGTGCTCGCAATCCTCAGGAAGGTCGTTTTGCCCGCCCCGTTCCTTCCGAGAAGGGTGAAAATCTTCCCCTCGGGGACCCTGAGCTTCAGCTCGTCGAGCGCCGGCTCTTTCGCGCCTCCGTAGAACTTGACGAGGTCGTCTGCTTCGATTATGGAGGAAGACATGAACCTGTTCCCTTGAGCCGGTCGTTGGGCTTTGCAGCTATTTTAGGAGGAACTGGACGAACAACTTGCAGTAGCCCGGGAGGTATTACGGGCCTTCGGTTGGCAGCCGAGTGAAGAGAACGTCTGAATTCTTGAGTTGGGACGGCTGAACATGTTGGCCGCGTCAGCTTTTGAGATCTCGAGGTTAGAATCGAGGACGAGGCGCATTCATAGACCTTGCCTTTGCCAGTTCATGGGTAGAACTTGCCAGACGTTCGAGTTATCACAAAG
>JAJTZD010000018.1:4221-5497 GCA_032906685.1 Nitrososphaerales archaeon
AGAGACTGACGAAGACGTTTGATATTAGAATCTGTAGTGTTTTCTGGAATAAGTCCCTTGTCAGCGAATCGCTGTCAGAAACGAAGAAAAACTTGCTAAATGCCACTAACCGACCGCCGACCATCTTGGACTTCAGAAGTGCAGTCAAGACCTCGTCCGCGTTTCTATACGTCCCTTCTGAGAGGGTCTTGGCGAACCAGGAGGTACCCGCTGAGGGAAGATCCGACATGTTGATTCAGGCAGAAACGTATAGGTGTGTTGGTCCAGTAAACACCATTCTCCTGGAATCAGGCGCTCTATGAGCTACTTGATGAGGCTCGTTGGTGGTTCAAATCCCGGCCGGGGCACATAACCCTACGCTCCCAAGTGTTCTGTTCCGTCTTCGGGTGGTGCACGCTCATTGGCTCCTCGTAACCACCAGATAATGGAACAGAACACGATTTTGGTTCGAAGGATGAGAAGTTAGGGTCTTATATCCTTCCTGGGTACAGAGCCATCATCCACCTAGTCGTATGATTGCAGCGATTTCTCTACGAGACGATTAGGCGCGTTCGTTTGTAAGGTATGCTCATCAAGAATGAAGCAGATCTTCGCAGTTCTCCATGACTGAATCTAACATTACATTCTGGGTGTTTAGTGATGTAGTAGCTGCATTGAGCATTTTTTCTTCGTCTCCCCCATTCATGTCTTGCAGGGTGTCTCTCCATACCGCAGCATGCCTTACATCAGCTTCCTCGTGCACCCTAAAGTAGACGGTCCCATCATCGCTGTCCATACCATAAAATCTTCTCAGGCCGTCCAGCTTTGAACGACTTATCGTTGGTTGCTCACTTTCCAAGGCGTACGCCGCGGCAACAGCTTCCCCGAATGACGCTTTTGTGAGGGATATTAGTCCTGAGAGAGAACGATTAGTTTTGGGCGTTCCAGGATAGCTCGTCAGTATCTCTCTTGAGACTCCCAAGGCGCCCGCAAATTTTGCCCAGAGATCTACATGTTGAGTTTCTTCCATCAGTATTTCTGAGACAACAGCTCTGTTGGACGAATCAGTTACGAACGCTTCTATGTTTTTTACCATTTCGGGTACAGCCTTTACAAGTTGAAAATATTCCTTCGAATAGCCTGCGAGATGTTCCAAATTTAACTTTCCTTCGGACCACATCTTGTAAAATGGGTGCTTCAACAGACTACGCCTTTCAATCTCAGCGTCGATACTCTTTACGAGACCGTTCATGAATCAACTGAATTCCGCGTAATCTAAATAAGGATTTTGACTTCG
>JAJTZD010000018.1:5597-24452 GCA_032906685.1 Nitrososphaerales archaeon
GACCGTTCATGAATCAACTGAATTCCGCGTAATCTAAATAAGGATTTTGACTTCGATTATAGGACTGCCCTGTCTTCCAAGTCCATCAGCGTAGATGGCCATCGGTACAAACACCACTTCCGGCCACTCGACCTCAGCAGCATCGATTAATCCACATAGATTGGTTGACTGAAGGCTAGATTGGTTGATTGAAGAGATATCCTGACCGAGTCGGCTATTATCGACATCCAGTCGGTTTCTTTGATGGCCGCCAATCTAAAATCAACTGTCTTGAAGCAGTCCTCAAAAGCTGAAAGCACATCGACCACGGTGAGGATAGGCACATCTTGGCTCTCGTTCGAGGCCGTCCGTCATCTATAGGCTTTTGTGCGTGGGGGGCTTGGGCAGGCGATGCGGTCGGATATGAGCCTCAGGAAGGGCGTGTCGAGGAGCTACTGGACGTTCCTTGTGGTCGCAGTCATCTTGAGCTCGCTGGTCACGTATTCAGCGCTGTCGATAATGGCGGTGCCTGGCACAGGGAGCGGAGGCAGCCAGCAGATGCAGAACCTTCTGAATACTCTTCAGGCGGAGAACGCGCAGCTGCAGAGGCAGCTCGCTGCGGCCACTCTCCAGGCAAGCGGCAACCCACTCGGGCTCGACCCAGTGACGATCTACGCTCAAGACTCCGCGAGCGTGGTCACAGTCGCGGGCGTCCAGTCAAGCGTCCTCGGGAACTCGACCATCCTCGGCTCCGGCTTCGTGACAGATTTCCAGGGGGCGCACTACGTCGTGACGAACTTCCATGTCGTGCAGAATGTTACGGACATGACTGTGACGTTCTACGATGGCAACGCCTACGTGGCTAGGGTTTTGGGGACCGACCCCTACAGCGACCTCGCGATTCTGAGCGTGAGCGCTCCGTCGTCCGAGTTCAAACCACTCCAGGTCGTGAGCTCTTCGACCCTGAAGGTTGGGCAACCCGTTGTCGCGATAGGCAACCCCTTCGGCCTTTCAGGGTCGATGACCTTCGGGATAATCAGCCAGCTCCAAAGAACGATCTCGGAGTCACTGGCGGGAAACTTTCCGATCGCAGACGTCATCCAGTTCAGCGCGCCCATCAATCCGGGCAACTCGGGAGGGCCTCTGCTCAGCGGCAACGGTACGGTCGTCGGCATGACCACGGCCACGGTGGAGAGCTCCCAGGGAGTCGGCTTCGCAATCCCGTCTGACACCATCCTCAAAGAGCTGCCGTCGCTCGTGAGCACCGGGACGTATCAGAGACACCCCTACATGGGGATAGGCACGGCCGACATGAGCTATCAGCTGGCGAAGCTCCAGGGAACCAACATCACCTACGGCACCTTGGTTGAGAGCGTGACACCGGGAGGCCCTGCGGCCAAGGCGGGCCTGAGGGCAGGCAACCAGACGGTCTCTGTTCAGGGAAGCCGCTATGTCGTCGGCGGAGACGTCATCATCGCGATCAACGGCACCAAGATTGTGAACTCTGATGCGCTCTCGTCCTACCTGCAGGAGTTCGCTCTGCCGGGTCAGACAGTGGTTCTGCAGATCGTCAGAGGCGGGCATATTATGACGCTGAGTCTGACGCTCGGGACTAGGCCGCCCGCCCCGTCCGGCTGACCTTGGGAACGGCCCGGGCCTCCTTGATCTCCAGGTAGCCCGAGTCCCCCCTCCAGTGCCTCTCGCTGGACAGGACCTCTATCCTCTTGGAGAACAGCGGGCAGTCCAGGACGAAGGTCTCGCCCTCCCCGCCCTCGAGGCCTATGTGGAACCTGTACTTCGCCCCCAGCGCCACCAGCTCGTCGACCGCCGTCTCGTCCAGCGTCCTTCCGAGCCAGCCTTCGCCGAGCCCCAGCGCGGAGACGCTGACGACCTCCACGACGAAGCCGTCACGCAGCAACGTCCTGAGGTGAGCCTCCGGGTCCACGTGCCACAGCGGGGAGAAGCACTCCAGGCCGACCTTCGAGCATGCCCCTTCGACGCGTGTCTTCTGGTAGACGCTCGCGAGCGCGCCGGTGTAGAGCCCTTCCAGGCCGAACCGCTGCTTGGCCGTGGCCAGGGCGGCCTGCAGGTCGGCCAGCTCCTCTTCCTTCACCCCTTCCGTGTCCCCGACGACCTGTGGGACGCCCATCGCCTCCGCCTGGAGCTTCGTCCATGACAGGTTCGGGAAGTGGAACATGTACGACGACTCGGAACGGGGGAAGAGGGTGACCAGGCAGGCGAGATGGTCCCTTCGAGAGGCGAGGTATGCGGCATAGGTAGAATCCTTGCCTCCAGAGTAGAGAACCCCGACCTTCTTTCCCAACGATTGCTCAGGACAGAATCCCGCCGTTAAAGACATCGTCGAAGGCGGCGAGCCGAAACGCCGATTCGGAGACCCCTCTGAGGTTAAGGGGATAAATATCGGAGGCCGACTCGGCGCCCAGAATGCTGGACTCGCTGCGCGACGGCCTGCAGGCGGCAGTCAAGAAGCTGGTCGGCGCCAACACGGTGGACGAGAAGACTGTGAAGGAGTTCGTCCGAGACCTTCAGAGGACGCTGATACAGGGTGACGTGAACGTGAAGATGGCCTTGGAGGTCACCGAGAGGGTGCAGAAGAGGGCTCTGGAAGAGAAGCCGGCGGGCGGGGTCACCAGAAAGGACCAGGTCGTCTCCGTCCTGTACGAGGAGCTGGCGAGGCTCCTCGGGGGCGAGGGAGGGTTGCAGCTCGACAAGGCGAAGACCAACGTAGTCGTAATGTTGGGCGTACAGGGCTCGGGCAAGACCACCACGACCGCCAAGCTGGCGAGGCTCTTCACCAAGCGGGGGTTCAAGGTTGGAGTGGTGGCCGCCGACACGTTCAGGCCTGGGGCCGTGACACAGCTGCGCACGCTCTGCGAGGCCTCTGGCGTGGAGGTCTACAGCGACGCGAAGGAGAAGGACTCTGTGAAGATAGCGAAGGAAGGGAGGAAGCACTTCGAGGGCTCGAAGAACATGATCATAGTCGACACGGCCGGCAGACACAAGGAGGAATCCGGGCTCCTGATGGAGATGAAGGAGATCGTTGGCGGAGTCAAGCCAGACTACAATGTGCTCGTCGTTGACGGCACGATAGGCCAGCAGTGCTACAACCAGGCGCTGGCCTTCCACCAGGCGTCCCCAGTCGGCGGGATAATCGTCACCAAGCTGGACGGCGCTGCAAAGGGAGGAGGGGCGCTTGCAGCGTCAGCCGCGACCGGCTCGAAGATCTTCTACATCGGCACGGGCGAGAGGATCGACGACCTCGAGGAGTTCGTGCCGACGAGGTTCGTCGGCAGGTTGCTCGGCATGGGCGACCTGAAATCACTGATTGAGATGGTCCAGCAAGCCGAGGTCCAGGTGGACGAGAAGGCAGTCCAGAGGATGATGTCGGGCAAGCTCACGATGGACGACCTTCTGGCACAGTTCGAGCAGATGAAGAAGTTCGGCTCCCTGAAGAAGGTCTTGGACCACGTCCCAGGGTTCGCGGGGCAGGTCGACTCGAAGGAACTTGACAAGGCCGAGGACAGAGTGAAGGTGTACAAGTCAATCATACAGTCGATGACCGTCAGGGAGCGAGCTGAACCGGACAGCATCAACGCGTCCAGGGTCAAGAGGATCGCGCGCGGGTCGGGGAGGACGGACAAGGACGTCCGTGAGCTGCTCTCGAGGTACAAACAGATGAAGTCGCTCGTAAAGTCGAGCAAGGGCCGCGAATTCAGGCAGGCGATGCGGCGAATGGGTGGCCAGTGAAGTGGCGGAAGCGGTACAGAGGTACCACCTCTGCGAGACGTGCCTGGAACGCCAGGGCGGAAGCCCGTCGGATTTTGAAGTCGTGGCTCACGAGGAGTGCTTCATCTGCGGCGGGCTGATGGCGCGCGTCGGAAGCGTGGCCAAGAGCGTCGTGCGGGAGGCGAAGGGCCACGAGTTCAGGACGTTCGGCATCGGACTCTCCATGCCCGCCGGCGTGCAGGAGAGGGAAGACGAGGTCAGGTCGGCGCTCAAGCTGATGGGGAGGGAGACGATCAAGACGCAGCTGTCCAAGACGATGGTGGCAGAGATTTCGCGGGAGCTGAGGAAGAAGCCTGACAAGCTGAACCCGGACCTGACAGCGGTCGTGGACCTTGCGAGCTCGAGAATCGACGTCTACTCGAGGCCCCTCTTCTTCTACGGCAGGTACACAAAGCCTGAGGGCGTCGCTCAGAGGAGGAAACGATGCCCCGAGTGTTCCGGCAGAGGCTGCGAGTCGTGCGGGATGACAGGGTTTGACAGGTCGCCGAGCGTCGAGGAGAAGGTGGGGCGCAAGCTCGTCAGCGCTACCGCCGCCGAGAGCGTGAAGTTCACTTGGATCGGAAGCGAGGACAGGGACAGCCTCGTGTCGGCGCCCGGGAGGCCCTTCGTGGTCGAGCTGAAGAACCCGAAGTTACGGAACGTGCCGAAGAGCTTCGTAGCGCGCGGGAGGGGCGGGGCCGTCAGGGTCTCGCACGGACGGCTGCTTCCATCACGACCCACAAGGCTTCCGAGCTTCAGGTTCCGGACTTCGATCACGGCGAGCGCGTCGAAGAAGGTGCAGGCGGCCGACTTGAAGGAACTCGCCAGGATCTTCCGCAACGCCGAGGTGGTCTTCGACAGGCCCCATGAACGCCCAGTCTCGAAGCGCGTCTACAGAGTCAGGGCCAGGGCGCGCGGGAAGACCCTCCTGATCGACGCCGAGCTGGACGGAGGCCTTCCGGTGAAAAGGTTCGTCAGCGGCGAGCTTGTTTCGCCTTCTGTTTCGGAAGTCTTAAAAACTGAGGTAAGATGTCGCAAGTTTGACATCCGCGGAGTAAAGGAAACGGGGAAATTCGGATTTGGCGAGATCTCACGGTTACAGAAGAAGGACTAGAGCCCTGCTCAGGTCCAAGGAGAAGAGGGGCCTCAGCAGCCTGCTGACGCAGTACTCTCTGAAGGACAGGGTCGTGGTCAAGATTGACCCGTCCCAGGTAAAGGGGATGCCTCACAGGAGGTTCAACGGCCTCGTGGGCACGGTGACCGAGGTCGGGAGGCGCACGGTCACGTTGGACGTGCCGGTTGGAAACAAGACGAAGACGGTCATTGCGAGGAAGGAGCACCTGGTGCCTCTGGTGGGTCGCTGATGTCCGAGAAACCCGTGAAGAAGGTGCTCACGATACCCGAGGCCAACCAGATCCTGCAGAAGTTAGATGTCGAGAAGGCTGACCAGATTCAGAAGAGGACGCTGGACTACACAGCCAAGTTCTCCAGGGTCACCCCGGAGGTTGCCAAGAAGATGAGGAAGCAGCTCGAGACCGAGTGCGGCCTGACAGAGGAGGAGGCCGTAGAGGTGGTCAACGTGCTTCCAAAGTCCATCGAGGAGCTGAGGACGTTCACCTCGGGCTGGAGGAAGCTGCTCCCCACCGAGACCATCGAGAAGATACTGAAGATACTCCACCCGAAGTCCTGAGCGGCTAAGAATTATATACGAACGGGGGCACCAAAGCTACAGGCAGAGAGGGATAATCAGTGCACCGACCGGCGATTCCGCATCCGAAGGAGCTTCGGCACTACTAGGCCGCCTGGATGAAGTGGAGTCGGTGCTGAAAGATGCTGTCAGCTGAGAAGAAATACGAAGAGTTCGCTTACGTCCTCGACTTCCTGTCGAGGGGTAAGTCGGCAGCGATAAAGGGGCGGGAGGGTCCCATTGTGCAGGCCATAGGAGAGGAGAGGCTGACGCTCCTAGAGCTCCTGGCAGTCGAGAACCAGGAGGTGGAAGTGGGCGAGAAGGTCAAGATAGGTAAGGAAGGCCGGGAGAAGATAGCAAGCGTACTCGGGAAGCTGGCCTACGAGGAGCTGACGCCCGAGTCGGTGAGCTCGCTGCCGGGCGTGGTGGAGGGGCTGGTGAAGGCCAACGAGCAGAAGTATGTAGCCTACTTCAACGAATTGCAGCCGCTGACCCCCCGCCTCCACGGGCTCGAGCTGATCCCGGGCATAGGAAAGACGTTCATGCGGGAGATCCTCGAAACGAGGGAGAAGCAGTCTTTCACAAGCTTCGACGACCTGCAGCAGAGGGTGGGGCTCAGGGAGCCCGCCAAGCTGATAGCCAAGCGGATCGTCGAGGAACTCTCGGGCGATTCTCGGATTAACCTTTTCGTAAAGAAATGACGCGGTGGAAGCTCGGCCAGCACTATCTAGTCGACCAGTCCGTCATCAAGAGGCTGGTCTCTCTCGCCGGGGTCCGTGCCGGCGAGAGAGTGCTGGAGATCGGAACGGGCAAGGGCGCCTTGACCAAGGAGCTCTCTAACGTTGCATCCCGGCTCGAAGGGTATGAAGTCGATGAGGAGAACTACCGCAGCACGCAGGCTGCGGTAGGAAGAGGGAAGGTCACGCTGCACCTAGCCGACGCCTTTGAGGAGAGGCCGAGGTTCGACGTGCTGGTCGCAAGCCTCCCTTATTCGAGGTCCTCCTCGTTCGTGGAGTGGATCAGCCAGCTGCCGTATGACAGGGCCGTGGTTGTCCTCCAGGAGGACTTTGCGGCCAAGGTCACGGCGCGCCCAGGCGCGAGAGACTACCGGGCGGTCTCCGTAATCGCGCAGGTCTCGGCCGAGGTATCCGTGGTCGAGCGCCTGCCGCGGTCGGCGTTCTCCCCACAGCCAAGGGTGAATTCGGTCGTGGTCACGCTGAGGCCGAAGAGGAGGCTGAGCGCGGCGGAGATAGCAGCCGTCAAGCTGCTCTTCGCGTTGAGACGGCGCGAGGTCGGAGCTGTCGTAGCGAAACTGGGCGGGAGACCACAGGCAGACTTGCTTCGCCGGAGAGTGTACACCCTGTCTCCTGAGGAGGCGCTTGAGTTGGCCGTCCGCATCCAGGGCTGACGTGAGGGATTTTATCCAGCCGAGTTCTGGCCCCCGTGTGATTCCGAAGAGCGTCTCCGTGACGCTGGTGGAGCCCCGGTACCCGGTCAACGTCGGCCACGTGGCAAGGCTGGTGAAGAATTTCGGGGTGAAGAGGCTGTACCTCGTGAACCCGAAGGTGGATCTGTCGGTCGCCACTGTCTACGCAGCCCACGCCAAGGATGTCCTGGAGAACGCGAAGACGGTCAGCTTCGGCAGGCTCCGGAGGGAGAACCAGCTGCTGGTTGCCACGACGGCGATAAGGGCCTCCCGCGGCTCTAACGTGATCAGAAGAACCGTGAAGCCTGAGCGTGTCTCGGCGATATTGAGGACCGCACGGACGGCCTCGATTGTGTTCGGGAGGGACACGACTGGCCTCACTAACGAGGAGATCTCTCAGTGCGACGTCACGACCGTCGTCGAGACCGGAACCCGCTACAGAACATTGAACATAGGCCACGCGGTCGCAATCGTGCTTTATCTGGTATCCAAGGGTGAGGGAGGAAAGGTCGCGACGCAAGGTAAGTTGGCGCGCGAGCTCTTCGCGAAGAGCTTCTACGAGCTGGCGGCGAGTTCAAGGATGGCGGACCATAGGGTGAGGAACCTCCGCGAGGTCGGGAAGCGAATGGCGGCGGCGTCGGAACTCACCGACAGCCAGCTCCATCTCATGACTGGAGTCTTCAGGAAGGCGACCCTGGCGCTTGGAAAGGGTCACCCGCGCGATTCGAAGACGTAGACTGCCCGTCTTATCCACCTGGTGCTCTCGAAGGATAGTAAGACAGGATACTGGAACCTGAAGGCCCCAGGCTGGAACGGCCTCAATCCCAGCCGACCGCCGTCCAAGGCGATAGACACCTCGTCGTCTTCGATCGTTCGCACGACCGGGACGACCATGACGACTCGGGCGCCGGGGGTCAGCGTTTCAGCAATAGAGGAAAGGGCTTCGGCGTACGTCTCTCCAGCCGTTTCCATGAGCTCGTTTGCGACCTTAGTGCTCGGTCTGGATTCAAAGGTGGGGAGGAGCAAGGGCTCGGTTACCACTCCGTCTACGCTCGAGCGCCCAAGAAGACTTGGGAGTTCTCTCGCGTCGCCCAGCTTCAGACTGAAGGTGCCTCTGCCCGCCCTGCTTCTTGCCCACCCGAGGTTCTTTCTTGCGTCGCGGATGCGGCCGGCGTCAGAGTCGACGCCCACGCACACCAGTGATTTGAACAGCCCTTCCGCGAGGATCGTCCCTGAACCGCAGAACGGGTCGAGCAGTGTCTTCCCGGGAGCAAGGCCAGAAAGGTTGACCAGCAGCTGAGCGAGTCTGGGAGACATCGCGATCTCCGAATGTGGAACTGGTTTGGCCAGACCCCGCTCCTTGACCGACGCCGTGTCCGAGACCCAGCAGGTGGGTCCGAGGCCGTAGCCGCCCTTGTATGGGAAGACGACCAAGTCGAGCGCTTCCCTGGACGAGACCTGCTCCGCCAGCAGCTCGTTCCCCTTCGGTCGCAGGAGCTTGACCTTCCTGAAACCCGCCCTCCTGATGGCGTCAAGCAGCAGCCTCGTGATCTCCTCGTGGCGCTCTTCTGGCACGTCGTAGCCGCTCAAGGCGAATCGTTGAAGTGTGTCGACCTCGGCAGCGATTTTGGACACCAACTCCTCGACGCTCGCTTGATCTCCGTGGAACTCGGCCATGAGCGGAGCGAACTTGTGAATCCCAGCCAGCTTGGTGATTGAACGGATGGATGAAGGTTGGAGATCGAGCACACATATTCGTTCGCATGGAACTTCAACCTTCTTGACACCTCCGACCGTGGCGCAGACTTCCAACACGGAAAGCATCCCGAAAGCAAGGACCAGCGCCTGTTTGTCCGCGCTCCGCAGAGGGTCAGGTAATGTGAACGGCAACGGGACTGTCTGGGCGGGTCGACTAATTGGTCTTCTTTAGCTTGGCTTCCACGACGGCAAGCCTTTGAGTGACGCTATACATGGCGAAAGTTGGTATAGCGGACTGGGCTTTCCCGTGCACGAGGGTTCATTGCGCCTCTACCGGGAACAATTAGCGTTCCGCACTTCTCCGGAAAGGTTTAATTGATATCTTATAATATCATTAGATATGGCACAGATTCTGATCCGTGTCAGCGACGATGTCGCAAGGGAGGTCAGGAGGTTGGTTCGTGAGAAGTACGGAGGCAGAAGAGGGGCGCTGAGTCTAGTCGTCGAAGAGGCGTTACAAGCCTCAATTTCACCTCCCGCGGAGATCTCTACCTCCGCGATGCTCGAGCTAATTGATTACGTCTCTGAGGCCTCGAAAGCGAGGCAGCCCAAAGACCAGATATTGACGAACGTCTACCTGATGTTTGATAGGCAGTTCGAACAGAGCATCGTGAAAGGAATAGAGGACTCCCGAGCGGGCAGATACAAAGCCGTGCCCAAGGGCGAAGAGCCCATAGAGTTTCTGCGTAAGTTGGCTACAAAGGTCTAACGCTTGCGATGGCGAGTAAGGTACACAAATGAGTTCGTGGAAAGGTTCGGCGAACTCGCCTACGGGCAGCAGAGGCTGGTGGAAGCCGCTCTGGGGAACCTGCTCGCAGCCAGAGACCCGACGGCGATTTCCCATCACTTGGAGCGTAGGGGATACTTCTGCAGCTGGAGTCACAGAGTCAGGGCCAACCTGCTCGTTGTATTCGGGGTGTCGAGGAGGACAGTCACGTTTCTTTCAACGGGAACGCACGCACAGGCCTACAGGCCAAGGCCCTGAGCTGCTTGACGTTGACTTGGGTGAAGGTCAGTAGATTCGCGCGCCAGGGCCAGGCCGAACCGCGCATGGGGGTTCATTGCGCCTCCGCCGTCAAGCCAACGAAATCTACGTGATGAAGGTTAATTAGGAGTGCCAGGGGGCGGCGTTTGTTCGGTGAAGAGAAATTCACGGAAAAAATTATCGCGAGATCAAAGGGATGGCATACACGAGCAAGTATTTCGCGCCGGGTGCGCCCAACTCGAAGGTGGCCCGCTTCACTACCGGGAAGAGTAGGCCTGACTACGACTACCTCGTCCGTCTCGTCTCCGAAGGCCGGGTCCAGATAAGGCATAACGCGCTGGAAGCTGCGAGAGTGGCTTGCAACAAGAAGCTCGCGCTGGTCGGCGAAGAAAATTATTTCCTTAAAGTGGTTGTGTATCCTCATATCATACTCCGCGAGAACAAGATGATCGCCACCGCGGGTGCGGATAGACTCCAAGAAGGGATGAGGAAGGCCTTCGGCAAGCCCATAGGCCTGGCGGCCAGGGTGGAGGTCGGGAGCGTAATCTTGGAGATGAGTGTGAAGGCGGAGAACTTGGACAAGGCGAAAGAGGGCATGAAGGCAGCCTCGACAAAGCTCCCGATGAAGACCAAGACCCAAGTGGTTCAGCTAGAGAAGACTGTCGTCCAATGACCATCCGGATAGACGAGGCCAGGGTCTTCGGGCTCATAGAGGAGAAACGGCCGCGGGTGATTCTTGTCAACGCGCCCGGCGGACTGCTCAGGCAGACGAAGGAGCTGATGGACAGGGTGCGGGAGAGGTACGGCGTCACGTGCATACTCGCGGGTGACAGCTGCTTCGGAATATGCGACACCGTCGATGACGACGTGACGAAGCTTCAGGCTGACATGGCCCTTCACATAGGGCACAACGCCACCGTCAAGATGGTCGGGAACTTCACCTACCTCATTGACGCGGTGGACGACGTGAAGTTCGACGGCGTGGCGGCGAAGGCGGCGGAGGCCTTGAGGGGCTACCGCAGGCTCGGCCTAGCGACGTTCAGTCAGCACCTCCACGAGTTGGAGAGGGTGAAGGGGATACTCGAGGGCAGGGGCTTCGAGGTGTTCCTGGGGAAGGAGAACAACCTCCTGATGGGGAGTCAGGTCTTCGGCTGCGACTTCTCGACGGTCTACTCCCTTCGGGATGCGGTCGACGCCTTCTGCTTCCTGGGAGAGAGCGAGTTCCACGCGGTCGGCCTGGCGCTGGCCGCCGGGAAGCCCACGTTCATGCTGGACCCCTACATGGACGAGGTGGTCGACATGGAGAAGGCGGCGGAAGAGCGCAGGAAGAGGGCGATCCTCGCGGTGTACAAGGCGCTCGACGCGAGGGTCTTCGGAGTGATAACCGGGATGAAGGAAGGCCAGAAGATGCTGGGGAGGAGCAAGTGGATCTCCCAGAGGCTCGAGATGCACGGGCGCAAGGTCGTCCAACTGGCCCTGCGGGACATCACCGCCGAGCGGCTCGCGCCGCACAGAGAGATCGAGGCTTTTGTCCAGACGGCATGCCCCAGGATATCGATAGACGGCTTCACGTTCGACAGGCCGGTGCTGTCGATACCTCAGGCAGACGCTCTCGTCGCGCTTCTGGAGGGAAGGGAAATAGGGGAGTTCCTGCAGCGGCCGAAGTGGATAGAGCTCACTGTGGGCCTGATCAAGAGGAAGCAGAATGAACGATAAGAAAAATGTGGTGCTGCCTGGAGACCAGGTCGCGGTATCGGAAGAGTATCTTCCCGGCGCCCACGTCTATGACGATTCGGGCCTCCTGAGGGCTCTCTCTGTGGGCACGGTCCGCAGGGACCAGCGAAGCAGGGAGATCTCAGTGGCGCCCGCTGCGCACCTGGAGCTGCTCAAGGTGGGAGATTACGTCACCGGCCAAGTGGAGTCGGCGGCGACCAGCACCTCGAGCGTCGCCATCTCCTACGTCAACGGGCAGCGGACCGACAAGGAGTTCGCCGGCATGCTGATGCTCCGCTCCGGCCGAAGGGAGAGGGGGGTGCGCGGAGGGCCGCCGGTGAAGCTGGGAGACGTGGTCAGGTGCAGGATTCAGAGCCTGCTGAACGGGATAATCCATCTTTCCATAGACGAGGATAAGGCCGGCGTAGTGTATGCGTTCTGTGGAAATTGCGGGAGGCCGCTCCAGAGAGGCGGCAACAACAGGGCGAAGTGCGACGAGTGCGGCAACGTGGAGGAAAGAAAGCTGGCCAGCGACTTCGGGCAGATCCCAATCCAACCATAGTCTTTATCAACACCACCCAAAGGGCGGTCTAAGGAATTGCAGGTCCAGACCACCACGGAGGATGAAAAGGGCCTCACCGTCGAGATAACCGGAGAGGACTACTCTCTGGCGGAGATTGTCCATCACGAGCTCCTTGAGGAGAAGAACGTCACCTTCGCAGGCGTCATCCCGCCGCACCCGCTCATCAAGAAACTGGTCCTCAGGGTCCGAGCCCAACGTGTGAAGCCTGAGAAGGCGTTCGTCAACAGCGTCCAGCGCGCCGCAGAGACGACGCACGAGCTCTTCGAGAGCGTGCAAAAAGCTCTCGGCGGTGGCTCGGGCTGAAGTTCTGTCCGAAGTGTGGCACCAGGCTAATGCTGAAGCAGGTCAAAGGCCCCAAAGAGGTCATGATAACAAACGTCTGCGCCAATTGCGGGTACACCAACAAGGCCGGCAAGACGGTCATGCAAACCACTGAGGAGGAGCTTACCAGCGTTGCGCCGATAAAGGTCGTAGGGGACAAGGAGAACAAGCTCAACACCCTGCCGACCACCAAGATCGAGTGCCCGAAGTGCGGCCACAACGAAGCGAGCTGGTGGTTCCTTCAGACCAGGAGCGGGGACGAGCCTCCGACGCAGTTCTACCGCTGTCTGAAGTGCAACCACACGTGGCGAAGCTATTCCTAGGGTCCGTCCCGTAGCGCCACTTCGACGGCTTCGCCGTTGGCCACGAGCAGGTCGGCGTTCGCGGCTGGGATTGACGCCAGGTCCTCCGGTTCGAAGGGCCCGTATCTTCGCAGGTCCAGCCCTATCAGCTCGTCGACGTGCCTGAGGAACCTGACCGTCGTGCTCCTGCTGAGCTCGTTCTTGCGGGCCAGCTCGACCGCCGAAGGCTGGCCCGAGGCGACAGCTTCGATGAACGCTTCCAGCTGCTTGTTGTAGCGCTCCTCCATCGAGCAGACGTATCTCTCCTCGGGCAAGAGTTGCGATACGGCCTTCTGCGTCGCCGCCTTGGATGACCTGGTCTGCAGGAGCTTCCTCACCATCGACCCCAGCATCGCGGACTGCTTGGAGACCAGCCGGTTCACGATATCCGAGTTCGCCGAGCCGGAACTCCGCTTGAGGAGTTGCGCATAGGTCGCGACGGTCGAGTAGAAGTCGTCGGGGAGCGGGAGGAGCTTCTCCGATTGTTCCTCCGCGTCCAGGTGCCTCTTGATAGATTCGAGCGTTGGCTCCGGCAACTACACGACCTCCCCGAAGCCCCGGGTTAATATGGAGACCGCCGCGTATGTCGGCAGGGAAACAGTCTCGGCCCTGGTGAAGGGCCCGAAGGTCTGCCCGCCTATGGAGAATTTGGGATAGAACGTGACGCTAACTTTCGTCTGCTCTGCGCCGAGGACCACCGGGTCCTTTTCTTGGTCGAAGGTCTCGAAAGAGCCCACCCTCATCTTCGCCATGCCCGTGTTGCCGTGGAGCGTGCCCGCCAGTCTGAAGACGCGATGGATGTCGGTGGTCACGGAAGCGTCGATCATGGCTCGTTGGGAGGAGACGGCTTCGGAGACGAGTTTCTGCAGCGTGCCGGTGTAGCCCGACCTCGATTGAGCGTAGGCGGTTATCCGCTTCATCCAGCCGTACGCCGCTCCAGGGGGGTAGCCTGACCTTCGTTTCAGTGTCGCCGCGATGGTCTGAATTGCTGGGAGGGAGCCCCCCAGCATGTAGCCCGCTACCTCTGCCCTTCCCTGCTGGTCGAGATGTTCGAACCTTTGGTCGTACACGTGCAGGTGGTACCCCCTGTTCCCTGAGAAGTATGATTTCACGTCGTTCTTGGAGACTCCGAAGTCTTGGGCGAGGAAATCAATCACGCGGATGGCGTGGTCCTTCGACGCGTCGAGGCAGACTTTGCACGTCCCGTGGAAATCGACGGTAGGCCCCTTGCACTTTGGGCATGTAATTGGTTTTGGCAGTTTGCCCGACGAGTGACACTTCTCGCAGTACCATATGTCGTGGCCCTTCTTGCAGGCGGTGGGTATGTCGGTCGCGTCTATGTCGAAGATGAGCTCGGCCCCCTTCCAGCCCTTCTCCTCCATGGGGAGGGTGGGGGATTCGTACGTCGCGTTCGAACAGTAGACCGACGAGGGGGACTGTCTCAGGATCTCGGCGACGGCCTCTCCGGCGCTCTTGAAGGAGAGATGGCGGACCATTCCACCGCCGAAGGGTATGTAGCCGAACTCGCGCGATTGTATCTGGTCGGGGAACTCGATGGAGCCGTCGTGTTTGAAGTAGTATTCTTTGTAGACCCTTTTCAAGAAGGAGATTGTATTTTCGTTCAAGCAGGTATGGTAGCCACCTAGCCGACTGATAAGGGCGCCCTAGTAGGTTCGAAGGGCGGCAAGAATCCTTCGCCGGTGGCACTCTTGGACATCTGAGATTAGCTTGTGGTGTCCAATGACCGGGTTTCGTTTAACGAAGGGAGGGCATTTAGCCCCCGGGCGCTAAGCCGACCGGCAGCACTTCGCCGCAAGTATGGTTCATTGCGCCTCTGATGCTACAAGGATGAATGGGTCGAGAGTCGAGAAAGGCTTACATCGCTTACTCTTGGTTCTTGGGCGAGAGATAACAAGAGTTCTCGAATAAACATGTGCCAAGCCTTCCCCATAAGACTGGCCGCTGATGGTAGAACGAAATGGCGTTGCAACAAGTGTGGGAAGGATTACGAAACCGAAATCGAAGCAAGGCTTGGGTATTGTCGCGCGGGAGAAGTTCAGGTAACTGAGACTGTGGTTGCCACTTCACAGTCTCATATTGAGAGCCGACCAACCACCCCATGTCGAAAGTTCACGCCCTAGTGCCTCTGACGGAACAAGAGGAGCTAGTCCAAGACCTCTTGGACCGGTACGGCATCCAATATGCCGCCCACAAGGTATTCCCCGTAGCCCAGAGGCTGTACGTCGTCGACTTCTACCTGTTGTTACAGAACTTGATTATTGAATGCTGGAGGGCCGCAGGCAGGAGGGGGAGTTCCCTAGTCTGGGTCGAAAAGAACGCCTGCTATGTGGATTGGAAATTCGAGCGGATTAAGGGGACCCAACCGAACCTCGAGTGCCTGGCGTTCGTCGAGGTCAAGGGCGTGGGGGCTGAGTCCGTCAGGGCGTACGTGGGGCCTGTTCTGGAGCATGCTGACGTCGTTTTCTGCTCGCGGGAAGAGTTGGCAGGATACCTGTGGAACTTCCGCAGCCGGACAGAAACTGGAGAGGATGGCCGACAGTTCAGGATGGTGTGAGAGCTAGTCATGTCCTCAGCAGATTCTGGTATCTATGGGTGGAGTTCTTTGGTCCCAAAGAGCGAGCAGGAAGAGCAGGTGGGGAACATCCTCCTCCAGCACGGCGTAACACACCTCACCCACGCCGTCTTCCCAGTCAGGAACAGGATGTATGTTGTCGACTTCTTCATACCGGCGCAGCGGGTCATTCTGGAGTGCTGGCGGAGCACGAGCCGAAGGGGGGTCGCTCTGGTGTGGGTGGAGAAGAACGCGTGCTACGTGGACATGAAGTTCAGGAGGATCAAGGAGGCGAATCCGGATGTCAAGTGTGTGGCGCTGGTGGAGGTGATGCAGGCAGAGCCTGAGTTGGTGAAGGGATACGTGGGGGCGGTTATGGAGCATGCTGACTTCTTGGCGTGTTCGATGGAGGAGTTGGCGGCAGTGATGAGGGAATTGTGTGGGGTGAAAGGTTAGCGTGCCGAAAGGTAGGCCGAACGCCAAGTTTGGAGTGTGCAATCAATGTCGTCGGCCCTTCCAGTTGCGTGGTTCGAGGCAGAAGCGCTGTGACAAGTGCAGGGTGCCCCAGCAACATGAGAAGGTTTGCCTTGGGTGTGAACAACAATTTCAACCTAGGGTTAACCAACAAAGATACTGTTCTACGTGCGCCCGTCTGCTCCATCTAGAGTCCAACCGAGTGTATCAGAGGTGCTATTACTTGGAGCACAGGGAGGTGCTCCTCGCAAAGGCAAAAGTGGAAAGGGTTAGGCTAGCTGAACTGAGGGGCCCAATACACAGGCGGTTCTTCGGTCGAAAGTATGGCGAGAGTATTTGTCTTCGATGCGGGGCGGACTACGTGCCGAAGTCAGCGAGCCAGAAGTTTTGTCCTCCTTGCGGACCCCTGGCGTTCAAAGAGATGGCGCGGCTACGCACTATGGAGTACTGCAGGAGGTACCCAGAGAAGGTCAGGGAGTCCAGAAGAAGGACCATACAGAAGAGGCGCGAGTACTATCGAGCGCTGAAACACGCGTACGCGCTAAGATACACCAACAAGATAAAACGGATTGTGATGCGACATTACTCTCGCGGGAGCATGGCGTGCGAATGCTGTGGTGAATCTGAAATGGATTTCCTGTCCATAGATCATGTGTACGGAAACGGATTCAGGCATAGGATGGCACTGTTCGGGAAACCAGTAGGAGGCTACTCTTTCTACAGTTGGCTGATAAAGAACAAGTTTCCCTCTGGGTACGCCGTGTTATGCATGAATTGTAACATGAGCAAGGGCAAGCATGCAGTCTGCGTCCACAAACGCAAGATTCCCCCGATTGATGAGCGCACAATGGTCCTGGAGCGCTGGATTGAACTCGCCGGAGGCTCAGAATCGAATCGATCCTTTGATGGCAGAAGACCAACCCTCAAAGGTAACCAGAACCCAGACAGTTTCGGTGAGACCGCTCGCGAATCGCTCGAATCAAATCAAGCTTTATTATCGGTGTTTGTTGAGCCTGCCAAAGGCGAGAGGAGCTAGACGTGTTTCTTGCGAAGGCGGCGACAAACACTGAGTGGAAAGCCGTCTCGGCCGCAGTGAAGACCCTCGTCGAAGAGGCAACTTTTGAGGCGACGACGGAAGGCCTTACCTTCAGAGCTATGGACCCATCACATGTGGCCCTAGTCGACCTGGCCTGGCAGAATAGCGCCTTCGAGCGTTTTGAATGCGAAAAGCCGTACAAATTCAGCATTAGGGTCGAGGACCTAGTCAAGCTCATCGGGAGGTCTGATACCAAGGACAGCGTAGAGATTTCTTCTACCGAAGAGGATGCCATCCTGTTTCGATTTGTCAACGGCTACAAGAGAGAGTTTACGATTCATCTGATTGAGAGCAGCGGAGGGGCGGCACCGCTTCCAAAGCTGGAGTTCGATACGAAGGTCACACTCACGAAGGCAATTCTCGAGAAGGTGTTGAGCGACATCAATGTTGTGTCCGACCAGGTGACAATCTCGGCCATCAAGGACAAACTGACATTCTCGGGCAAGTCAGACGTTGGTCAGGCCTCAATTTCGCTGGAGAAGAATGATGCTGACATCCTTGAGTTACAGGTCAGCGCCGAGAGCAAAGCGACCTACTCAATCGACTACCTGATTTCGATCACGAAGGCGCTGGGCGGTGTCTCTGACACGTTGGTCTGTTCCTTCTCTTCGAAGAAGCCGATCATGCTCGCCTTCAAGCTGAACGACCTAGGGGCTCGCGTCCATTACTACCTAGCGCCACGGGTATCTGGGGACTAGAGAACAACAGTTCGGTCGGTGCTGAACATAGCCGCGGCGGAGTAGAAGGCGGAGATGACCACTCTCGAATCAGTCCTCGGGACGCTCGTCGTTGTGTTCGCGGTCCTCGCCGCCGTTTGTTTCTACCTGGCTGGGGCCTACTATCGGCGGTGGCGGACCAGGCAGTCGTTGGCTTTCCAGATCGGCGGTAACCAAGTCAAGGGGGACATGTACCAGCTGCTGGGCACCTTCGCGACTCTGGACGAATACGAGCAGGTAATCCTCCTCTCGTCCACTTCCAAGCAGGGTTCCTTCGACCTGTTGGGAGTCAAGGATGACATGTTGGATTTCATTGAGATCAAGAAGAAAGGCGCCGCGTTCACGGGGCCGGAACGGAAGTTACGGAAGCTGGTTGAGGAGAAGAAGGTCAGGTACGTGGTGAAGGACGTGGAGCTCCCTGAGCAGTTCGATATCAACGACAGGGAGAAGGCTTGAAGACGGGGGAAGACGCTGCTGGCGCGGGCGGAACTTCAGCACGAAGACCCTCGAAGCCGGGGAGCCCGTGCAGCTCAGCAAGTTGAGGGAAGCCCGATTACCATTTCATCCACAGGCGTTTGCCACCGACGACAATCGATTCGCAGCTGACGAATCAACCTGAAATCTTTCTCCTCAGGTCGATGGTCTCTTCCAACTGCCTGACGTATTCAGGAAAATCCTCCGGATCCCTCTGCCAGGCCCTGAGCAACCTGCGGGCGTAGCGCGCTTCAACCCTTGCGAGAAACTCGCCCAGCTCTTCGCTTGACACGCTTAGTGCCCCTTACGGCTCTATCGACTCTCTCGTCGTACCACTCGTCTGGTTTCGCAAGAACATTTCTAAGGTCCTTTTGGAATTCCTCATCGTTCGGTACCGCAACCCTGAATCCCATAGCCATGAAAGATGATGCCGCAATAGCATTTAAGGGTCGCTACGCTCGACGGGTTTTCCGGAACCCACCCCTCTTCGGGGGAAGCAAGACTGAATATCATTTCATCCACATGCGCTTGCCGTTGACGAGAACCGACACGTAGTCGTCGCAGACGTTGTTCTCTTCCACCGGAACCTGATACCTAACGCAGAAGTCGAGATGCAGCGACTCGCAGGCTTCGCATAGCCCGCCGAGGATTGATGGAACCTTTCTCAGGTTGGGCGGGTCCACCCTCTTGGACTCGATGATTTCGACTAACCACCACTACCGCGAAACTTCGGCCTAAGCTTCTGGTCCAACTCGGAGCCAAGACAGTGGCGCCTTTAGGCTTGCTTGGTGGCACCAAGGGATTTCCCACGAAATAGAAATGGTGGGTATATCGTACGCCCAATACCACCAAACTCAAATATTGGTATCGCTTGGCTGGGGCTATGAGTGAACTCGTCTCAATCGATGAGAAAGGACGGTTGGTGCTTCCGAAGCGAATCAGAG
>JAJTZD010000019.1:0-19125 GCA_032906685.1 Nitrososphaerales archaeon
TCCCACCCCCCGCATCAAGGTATGTACTGAGCAGCATCAGGTTCGTTGACTCTTGCTCGCCAGGCCTCGCCGCCGACGCCGGAACTTGACATATCTTCCCGCTTTCTTTCCCGGGACCGCGCCGAAGTAGATCAAGGGTTTGTACGTTTTGAATTGCCAATATTCTGAGAAATCACGACTTGTTCTAGTTGATACGACGTTTCCTACTACCAGGTCGTTGTCGCCGAGCGGGATTACCCGGTCGAGTGTGCACTCTAGCGTCGCCGCCGCTTCGGATACTATGGGTGCCAATGTCCTGCGTCCTGGCAGCCAATTCAAGCCGGCGGCCTTGATCTTATCTTTGGGGTTTCCTTTGCGTTTGAACCCAAGGTAATCGACTGACGTTACGAACCTTGAATCCATCCAGTTCACGGAGAAACTCTTGTTCCTTCGGACAACGGCCAGAATCGTTGCGTCCTTTCTCATGGAGCATACGACCCGTGGCGGATCGGAAGACCCAGAGATTACGGAGTTGATGACCGTGGCCTCGACGCGGTCTGTTGCCCTCGAAGCTACTATCACAGCAATCTGCGGATAGAACAGCCGGTAGACTTTGACTGCGCTCTTGGACGTGTTAAGCCAATCCTCGACGCCTGCCGCCCGAGCTTAAAATTGTGTGTTGAGGTCTAACGCTAGACCTTCACTCCTAGCAACTGCTCGATGATGTCCGAAAGCGTGATCATCCCTACCATGGAGTTGCCGTCGTATACGAAGGCTATCGTGGTTCCTGCATCCTGCATCTTCTCCATTACCGAGGCCAGGCCTTCGGCCTTCGCGACCTTGGCCGGCTGGATCATGTAGTCCACTACGCTCTCGTTAAAGTGGTCCCGGTCTATCGCCCGCGAGATCGTGCGGAACGTCACGGCTCCGATGTAGAGCTTCTTCGTGGGGTCGAACACTGGAAGCCTCGGATGGTTGGTCCGCCCCATCGCCCTCAGCGCGTCGTAGACCGTGCCTTCGCTCAGGACATGGACTATCTGTTCGATGTCCGTCAGGATGTCGTTGGCTGTGCTCCTCGATGAGGCGAGCGCCGTCCGCAGGAGCCTCCCCGCGTCTGGTTCGATGTGCCCAGCCTTCTCAAGCATGGTCACGACGTCCTCGAACTCGTCGACCAGGTCGGCCTCCCTGTAGCTTGACTTGCCGACGATCCGCTGCGAGAGCGCCCTGGCTAGGGACGTCATAGGCACTGCGATGGGTGACAGGCTCTCGAGCACGAACTTCGAGGTCGGTGCGAGATAGATTGCCATCCTGAGGGAGTTCTCGATTCCGATGGCCTTCGGCAGCAGATAGAGCAGCGTCATGATGACCAGAGAGCCGAGAACGGCGCTGTAGACCCAGCCTATCGGGCCGAAGAACTCCGCCAGAATGAGTCCGATGGAGCTCGCTAACACCACGTTGGATATAGTGTCGATGAACGTGGTCACGCTGACCAGCTTCGTCTTCTCACCCACGATGGCGAGCGCCTTGCCGGCATTTGATGAGCCGTCCCTGATCGATGAATTCAGCGAAAAGGGGTGGAGCGTCAGGTAGGTGGCCTCCACCATGGAGGACCAGAAGGAGAGGACCGTGGCAACCGCGAGTGAGACGTAGACTATGGCCTGGACCATGGCTTCAACTGACTGTTGTGCCCGTTCTTTCCCCGTGTACCGCCTTGATCATGACTTTGGGGTCTGACCCGTCCAGGACGACCAGTTTGACCCGTGACTTCATCAGCTGTTCGACCGCGACAGGGTCCACGATGCTGTGTATGCCAGGCCTGTGCTTGCCGCCAAGGATCTGCTCCATCCGTTCGTATGAAATCCTATCGAGCTTCTTGGCCCGCCTGTTCACCTTCGGGTCGGCCGTGTAGATGCCGTCTTGGTCCGAGCCCTTGATCAAGAGGTGGGCGTTCCACTTCTCGGCGATGAGCGCGGCCACCGTGTCGGTGGTAATGCCGGGTCTGAGACCTCCCATCACCGCCACCCTGTTTCTGGAGAGCCGCTGAAGCATCGCCTCGATGGAGGTGGGGACAGAGCTGACGCCCCCGAGCTTCATCGCTACCAGCCTCGCGTTGAGGCGCGAAGCGTAGATTGCAATCGTGTCCTGTTGGAACGAAGAGAGGCCGAGACCCCGTGCGGACTCGATGAACCTCCGCGATATCTGTCCACCTCCCACCACCACCGCGATTGAATGACCTTCCGAAGTGATGCTCGAAACCACCTCGGCGTACTTCTCGACCAGTTTCGCGTCGGGGGGCGAGCCTAGAACGGAACCGCCTATCCTCAAGACTATTCTCATAGTAAGCGACCAGCTTTCGCAGCTCAGTGGCGGGTAGGTTTTATAAATGAGTTCGGTCGTTTTGGTGTTAATCGGATGTCTGCGACCAGCGGTGCCAAGAACGATACTGCAGCCTGACTGAGAGGTTGCTCCGCATTGTCCACAAAGGCAGACTCCGTTAGGTTATACAAGGTCAGGAAGCTCATCTCAGAGCTGGCAAGCAAAGAGGGAAGAGGGACGGAACTTGTGACGCTCTACGTCCCGCCGAAGAAGCCGGTCCACGAGGTCATCGCGAACCTCAGGGACGAGTGGGGGACTGCGGGGAACATCAAGTCGGACACCACGAGGAACCACGTGCAAGACGCCCTCACTAGGACGATGCAGAGGCTCAAGCTCTACAGGACCACCCCAGACAACGGCCTTGTCATGTTCTGTGGCGCGCTCCCTACCAACGGGCCCGGGAGCGAGGTCGTCAACCTCTACGAGATATCACCGCCGAAGCCGGTGATAGCCTACCTGTATCAATGCGACGACCACTTCCACCTCGAATGGCTGAAGGATATGCTCAGGGAGGAGAAGGTCTACGGCATCCTCTCCATCGACGCCTCCGAGACCGGGCTGGGAATACTGAGCGGCGACAGGCTGGAGATTCCCGACCTGATTACGTCGGGCGTGTCGGGCAAGACGAGGAAAGGAGGGCAGAGCGCCAGAAGATATGAGAGGCTCCGAGACATGGAACTGACCTACTACTACAACCGAGTCGCCCAGCACGCCACCCGCGTCTTCGTGGACGGCGCAAAAGTCACGGGGATGATTGTCGGCGGTCCGGGCTTCACCAAGGCGGAGTTCATCAACGGCGGTTATCTCCACTACGAGCTTCAGAAGAAGGTTCTGGTGGTTCTGGACACCTCGTACTCGGGGCGCGAGGGCGTGAGGGAGCTGGTGGAGAAGGCCGCAGACACGCTGCATGACGTCAGGCTGGTCGAGGAGAAGAAGCTAGTCCAGAAGTTCCTCTTCGAGGTGAACAAGGCGGGGGGTCTCGCGGCGTATGGATTGCCGCGCGTCCTGGACGCCCTGCAGAGGGCAAACGCAGAGGTGGTACTTGTGTCTGACGACCTCAACACGGTCAGGATTGAGGCGAAGTGCAAGAAGTGCGGGACTGTGAAGTCCGAGGTGGCGGCGAACACCGGTAAGGTCCAGAAGGAGCAGGAGGTGATCTCCGAGCCGTGCACCAAGTGCGGGGCAATGGAGTACGAGGTCTCGGAGAAGGACATAGTGGACGTCCTGGAAGAGATGGCCTTCCAAGTGGGGTCGAAGGTGGAAGTGATCTCGTCTGGGACCGAGGAGGGGGGCATGTTCAAGACGTTCGGCGGAGTCGCTGCCATACTGCGATACAGGGCGACGTAGACTCGGAGACCCCCTCGTAGGCGGATGGCAAACGATTTTATCCTGAAACGTGAGCGACGAAAGGAGGTCGCAGTTTGCCGATTCGTATTGGTTTGATAGGTAAGACTAACGCGGGGAAGACGACGCTCTTCAACTCCATGACGCTCCTCTCCGGAGAGGTCTCCACCTATCCGTTTACGACGAAGTCTCCCGAGACGGGCGTGGCAAGCGTCGTCACCCTCTGCGTTCACAAGGAATTCGGCGTCCAGGACGTGCCAGCCAACTCGAAGTGTGAAGACGGCTGGAGGTTCGTGCCGGTAGAGGTGACGGACCTGCCCGGCCTGATCAAGGGAGCGTGGATGGGGAAGGGGCTGGGGAACCAGTTCCTGAGCGTCGCCGCCCAGTCGGACGTACTGCTGCATGTTGTGGACGCCTCCGGGAGCGTCGACAAAGACGGAAGGATAACCGAGCCTGGCACTGGAGACCCCCTCGCCGACTTCGCTGACATTGAGCTGGAGCTGGTGCTCTGGTACACTAAGTTGCTCACCACCAACTCAACGAAGATCTCTAAGCTCTCGAAGGCTCCGGGCTACGGGCTCCCCGACGCTGTCGCGGAGGTGATGCGGGGCATAGGGGTGCGGAAGGAGCATGTAATCAAGGCCCTTGACGAGGCCCTCCTGAAGAACAAGAATTTCGACGGCTGGAACGAGAAGGAGACTGAGAACTTCTGTTGGGCGCTCAGAGAGATTTCGAAGCCGACCCTGATCATTGCCAACAAGATGGACCTCCCCTTCGCTGCTGACAACTTCAAGAAGCTCAGGGAGACCCAAAAGGGGCTGATCGTGGTGCCTACCAGCGGCGAAGCGGAGCTGACGCTGAGGCGAGCCGAGGCTAAAGGGTTGATCAGGTACGTGCCGGGTGAGGAGAGGTTCGAGATATTGAAGCCCCAGGACCTCAACGACGCTCAGCGCAGCGCGCTCGCCTACATCAGGAGGAAGGTCTTCGGTGAGTATCTGAGGACCGGGGTCCAGTTCGCGCTGAACATCGCGACCTTCAAGCTGCTCAAGATGAACGCCGTCTATCCAGTCGCGGACGCAGAGAAGTTGACGGACAAGCAGGGCAGGACGCTGCCCGATGTGTATCTGATGCCTCTGGGTTCGACCGTGGAGGACCTCGCAAAGACGGTCCACACGGAATTGGCGAAGGGTCTGGTCTACGCTGTGGATGTCAGGACGGGGCTGCATCTGCCGACCGACTACGTGTTGCGCGACCGTGACGTGCTTTCGATAGTCTCGACTGCCATCAGAGGCTAGGAAGAGCCTTAAAACCCGGAATGCGTTCTCTCCGATAGAGAAGTTTGACAGACCGAGGGGCGGTCCTATCCGACCTCGAGCTCAGGTATCCCTTCACGCCGCAATCGAGAAGGTTCTTCGAGTCGATACCCGTGGAAGAGGGACTCACCAGCAGGGAGGTGGTTCAGCAGACCGAGAGCAGGCTGCTGAGCGCTCTCGGAAGGGGAAGGTACGAGCCGCACATCTCGGAGCTAATCGAGTTCTCCAGCTTCTTCGCCGCTGCGCTTGTCGCCAGCCAAGACGGATATCTCGTGGCCAGATTCTCTCGGAAGGAAGCGGATAGGGCCAAGGAGTTCTTCCTGAAAGAGCGGCCCGAAACCAAAGTGACGATAATGGCGGAGTGTTTCATGGCGCAAGTAGCACAGTCGGCGGGA
This sequence comes from Nitrososphaerales archaeon, assembly GCA_032906685.1. Taxonomy (GTDB): domain Archaea; phylum Thermoproteota; class Nitrososphaeria; order Nitrososphaerales; family Gagatemarchaeaceae; genus DASPPF01. Next base: position 5,408 of record JAJTZD010000019.1, read on the forward strand.
GAAGGCCGTGGGAGCCAATACTCCATGGATTTCGAGCGATATCTGGAGCTTGTCACGCGGTACGAGTTGACCAAGCAGCCGAGATGGAAGCTGGTCAGGCAGGCGCTCCAAGGCGGAACGGTGTTCATGAGCGACAATTTGCTGAATGACCTGTTCGGTGAATGCGCTGAGCAGGCCATAGCCGAGGGTGCGAAGAACCTGAGGAGGGCGGTCTTCCCGAAGCAGCTCGGCGAGGTCAGGAACGCCGTCATGCGGTACGTCCCCGTACAGAAGAGCAGGACGGGGAAGGGATACTCCTACGTCGACGAGCTGCTCAAGCACCCGGTCTCCGACGGGAGACACCGCCTCGTGTGGCTCGTCCTAGCGCCATACCTCGTGAACATCAAGAAACTCGAGAATGACGAGGCCATAGACAAGATTAGGGGTTTCGTCTCCGTGGCGGGGGAGACGAGGGACATGAAGAGGTTCGTCGAGTACAACGTCAGGAGAGCCCGCAGGAACGGTCTTCGCCCTCCGACGCTTTCCACCTTGAGGAACGAGCACCCCGACCTGTATTCCCTCCTCCCTCGCGAGGCAACGTCCACAGAATCCGCAGTGAGGACCCAAGGCTCTAGGGCCGATCAGGTGCGCCAATGAAAGGGAAGGTCTTCGGGAGGACAGGTCACGTGATCTCAGAGATGGGGATGGGGACATACTACGACTTCCCCTGGATCATTAAGGCGAGACTCGGGAGCAGAGGAGGCGCGGATTCCAAGGTCGAGGCGCTCAAGGCAGGTCTTGATGGAGGCATCACATTGATAGACACCGCTGAGGTCTACAACTCCGAGCCGCTCGTGGAGAAGGCAATAGCCGGGCGCAACAGGGAGGATCTCTTCATCGCCACGAAGGTCATGTTCCTCCACCTGCGACACGATGCATTGGTCAGAGCCCTCGAAAGGAGCTTGAGGAGACTCGGGCTCAGCTACTTGGACCTCTACCAAATCCATCAGCCGAGCCCATTCGTGCCAATCGAGGAGACCATGGGGGCCTTGGAGGAGATGGTCGACAGAGGCCTCGCGCGCTTTGTTGGAGTCTCAAACTTCTCCCTCAAACAGACTGTTGTCGCGAGCAAGGCGATGAAGAAGCATCGCATCACCTCAATCCAGATGCCGTACCATCTCGCAGACAGGCGCATGGAGAGGGAGATACTCCCATTCTGCAGGAAGGAGAACGTCGCACTCCTCGCCTACTACCCATTGGGTCATGGAAAGCTCGTAACGAACCCGAAGCTCCGGGAGATTGGAGCGAGACATGGGAAGACCGCCTCCCAGGTCGCGCTCAATTGGCTGCTCGCACAAGAGAACGTCTTCCCGATTCCAAGGGCATCCAACGCGGCACACGTCCGAGAGAACCTTGGCTCGATGGGTTGGAGGCTCTCCGACGAGGAGAAGGACGAGCTGGAAAAGTTCTTTCCTCCTCCGCTCTGAACGCCCTCCCAATCGACAGGTTTGACATCACCTTGGCCCTAGAACATGCTCGGAGCCCGCTAGCTTCGAAGGAGTCGAACGCGCTTGGCATCTTGGTCGAGCCCGTTGTTCTTAGTCCCCGACTAGACGAAGTGGTCGACAGACATGTAGGGGCCCAGCTCGGCGTTGAGATGGACCAGTTCCCTCTCCAACCGGGCGCTGCGGCTGTCTGACATCCTACTCTTTAGAACTAAGTTTGCCATTTCGTCCTCTTACCTTCAAATAGGCCACGCGGCCGACTGTTTGTGTCATTTGCAGCCACAGTTCTCGGCCAAGCTTGAGGGCACCTCTTGGGACCCCAAGCTGGAAATCGAGGTAAGACAGCTGTGGGAATTTGAGAAAAATCTTAGATTTAAGCCAAGTTCTAACAAGAATCGCAATTTTGTGATGGACACGCCTCCGCCCTACCCCTCAGGGCGACCATGGCATCCGGGGGCACTCGCCCAGTACGCCCAGATTGACACGATAGCGAGGGCAGCCAGGATGAGAGGGTTTCACGTCCTCTACCCGGTCGGCATAGACAGGAACGGACTTCCTGTCGAGATCTACGCGGAAAGGAAGTACAGGGTGCAGATGAGGAAGACCCCCCGTGAGGAGTTCATCAACATGTGCAAGCACGCGTTGGACGACCTCGAGGCATACATGGTGAACCTGCTCAAGACGGTCGGAATCTCTGGGGACATCGAGAACAAGTACCGCACCGACTCCGAGGAATACAGGAAACTCACCCAGTGGTCGTTCATCGAGATGTGGAAGAAGGGACTCGTTTACGTCGCCAACAGGCCGAACAACTACTGCATCGACTGCAACACGACGATTGCAGACGCAGAGATTGAGTATGAAGAGCTGCCGACATACCTGGTGACAAACAGGTTCAAGGTCAAGGACAGCGACCAGGAGCTTCACGTCGCAACGACCAGGCCCGAACTTCTGGCTGCCTGTCAGCTGGTGGTCGTCAACCCGAAGGACGACAGGTACAGACACCTGATTGGTAAGACGGTGATAGTCCCGATCTACGGCAGGGAGGTCCAGATTAAGGCGCACGCGAGCGTCGACCCGAAGTTCGGGAGCGGCGCCGTGATGGTCTGCAGCTACGGCGACTACAACGACGTGCTCCTCTTCAGGGAGTTCAGGTTGAAGGAGGTGATCGCCATAGACCTCGAAGGGAAGATGACTGTGGCGACTGGCAAGTATGCTGGAATACCGGTGAAGGACGCTAGGTCGCAGATGATCCAGGACCTGCAGGAGATGGGCGTCGCGACGAAGGTGGAGCAGGTCCAGCATAAGACACCCCTCTGCGAGCGGAGTCGCACGCCCATCGAGATAATCCCGATGGAGGAGTACTATCTCAAGCAGCTCGAGTTCAGGAACAAGGTGAAGAAGCTGGCCAGGGGCATGGAATTCCATCCGGCCATGCACCGCCAGATTCTGCTAGACTGGATAGACTCCCTGACCACCGACTACCCGGTGTCCCGCAGGCGGTACTATGCGACCGAGATACCCGTCTGGTACTGCACGAAGTGCAACACCCCCCATCTTCCCAAGCCGGGGAAGTACTACAGGCCTTGGAGGGATGAGGCGCCCTTCAAGAGATGCAAGAAGTGCGGCAACGCGCGGTTCGTCGGGGAGACTCGGACCTTCGATACGTGGATGGACTCCAGCCTCTCGCCGCTGTTCATCAGCAAGCTAGCCAAGAACAGGAAGTTCTACAGCCTGACCTATCCGGCGACGATCAGGGTGCAAGGCAAGGACATCGTCCGCACTTGGCTCTACTACACGCTCCTCAGATGTTTCCTGCTCACCGGCCGGGCGCCGTTCAAGGAGGTATGGGTTGGAGGGTTGGGCCTCGACCAGCACGGGAGGGCGATGCACAGGCACCTCGGAAATTACCTTGACCCGGAGCCCCTCCTGGAGAAACATGGGGTGGATGCGTTCAGGTTCTGGGGCGCGGCTGAGGCTGGACTCGGCTTCGACTTCCGAATCAGCGAAGATAGGATGGCCGGAGCTGGCAAGTTCCTCACCAAGCTGTGGAACACTTCGAGGTTCATCAGTTCGTTCCCGCAGCCGAAAGCAGTCAAACTGACGTGGACCGACAAGTGGATGCTCAACGAGCTGGCGAAGCTCACCGAAGAGTGCCAGAAGGCTTACGCGAAGTTCGATTCGTTCACCGTCGCTACCAGGGTCAGGGAGTTCCTGTGGAACGTTTTCGCTTCCCACTACCTTGAGATGGCGAAGGGCAGGGCGTACGGAGACGACGTGAGGAAGGAGGAACAGGAAGCCGCCTGGTACACGCTCCACGCGGTCGTCAGGAGCCTCCTGCTGCTGATTGCTCCAATCTCGCCGTACATCACAGACTACATCTGGAGGAAGCTCTATGGAGGGCGGAGCATTCACCTGGAGCAGTTCCCCAGGCTGAAGCGGTTCGACGTTAGCGAGAAAGTGAGCCAGAGCATCTTGGAGTTCAACGCCCAGGTCTGGAAGACAAAGAAGGACAAGGGACTGGCACTGAAGGATCCGATAGGACTGAAGATTCCCGCCAAGCTGAAGCCTTTCGAGAAGGACCTGGTCAGGATGCACCACATTCAGCGGTAGCTGTGAGGGCTATCGATAGCTGTCGAATCGTGGTTCGTTTCCTGCTTGGGGTTAAATATCGTGAGACCCGCGAATGAGTCGTGTCAAGATGCATCTGGTGTGAAGCGCACCTCGACGAGAGCGACCAGTTGCAGACAGCGTACAACACATGCGAGAAGTGCTTGATTCCCCTGCCGACTGAATAGGTCAACCGGCCTGGCGAGAAATCAGTTGGTAGTCCTCCAGAGATAGCCTGACCGAAATCGATGCCACGTTCTCCTCGGTGTGCTCCTTCCTCGCGGACTTTGGGATGGCAACGACGTTCTCCCGAAATGTGACCCAGTTCAGCGCTACCTGTGCGGGTGCGAGGCGGTATCTGTCGAGGATTGTCCGGGGGACAAGACTCTGGGGCAAGTGCCCGCGGCCGAGGGGGCTGTAGGCGATGACGGTGATTCGTTCCCTTTCGCAGAACGGCAGGAGGTCGCGTTCCACCGACCTTTCAGCCAAGGAGTACTCGACCTGATTGGAGACCAATTCGTTCCTTGCGAGGACATCCTGCGCATCCCGAGTCTGGTCGACCGAGAAGTTGCTCACGCCGATGTGTCGGATCTTGCCTTCTTGTACCAGCTTCTCCATGGCGCTCATGGTCTCCTGGATGGGAATCCGCGGATTGGGCCAGTGAACTTGGTAAAGGTCAATCTGCTTCAGCCCGAGCCGTTCGAGGCTCTTGCGGCAAGCTACCAAGACGTCTTCGCGGTGCAGGTTGCTTGGCGAGACCTTGGTGGCGACAAAGGCGGCATCCCTGTTATCTCTAATCGCATCACCAACAAGCTCCTCGGCCTTGCCATCACTGTATGCCTCGGCGGTGTCGACCAGGTTCATCCCGAGCTCCAGACCCCTCTCCAGCGATTCAATCTGGGCCGCTCTTTCTTCGGGCGTCTGGGGGAGGCCCATCCTCCATGTTCCCATGCCTATCACCGACACCTTCTCGTTCGTCTTCCCCAGGTTTCTATACTCCAACGCATCCTGGACAGAGTAACTCGGGCTTTAGGCGTATCATCTCATTGAGAAGAGAGCCTCGGGCGAGCTTCGAACTCGCGACCACCTGCTTACAAGGCAGGTGCTCTACCAGGCTGAGCTACCGAGGCACGAGTGAGCGCGTTGAAATCGATTCTTTAATCTTTGAACGAGGCGGTCCAATCGGAACCAGGCCCGGGGGATGCGACAGCGTAACTTGGCCGAACGCTACGAGCCTTTTAATCTCAACTTGCCGGCGTTTGCGCGGATGCCGGGGTAGCACAGCCTGGTCTATTGCGCCTGGGCTAGCCGTCGCGGCGACACTCATATTCGACCAGGATGAGAAATCAGGAGATCGCGGGCTCGAAATGAAAACGAGAGTCCCGCCCCCGGCACTCCAGCAACGCTTATTATGAGTCGCCGACGCGACGGGTTGAGCTTTGCAAATCCCGCTGCTGGACATCAACAGCTTCTACAATCTCCTGAGCACAATGATGATTGTCCTTTTCATAGTGGGGTTGGTCGTCATCTTCGTGTACGAATACGAAGCGCTGCGGCGGACCAAGGCCTAGTTACGCGACTTCAGCCGCTCGATCACCGTAAGACCGGAAAGCTGCAGGGTCCACGCACCCATCTTAGTCGCCTTGGGCATTACACCCACAATCCTCAGCCTCTCGCCTGGCTGGATTCCCGAGATCTTGGCAGATTGCTCGCGCCACCCAACTAGCTTGATCTCGCCGGTGTCGTCGCCAACCACCAACTCTCCCTTCCTGACGACAGAGCCGTCCTTCAGGTTGACCTCGTCCACCGAGCCGTGGGACAAAGCAATCACCTCCACCATGATCTGAGACGATTCGTCCTTGGCGTCTTTCACTTTTACCGAGAGCTCCGCCAAGCTGGGGACGGTCTCGTCCTTGGCCGCGGACAAGGAACCGGGGCTCTGGCACACCATCCGCCCGTTGGGCTCGTGGTCCGGGGACACCGCAATCGCTTCCCCAGGCTTGATCGTAGTCGTGTCCAACCGGGTCTCCACCACCTTCAGTTTGCCACCCTTGTCCAGAGCGAGAATGAGCGAACCCCCGGCGCCGGCTGAGATGGCCGCCACTCGCAGCTCGCTGACCGTCTTGCTTTCATGGGGGATGACCGCGCTGCCTGCGTCGCCGTGGAGCTCGAACTCGCCTCGGGATGATTGCTTGACCCTCAGGTTGGTTATCCTGACTTTCTGCCCGACATTGAGTTCGGGTCTGCTGGACGGGCTCCAGATCACGACGCGGCACTGCTCTTTGCTTCCCTGCCCGACGACTCCGAATTGAAACAGAGACCCGGGAGAGCCGTCGGAGCGCACGAACTCCGAGTAGCGGGGCTCCGATGCGACCGCGCATTCGACCGCAATGATCGGCCTCTCGCTGGTGAGCTTCGACAGCTTCTCGCAGACGTCGTCGAGGCCGGCTAGCTTTGAGTTCTCAACCAGCTCGAGCCTGCCTCTCTTGCCAAGGTTCAGGTTCGGCTTCCCGTCGAGTCCCTGTTTGACGTACCCGTTGACCACGCGGACGTGCGCTCCAATCGTTAGTCCAAGCCTTTCTGGGTCGTCGACCTTCTCGTCCCAGATGGTCAGTTTCGCGGAGCGGTCCTTGTCAAAGAGGACGAACCTGCGATATCTTCCCGAGCCGCCGTCTTTCTTCTGGTAGGTCGAGGTGGGGTAGATTCCCAGCACCCTCGCCACCACCGTGACGTCGTTGGCACCCACGTACAAATCCTTGAGCGACAGGTCACTGGAAATCGTACGCTGTAGGCTCACGCCGAGCTCGCCGGCCACCAGGAAGAGGGCGCCCTGGTCGGTGAGGTAGCCTGCGCCGATTGTCTCCTTCTTCTCTGCTATCCGCTTCGTCAACTCCTCCCTTGTGAGTTCTGGGCGGCTCCTCAATAGCTCGTCCGCGAGTGCCTCGAAGTCGGACATGCCAGTCAGCCTTTGACGACTGTCTTGTTTACGGCGGAGATGGCTTCGTCGAGTATGTCGAGGCCTTCGTCCAGCTCGGCCTGCGTCGTGTTCAACGGAGGGATTATCCTCAGCGTGTTCATTCCTGCGGCTATAACGAGAAGGCCGTTCTTGAAGCAGTGATTTATAATCTGGTGCGTCTCCCTCTCCCCGCGTTCCTTGGTTCGCTTGCTCCTCACTATTTCGACTCCGATGAACAGCCCCATCCCTCGGACGTCCCCCACGATCTCGTAGCGGTCCTTCGTCTCATGCAAGCGCTCGAGTGCGCGCTTTCCCAGTCTCCGCGCGTTCTCCATCAGCCGCTCGGATTTCATCACGTCCAGGGTGGCGAGCGCAGCCTCCACAGCCACGGGGTTGGCGCCGAAGGTCGAGGCGTGCTGCCCCGGCTTCCAGCTCTTCATCACCTCGGCCTTGGCAACGAGGGCGCTGAGCGGGAGGCCCGAAGCGATGCCTTTGGCGATTGCAATCATGTCTGGAACGACCCCAAAATGCTCCACGCCGAAGAGCCTGCCAGTCCGCCCCATGCCAGTCTGTATCTCGTCGGAGACGAACAGGACGCCCTCGTCTCTCAGGAACTCCATCTTGCGGAAGTACTCCGGCGGCGGCACGACATATCCTCCCTCTCCCTGAATCGGCTCGAAGAAATAAGCAGCAAGGTCGTCTACGGGGACGAACTTCTCCAGGTATTGCTCCTTGAAGTAGTCGACGCAGTAGTAATCGCACTCAGGGAAGGTCTGCTTCCAAGGGCATCTGTAGCAGTAGGGGAACGGGAAGTGGACGACATCGGGCACCAGGGGAAGCGAGCCCTTTCTCTGGATCGGCTTGCTTGCAGTGAGGCTCAGGGCGCCCATCGTCCGGCCGTGGAACGCTCCGGAGTGGGCCAGGAAGAGCGGCCTGTGGGTGTAGTTCCTTGCGAGCTTCATGGCCGCCTCGATTGCCTCGGCGCCGCTGTTGCCGAAGTAGACCATCTTCTGGAACTCGCCGGGCGCAAGGGAGACCAGCCTCTCCGACAGGTCGACCAGGTTCTCGTAGTAAAAGTCGGTGTATGAGAAGTGGAGGAATCTCTCTGACTGCCGCTTGATCGCCTCCACGACGGCCGGGTGGGTGGAGCCCGTGTTCAGAACCGCGATCCCAGAAGTGAAATCGATGAATTGGTTTCCGTCGACATCCTTCACGAGCGAACCGTGGGCGGAATCGACTACCAAGGGGTAGAACCTGGATATCGATGGGGAGACGAACTTCGCTGTCCTTTTGACCACCGCCGTGGCCTTCTTCCCTGGTATCTTCGGACCTACCTTCGCGAACCTTCTAGCCTTCAAATGGTTTCTTTCCTGACCGCTGTGGTTCGGCTTTAACCCTTTACGTGGGTATGGAGAGTTCTATCTCGAGGACCGGTAGATTGAGCTGTCTGCCGTCTCTCGAGGTGACGTTCTCGCCATCGATGGTGATGTTCGAGATCTCCACGTTGCTCATGAAGCGTTTCTTGAGGACTTGCGCGACATCGACCGACATGTTGATAGCTTCTCCCCTTGCCCTGAGGACGACCCGTTGCGCGCCGCTGTTGAACATCGTGATGCAGGCCGTCACGTAGTTGAGGAGCGGCTTCGACTGTCCGACTATGACCGTCTTCCTTTCCTCGGACATGCTAAAGGCGGGCAGGTCGCTTTGGCCTTATAACGGCTCGCTTTATGCAAGAATTTTAACCGAATCGTATTTCAAGACCTGGACGAAGTGGGGCCAGAGTTTGCCCCAGAAACCGCGACGGAGGAAGCAAAGTGGGTTGAGGATGAGTTACATTGCGGGCGCCGTGGTGCTCCTTGTGGTTGTGGTGGTTGGTGCGTGGTTCCTGTACAGTTCTGCGTCCAGCTCCTCGAGTGGTGCCAATGTGGTCTATGCTCGGATTGACACTAGCAAAGGCTCGATTGAAATAGAGCTCTTTCCGGCTTCGGCCCCTGATACTGTGGCAAATTTCGTGAACCTCTCGAAGTCTGGGTTCTACAATAACTTGGTTTGGCACAGGATCGTACCCGGTTTTGTCGTTCAGACCGGGGACCCTTTGACTAGGAACGGGGTTGGCAACAGGTCGCTCTGGGGAACGGGGCAGTCGAGCCAGCAGGTCCCCCTCGAAATCAAGAACTCCACGCTGCATAACGACGCCGGCTACCTCGCGATGGCGCACACGTCGACCAGCACCTTCGCTACTTCACAGTTCTACATCAACCTCGCCAGCAACAGGCAGCTCGACGGGCAGTACACGGTGTTCGGCAAAGTGGTCAGTGGAATGGACGTCATCAGCGCCATCGCGAGCGTGCCGGTCTACACAAGCCAGTCGTCGCCCTACTATGACCAGCCGATCACGCCGGTGTATGTCCTCAGCATCACGATTCTGAGCAGCGGCCCGTAGCTTCGGAAGAGTTCGAACCGAAACGACCTAGCCCTGGGGCGACTCGATATTCTTGTCTTCCTTTGAGGAACAACATTGACCGCAGCAGCAACAGCAGGATATGGTTCTCACCTCGGCAGCACAGACGGCTGCGACCTAATTATTGACCGACCTTGCGCCTGTATCTTCCCTGGACCTTCTCGATGGCGCCATGCGTCATGAGCCTCCTGAGTATCCGTGACACCAGCTCCTGATGCAGTCCAACGGACCGCTTGACGGCGGAGAAGCCGAGTGGCACGGCGCTTCCGCACACCGTCTCGCAGACGAGCAATTCCCGATCTGTCAGCTGGAGGCAGTCATTTTCGGCGCAATGCGCAGCACAGCAGAGCACTGACAAGCCGAGGGTCGTCAGTCGGCCCGTGGTATTTATTGACTGGGCTCAGTCCTTGAAGAGTTCGATCCAGATGCCGTTGGGGTCCTAATATCCTCTTTTCACCAGGCCGGCGTAGTCGAAGACCATAACTCCGTCGCTGTTCTGAAGCGCGTACAGAAACTGTGACTTGTAGTCCTGCTCGTTGGAGGTTGCGAAGACTCCGACGCTAGCGATTGCGCCGTGCCTGACATATTGCTGAAGGCCGGTTCCGTATGTCTCAAGGACTAGCAGGTCGGGCCTCAGGGCAGATGCCATGTCGGTCGTCGTGATTGCGGTCTGGCCGTGGTAGGACGTCTGCAGGCTGACCAGCAGGGCTTGCTGCGAGGTCAGATTCAACGTCGACATGTCCAGGTTGATGCCGTCTTCGCCGAGGCCGTAGATCGAGACCGGTAACGCCTGTGACGAATTCGTTATGTACAGAGCGAGGAAAATCCTCAAGCCGACACCGTGCGACTCGTTGACGAAGACGCTGAGCTGGCCCGGACCGAACAAAAGAATCCCTTGCCTGTAGACTTGGAAGAAGACTGTGTTGAACCCGTGAGCAGCAGCGAAGCTGAGCATGCGTCCGAAGTTCGAGTCGTTTACAGCCCCGTTTCCTTGGTTTACGTAGAGAATCACGGGTTCCGTCTCGGTTCGGGGCTGATTATCGTGCGAGAGGATGTAGACGCCAATGCCAGCTAGAACGAGCATCCCCATCACTGCCGCAAGGAGGTACCACTTGGCTCGGCGCGTCCCTCTCCTGTTCCTTGGGTTCGGCGACATTCGGCTTGGGTCTTTCATGCAGCGCCGCGATAGAATATAAAGCGAGGTCGGTGGCCTGAGGCACGGGGGTCGTCGGCTAGTCTGGTCTAGGCTTCAATTGCTTTCGGCAAGGAGAAGCCTCGGGAGGTTACTAGACGTGATTCTCGCTCGAGACCGCTTGAGATCGCTGGTTCAAATCCGGCCGACCCCACCACTTTTGATGTGGTCAATAGAAGAGAGTTTCCAGTCTTAAATGGACGGCCGCGCCTCGGGAGCATGGTCGACCGGGAGAGCATCTAGTCATTCCTCGAAAAGAAGTTCCGCCGGAGCCACGCGGGCCTGGGGCGCCAAGGCACGACTCCTGTACCTTGGAGGGTGTATGGAAAGTATCCAACTCATAGAAATAGGAACCTATTGGGTAGAGGTGCTCTCCTTCAATCGGAATTCGCAATACTCGTCTCCCTTGGATACGCACTTCTCTTCAACGCAGCTGAACGTCTTCTTCTGAATGGCCTCTGCTGCGCCGGCAATCATCCCCGCGACCAAGAAGCACTCCGTCTGTCCGGTCTTACCCGCAGAACTACCAAAGAAACTGTTCTTCAGCCTGATGATGGCTTCCCCGCGAGTTCTAGAGATAATGGTCTTCAGGAGGGGCACGTCGAACCTTCCATAGCCTTGTTTGTTTCCAACTGATATGAACGATCTATAAACCGAGAGCTTTGACGACCCCATCTCAGAGATCCTCTTTCCCATCAGCTCGCCATAGCCTGCGCCCATCTGATACAGCATCACCCCAGTGCCATCCTTGAAGACCTCAAAGAGCCTTCGTCTCAGTCCCGCGTAGAAGTCGGAGGTCATGACCCAGACGCGGGTGTTCAGAAACCCTTCTTCGAGTTCTCCAGTCGCTGAATCAACATGAAACATCACATCCGCCGTACGTTGTATCTTCTTGGGTCCCCGGAGACCTTTGCGTGTGTCCGCCACAAGTTATCGTGCGCAATAGCCGCTCATAAGAGTTTGGCGCTGTTCGCCTCCTTGATTCCAGCTAGTAGCTAGCTTTCCATACACGCTCTTAGCGTGCACCGCGACCAGCGTCGCCTGCCTTCCTTCGGGCCCGTCTCTCCCGCTCCTGGCAAGCCGATGCTTCCTCAGCCTCTTCACGTAGATTTCGAATTCCTCTTCGGTCCAACACTCTATCCCTGAGACATCGAAGACAGCGAAGTCGGGGTGGTGAATCAAGAGCCGGCGCGGCATGCCTCTTGTTATCATGCCATCGGATACTGGCGAAGAAGGAATTCAGGGAACCTCTCGACCCACATTAGAAGTGAAAGGGGAAAAATCCGGCCGACTCCACATTCAACAACGTCTAAATCGACCGATTGGTTGTTGGGTTTCCCTTGGTTCGCGTGGTAGGCCATATGGATCTCGACTACTTCTATGCCCAGGTCGAGGAGGTGCAGGACCCCTCGCTGAGGGCCAAGCCTGTGCTGGTCTGCGTGTTTTCAGGCAGGACCGAAGACAGCGGCGTGGTAGCCACGGCGAACTATCGGGCCAGAGAATTCGGGATAAAGTCAGGGATGCCAATCGTCATGGCCAAGAAGAAGCTTGGTGGGGTCGATGCTGCGTTGATTAGGATGCAACACGCAAAGTATGAGACTGTGTCGACGCGGGTGATGCAGCTGGTCAGTGGGAACGTTGATGTCCTCGAGCAGACGGGGATTGACGAGGCTTACTTCGATCTGACCCATAATTCTGGCGAAGATTTCGGACGTGCCAGAGAGACGGCGGCGAAGATAAAGGAAGTGGTACTGAAGAAAGAGGGGTTGACGTGTTCGGTCGGGCTCGGTCGGAGTAAGGTCGTCGCGAAAGTAGCTTCCGATTTCAAGAAACCGGATGGTCTGACCGTGATTAACCCCGAATCGACGGAAGCCTTTCTGGACCCGTTGCCCGTGACAAGACTGTATGGGGTTGGGCCAAAGGCCACCCTGGCACTTGAGAACCTCGGCGTTCGGACTGTCGGAGAGCTCTCTAGAGCCTCCGCCCAAGACTTGGTGGCCCGCTTCGGAAGAAGGTTCACCGCCTACCTTCATGCGGCAGCTGTGGGGTTGGATGACGAGCCAGTGTCTTCCAAAGAGGAACCCACCCAGCTGAGCCGGATAATCACGTTGAAACAGGACACCGACGACGCTGAGGTCGCCTTCGGCCAGTTGACCGAGCCGATGGAGGACGTCCATCGGAAGCTCGGTTCGTTGGGGGTTTCGTTCAGGACAATCGCCGCGATAGCCGTATTATCGGACCTTACCACCAGGACCAAGAGCAAAACCTTCGACGGTCCCATTTCGGACCTGGCAACGATGAGGGGGACGACGCGCGACCTGCTGAGAGAGCTCGGCGAGACGGCCGGCAAGGAGTTCAGGAGAGTCGGGGTCAGGGTTTCCGACCTTGCGAAGTCGGGGGAGCAGACATCGTTGACTCGATATCTTCATGAAAGGAGGACTGATTCGGGCTGAACGACGCCGAAGTCGGAGAGCTGAGGGAGAAGCTGTCGAAATATTCGCGCTACGGCCGGAAGTTGGACCGGGCGATTCGAACTGTCCTCGCAGGCGGGGTGAAGAGACACAGGTTCATGCCGAGCGAGAGGACAATCAATACGGTGGTGGGGCGCATTGGGGATGAGTTCGTTGACCCTCAGAGACCATACTGCTCCTGCAGCCATTTTTTCTTTCGCGTGCTCGGAGGAAGAGACGAACTGTGTTACCATCTGCTGAGCTACAAGATCGCCTCGGAACAGGGAAGAATCGATGAGGTCGTCTTCGACGACGAAGAATACGGCCAGCTCTTCAGAGCGATCGTGAAGGACGTCTTCGATGTCCTCGACCGCAGCGCCAGCCCATCGACCAGACTCGACTGAAGGACAAAGGACATAAACTGACGCCGACGCGCAGGAATCCGACGCCTCGATAGCTCAGTTGGCTAGAGCGTTGCCTTGGTAAGGCAAAGGTCGTGGGTCCGAATCCCACTCGAGGCTTTCGTTTCTTTGACGAGAGATTATTAACCCAAATCGTCGGCTCG
>JAJTZD010000020.1:0-18033 GCA_032906685.1 Nitrososphaerales archaeon
CGTCCTCAAGGGCGCGGTCCAGAAGGTGCTGGGGGCCAAGTTGACCACTTCGGTCTATACCTCTGGGAAACACGGCAGACTGACGGTGCGATTCGACAGGAAGCCGGCGGAGGAGGAGCTGGCGAGGATCGAGCAAGCAGCGAACATGAAGGTCTCTGAGGAGGCGGAGGTCGCGGAGTTCGAGATGGAGAAGGACGAGGCAGAGAAGCACTTCGGCGACCAAGTCTACGACCTCTTCCCAGTCCCCGCTTCGGTGATAAGGCTGAAGATTGTGAGAATCCCTGATTGGAACATTAACTGCTGTATCGAGAGACACGTCGAGAACACGTCTCTGGTCGGCACCATCAAGCTTGGGAAACCCAGGTTCAGGAACTCACGAAAGGAGCTGGAGCTGGAGTTCGACGTGGTGTAGGAGAGCTCTGAAATAGGTAATATCCCACTTCCTGACGGCTCTCGGTTGGGCCCGTAGCGCAGATCCAAAGGGGAGCGGAGTACGGACAGCGCGGCAGCCTCCTACATCCATGGGAGAGAGCTGTAGGTCGTGGGTTCAAATCCCACCGGGCCCGTTCACCATCCTCCGTTATATTCTGGGCCCGAATATACGACCTGAAGAGCGATGAAGGTAGCCCGCTGGTACTACGTGAAGGAGCCCGTCTTCCCGCCCAGGGTGGGCCTGGGGGCGCAGTTCCACCACCCGGCGATGTACGCGGAGATGATTAGCTTCGTGAAGGAGAACCCCGGGCTGACCAGGTGCGAGATAGCCGCACGGCTGGGCAAGAGGACGGAGTACGTCGACTCCCTGCTGTGGCGGCTCAGGAAGTACACCGGCGCGCTGAGGACGGAGGTGGTGGGCCTCGTGCGGACGCCGGGGCTGGAGGAGTTCGAGAGGGTGCCTGCCGTCCAGAGGATGCTCTCCAAGCTGGGGAGCGAGAAGACCAAGGACCCGTGGCTGCACAGGCTCTTCCGCTACGAGAAGTGGCTGAAGGAGAGGGGGTACTTCGGCTCCGTCACCGAGGCGCTGGAGGACTACAAGGGCGCCAAGGACCAGGAGAGGAGGTACTATCACGTCGACCTCATGGGGGAGTTCCTGAATTCGTGGAAGGCGAGCAGGGAGACGAAGAGCTCGGTCGCCAAGGTCATCAGGGGCTTCTACAGGAAGAACAGGGCGGACCTGCCTCGGGAGAAGGTGGTCTACAGCAGGGACATGCTGCTTGACACGCCCGCCTCGGGGGAGATGTACGTCAGGCCCGAGGAGTGGTGGAGGATGATAAACGACGGCCACGTGCCCGTGAGGGACAAGGCGATAATGGCCGTCCTGCTCTACATGGGGATGGACGAAAGCACTCTGGCCACGCAGTTCAACGTCTATGCCTACCCGCAGCTGGTGAAGGAGCTCGGCGAGAGGCCCGAGGACTGGGACGTGGAGAGGGGGCCGGTGAGGATAAACCTGACGAGGCCGAAGACGATGACCAGGTACTACAACTTCCTGCCGCCCAAGGGGCTCCAGTACCTCAGGGACTGGCTGAACGTGAGACGCGAGGTCGTGGGGGGCGAGGTGGCCGTGCGGGGGGACGCCTCCGACCCCATCTTCGTGAGCAGCAAGCGGCGCCCCATGTACGAGAGGCTGGTGGGGAACATGATCAGGGAAGCGTCGTTCAGGACTGGTGCCCAGAGGCGGACGCCGGGGGCCAGGCGATACAGGATTCACGGCCACGAGTTCCGGGACACGTTCAAGACCACGTGCAAGGTCGCGGGCGTGGACGGGACGGTGGCTGAGTTCTTCATCGGGCACAGAATCGACCCGCTGGGCTACGACAAGTCCCCTTGGGCCTACCCGGAGCACTTCAGGGAGCAATACTTGCTCGTGGAGCCGTACCTCTCTGGCGAGTACCAGAGGTACCGGGTGCAGGCCGAGAAGAGCCGGGTGCTGGAGGACCGAATAAGGTCTCTCGAATCTCTGATAGCTCGCTTTGCAGCTGAGAAAGGGACGCAATATCGCGAGCTAGAGCAGCGAGCTCTCTCTCAGGGTCAGAGCCGCAGGTAGGGCAGCGGGTCATGGCGGCATCCCGGCTGCTTGGCCACGAGGCGCCCGACCGCGGCGGGGCCCTTCCTTCGTCTTTCAGGCTCGTCATGCTTTGCGAGCCCCCGGCGCCTTAAAACGCGGAGCGGCTCTCAGTGAGGCAAAGTGCAGCCGCCGCGGCTCGCCAATCGTAACGGGCACGTCCGTGCCGCCTTCCGCTTCACCGGGGTTAAGGAAGGACGCGGATGAGGGAGCGTCGAACCCGGGGAGCTCTATGCGCGGCGGAGTGCGAATTCAAACGGCTTCGTCGAAGCGTTGATTCTGCGAATGAAGAACCATCGGCTCTCATTGTTTCTTCAGATATTCAGAGAAAAGAGGATGGAACAGCCTATACCGCCCCCTCTCGTTTCGTATCAACAGTTCGTCCTCCTCCAGTCTCGAGAATAGCCGCGACGCGCCCTTGAAGCTTCCGAACTGACCGGGCGAGACCAGGGCCGAACTTGTTCTTGCTATTTCGACCAACAGCCTTCTCTCCGTCGGCGACGCGTGTTGGAACTTCTGAGCGAAGATTTGCTTGCCGAGCGATTGTTCTATTCGCGGCCAGCACCTGTCAAACGAGCCCTTTTCGACCGTTCTCGATCCTCGAAGCCCGTCTATCAGCTCGTGCATCGCAAACACCAGCAGGTACGGGTGCCCACCCGTCCTTTCAACGAGCGACCGTATCGCTTCGTCACTCACCGTCACCTTGCTTTCTGCGGATTCGAGGCGTCTTTCGATGGCCTCCTTCGCGTCTTCGAACGTGAACATCCTCAATTCTACTTGTTTGAAGAATCTGCCGAGGGGCTCGGCGACCTCCGCGATGTCCGTGAACAGAAGCGTGGGAGCTGTGACGACCAACGAATAGTTGCACTTGCGATTGACAAGCTCTTGGAAGGTTGTCCGCAATGTCAGAAACGCGTTCTCCTCGCTCTGCAGAGGGAACAGGTGCAAGTCATCGAGCATGATGAACGCGACTTGGGTTCCAGCCGGTGCGAGGTGCTCCTCCCAGAGCGACTCTAGGGCGTCCACCATCCTGAGCGTCCGCTGTGTCTTCTTCCTCTTTGCCTCCACCACTCCCAGATTCAGGTTCATCTCCCATCTGCCGATCTCGTTCCTGATCTTCTGCTTGATGCTCTTGGTGGACATCAGCGTGGACGGGACGTCCTGAAGGAAGTGCAAAGTGAACGTCTCCCAGCTTCGGGTCGACTCGGGAGACAAAGGGAAATAGATGCAGACGCACTTTATCTCCTTCTGGAGGTCTTCGATGATCATCTGCCTGAACTTGTAAAGCATCGATGTCTTGCCTTGCCCCCACGTTCCGACTATCGCGTAGTTCTCCGGCGCGGGAATCCTTAGCCTCGCGGAGTTGAGCGCCATGCGCCTGAAATCATCCAGCTCCTCTTTCCTGTCTGCGAAATACTCAGGCTGGGCCGGCTGCTGCGGAGAGAACGGGTTCAGATTGTCGTTTTTGTCATGATTGTCATTTTGCAAAATCTAATCACTGGTTAAGTTTGTAGCGTTGGATCTTGGCTATGCCACGGCAAGTTCGATGAATCAGTCTGCCGCCATAATACACGCCTTCTCCAGGATAGACTTTGAGACCGCAAATCGCACATGTCTTATAGCCCATGTCATTTTTGTCATGATTGTCATTTTTAAAGCATGCCGGATGCGGGAGGTCGATAGGGAGTCATCCATCACAACCCAAGAGTTTGTTGCAAAGTCGTTCATCGGTTCGACGCAGCCCAGCCTCTCGGCCCACGCGCGCCCGAAGACTCCGAGCCTCTCCCGCTACTTCCATGCCTTGGCATTCATCGACAGAGCAATCGCGGTCTCGATGGGTCGCAGAAGATGCGCCCCCCCCGCCTAGCTCCCTGTATTGGTCTTCTTCCGGTGCGCTTGCTTCCTACCAGCGCACGCCCTCCCAAGTCGGTCAGTGGGTCAGCCTCATGGCTGTGTGGCACGACCTGCACCTCACGAGCCTCCCTACGTCGCGCGGATAGCTGTAACTGAACTTCTTGCCGCACGACGGGCATCTTCCGTAGCGCGTGCCGTCGACGGGAACGTCCACCGGCCCCTCCTCGTCTCCTGTCGGGAGTCCTCCGCGTTCGCTTCCGCCGCTGCCTTCTTCTTCCTTCAGGACGTCGACGATCTTCAGTATCTCCTCGTCGAGGCTCTTCCAGACTCCGCCTTCGTACACGCTCGCCAGCCGGCCGCTCCTCGTCCTCTCCTCCTTCTTCGCCAGCCACTGGAGCGCGTCCTTCCCCAGGTACTTCTCTATCGCCCGCCTGCACATCTCCCTTCCAGCCCGGAGGGTCTCGTCGTTCCTGAAGAGCGCGTTCGCCTCGCACTTCCTCCTACCGAACTTCGCGATGTAATCGGGGTCGAGGACCTCCCTGCCAGAGCTCGACTTCGGGTTCTCAATCCAAGTCAGACTGTGCTTCTCGATGGCATCCGCATTGAGGCCGAACCTGTCGATTATCAGTTTGTCCGGGCTCCATCCAGTCCCCCCTCGCAGTCCTCCAGGTTCTTCCTAAACCTGTCCGAGATCTTGAGGCCTCCGGGGTCGTGGTCGTAGAAGAGGAGAACCACGGGTTTCAATCCACTTTGCTCGGCCCTCTGGGCGAGGATTGCAACCTGCGCCCTCAGGGCTATGGGATACCAGCCCTTGGAGGAGATTATGGGAACCTTGTACTGCTCGCAGACAGGCTTGAAGAGGTTGAGTATGTCCCCCTTCTCGACCACCATCATGAGGTAGTACTTCTCCCCGTCCCAGTAATCCGTCGTCAGGGAGGCGAGGGCGTCGAGGGTCTCGGCCACCTGCTCCTTGAGGTCGAGCAAGGCCCTGACCGGGTCGGCTACCTGCGTCAGGCCGTGGAAGTGCCTCGTCTCGTCCTGGTCCTCGGCAACGAAGTCTATGATCGGGAGGATTCCGAGCTTCCTGCAGTCGTTGATCGCGTTCTGGACCGTGCCGAACTGCCCTTTGTCGCACTTTCCCAGCCCTTCGAGGATGTAGCACCACCCCCTTCCCGAGGGCCTGATCCTCTCTGACCTCTGGGAGTCGATGCGCTTGAGCTCCGATGCGAACTCGCCGAGCTCCATCTCGTACCGAGGGTCGCCTAGCTTTCCGTGGGGTATCCAGGAGATGGGCTTCGGCGGCGGCGCAGTGCGGTATAGCCTGGGCATCCTTGGGATTGGGAGGACCCTGTCGAACGCCTTCTTCATCACGGAGCCGATGCTGTCGCCCCCCGATTCGATGCCCTCCTTCTCCCCCAGCCCTGTCTTGCCGTAGTCGAGCCACCCGAGCACGGGGCAGACGAGTTGCACCACCACCGTCACGGGGGAGTCCTCCATTATCCCCACGCGCCCGAGCCTGTACTTCACGTCGAAGATCCGGGAGAAGACGTCCTCCCTGGAGGCGCTGAAGTTCACGCACTGGTTGACCTTCAGCCCTTCCCCGTCTTCATCTCCATCTTCAGCGCCGTCGTTCGCGCCGCCCCCCTTCCTGTCGAAGACGGCGATCTCGACTGCGAACGGGTACTCGACATGCTCGTCGCTCTCGCACCCGCCGCTGTTGAAAGGATGGGGAAGGGGGCACTCGATCTTCGTGCCTTTCTCGATGACGTAGCGGAGCCTCGCCCACCCGTTCCTCTCGCGCTCTGACTCGAAGTTCTCCTGCCCGACGCAGCCGAGGACGGACGGGATGCTCCTCTTGGAGATCGGCTTCGCCTTCGCCCTCATGGAACGGAACAGCGCCTTCAATGCCGCGCCGGAGAAATCGGCCATCGGGCTCGTCGGGAAAAACTGCACGGCCCCTGCGCTCCGGGAATCATGATTCCCGCCAGCCTCGGCCCCACGCGCTTTTTGCGAGGCGTCCGCTATGACCTCGCGGACCGTCCTGTGCGAGGTGAACCCCCTGAACATGGAGACGAACTCCTTCGCCTGCATCTCGGGGCGGGCCCTGACGTACTCGCCGCTGAGCTTCTCGAACTGCCTGTAGGTGTACCAGAGGACGGAGGTGGTCTGGTTCATTTCTTGCGGCTCCTCTTGCCACCGAACGCACCCATCCTCCTGAAGATTGAGTAGTCGATTCTCCTCTCCGGATTGACGAGCGAGGTTGCGGCGACTAGATCCTCTAGGTCTTTAGCACAATCGTCGAGATCCTCGTCCTCTGTGGGACCAGACCAGGGGAACTGTACCGCCAGAGTAGTGAATTCGTCTGGTGCGGTCCGTTCTTCTTCCCTTATTCGCGCTCTGACGACCCCTTCCACCCTGTCCACCTCCAGCTTCACCATGTACATCGTGGCGTCGCTCATCACGATGATGGGGCGCGTTATTTATCCTGCTCGGTAGGGGTCTCCCATGTCCACTAGTCAGCCATTGGAGCTGCAACAATGGAAACCGTAATCCTTAATCGCCTGGGCCAATCACGGCGGCTGGTGATTCACTAGTGGCCACCGAGACACCGCCAGACATCCCCCAGCCCAACGCCTACCCATTCAACTGGTACGACGACGACAGGGAGCTCGAGCTCCTTTACGCCCGCGCCAAGCGCGAGCACTGGGACCCCGCGTCGATAGACTGGGACTCTCTCGACCCCTCCGCCTACGACCACGCCCAGAAGACGGCGATGGCCTACTGGTGGGCGGTGCTGGCCAACTTCGAGAACAACGCGGCTGCCTCGTTCTCCAAGGCGCTGGTCTACCTCACCGAGAACCACTACCCCAACTTCACCCAGAAGATGACAGGGACGATCGTGACCGACGAGTGCAGGCACGACGAATGCTACATGCGGGCCTGCAACAGGCTCTGCCCGTACTTCTTGAAGGGCCGGAAGCCCAGGGACGACGCGGACGCGAAGGCACTGAACAACGTGCAGTGGGTCTACTACAACGGGGGGAGGTACTGGAAGGGGTACGTGGCCTCCTTCTCGAAGTACAGGTTCCCGCTCATCTTCACCTCGTTCATGATGGGCGAGGCGTGCGCCTCCAAGCTCTTCCACGAGATGAAGGAGAGGGCGGAGCACCCCGCCTTCAAGGACGCGCTCGGTCACATGACCATGGACGAATCGAGGCACCTGGCTTACACCTGGCGTGTCCTCGAGAACGCCATCCCCTCGCTCACGGAGGAGGAGAGGGCGCTGATCCCGAAGCGGCTGAGGCACGGGTTCGTCTATCTGTCGATGGTGCTCTTCGAACCGCCCCACGAGTTCTGGGAGCTGCCCGATGGCTTCATGGAGGTGCACAGGAAGATGGAGGGGATGGCTCGCGACGCTGGCCTTGGGGTCCTGACCTTGGACGAAAAGAGGCAGGCATGGAGGTCCACCATCATGGACGTGAAGAGGAAGCTGGGGAAGTACAACCTGCCGTTCCCTGACCTGCCTGAGATAGATGTCTACGGTACTTGAAGTCGCGCTACGACCTTCAAGGAACGCCGTGGCGTATGGTTGAAGTGGGGATGGGCCGGAAGGGATTCGAACCTACGGAAGAGGGCGAGAATCGAAAGGTTTGCCCCGGCCGGGATTCGAACCCGCGCCGTTACATTGATTGCGGGGATTCCCAGGGGTGAGATTAGGATTCAGACAAGGCCGCGGGTTCAAATCTAGAGGTGCTCGACACCACGACCTTACCCCGTTCAGGCCCGAAATAGTGTCAAGGACAGTTGACAAATCCCACCGGGCCCGTTAGTTTCTCTTCCTGGCGAGCGAGCTCGCTCTCAATGACGTGGCCATCCTTTTTCACTTTGGTTATGGCCCTCCACCGTCCATAGTCATCGAAGTCCATGAGAAGGACTCGGTGAAGGCCTATCAGGCACTGGAGAGACTGAGGAGACCCATGAAGGGAGCTGCTGCTACCTAGAGGAGAGGGTTCAGGTTTGCTGCGTAATCTCGTGTCCCAAAGCTACCGGAGTAATCGTGGTAACGGTCATCAAATACCTCAATCCTACCAGAAAGCCCACACCGATGAGCATTCCTCCTATCACTCCTAGGTACAATGCGACAGTGCTGTTCGTTACCAATGCGTATGCCTCGCCGAACACAAACGCCGATATCTCCCCCAACAGAAGCAGGTAACCTGCAGACCTTCTGGCAGCACCCGAGATACCGACCGAGTTCAGGGCGAGGACGAATGTCACCAGTGCGGGAAGGAGGAAGAAACCGAAGTCCTGGTGGTATCTGCTGAAGGCCTCGTCGAAACTCAGACCAGTTCCCTTGAAGTACGCTTCGTTGAAGTTGATGTAGAATCCCGTTGCGGGAATGACCAGGTAGATTAGTACCCAAGCGGTGACGAGTGAGAGGATCAACGGATCTCTGAGCATGGACTTTCCTTCCGCTGTGGAGGTCTTAGAAGCATGCATGACCAGACCGATCAGCACGAACAAGGCCCCGAGCCCAACTGTACCTGTGATCAAGTCATCGCCGGCGACGCCATTAATCCCGTCGGGACCCGAAACAAAGAACGAAGGAACAACGAAGTTGCTCGCCCCAGAGACAACGTAAATCCAGATGGCCGTGAGCAGCGCGAGCAACATGACGGCGTAGCCGAACCGCGCGACCGCCCTCTGAGCCTTTGACCAATTCCCGTAGTACCCCAGCGAAGAGCCCACGAGACCGACCACGCCCGACATCAGGGCTATCAGCATCAGATGCGGTGCCCTCCCACCACACTCTGGGTGAACACGATGACGGCCGTGCTGTTGTAGTAATTCAGAACGGGATACATCGTGGCGTTGATGTAGTTATTGAACAACGGCGGGCTAGGGCCGAACCACGAGATCCATCCCCCCATGTGGCCCATGACAACGGCAAACGCTGCGCCTATCACCCCCAGGAGGATGGTGTAATAGGGCAGCCCCATCTTGACGTAGCCCTTCCCTGAAACTCTCGGGAAGTTTACCATTGCGATGATCAGAGCGATGGCCACCTCATCGGCTATCAGGAAGGCGAGTATCTGCGTCCTGAGCGGGACGCCGAGCGCGAACTGGTCGTAGACATCGAAGAGTCCCCCGATTCCTGCGATGGGAACTGCGATGAACCCGCCGAAGAATACTGATTCCTTGACCAGCTTCCCCGATCTTCCGGGCATTTCGTCCAGTTTGAAGGTCGTGCATGCCAGTACCGCGAGGACCGTTATCCAGGGGATGAAAATCCCGCCGTGCCAGTACATGACAAGCCTCCAGTAGATGTCTGGGGTCCACTGGTTAGCATACGACGGGTTCAGAAACGGGGTGAGATAGTTGACGACCGGAGCCAAGGCCATTATTCCAACGCCCCACGCAACGCTCCACCAAAGCAGGAGCTTGCGGTTGTGGAGACGGTCCATCCAAGATGATTGACCCGGCTTCGCCGAAGGTTGTGGACCCACTTCCCCCTTCCTCCTGCGGCTGGCGCCATTAGCAGTGGCTACAAGGCAGCAGCACGTTTCTCAAAATTGGTAATCACAGAAGGATGGCATTGGGGGCACTGCGGTCGACGGGGAGCGACAACTCGGAACGTCGCTGCGATGGTTCTTGGATTTGGGAATCAGGTCATCGCATTAAATAGCATAACACGTTAACATCTTCGATTCGGCGGGGAATCGATTTAAGGCAGCTCGGCGGAGACGGCGCAGAACCGATGAGGGTACAACTCACTTCCATCACTGGCCTCCCTCTGGCGCTCGGCACCCTAGCCGTCATCCTAGGCGGTGGTTCTATCATCATGAATTCGCTGGGCTGGTACTACCTGCAGGAGTCACTTGCCTTCGTCGACAGGATGACAATCCTCGGGCTCGTCGCTCAATTCTACGCCGGGCAAGCCCTGGCGATGGTCAGCCTCTTCGTTGGGGTGTACCTCCTCTACCGAGTGTTGCTGGGGGTACGCTCAAGGCGCGAGTCGCCATCTGGTCTACTGATTCTCTCGGAAGCGCTATCCTCGAGGTCGAGTCTCCGCATAGGCTCCATCGCTGCGGTCGCCTACGGCCTCGTCTATGCTCTCGTCTCCAGCGTTATTGTCTACCAACCCGGCGTGGACTTCGGAGTCGCCTACGGGGCGTCAGCGACCAGCTGGACTGCTGTTGCGTGCTGCGGCGCCCCTGGTACGGTCCCCTCCCTAGTAGTCTACCTTGCCCCACAGGCCCACATCGCACTCCAGCTGGTCCCCCTGAGCGCTCTGTTCGCCGTCTTGGTTCCAATCCTTGTCGGCCTCAACGTCACGGTTGCTGCGCATGCCGTTAGGGGAAGGCCGGTCAGGACGGGCGGCAAGTGGCTGGGTTCAATCGGGGTACTGGTAGGTCTCTTCACCGGATGCCCCACCTGTGCAGGATTCTTCTTGGCAGGAGCAATTGGGGGGCTGGGTGCAACCACCCTTGCTATCACTCTGGCACCGTATCAGTTACTCTTCGTGTCAATCAGTCTCCCGCTTCTCCTCGCGAGTCCGATCGTGATGGCAGCTACAATCAAGAGAGCGTCCTGCGCGATAGGGGAACCCCGCACTTAACCCCCCGTTTTCATCATCCCGGCACTTTGGCATGACTGCTATGGTTCTCTCAGGCGAATTGGCAAGACGCAAGCTGAGGGCCACGGAATCGGCCGCTGCTCTTCTGACCCTAGCCTTCTCGATGATAGCCGGCTTGGCAGCGTATCCGCCGGTCGACAGCTACGCTGACTCGAACCTTGTGTTCCACATGAACATCCAGCATATCGGCCTGGTTCTGGCCGGAGTGCTGGTGGCGTACTCGATTGAGAGGTTGCTCGCCGTCTCGTCAACGTCCCGCCCCCTCGTCAGAACTTTGCTGCGGAGCCTGAACGGCCTCCTGCAGAAGTATGGAACATTGCTCCTCTTGCTCGCTGCCGCTGTATTCGTCTTCTGGCACATTCCCTATTACTTTGACATGGCAACGGAGAACGAGGCCGTCCATATCCTTGAACATGCGTTGTTCGTTTTCACTGGCACGCTGATAGTGGGTGGGTCGAGGTACGCGGGACAGAACAAGAGAATCTATCTCTTCGTGCTCGCTGGGGCGGCGATGATGATCTTCGGTGGATACATGATCTTCGACGTCAACACCATCTACGTATCTTATCCCGCGAGTCAGCAGGGTGCGACCGGAGTCGGAATGCTGATTGCGATGGGATTCATGAACATTGCAGTGGGGGCTTGGTGGTTGAACCGCTTTCTGGTTACGATGGAGAAGCGAGGGCTGTGATTGCGGATGGGCGGGGCAAAGGGCAGAAAACGGTATATGCGCCTCGAGTGGAGCGTTTCAGAGAATGATAGGCTTCGCTTTGTCCTTCGGGGCAGCTCTGGCGGTCTTCTTGTTCCCGACTCTGCTCGGCCTGATTGCGGTCTCGGGGGCTGCACGCTTCGTCGATGCGCGCTACCTCGCGGCTTTCGGTATCGGGCTTTACTTCTGGTTCTTCATCGACACCATCGGCGACGCTAGCATTCTCGGACTCGACGAAGGGTTCTCGGGAGGGGTTGCCCATCTGCTCCTCTGGGTCGTCTTCGCCGCTGGGCTTGTTCTTTTCTTCGCTCTCGACAGGAGGGCATTCACAGCGGATTCGCCTGGCATCCGGCTCGGCTTCGCTATCCCTCTCCTCATCGCGCTGGCAGTTGGGATGCACGGGTTCGGAGAGGGAGCCGGCATCGCAGCCACTGCGGCCACAACACCCAGCCTGAATCTCCTCGACGCGTTCGGCGGACTCACTCAGGCCTTGGCATTCTTCCTTCACAAGCTGCTCGAGCCCATGATGGTCGGTGCGGCTTACTGGGTCTACTCGAGGGAACAACCGAAAAGGGCAGCAGGTCGCCTCGGTGACCTGACTCTCCTTATGCTTGCTTTCGCGATTCCGGGGATAATCGGCGCTGGGGTGGGTTACTACCTGGTCCTCGCTTTCCAAGGAATAGACCTGACGTACGTCTTCGCCTTCGGCCTGGGCACTTCTCTCTACGCAGCATTCAGGCTGACACGACCGCTCTACGAGGGTGTGAAGGGCGACGCAGTGAAGACTGCCCTCGCCTTCCTTCTCGGGTTTACCTGCCTTTATCTCGCAGCGCTACTGCACGGCTAGGAGGGGCTAAGGACATGCGGTTGGCCGGGAGAACGCTCATCGGTGTTGTGTTGGTTGTCGTGGTCATCGCAGGTGCTGCACTGGTGTCAGCCCTGTACCTCTTGAGCAGAGGCGGGACAACCACGACAACGGGCAGCCAACTTCCCCCGGGCTGCGTGAGACCCGCCGATGGCTTCTTGATAGTAGCAAGCAATCTCGGGTACAACGATAGCATCTCTCACGGGGCCAGCCCCGACAAGCCTTGGCCGGTGATCAATGTGACAGTGGGCTCGACGGTGCACATTGTCGTCTGCAACACGGACTTTCAGACGCACGGTTTCCAAGTGAGCCACTATTACGACAGCAGCCTCGTGACTGTCAGGCCAGGCCAAGTCCTCGACGTTACGTTCGTCGCAGACCAGGTGGGCACATTCAGGATCTACTGCAACATCTTCTGCACCATCCACATCTTCATGCAGTACGGGCAGCTGCGAGTCGCGCAGTGAGCCGCGGTGAGGCAAGATCAGGGCAGAACGATACGACAGAGTATCCGGTTTCCGTGAGGCCAGCCGGCCACTAGTAGCCAGCTGGGATGCCGTCGCCCCTCACGTCGCAGACTGCCTTCCTGGAACGCTCCAACACCTGAACGCCTTGGCAGACGCCTGTCCTGCCTGGATGCGGGAGCGCCTCGACATCGTAGCGGTCCAGCCCGTGGACGGGGTACCCTGCTTCGGCAATTAGGGACCTGCCACCGCTCCAGAGGAACCTAGGGAAGTCGATCGACTGCTCAAGCGACATCGAGTAGTCGACGATGTTCGTGACGAAAAGCGCGTGCTGCATCGGCCTGTAGTCGCCCCCGCTCGCGCAGATTGCCATCGGAGCGCTTCCTCCCATCTGCATGAGCAGGGAAGAGAGAGTGTGCAGAGGCCGTTTCCTCGGTTCCACCTTGTTCGGCCCAGACATGCTGAAGCCCGCGCCCCTGTTGCTCAGCATGATGCCGCAATCCTCGACGAAGACTCGCGAGCCGAAGTGGTGGTAGAGGCTCTGAATCGCAGCGATGACGTTCCCCTCCACGTCGGCAACTGTGAAGGCTGTTGTGTCTCCCCCTCGTGGCTTGCGTACGCCCGAGACCCGTTGCACGCCTCCCACCTGCATGAACTGCTCCATGTCGATTCGGCTGAACCGAGGGTCTCCGAGCATCGTGTCCTTTCTGCCGTAAGCCAGCTCCGCCGCGTCCATCGTCGCCTCGACCCTCTCCCGCGAGAGCGGCCCAGTCCGCCCAAGCCCCTTGTCGGCGAGGAACTTGAGCATCAGCAGGCTTGTCGCGCCCATGCTGTTCGGCGGGATTTCGTGGATGGTAGTGCCGTTGTAGTCCAGGGTCAGCGGCTCCACCCACTCAGGTGCAAAGTCAAGGTCGCCCTTGCTGGTTGGAACTCCAAGCTCCGTGAGCTTCTCGGCAATCCTTTCGGCCGGCCACCCCTTGTAGAACGCGTCCGAGCCATCCTCGACGACATCCTCGATGACCCGAGCCAGCTTCTCTTGCTTGATCCATTCGCCTGGCGTTGGAGACCTCCCCTTCGGCGCAAAGATTCTCTTGGCCGCGGGCGGCAGTGAGTCGAAGGTGCCGCCGATTGACCGGCAGATGCCCTCGCCCGCAGGGAACCCGTCGCGAGCGTAGCCGAGGGCAGGCGACAGCAGTTCCTTCAGCTCGAGCCTGCCGAACCTCCGCTGCAAAGACAGGACGCCAGCCACAAAGCCCGGAACAACGACGGAGCAGGGACCGAAGAGTGGGACACTCTTCTCGCCCATGGAACTGATGAGGTCAGCAGTCAGCCCCGAAGGCGCCCAGCCGCTCGAGTTTAGGCAGCGGACCTTGCCAGTCTTCCCTTCGTGGACTAGAGCGAAGAAGTCGCCGCCCAATCCTCCGGCGGGATGAAAAGTCACGGCGAGGGCGAAGGCAGTGGCGGCTACAGCGTCGGAGGCGTTGCCGCCCTTGCGCAGGGCCTCATAGCCAGCCAACGACGCGAGAGGCTGCTCGCTCGCGACTGCGCCGTGCTCGAAGAGAGCGACCCTGCTGAGTGTCAATAGGCCCCTTGCGTCTCCCTACGGCTATTAAGAAATGCTGGGATTATCGGAGCGCGAGGGAGTATATCCAGCTCGTCTTCCCGAGTTTGCGGACCTTGGCGAAGCCGAAACCCTCGAAGAGGCTGGGAGTCCCGCTCCAGAGGAGTGTTGCAGACCTGGTGCCCTCGACTGGATACGCCTCCACGCTTGCGATTCCCATCTTCCTCATGGCCTCAACCGAATCTCTGACCGCAGCTCGGGCCACCCCAGAGCGTCTGTGGTCCCTCGCGATGAAGAGGCATGTTATCCTCCACGCACCGTCGTCGGTTTGCACATAGCCGCGCTTCCTGTCGATGTGTGGGAGCTCCTCCTTGGGACCGAACTGACACCAGCCGACTGGTTCTCCAGCGCAGTAGACGAGGGACCCGTGGGCCTTCCCTTCCCTCACAAGTCTCTTCTTTGCCCTCCTGTTCTTCTCGTAAGCACTCGCGTCGAAACCAACGGGAGAATGGAAGAACATGCACCAGCAGCCTCCCCACACGCCTCCATGTCTGGCGAAGAGCTTCTCGAAATCTGGCCATGTCCTCGATGACAGTTGTTTGGACGTCAGCTCCTCGTGAACGTGGCGACCCGGACTCACAACCCGACAGCGGCCGAGAACCTATTTATAGAACGCCGAACCACTAAGCAACTTCTGGGTGATAACCCACGCAACGACCGCGCCTAGAAGGGGGAGGTGCATAGCATGAGTCAGTCAGAGCTAGATTCCGTACTTGGGGAAGTTGAGAACCCGATCAGGAGGAGGATCATGGCGAGGCTCAGCCAGGAGCCAAACTACCAGCTCCAGCTGTCGAAGGAGCTCGGTGTTAGCCAGCAGCTCGTCGCCAAACACCTCGGCAGCATGGAGGATGCAGGCTTGGTGGGGAGCGTCTTTGAGGACAGTCCCAGGGGCCCCCAGAGAAAGGAGTACCTGCTGAAGAAGAGCATCTCAGTGACAGTCGACCTCGCGCCGAACCTGTTCAGGGCGAGGGTCTTCTCATTCGGGGCAATGCCCGGGCTGGATTCGGAGAACGCGCAAGTGATTGCGAAGATCAACGAAGTGCTCCGCTACCCCGACGAGGCGGCCAAGCTGGGGCCACTGGCGCAGATAATCAACGAAGTGGACAGGAAGCTGAAGGAGACTGAGGAGCAGCGGGCTGTGCTGCTCTATCTGAGGAACCTCGCGCTAAGAGAGGCGGCCCTGGCGAGCACCTCCCTTGACAAGCAGGACAGATTGAAGGTCCTTCACTACATAATGAAGGAGCAGCATGGGAGCAGCGTGGACATCTCGACCTCCCTAGGCATCCAACGCAAGGTCGTGGGCGGCGTCCTCGAAGAGATCGAGAGAGAGTTCTCAGAGTCGAACTGAGAAAAAAGAGAAAAGAGGAGGGTTGCTCCTCTATATTCCCAAATCTGGGAAACTTGCTTGAGGAACTCCAAGCTGGTTCTGAAGGGTCCTGATTCGAGTCGCGTACTCCACCATGCGCGCGTTGTCATGCTGGACCTTCGCGATTCGGTAACCCTTCCAAGCCTTCCTGAGGGCTCCCCACACTTGTCCTGTCGTGAATTCGGCCATGTTGTTTCTGACCTCAGGCATGAAAGGGGCTTTCAATGGTATATCGCGAGACGAGTCTAGACTAGTTGATATTGTTATCAAGGCATTACACATCATGATATTGGGCCGGGACGATGATACTGGGCCTAGACCAGTGACCTTAGCAACAACCAGACGTTGCTCGGGTGCTCGGTCATCCTCCGCCTCGAGTACGCCATCCACTGGTCACCGTAGGGAAGATACTCTGAGACCTTGTAGCCCGACTTCACCAACTCTTCCTTCAGCTCGTTCCTGATCCCCTTCAACATCACGAACTCAAAGTCAACGTGTTTCGACTCCGCGAACTTCTTTGCTTTGTCTACCAGCTTGGAGTCGTGGGTAGCCACGGCAAAGTGGTCCCCGCGTTCGAAGAGCATCTCCAGTTCTTTCTCGAAGTTCATGTTAATCTCTCTCCTAGTT
The DNA here is from genome assembly GCA_032906685.1 of Nitrososphaerales archaeon. Taxonomy (GTDB): domain Archaea; phylum Thermoproteota; class Nitrososphaeria; order Nitrososphaerales; family Gagatemarchaeaceae; genus DASPPF01. Next base: position 16,206 of record JAJTZD010000020.1, read on the forward strand.
GGGAAGACTGTTTCGCGGGGCTCCTTGTAGGCCCCCTTGACGAGTCGCACCCACGCCCCCTTGTCCAAGAGCATGTTCAGGTCGCCTTCGCTGCGCCGCATGTAGGACTGGAGGGCGACTCCGAGCTGCTTGTGCCTCGCTAGCGTTTCGGTGTAGATTCTGAGCGTTGCCTCGACCACGGAAGACCCTTCCATGTCCACCCAGAGCGGCTGTTTCAGCCTGTCGGCGTTCGCAGCGACTTTCTCCAACCTCTCCGCGGCTGCGCGCTCGTCCGTCAGGAGACCGAACTGCGTCAACTTAACCGAAGCTCGAGCATTCACTCCGTTGTCGCTGATTGCCTGCTGGAGCGCCAAGTACTCTTTGACCTGCAGTTCTGCTTTCGTCTGGTCTTTGATCTCCTCTCCCAGGAAGTTGATTAGGACGCCGAATCCCTTCTTGTTCGCCTCCTGGGCGTCACCTATTGCCGACTTCAAGTCAACACCCGCAATCCAGCGCCTAGCAACCCTTAGCAGAAGCGTCTCCTTTAGACCCAAACCAGCCGTCAAAGGACGCGTGACAACATATTAACTATCCCCCTAAGGTGGGAATTGCAGATGGCGACAAAGGACGTCCACGTGGCGAGGCTGAGGCGGCTCACGAAAGAGTTGGGAAGGAGCGGACTGGACGGAGCGATAGTCGCTCCCGGACCTAACATGAGGTACCTGACTGGCGTCAATTCACTTCTTCTGGAAAGACCATTCCTGCTCTTCGTCCCGGCCGACGGGACGCCAAACCTGGTCGCTCCTTCGCTCGAGGCTGGCCCGTACAAGCGCTGCCCAGTCAGGCTGTCCGTGCACGAATGGACGGACTCGCAGGGCTCAAGCGGGGCGATCAAGGTTGCTGTCAGAGAGCTGAGGTTGAGGGGAAGATGGGGTGTTGAGGGGAGGGTCCCGTTCCTGTTCCTCCACAGGCTGCAGGAGCATGCGGACCTGCGTGCCGAAGACGCAGAACCTGTCCTCCAGGGGCTGAGGGAGGTCAAGGATGAAGCGGAGGCGCGGCTCATGAGAAGGTCGGCCAGAATTCTAAGCCGGGCCTGCGAAGAGTTCCCAGCCCTGATTCGCGAGGGGATGACAGAGCAAGAAATTGGGAGGAAGGCAAGCGATGCGATCTTCGCCCAGGGGGCCACCGGAATCCTGGACCTACTCGTTCAGTCCGGGGCGAGGGCGGCAGATCCCCACGGGCTCCCGTCGGGAAAGAAGGTTCGCAGGGGCGAGAGCATAATCATCGACGCTTCATCGACGTTCGAAGGGTACTACGCCGACATCACGAGGGCTTTCTGTCTTGGCAATTCCAGGGAGGTCGGGTCGGTTTATGCGGAGGTGCTCGCTGCTGAAGAGCGTGCGATCGCTGCTGCGAAGGAGGGAGTCGAGGTCGGGAGGGTCGACGCGGCTGCGAGGAACCATCTGGAGAACGCAGGGCTGGGGAAGTACTTCACCCACAGGACTGGGCACGGGCTTGGGCTTGAGGTGCACGAGGCGCCATACATCGTCGAGGGGGGGAAGGAGAAGCTGCGGAGGAACATGTTCTTCACCGTCGAGCCTGGCGCCTACCTCACGGGGAAGCTTGGGATTCGCATAGAAGACGATGTCACAATCGACGGCGGGAGGGCAGTTGAGATAACTGATGCGCCCAAGGAGTACGGGTGGTGGAGATGACGCCTACTTCGACTTCGAGAATTGGGACACCATCGTGTTCGTGTCCTGGACGTGTTTGAGCTTCCCGACCTTGTCCATAACGACGTTGTAGACCTTCTGGTCGCTGGACACGACAATCTCCTTCTCCGTTTCGA
>JAJTZD010000021.1:0-9285 GCA_032906685.1 Nitrososphaerales archaeon
TGAACGTCCTGATGACGGGCAGGCCACAGGCGCCCTACAAGGCGTTCCTGTTCCAGGGCCACGTGTTAGACGACCAGGGAAGGAAGATGAGCAAGAGCCTCGGTAACGCAATCTGGGGCTTGGATATCCTCAGGAGCTATTCCGTGGACCTGACGCGGTTCTATCTCACTTGGAAGAGCGCACCCGAGGACCCTCTGAGCCTCGACGTCACGGAGATGGCCGCCAGGCCGTACCAGGTTCTGAACACCCTCTATCATGTCCACGTCTATCTCGCGCAGAACGGCCCCCTCGATGGGTACGACCCGGCTAAGCACACGCTGGCGTGGGCCAAGAAGACCGGGCTGCTGACAACCGTCGACAGGTGGCTGCTCGTCAAACTCGGGTCGGCGGAGAAGACGGTGAAGAGGGCCTACGACCGGGCGCGGTACAACGAAGCGTGCAGGGCGCTGGAGGAGCTCACCATCTCTCATGCGAGCCAGACCTACGTCAGGCTCGTGAGGGGAGAGCTCTGGAAGGACGACCCCAAGGAGAGGAAGAGGAGGCTCGCGATCTACGCCGTCCTCGGACACGTCCTGCGCAGGGCCGACATCATGCTGCATCCGGTGGCGCCTTTCGTGACCGAGTACCTCTACCAGCAGACGTTCGGAGGGCCGAGGAGGTGGAGGGAGCCGCTGCTCACTGAACGGTTCAAGGAGAGGGCAACACCGGTGAACGCCAGCGGGGCAGAGCGGGCGGTCGAATTCGCGCTGACAGTCGAGGAGGCGTGCAACTCCGCGAGGACCAGAGCCAGGCTGAAGAGGAGGTGGCCCCTGCGACAGGTGACCGTCCTGGCGCCGAGGTCGAAGCCAGGGAAGGCCGCTGAGCGAGTGATTGCGTCTCTCTGTAACGTCAAGAACGTCAGGCTCACAACACAGGTGGCTTCCTTCCCGGCTTCGTTTGGGCTGGTTCCCAACAAGGCGAGGGTTGGAGCCCAGTTCAAGGAGGGGACACAGCAGGTTCTCACGGCATTGCCGTCTCTGACCGGGCAGAAGGCGCTCTCGACCTATCTGTCAGGAAGGCCGCTCAAGCTGAAGGCAAGGGGAAGAACCCTTGAGGTGCCACTCACTGTCTTCGACCTAGAAACGAAGCCGACAGAAGGCTTCGAGATTTCGGAGCGTCGGGGCGTCTTCGTCGCGATAGCCAAGGCAAGGGATGAGCAGCTGGTCGCCGAGGGGCTGGCAAGGGACGTGGCGAGGAGACTACAAGCCCTCAGGAAGGAGCGCGGGTACTCCCCGACCGCAGTGCTGTTGAAGGCGTCCGTAGCAGGGCTTGAGGAAGAAGAGGTGAGGATGCTGGATGCTCTGAGGGGAGAGCTCGCCTTCCTCGTGAGGGTCAGGGAGGTCACGATCTCGCAGACAAAGGTGGCAGGAGCCAACTGGGCCGAGGAGGACCTGGACGGCCGGCCGGTCTATCTGGACGTATCTTAGACCAGCCTGCGAACGAGCCTCGCCAGCCAGTGAAGGCCGTCGGGAAGCAACGTTTCGATGAAGTCGAGGTCGGCCCTGGTGAATGCCTTCAGCCATTTCATCACGAGGAGGTAGACAGTCAGGCCGATTGGAATCATCACTAAGGTGGCGGCGACCGTCCCCGCTCTGTTGAGAGCGAGTGTCTTTGTGGAGTAGTCGAGGGCTGCAAAAACGAACACGGCCATCAACGCGGATGCTGCGACCGATCTTGTGACCGCACCAGAGTCAAGCACCAGCATCCCCGACCTCCGGACGAATAGGATGACCAAGCCGAGCATGATGAACAGCATCGCCGACCTTCCGAGGGCTATGCCCAAGAGCCCCACCTCCGGCACGGCGAGGAGAGCGACCGCTACGAGGCCGCCCAAGGCAGCTACACTGCTTATCGTGAAATGATGCGCCCTGTCCTCGACCAGGAGGATCGAGGAGTATACCGAGGTGACTGCTGTGAGCGCGATCGACAGCGATATTGTGGCCATCAGCGGCGCGGCCGGTACGTACGCGTCCCCGAAGACCCGGAGAAGGAATGGAGATACAGCGGCCAGGCCGAAGCCCATGGGTGCAGCCGTGAGGGTAATGTAGCGGGTGTAGCTTCTCACGGTCTCCCTCTTCTTGTCAGCCGACCCGTAGCTGCTCAGTGCTGGGACCAGAACGTTGGTCGCTGCGTTGGGCGCGAAGGAGGCGACAGCGGCTCCCACTGAAGCGATGTTGTAGAGGGCGAGGTTGCCGAGCCCCTGCGAGAAGAACGCGAGGAGCTTGTCGGTCTGGGAGACACCAAGGCCGATCAGCGCGGCAACGAAGACCGAGGCCATGTACGCGAAAACAGGTCTCATGCTGGCCGCAGTCCTCTTCGCCTGCTCCACGAACCGGAAGGATGACCCGTTGGCGACCAGCGCCATGGAGGAATCGCCGACCGCGAAGCCGATGAAGACTCCGGACGGTCCGAATCCCCCCACAAGGAGGAGTGACGCGAAAAGGTAGCGGAGAACGCTCGAGGCAACCATAAGCTTGCCCGCGGAGGTCGCCCTCCCTGCGCCCAGAAGCGAGTAGCCCCCTAGCTGTGCGAATGAGTAGGCGACAGAGTCAACCGCCGCGAAAAAGACCGGGCTCGTCTCCAGCGGGCCGGCCACCACGGCCGCGACCGGGTGGTATGACAGCAGTGTGGCAATGGTCACCGAGATCGCCGCGCACAGGGCCAGAGAAAGCAGGTAGACCCGGCGCGCCGAACCCTCTCCGCCGAGATACTGCGAGATGAACCGGGTCACCGCCGGCGGGGTCGTTGTGACTCCCGCCCCGCTGAGGGGCAGAGCCATCACAGAAACGGTGGCCGCACTCACCACGATCACGTTGAGGAGCGAGACCAGCCCGACCCCGGGGAGCGAGACATAGTTGGTAAGGAGGACGAGGAATACGGTGTTGAGGGCAAGAGTGATTATGTTTGCCGCGTAGAGGGCGGCCGCGCCCCTGGCAACGCTCGCGTCTGATTGCATTAGCGTGCTCCCGCCGCAGCGTCCCGAGGCCTATTTAACGGGGTCAGTCGCTTCCGGAGTATTCATGGAGTGAGCTTTGGTAGGACTCGAGAGTCCTCGCAGAGAATCCCATCTTCTTCAATTCCTTGGCGAACTCTCGCGTGAAGCCGTGGGTCGTGTAGACCATCTCCGGAGAGACCTCCTTGACCAGCCTGACCAGCTCGGGGTAGTCGCAGTGGTCGCTCAGGGGAAAGGCGAAGTCCGCGCCTAGTGAGCGCGCGTACCCCCCGTGCAGCGCCCAGCCGCTGAAGGCGAAAAGCACTGCACCGTATCTTTTCCTCAGGTGTGCCATCAACCTGCTTCGACCGCTAGACATCGGCGCCACCATCAGCCAGGGGCCCGGAGGAAGTGAATCAGAGTCTTCATCGGGGCTGAACCTCTTCCCCTCCTTCAGCCCGACCCCGTACCTTGCGTGGACCTCGTTCATCTCCGCGACCCTCTCGTGGAGGAATAGCGGTCCCCAGCTGGAGAAGAAGTAGGAGAGGAGTTGCGCCTTGCCGAGTGGGTAGCCCATCAGAACTACCGGCCTGCCACGGTGGTAAATCTCTCCGATCAGGTCGTTTACCTCCCTGACCAGCTTCGCGGTTGGCGGGAAGACATACTCGGGACTGCCGTAGGTGGTCTCCATGACAAGAAGCCTAGCGCGTTTGGTCTTGCACCTTCCTAGGAAGGCCCTCTCCCGCCCCGAGGCGTCGCCAGTGTAGAAGACCTCCTCCTGTATCCTGATCGCCCTGGAACCGAGAATGTGGCCAGAATCCAGAAGCTCGACGCCCTCGACATCCTGGATGGTCTCGCCAAGGTTGAATCCGCGGACGGCTGCGAGCTCCCTCGTCTCTTCGGAGGATATCACCTTCTCCTCTTTGGATGGCTTGTGCATATGGTCGACGTGCGCGTGTGAGACGAACGCGTAGTCCGCCCGAGAAGGGCCCGACGGGTCGAGCAGGTACCTCGTGCCTGCCAGGTCGACCTGTATGCCTCCGTTCGCGGTGACTCGGGCGCGCCCCAAGATGGAGCGCCATCCTCAACGGCCGATTAATAGCTTGCCGAGACCCTGAAGGCTCTCCACTCGTGCGGGCCCAGCACCGCTTCGATGGACATCGACGACAGGACTCTGACTGTTGAAACCTTCTTCCAGGATCCGGTCGAAGTTTCCAGCTCTTGGAGCTCCACGCTCAGGTGCTTCGCAAGCGCGGGGTCGCGCGGCCTGAACGAGACGGCGCTCCGGACGGTTCCCTCGGACCCGTTTCCGACGCACACAGTCTGGCCTGGCCCGAAGAAAGACACGGCCGAGAGCCGGGCGTCATGAGATTCGGCCGCCTCGGCGCCCGAGAACTTCCACCCGCTCTCGATTCGAGCTTCAGCTGCGGCGAAGGCGTAGGCCCGCCCATGCCCCCTCCCCACGAAGACTGACGTCCTCTTCCCCAGGTTGACGCCAGCCAGCAGCAGCCATTTCAGCCGCGACGTCGGGCTGGGGTTGAAGGACAATCCGGTCGAGCCGACGCTGAGCCCCAGCTCACCGCAGACCAGCGCCTCCAGGAACCTGGACGCGGCTACCGGGTCGCTCCCCGGGCCGTGGGCCTCCCTCCTCAGAAGGTCTACCCAGTATGGGAACTCCCCGGGTGCTCCACCCAGCTTGACCGCCTCCGCTGACGGAAGCCTGGCAATCGCCTCGAGCTCGATGCTCCCGATCCCAGCGAGCCCCGCCCTGTAGGCCAGAACCGCGTGCGCAAGCGCTGCCCTCGTCCAGTAGCCGCCCAGCTGGCCTTCCCCGTAAGTCGCGTTGAAGTAGATCCGGTTGGTGGTGGGCACAGTCCTAGGACCCCAGCCACTCTCGAAGTCCTTCTCCAACAGCCGGTGTATCTCCGAAGACGCCACCGCGCTGCCGGGCATGGCCCTGTAACAGGCCACCGCCTGGTCGACCGTCTCTTCGGAACGCAGCTTCCCCCCGTCGAAGCAGAGCGCGAGGTACCCGCGCTCATCGAGCATCCTCGTCTTCACGGACTCGGTCACCAGCTTCGACCTCTCCGCCCACCGGGCTGACTCCACTCCCTTGCCCAGGCGCGACGCGAGGCAAGCCGCGTAGTAGAGTGCGCTCGCTACCGATAGTGACACCTCGGGAATCTCGCCGGTCGGGTGCCCTCTTCCGAGCTTTCGCCTCCAGCCCTGGGGAAGGGAGGGGTCGGTCCGCACCACCCCGTCCGATGAGGAGGACATGAGGCAGCCAATGAGTTTCTTCACCAGGGTATACAGCGACCGGGCATACTTCTTTTCGGGTGACAAGAGGGCGAGTAGACAAGTCCCCTCGAGGAAGACCGCGGTGTCAAGCAGCCCGGGCCTCGATTGGTCGGCCGAGTGTCCCAGAGAACCCGACCGGGTGACGCTCGCCCTCGCCCGCTCGACTATTGACCTTGCGGCCCTCGGGTCGACGAATGCGACGCCGCGCACAGCCTCATACCTGTCTAGCGCGTCGGCTTCGTACTCGACGCCTTCAAGAGCGGACTTGGCCCAGCTGGCAGCGGCGGTCACAGCAGGAGAGGAGGTCGTGGCAGAGAACGATACTCCCTCGCTCGTGTCAAAGGATGTCGAGAGCGCCTCAAATCCAGATAACGCACCCTCTAGTCTGGTCGGGTCGTACAGAGACAAAAGATTCAGCTCCGAGCTCCCGCCCACCGGGAGGTCGAACTCGTATTCAGCCAGGACAAGAACCTGGCCGGACATCCCCGCCGTGGGCTCCGAGAGCTCGCCGGCCTGAAGCAGCTCGGCCGCCTTCACAGGGTCGCTGGTCATGTGGAAGAGCTTGGGCTGGGGCTTCGCGCCGACAACACGTGCAGCCGGAGAGTCGGCCACCTCATCCATGGCGATGTGGCTCGACCTGTTGAAGGCGTTCACACCGAGAGCGCCCCAATCGTAATTCTTCTCCCGGAAGTGGGCGGCAGTGGGGTCCTGGAGGCTGATGAGCCTGACCTTGACTGGCGCACTTCCAATGTTCCTTACAACCAGGGTCCGGGCATAGCCTTCGGCTGGAGGTGGAAGCAATCGTAGCCTCTGCGAGGCCTCGACCGATTGGAAGATGCTCGCGGATAAGGAAGCGATGGAATGGGTCAACCTGACCGTCCAGTCAGGCCGCTGGCCGCGCATGAGTATCCCCGATTGCGCCTTGTAGAACTGCAGCTGTTCCCTTCCGAAGAGGAGCCTCCCCTCCCTGAGTGATTGCAGGAACCTGACTGTCCCGTCGGGTTCGAGGGAGAGCCTGAGGTCTCCCTTCCGCAGCGTCAGCGGCCTCCTTATCGAAGAGGCCCGGAATTCGTCAGCACGCGGCGGACGCGCCTCGAGGGTCGCCCCCATCTCACCTTGTGAGGTCGGGAAGCTCCATAATAACGGGCGATTTACTGATTTTGAGCTTGTGGCTACCGAGCGTTAACCAGCGGGTCGCCGTTTCCAGACGGTCCCTGTGGGGCTGTCCTCGATTACGACTCCCCTCGCAAGCAGCTGGCCCCTGATCTGGTCTGCAGTGGCGAAGTCCCGCTTCTTCCTTGCCTCGTCGCGCTTTGAAATCAGTTCCAGCAGCTCTGGCCCGAGGCCTGCCCCTTCATCGAACGTTAGTACACCGAGGACGCTGTCAACCCTCTGGATGGCTCTCAGGAGCACCTCCGCTTGGGCCCGTCCTACCGTGCCGCTGTCGGCCATCGAGTTCGCCTCTTTGACGAACCTGAAGACAGCTGCGATCCCCCCTGGCGTGTTCAGGTCCTCGTCCATTGCCCTCTCGAACTCTCTGGTGAGCTTGGCCGCCAGGCCGGCGACACGCGGCGAGCCCTTTGGAGAAATGGACCCCTTGAGCCGCCAGACCAAGTCCTGGATGCGCCTCCTCCCTGCGTCCGCCTGCCTTAGGCTGGAGCTGTTGAGGTCCGCCGGCTCCCTGTAATGCGATGAGACGAGGAAGAACCTGACACTCGCGGCGTCCCAGCCCTGGCTCAGGAGGTCCCGCAATGTGACGATATTGCCCAGCGACTTGTGCATCTCTTCCCCAGAAGCGCCGAGGAACTCGCTGTGCAGCCAGTACTTCACAAACCTCCGGCCGGTCGCGGCCTCCGACTGGGCGATTTCGTTCTCATGGTGCGGGAACCTGTTGTCGATCCCGCCCGTGTGTATGTCAAAGCTCTCGCCCAGGTACTTCATCGACATGGCCGAGCATTCGATCGACCACCCGGGACGTCCCCTACCCAGTTCGGTGTCCCAGAAGACCTCGCCATCGTCCGCGTCCCAAGCCTTCCAGAGCGCAAAGTCGTTGGCCTCCTGCTTCTCGTAATGGTCTTGGGACACTCTCGCGCCTGCTTTCAGCTGATTGGGTCTGATTCCTGAGAGGCGGCCATACCTCCTGAACTTTGAGATCTTGTAGTAGACGGACCCGTCGTCGCTCTTGTAAGCATATCCCTTTCTCAACAGCTTCTTTATCAGCGCCAGCATCTCGGGGATGTGCTCAGTCGCCCTCGGGTAGAACTCGGCGCGCTCTGCGCGAAGGGCATCGAGGTCCTGCATGAACGCCTTCTCGTAGAAAGAAGTCAGCTCCTGGCGCGACATCCTGAACTGCTTCATCCCCTTGATGATGTTGTCTTCGACGTCCGTGATGTTCATCACATGCTTTACCTTGTAGCCCTTGAACTTCAGGTATCGCCTTAGAACGTCCTCGAAGACGAAGGTCCGGAAGTTTCCGACGTGGGCGTAGTTCCAGACGGTCGGGCCGCACGTGTACATGCGGACCTCGCCGCGACGGACTGGCCTGAACGGCTGCAGCTTTCGGCCCATGCTGTTGTAGAGCTTGAGGGTCATTCGTCGGGTCCTGCCCCTGGCACTGGGACGCAGAATAAAAAGGGGAACGGGAGAATGGGTTTCCTACAGCTTTCCGATTCTGAAGATCTGCTTGCCGCAAGAGGCACAGATGCCCTTTATCGCAGGGCGGCCGTTCTTCAGTTTGATCTGCTTGGGATTCTTAATCTCCCTGTTCTTCTTCTTCTCGTAGACGCAGTATCCTGTTACCAACTGCGAGTTGCCTCGCCTCAAATCACGGCTGTTTCCTATATAAACCTGAGCCGAAACGCCTCAAAATGGGGTTCTTTGTTCAATCATGATTGAAAAGCCACCGATGGACAACGTATCGGTGAAGCGTTATAGTGGAATGCTGCCCAATGCCCGCAAAAAGGCCAGAAAAGGACTGGCTCCACCGTGAGAGATTTCTCTTTTTTCTAAACAAGGCAGTCTATTACCGTGGCGACTGGGGACGGCTACCTTGGAAGTTCGCCCAAATGGTCAAAAAGGGGCTGAAAAATGGACGGAAAATCGTTATTGCACCATTCTATGACCATTCTCACGAGAACGGCAGCGCTGGCGAGCCAAGCCAGTTATAACGCCCACAAAGTTCAGGGCGCTCCTCGAAAAATGGCAGAATCGACCCGAGCAGGGCGGGCCATTGCCGTGCTCGTCATGATGCGGATAATCTACGCCATCAACTGGCTGAACATAGGAGCCATCTTCTACGCAATGGAGCCGGACTTCCACGCGGGCGTCCTCGGCCTCGGCACTCTGACCTCGGGCTTCTACCTGGGGGTGGGGCTGATGCAGGTCCCAGGCGGTATACTAGCCGCGAGATGGGGGCCGAAGAAGATCGTTGTTCTGGGCACCATGATCTCCTCTGTGAGCGCCGTTGCGACGGGCTTCGCGCCCGGACTTGCGGTGGCGACCGCGCTGAGATTCCTTGTAGGAGGCGGAATGGCATTCGTCTTCGCCCCGGCAGTGGTGATCATCGCCCGTCTGCTCAGGGAGGGCAGGTCGGGATTGGGGGTCGGGCTCTTCAACTCGGCCTTCAACGTCGGCGGGATATTCGCTCTCTTTCTGTGGGGCGTCATCGCGGGTCTCACGGGTTGGAGGTTGAGCGTCGAGCTGAGCGGTGGACTCGGGGTTGTGTCGGGCCTTCTGGTGATGACCACGGTGCCGGTGGACGAGGCGAACTTGGAGTTCAGGGTGAGGGGCCAGCAGCTGCGGAAGGTCCTCGCGGACTCTAGGCTGATAATAATCGGGCTCGGGATGCTCGGCGTCAGCGCAGGCAACGGTCTTGCGTCCAGCTTCATGGTGTACTACCTGATAGGCGTCTTCGGCCTGTCAGCGGCTCAGGCCGGAATAATCGCGAGCATGCTCGTGGCAGTCCCTATCTTCTCGGCGGTCTACGCGGGCCACGTCTACGACAGGATGAAGAGACC
>JAJTZD010000021.1:9385-16841 GCA_032906685.1 Nitrososphaerales archaeon
GAACGACGCTAGAGCGGAGTCGCGATTATCTCGTCGCCCTTCTTGACTTTGACGTCGAGCCCGACGACCCCAATCTCCTTTATCTCCGGCATTGGGATGCCCAATCCCTCGATCCTTGACCTGTGCCGGGTGATGGCCTGCATCCAGTTCTCCTTCCTGTCCTCGACCTTGGGCACTCCGAGCCCCGACCTGTAGGCTAGATCCTCGAGCTTCTGGTCGTATGCGAAGAAGTCGGCGGGGAGCTTCCAAAAGTCTTCCATCGGCCTGAAGAGCAGGGGCGAGAGGTAGATGAAGCCGTGCTTGAGCTGTCGCGAGATCATCAACTTGTCCTCAGCGCTCATCTTCTCCGCGAGCCGCTCGAGCATAGCGAGCGTTCCTGTCAGGTGCCGCGACTCGTCTCGTGTGATGTTCCTGAAGGCGATGGAGTAGACCGTGTTGGTGGACAGCTCGCCGACCTCCTTGAATATCAGCTGCGCCCCTATCTCGGCGAAGAAGAAGCTCGAGAAGATGAGGTCGAGGGGATACTTCGCCCATGCCGACTGGAAGGCCGACCAGTATCTCCTGCCGTTGTCGTACATCGAGATGATGTTCCTGAGCGCCTTCTCCTCAAGAGTACTCTGCGGCTTGAACCGGTAAGGGAAGTTGGGGCAAAGCCTCGTGCATGCCCTTCGACAGACCTCGTCGTGCCTGCACTCGTCGAACGCCACTGCCGAGAGGAATTTCTTGGTGGGGTCCTCGTACCCGTGGGTAGCAGCCTGGACGACGGCCTGGCTGAAGGCTCCGATGCCAGACTTCTCGAAAAGCGCGAGCTTGGAGAGCCAGTAGGCCTGGGCGACAGCTTCCTCCCGCGAGAAGTTCTTGGCGTCGCATGCCTCCCAGGGGAGGTCCACAGGGCTCCAGTTCTGCGGGAACCAGAGCTCGTAGGTCTTGAGAAGAGTCTCAGAGACCACGTCCCAGTTGCCGGGGAACACGTTCGGCTCCCTATCGCTTCCGGTCTCCACTAGCCTCCACCTAGCGGCGCACCAGCCCCTTCGGATAATAAAGTTCTGGTCGAACGAGCGTCAGCCCGCTGGCTTGACTATTACCGTTCCCCTCATCCAGCTGTGGTAGACGCATGCATAGCTGTATGTGCCAGGAGTGGTGAACTTGAAGCTGAAACTCGAACCTGGAGCCATGTTGCCAGAATCGAAGGACTTGTCCGTCGCTGTGACGGTGTGGATTGCCGAAGCCCTAAACCATAACTAGACCGATGCCCTCGCACGGCCGAGGCGCAGGCTACAGTTAGGCTCGCAGATGGTGGACTATGACCAGCAAATCAGGCCTTGTCACCGCGGCGGTCATCATTGGCCTGACGGTCACGGTCGGGCTCTACTCCTACTATGCGTCCGGCGCTCCTTCGACCGTCAACTCGATTCCCTCAAGTTGCAAGGCCCCCGATGGCTACGTCCTCTTCGTCGCTGGGGCCTCGGGCTTCAACGACAGTATGAACCATGCGCGCCCATGGCCTGTGATCACCGTTAGAGAAGGAGAGACGGTGAAACTCTTCCTGTGCAATGACGATCCAGTGTCGGCGCATGGATTTGCGATTGATTACTACGTGAGCGGGGGTTTAGCGCTGAAGCCGGGAAGGACCGCTACCGTGTCCTTCGTGGCAGACAGAACCGGGGACTTCACTATATATTGCAACATCTTCTGCCCCATCCACACCTTCATGCGCGCCGAACTTCGCGTAACGCCCTGACCTGCGGTGTGCCCAACCCCCAGGGAGAGTCGTACCATGGGATGACCCCACGAAACCGTTCTTTGTACTAGAAGTGTTACGCAGCCTCCCGCGCTCCAAATTTCCGAGAGGCTCTTCATTTCACCCCTCTCCTAAGGGGCTCCCGCTCCAGAGCAAGGGCATCTGAAATCACGAGGTACCCTGGCCCCCCAAACATTGGCATGAGGTCTCGCGCACACGGCTGGAGGGAAATTCTCGACAAGTCCGGCGCTGTCGGAATATCTCCGACGTTCGCCTCGCCGAGAGATTAGGGTCCTTGTTCCCATGCCCATTTGCAGGAACGGCACCCTCCACCAACTGTGAGCACGTGTTCGTTTAGCTGGCGCCTGGTCCGGCTCTGCCGCCCACCTCCCAAGTGAATCCGCCTTGTCCTCGTCATCTTCAAACGGATAAATACGGTAGGTTTTGGTATCCCTAACCGATTAGGGAGCTGGCAGTCTCCATGTTCGGTGGATATCTCGCAACCGCGCCGCCCACAGTCGAAATCTGGAGCTCGCTGTTCAATTACTACAATGTCCTGGGAACGATAGCCGCCATCCTCGTCATATCCTACCTCGTGTACAACATCATTCGTTATCGGAGGAAGGACGGTTCGCAGAGCCCCCCCGCACACCGAGAGGAGGATGGGGTTAACTGGAAGAGAGTCCTTCTCACACTTGCAATCACAGGCTCTGTCCTCTTCTTCGTGGAGTGGCAGACGTTCAACTCCGAGGCCCTCGTCTTGCCTCCCCAAGACGCAGACGCCCTTCACATTGGCGTGGTAGGTCAGCAGTGGTCTTGGACTTTCGTATATCCGAACGGGGTCAGGGTTGTCGGGAACCTGACAGTCCCCGCGGGCAAGACGGTCATCCTCAATATCACATCCACCGACGTTGCACACTCCTTCAGCATAACGGGTCTTCACGTCGCGGTGGATGCCATTCCGGGACGGTACAACACTCTTTGGTTCGGGGCACCGAGCGAAGGTTCGACCTACGTCATTCGCTGCAAGGAACTCTGCGGCGTAGGTCACGCTTTCATGACCGCGACGGTGAAGGTGGTCAACCAGTCAGCATACGACAACTGGTACAGTTCCTTGGGGGTGACATAGACGGTAAGCCCCTGGTTGAGAAGATGGCTTTTCACGACGCATCACAAGGAGGTAGGGCTCCTCTACTTCGTGACTTCTCTGTGGTTCGGCTTCATCGGCTCCGTACTCGCGATCCTGATGAGAGTCCAACTGTCTGAACCGATGAATACCCTGCTCTCCCCAGCGAGCTACAACCAGGCGGTGACGCTGCACGGCCTGATAATGATCCTTTGGTTCCTCTCTCCACTGGCGATCGGGCTGGCGAACTATTTCGTGCCCACCCAAATCGGGGCCCCGGACCTGGCCTTGCCGCGACTCAACGCACTCGGATACTGGCTGTACCTCGCGGGAGGGCTCCTGGCAGTACTCGGCTTCTTCATGCCCGGAGGCAACGCCAGCGGGGGTTGGACGACGTACGCTCCCCTTTCCGGGTCCCAGTACAGCCCTGGCCCGGGTCCGACGCTTGCCTTCGCGGGCCTGATCCTCCTTGCCGTATCCATCACACTCGGCAGCGTCAACTTCCTCCTGACGATTGCTTACCTCAGGGCTCCGGGCATGACGTTCTCGAAGATCCCGATGTTCACATGGTTCGTCGCCTTCACGATGCTTCAGATGCTCCTGGCGTTCCCCACCCTGATTTCGGCACTGCTGATGCTCATGGCCGACAGGGTGTTGGGAACCTTCTACTTCACTTCGTCTGCCGGCGGCTCGCTGCTCTGGGATCAGCTCTTCTGGTTCTTCGGCCATCCGGAGGTCTACGTCGTCTTGCTTCCCGCTTTCGGAGTCGTGGCCGAGATACTGCCTGTATTTTCTGGCAGGCAGCTTGCCGAGAAGAAGGTGATCCTGGGCTCTACAGCGTTGGTGGTCGTGCCCCTCAGTTACCTGGTGTGGAGCCACCACATGTTCATAACAGGAATCAACCTGACCACTCAAGAGACCTACAGCGTTTCGACGCTGCTGATATCGCTGCCGTTCGACCTGATCGTGCTAGGATTCATAAGGACACTGTCGAGGGGAAGGGTAAGTCTCAAGACGCCAATGCTTTTCGCGATAGGCTCGATCTTCCTCTTCATAATAGGTGGAATTACAGGCGTCTTTCTTTCCTCCTTCGTCCTCGATGTCGTCTTCAGGGGAACGTACTTCGTCGTTGCGCATTTCCATTACGTGATGGTGGGTTCCGCGATCTTTGGGCTGATAGGAGGGATATACTATTGGCTGCCGAAGATGAGCGGCAGGATGTACAACGAGCGGCTCGGGAAGGTCCACTTCGTATTCTCCTTCATCGGTTTCAATCTCCTCTATTTCCCGATGTTCTTCCTCGTCGACATGCCGAGGCGGGTCTTCACCTACACTTCGGACACCGGCTGGACCGGGCTGAACCAGCTGGCGACCGTCGGAGCATTCGTGTTTGCGGGTGCACAGATTGCACTGGTGATCAATCTGGTGCTTGTGCTCAGGGCTGCTCCGCGCGCCCCTGCGAACCCATGGGGGGCACAGACCCTGGAATGGTCGGCGCCGGCCGACGAAGCTGCCCCTGCCGTCGGTCCAGACTCCTCTCTTCCGAGCGGAACTTCCCAAGTCTCCAACGGACCGATTCGCGCATCTCCTCCGAACGGGGCCCTCGGCGCAGGGCTTCTGCGGGCGAACGTTGGGCTTGGGATACAGCCGGGAGGGGGCGGACCCCTCGGCTCATTGTTCGCCGAGTCCGATCATCACGAAGGAGAACACCTCTCCTCCAGGCCGCTGACTCTTGGTGTCGGCGCCGCAGTTTCATCCCTGGGGATGGGCCTGCTGGGATACTGGTTCGGCCTGCCGTTGCTCTTCCTTGGAGGCGCGATACTCGCACTGGCCCTGTTCGGATGGGCGCGAGACGACCTCAAGGAGAGGTTCACCTTTGAGGAAGTCTTGGGTCATCGGTGGCCGTTCGACGAGACGACGAAGCTGAAACTCGGCATGTGGACCTTCCTGACCACCGAGGTGGTCGTCTTCGGGTCGATCCTGGGAAGCTACCTCTTCATCAGGTCGCAGTTCCCCCAGTGGCCAATCCCAGGGTCGATTCACGAAATCTCCATCGGCCTCGCGAACACCCTTGTCCTACTGACAAGCAGCTTGACCGTCGTGTTTGCCGTCCATGCCATCAGGGAGGGGAATCAGAGAGTCGCCCTTCTGGGGCTCAGCGCCACCTTCGTGCTCGCCGCCACCTTCATGGCGGTAAAGGGGGCAGAGTGGTACGAGCTCTTCCATCTCGACACGCCGTTCAATTTCACTGCTGGGCTTCCGGCGAGCGTGTACTACTTCACGACGGGCCTGCACGGTGCCCACGTCCTTGCCGGGATGCTTGTCATCATCTATCTGATCAAGAGGACGATGAACGGTGGCTACTCCAAGGAGAACCACTACGCAGTCGAAAACTTCGGTCTCTACTGGCACTTCGTCGACATTCTCTGGGTGTTCATCTTCCCTCTGTTCTATCTCATATGAGGTGATTCGATGAAAGCTGCTCTAACAGTGGGCGTCTGGGTCTATCTGTTGGTTGCGACCGTAACCGAGGTCGTGTTCTTCGACATCTTCCCTCGCGGCTTCGTGACCAACTTGAGCATAGGGCTCCTTGCGGTAAGCAAGGCCGTTCTGATAGTGATGTATTACATGCACCTCAAGTACGAGCCACGGCCCATCAAGTATCTCATCGTGCCCCCCACGCTCCTAGTCGCAGTGCTGATCCTGACGCTCGTCTACTCAATAGGCCACTAGGTGACAATTTGGACTACGAGGAGAGCAAGCCGGGAAGACTGACATTGGCCACCCTGATTCTCGTCGGTCTCCTAGTGCCGATACTCGTGGCTTCATTCCTGGTCTTCGGCCTGCAGTCGCCGCTGCCTCCTCCAGGCGGAAGCACGACGAGTGTCCATGCGAGCGTCGTGGTCAAGATCCCGGCAGGAGTCGGGTACAACCAGTCTCTGAATTACGAACGGTCAACGATAAAGGTCGTAGTGGGAATCAACAATACCATGAGATGGAATCAGGAGGACACCATACCGCACACGGTCACTTCCAGGTCCGTCCCGGAGGGCGCCAGCGGATTCGATTCGAAGAACATGGAGAAGGGCGATTCGTTCACTGTCACGCTGACCGTGCCGGGCACCTACGAGTACCACTGTCTTTATCACCCAGGCTGGATGAAGGGAACGATAATCGTGCTGGCCCCTAACGGCGGCCAGGGCAGCGGCACAACTACGTCCCAGGCAGACGGCTCGGTGAACGTCATCCTGCCGAATGGGGTCGGGAGCAATCCGACCCTCAACTTCAGGCCGGCAGAAATAGTCCTTGTGATAGGGGTGAACAACACGGTCCATTGGGTCGACCAGGACCCAACGCCCCACACCGTGACTTCCATCTCTGTGCCGGCCGGCGCCAAGGCGTTCGACTCGGGTATCATCAACATGGGAGACGCCTTCACGGTGACCTTCACGGTTCCTGGCACTTACAGGTACAACTGCATCCTCCATCCCGGCTGGATGAAAGGGACGATTGTGGTAAAGTCATCATCCTGAGCTGGCGCCCTCTGGTTCTACCGCACCTCGACCAGGGACAAGCAGCAGCCGGAAGTGAGATATCCAGGTTGGTCTTGCAGAAGAACGAATGTCGATAGCCTAGAAATCATCGGGCCCGAGCAGGAATCCCCTTCGTTCCACCCACGGGCGTTGTCGGCTCGCACGGTTTTCTCCCTCCTCCAAGGCTACGCCAGACAGCGAGTATCCAGTGTCGGGCGACGTAGTTGCCTCCTTAGAACGCATAATTACCGCAGACCTTCGAGGCACAACTGGCGGTGGGTTGGCGGAGCGGTTACGCGTGCGCCTGCAGTGGTCTTCGCCGGTGAGCGCATTCACGAGGGTCCGAGTCCCTCACCCACCTCCAAGGCTTCGAGCCCCAACACTAGAGCCGATTCCCTCTTGCTTCCGCGCTATTGAGAATCCTATGAGTTTGGCAAATCTCGCATTTCCTTCGCGTCTCAAACGCAGACAATACAACTGCTTATTCACATTGTACCATCGACCCTTGATTAGTACCTTACTTCCTGGAGGGCGACCACTCTTACTGGGGCCTGTTGTCTCTAGGGAGAACCGAGACTTCAGGATAGTTTTGACATAGTTCATGAGCGGCAAGTTAGTGTTCCAACAGGAGAGCGAACCTCCGCTCGAACTGCCTTCGGCATCGAAAAAGCCTCTTAGAAATGCGGAAGTGCAATTCCTACAATGCTCTACATACGGTTGGCATTCGCCGAGGGATCGCTTCAAGAATCGGTAAAGGAGCATACTGTTGACTTCCGTCTGCCAAAGGCCACGTTTTCCATCCCAATTAACATTCGGAGCCCTACAATTCAGGACAACAGATGCCGCCCTTGCGAACTCCCGAGCGAAATCCTCGTCCATGACCCTCAATCTTATTGTATAGTTATGGTGCCAACTGCTCTTTCCTCTGCTCGTGTCTCCAAAGTTGACACCGATGAGGTATGCAAGCTCGGGAATAGGTCGCGAGACCAACTGTCGCACCCGTCCGTACGGGCTTGATCGGCCAATCGTCCAGTCTTTGACCTGGGTGTAGTCCAG
>JAJTZD010000022.1:0-15461 GCA_032906685.1 Nitrososphaerales archaeon
GACGACCCTTCGTTCAACTTCGACTACGCACACGTACTTCCGCACACGCAGAAGTGCTCGGTGATGCACGGGCACACCTCTTCTGCCCTCGTTGAGATCATCGGTGAGCCCGTCGACGGGATGGTCGTGGATTTCGGCATCGCCAAGGATTCGATAAGGGACGCGATACGCGGGCTCGACCACAAGCTCTTCATCAACTCGAAGTACATCAGCAGGGAGGACAGGAAGAGCGTCACACTGAGCTTCAAGACGGTCCACGGGGACTTCGTGGTCAAGGCCCCGAGAGCGACCACAGTTCTTCTTGACGGAGAAGCGACGGTGGAGAATCTGGCCAGGGTGCTGCTCGAGCGCATCAGCCCCAGGATGCCCGAGAACGTGTCGGCGGTGGGAGTCTACGTGTACGAGGGGTTGAACAAGGGCAGTCACATCCTGGCACAACTGCACAGCACCGGGGTCAGGAACGCACGAAAGAAGCGGTAGTGCTCCTCTCCGGCGGGATAGACTCCGCGACCAGCCTCTTCTTGACCCGCAAGCGCGGTTACCGCGCGCACGCCCTGACCTTCCGTTTCGGCGGGATGGCCGCCAGCGAGTTGAGAGCATCCGTGGCAGTCTCCATTGCCGCGCGGGTGAAGCAGAGAGTGGTGAGGCTGCCCGACTTGAGAGAGGCGAGCGACATCGAGGGCGCCGGGTTCCCCGGCCTTCCTCCAACCTACATACCGATGCGGAACAGTATCTACTACTCTCTTGCGGCTTCGTACGCCGAGGAGCTCAGGGCCGATTGCATCGTGGGAGGCCACACTAAGGACGACCTGAAGGTCTTCCGAGACGCTGGCCCAGCATTCTTCGCGAGCCTGGAGGAGGCTTTCTGGGCCGGTTCGAAGATTCTCAGTGGAAAGAGGACCCGGATACTGAGGCCCTTGCGCCTCATGAGCAAGCCGGAGGTGATCAAGCTCGCCGCCTCTCTGGACGTGCCTCTGGAGCTCACCTGGAGCTGTCACCGCGACGGGGCCGTTCACTGCTGGCGATGTCAAGGATGTCAGGGGAGGCTGCGGTCCTTCGAGAGGGCAGGCGTGCCTGACCCACTCCGAAATCGCGTCTAGACGGGGAAAAGTCTTAAAACGAGAAACAGGGCGGTAGACCAAATTGGCCGACAGAGAGAGCAAACTCTCGGAAACCTCGTCTTTCATCGACACGGCGGCTGATGTCCAGCTCGAGCCTGCCAACATAGCAGTCAATGCGGGTGTGGCAAACCTCAGGGTCCTTTACAGAGACGGCTCTCTCAACATGCCAGTGACGCTCTCAATTCAGACCTCGACAGGGCTCCGCAGAGGCGTGCACATGAGCAGACTGGTGAAGGCGGCGAACGACCGGAAGTCCCAGGGGATGGAGGAGTGGCTCCGGTGGATCTGCGGGGAGGTGAACAAGACCCAGCCCGGCTCCGAGGTCACGTGCGCCTTCGAGCTGCCCTTCGACGACCAGTTCGCCAAGATCACCATGATGGCGACGGAGAGGGGAGCCACCACCTACCAGTTCACGGTACAGGGGATGACCGCGTGCCCGTGCAGCAAGAAGATGATAGGAGTCGGGCACATGCAGAGGGCCGAGATCACTCTGGTGACGAAGAGCATGAAGCCGCTCGACGCGCCCGTGACTGTGGGGAGGATATCGGAATGCTTCTCGGCAGCGCCGAAGGAGGAGATGAAGAGGGTGGAGGAAGCGAAGAAGATCCTTGAAGCGCAGGCCAACCCTCGGTTCGCCGAAGACCTCGTGCGCGAGTGCGTGAGGAGGTTCCCCACAGCGATCTTCGTCAGCGGACGCTGCTTCGAATCGATCCATGCGCACGATGCCATCGCCAGCTGGTCCGCGAAGCCCGGCTGGATGCCCAAGGTCTGACCTCGCCGTCTCGCTTACATAGAGCACGGACCCGCATCGGTAGCGTTGCCCGGCTTCGACAGAGTCGCGCACGTGTATGATGCGACCAGGTCCCTGAGAGCAGACGTGATGTCAGGGGTGGTCGCGGGGCTCGTGGAATACTTGGGAAGCTCAAGCGTCGTAGACTTCGGCGTGGGGACCGGCAGGTTCGCCGCGCCCCTCGCTCGAGCGGGGGTCGAGGTCGTGGGCCTTGATGTTTCACCCGCGATGATCAGACAGGCTCTGGGGAAGGGCTTAGCAAACTTGGTCCTCGCCGCCGCGGAGTCGGTCCCGTTCAGGAGAGGGTCATTCGATTACGCGCTGGCTGTGCATTTCATGCATCTTGTTGACGACTGGAGGGCGACGCTAGAGGAGGTTGCCAGGGTGGCCAGAAAGGGCCTGCTCACATTGGTGGGAGACCTCGAGGAGTCGCACCCGAGGGATTTGTACATACAGCTGAGGGAGAAGAAGGGGTTCGACATGCGCGGGCTCAAGCTGGGGGAGCGGGAGATCATCAGGATGGTGACGCCCTCGCTGACCCGCAGGTTGGTCGAGTACATGGAGGTGTTCGACCCCGCGGAGCTGTGTGAAGAGTACTCTGCCAAGCTCCACTCGGTGACGTGGGACATGCCCGACGATGTCAACGCTCAGATAGTCGACGAGATGAGAAGTTCGCTGGGCGAGAGGAGGGAGCTTCTCAGAAGCCTCTACCTCGTGGGCTGGGACCACCGCCAACTTCGCGGAATCGACCCATCAGCTTAAATCGGAACCGGAGGCCGAACCGTCGAACCGTGTCTGAACTTCTAATCGGTACTTCGGGCTGGTCGTACAACGAATGGGTGGGCGCATTCTACCCCAGCTCCACGACCAACAAGCTCTCGTTCTACTCGAAGATATTCGATACTGCTGAAATCGATTCCACGTTCTACGCGCCGCCCTCCAGGGGTCTCGTGCTCGGCTGGACGCGCAACACGCCAGATGGTTTCGTCTTCTCCGCGAAGCTGCCCCAGACGATCACGCATGAGAAGAAACTTGACTTGAAGAAGGGGGCGGAAGGGGAGCTGCTCAGGTTCCTGAGCCTGATGAAACCGCTGATGACGAACGGGAAGCTTGGGCCGGTCCTCATTCAGCTGCCGCCGAGCTACTCCTACAGCGGCGACTTCGGCAAGCTGAAGAGCTTCCTGGGAGTCCTGCCCGAGGACGTGAAGTTCGCGGTCGAATTCCGGCATCACTCGTGGCTGAGGGAGGAGGTCTGGTCGCTCCTAAGGGATAGGAACGTGGCCAACGTCATTGTGGACGAGCCTCTGCTCCCGCCCGAGACAGTTGTGACGGCCGACTTCGCGTTCATCAGGTGGCACGGCAGGGGGCAGAGGCCCTGGTACAACTACAGGTACACCGAAGGCGAGCTGTTGGGGTGGGCCCCGAAGGTCAAGGAGGTCACCAGCAGGGTCGGGAAGACGTACGGCTACTTCAACAACCACTTCAGGGGCTTCGCGGTGGAGAACTCGCTGAAGATGATGGGCATATTGGGGACGTCGCGTCCAGCGCAGGACGAGGCCGGGGCAAAGGCGAGAAGGTTCTTGGAGAAGGGCGGGAGGGTTGGGGAGGAAGGCTCCATGCTGGAATACTTGGGCAGCAAGGGCGGGTGAGAGAGTGAAGGTGAAGATTCTGCTCGACGACGGGGTGCCGAAGGTGCCGCGCGAGAGGGTGGAGAGGGTGGTGCGCGAGGCCGGAATCGATATTGCGTCGAGAAGCCCGGACGTCGGCATTGTGGTTGGAGGCGACGGCGTCTTCGGCAGGTTCGGGCAGACCGAGTCGATACCGCTTCTCTTCGTGGGAGTCAGGTCCGAATCTGCGACGGGTTCCAAGGCATACCTTGCCTCGGTCCTGATGGACGAGCTTCCGAAGGCCCTTCTCGAACTGACAGCGGGCAGGTACAAGGTCAGGCACAGCAATCGGCTCGAGGTCTTGAAGAACGGGCGAAGCCTGGGGATGGTCTTCACAGACGCGTATCTCCAGAGAGGCGCGGAGAGCAACTGCATCCGGTACAGGGTGAAGGTGTCGGGTGAGCGAAGCTTCCAAGACGAGGCAATAGGCGACGGGGTGGTAGTGACCACTGCGGCGGGGTCGACGGGATACTACTCGTACCCCGACAAGATGCGGGGCGAAGG
Organism: Nitrososphaerales archaeon; assembly: GCA_032906685.1. Lineage (GTDB taxonomy): Archaea > Thermoproteota > Nitrososphaeria > Nitrososphaerales > Gagatemarchaeaceae > DASPPF01. The sequence goes on from JAJTZD010000022.1 coordinate 4,083, forward strand.
GTTAGACCCCGCCGGGCACACCCTCCTGAGCGAGGATCAGGTGGGAATCTGCCACATAATCCCGACCTACGCGGTACGTCGAGGGACGGCCGAGCACCCCCTTCGCTATGCAGTGCCGTGGGGAAGCAAGGTGGAGCTTTCGATCACCAGGCGGGCAGATGCCAGACTCTACGGAGTCTGCCCCTACAGGGCTGGCGTCAGGGTCTCCTTGGGTGAGAAGATCTCCATACGGCCGAGTAAGAAGACCACGAGGATCGTGGTCCTCTAGCGGGCAGGCTCGACCCCGGTCACGATGTAGACTACGGATTCACCGATGTAGGTGGCGTGGTCTGCAATCCTTTCGAGGTACCTGAGAATGAGCGCAGCCGATAGAGAGCACTTCAGGTCGCCCTGTCCTTCCATCACCTGGCGCAGGTGCTTCCGGTACTGCTCGTCGACGAAGTCGTCCATGGCGGGAATCTTTCTGGCAAGCTCGACGTCCTTCCGCGTAAAGGCATCGATGCTCATCCGAATCATCTCCTTAGTCTTCCGCGCGGTGTCTATGACTGATGTATGATCGCAGCTCCTGAGGTCCCCGAACATCTCCAAGACCTCGACTATGTCGTGGGCGTACCTGCCGTACCTGAAGAAGCCGTAGGAGATCTCGAAGCAGGCCTTGATGTACCTGAGGTCCGAGGCAACGGGCTGATACCTCGCGATCAGTTCCATCGAGAGCTCGCTCACCTGACGGTGGAAAGAGCGGAGCTGGCCCGCCCACTCGTCCACCTGCTTTGACTTTTGGCCGGCAAGGTATTCCTCGATTGCCGCGGCGACTGCGTTTTCGGATAGGGTGGCCATCTCCAGCATGAGGCTATTCAGTTTCTCGAGTCCCATATCCATCAGTCTAGCCATTTTGCTCCCTCACCCGAACTTTCCTGTGATGTACCTCTCGGTCAGCTCCTGTTTCGGGTTCTCGAACAAAGCCGTCGTCTGGCCGAATTCGATGAGCTCCCCGAGGTAGAAGAACGCTGTGTAGTCTGCAACCCTCGCCGCCTGCTGCATGTTGTGGGTCACGATCACAAGAGTGTAGTCCTTCTTGAGCTGTGCCATCGCTTCCTCGATCTTGGCCGTGGCGGTCGGGTCGAGGGCGGATGCCGGCTCGTCCATCAGTATGACCTCGGGTTCGACCGCGAGCGTTCTCGCTATGCAGAGTCTCTGCTGCTGCCCACCCGAGAGTGCCGCCCCCGATTTCTTTAGGTCGTTCTTTACCTCGTCCCAGAGGAAGGCCATCCGGAGGCTCCTCTCGACCACTGTGTCGAGAAGACGCCTGTCTCTTACGCCGTTCAGCTTCAGGCCCGCTGCCACGTTGTCGTATATCGACATGGTCGGGAATGGGTTGGCCTTCTGGAAGACCATGCCTATCTTCCGGCGTATCGCGACGGGGTCGACCCTCGGGGAGTAGATGTCCATCCCATCAAGAACTACCTCGCCCTCCACCTTGGACCCCGGCGTGAGTTCGTGAAGTCTATTGAGACAGCGGATGAATGTCGTCTTTCCGCAGCCGGACGGGCCCATGACTGCGGTTATGCTCTTCTCGGGGATCTTCAGGTCGATGCCCTTCAGGACCTGGACAATTCCGAAGCCGGCCTTGAGGCCCTTCGTTTCAAGCTTCGTCGAGACAGTCTTGGCTCTGCCCTCCGACACTCTTTCGCGCTCCCCGACGACCTGCATCTCGGCCTCTTTTTGGACTTGCATTTGCGATTCCATCGCTAGATTTCGGCCCTCATCTCGGAGTACCTCCTCCCGACGAACAGCTTCACTGAGAGGTTGAGGGTGAGCATTATCAGCACGAGTATCAGCGCGGCCCCCCACGCTCTGGCGTGCCAGTCGGCAAACGGCGAGATTCCGTAGGTGTAGATTAGGAGCGGCAGCGCGGCTGTGGGCTGGAAGAGAGTCGTTGCGAAGTAGGTGCTCCCCAGGGCGGTCAGGAGAAGGGGCGCCGTTTCTCCCGCCGCGCGTGCTACGGCGAGCAGAATGCCCGTGGCCAAGCCGCTCTTGCCCGTGCTCAGTACAACCCTGATCACGGTCTTCCACCTCGAGATGCCGAGTGCCATCGAGGCCTCCCGAAGGGTGATGGGGACTATCTTGAGGGACTCCTCTGTTGTCCTCGCTATGATGGGTATCATGATTATGCTGAGGGCGATGGCGCCAGCAATGGCGGAGAAAGTCCTGGTCGTGAGAACCACCACAACGTAGACGAAAATCCCAACGACGATTGAGGGGAATTCCGCGAGAACGTCGTTCATGAAGCTCGAGACCGCGGAGAGCCTGGCTTCGGGCCATTCTGAGAAGAAGATGCCGGCACCGACGCCTATGGGTACGGAGATGAGGGTGGCAATGCCCACTATGACGAAGGTGCCAAGGAGAGCGTTGGCTATCCCCCCGCCTTGAACCCCAACTGGAGTCGGAAGCCCTGTCAGGAAGGAAAGGCTCAGGGCGGGCGCACCTTGAACTACGACGTCGCCGATTATCAGTGCGAGGGGGGCTATGGCGAGAGCCACAGCGACGAGCACGAGCCCCGACATCAGGCGGTCAACCACTCTGCGCCGGCGGGCGGTGCCGAGGGAGTTGGGGTGGGTCATCCATGCATCGCCTCTTCAGACCCTCGTCCTGATTCCGTGTGTCATTCTCCAGACCAGGAACCTGGCGAAGACGTTGATTGCGAGTGCCAGAAAGAAGAGAATCAACCCAAGCTCCACGAGGGCCGAGAGGTAGAGCGGAGTCGATGCTTCTGTGAATTCGTTCGCTATCACTGCCGGCAGAGTGTAGCCCCCTGAGAAGAGGGAGGCAGTGATCCTCGGGGTGTTGCCTATCACCATCGTGACGGCCATCGTCTCACCGACGGCCCGCCCAAGACCGAGGATTGTCGCACCGAAGATCCCTGATCGGGCGTAGGGTAGGACGGCCTTCCAGATCACCTCCCAGCCTGTCCCGCCAAGGGAGTACATGGCCTCCCTCTGGCTGTTTGGAACGGCGTTCAGTATGTCCCTGGATACTGCTGAGACAGTCGGTATGATCATTATAGCCAGTATGACTCCGGCCGTGAAGAAGTCAAGGCCGAACGGGGTTCCCGAGAATGTGGGAATGAACCCAAGGTAATTGCTGAGGGGAGTCTCGACGTAGACACGCAGGAGCGGGCTCAGGAAGAACAAGCCCCAGAGCCCGTAGATGACACTGGGAACCGCCGCGAGAAGCTCTATCAGTGTCCCAAGAGCATACCCCAGAGACTTCTTTCCCTTAACCTTCTCTGAGAGGAATATCGCTACTCCAAGGCTGATCGGCAAGCCAATCAGGAGAGCCAGGACTGAGGTCACCACCGTCCCGTAGATGAACGGGAGGGCTCCGAAGACCGAGTGTACTGGGTCCCAGGTGGTTCCTGGAATGAAGGAGAGGCCGAAGGCGGAAATGCTGAGGCGCGAGCCGAGATAGAGCTCGAGCCCGAGCATCGCCAAAAGCGCAACAACCGCGACTGCCGCCGTCCCCACGATCGTCTTCAGGACCGAATCGCCCTTCAGCCTCTTTTCGCCTATCCTTGGGCTCGGTTCTCGCGCTCTCAAGATTCTCCTGTGGAAAGCCTGCAAGATGCGGGAGTAAAAAAGATGAGAGGACCTAGCCTGTAGGCTAAGGTCCAGAATGGAGTGGTGTTCCGTTGTAGGTTATCGAGTTGAGGGTGGCGTCGTCTAGGGATACGACGTTCGAGGGCAAGGGCACGTACCCGATCTTAGCGCCGGCCGTCTGGGCGGAGTTCACGATCCACCAGAGGAAGTCAACTACAGCCCCTCCCTTGACATTGTCGGTCTGCTGTTGATACACCAAGGCGTATGTGAACGTGGAGATTGGATAGGCGTTGGTTGCCGCAGTGGCGTTGAAAATGTTGTCGATTATGGAGACGTTCGTCCACTGTGCGCTTCCGGCTGGCAGCCCGACGGTTCCCCCTGCTTGAATCGCGGCTTGGATGTTGGTCAGGTTCGCGAGGACGAAGTTACCCGCCGCGTTCTGCACCGCACCGTAGGAAATCAGCCCTACGTTCACTATCTCGTAAGCAATTTCTAGGGGACCCATTGAGTACTGGGTGTTCGAAATGCAACCAGCCACGCCTTCGTTGCCTTTGCATCCAAGGCCTGTCGGCCAATTGACCGAAGTCCCCTTCCCGACCTGCGTCTTCCACTGTGCACTCGCATCTGATAGGTAGTTTGTGAAGGCGAACATGGTCCCGCTTCCGTCAGACCGGTGGATCACGGTGATTGCATGGGCTGGCAGGTTTACGCCGGGGTTGATGGCCACAAGGGCTGGATCGTTCCACTGCGTAATGGTACCAAGGAAGATATTGGCAAGGATTGGCCCTGTGAACTTCACGCCGTTACCTATTCCTGGCAGGTTGTACGCCGGTACGACCGCGCTGGCGGATATCGGTATGGTCACCAGAGTTCCAGGAAGTGCCGCGTACTGTGCAGCAGTGAGCGGGGCGTCGCTCTCGCCGAAGTCCACGGTCCTTGCCGTGATCTGGGCGATTCCTGCGCCGCTGCCGACACTCGCATAGTTTACTTGCACGTTAGGCTTGGCCTGGGGATAAGCGAAGGTCCAAGCGGACATCAGTGGGAACACAAGAGTCCCGCCGGCTCCGGTGAGGGTCACTGCAGGCCCCAGGGAGCTGGTCGAGGAGGTCGTGAAGGTGCTGGTGGCTGTGCTGGTCGATGTAACAGTGCTCGTCACAGTCGCCGGCTGGCCACCAGGGACTAGAGCTACGTAGGCCCCGGCCGCCACGATGACCACGACCAGGACGACTGCAAGAGCGATTGTCGTTGTGCTGACACCAGTTCTGCTGAGATTCATCTTCAACATGGGCCGTCATCGCCGGTCATTTAGGAGTGGCCGACTGATTCCATAGTGATCAAGTGTAAGTATAGAGTCTATATACGCGACGTTAATCGGAGCGACGCGCGGCGAAGCGCCGCAATCACGGGCTAGGACTGCGCGGGCCTGGCGGGAAGCGCACGGTCAGGAGCGGATGGAATCGCCGTGTCATATATTGATTGGAGGTAATTATATATAGAGACTATAGCACGCCCAGGAACTTGTGGAGTTTAGGCGCGTCCAAGTGACGGGAGGGAACAGCTTCGTTGTCTCGCTCCCGAAGACGTGGGTGAAGGACGTCGGACTGAAGCCCAAAGACGCCGTGGCCGTGATTATCCAACCTGACTCGTCGATTCTGATCGTGCCCAGGAAGGACATTAGGGAGGCATCCAAGGCGGAGGCGACAATCGAGGCTCTGTCCGGTTCGAACAAGGACGCAATCCTGCGCCAGTTCATTTCCTACTACCTCGCAGGATACGAGATAATCAGGATCAGCGCGGGCAAGTCCGACCCGTCGTTGAGGAATTTTGTCCGGGAGGGGATCAGGCGAAAGCTTGTGGGCGTGGAGATAATCGAGGAATCCTCAACGGGGATCTTGACCCAGTGTCTCTCCGGGTATGTGGACCTTCCCCTCAAGAAAGCGCTAGAGAGAATGTCGATCATCGCATCCGGGATGTTCACCGACGCTGTCAGCGTCCTACGAGGGAAGGGAAAGGACCTCGGGGAAGAGGTGATAATGAGGGACGATGAGGTGGACAGGTTCTATCACTTCATACTAAGGCAGTTGAACATTGCCGTCAGGGACAGGTCTGTGATACAGGAGATAGGCTTGGGTTCGCCCAGAGACTGCCTCGGCTACAGGGTGGCCGCGAAGAGCACGGAGAGGGTCGCCGACCACGCCACAACGATAGCCGCCCAAGCAGAGAACCTGCAAGCGATACCAGAGGGAGCCGCGAAAAGGGTGGAGGAGATGGCCGCCGTCTCGCGCAAGGTCTTCGAGAGTTCGATTTCCGCTCTGCTGAGGCTGGACGCGAAGATCGCTGAGGACGCGATTTCCAAGATGAGGGAGGTTGTACGGTTGGAAGAGAAGTTGAGCGGCGAGCTGCTCGTCCCCAGAATGACAGGGGTTCAGGTGGCGTCGCTCAAGCTCATGCTCGAGGCCATAAGGAGGGTCGCCGAGTACGGGGCGGACATATCAGAGATAGCGATAGACCTGACTGTAAAAGAGCCTCAGGCCTGACTCGGACCGTTGCCGGAGTCGAAGAGAGTCTAGTGGAGTTCCGGGAGTTCGCACATCCGCTCCATCATGGCCTGTAGGGCAGACGTCCCCAGGTCCGTGAGCCGGAGCGTCTCGACCACGGCGTCGCCTTCCAGTTGCGAAAAGACGTCGACGAGATACCCTTTCTGGAGCTCCTCGATCAGCATCCTCGCACCGTCCTCCGAGAGACCCAGGCGCTCCTTCAGCGACCCCAAATCAACGCGTTTGGACCCTGCTATGATGAAGAGCGGCGCGAAGTTCGAGTCTGAATTCGGGTTCGGCTGCCGGCTGAGATAGCTCTTGCCGAAGACTTTGGTTTGCAATTCTTGTTTCATGGGCTGGGGAGGCACGAGCCTCGACTAAATCGGTTCCCGACTGACTGTATGGCGATTCTGGCGAAATATAGAATCGCAATATTCCTCGCATCAGCAGGGCTGAGAGTCTGGTCCTCGGCTTTCGAATGATTCGATTCATCCAGAAGTAGAGCCCTTCGAAATCGCTGCCGACAGGCGTTCCAGAATCAGACCCGTCAGCCGTAGCTGCCGTAGACAGAAGGATGGGCACTGATCAGCGCGAGATTCAATGCCAGGACGTTCACGTAAGGGATCCCGAGCGCGGAGGATACGCCGTCGGTATTCTGATTGATCAGGGAATCGAGGGATGCGACGGATATTCCCGTGGCAGCGCTGATGCGCGCGACCTGGCCGAATGCGTCCTGGACGGAGATGTCTGGGTCCACACCTGAAGCCGAATCGTTCCTCGGGTGGAAGAAGATCGGCTGGCTGAATGTTTGTGCGATCAGGTATGAGCCCGCTACGCGACCGTTGAACTGGACCAGCTCGCCGTTGGCCTGGTAAGGAAAGAGCAGCTGTCCCAGCCCAGTTATTAGGAGAGGGAACAAGAGCCCGCAAAGCAACAGCGAGAGTAGGGCGAGCCCGACCACTGGGCGGTAGCCGGTTCCGTCCTTTTTCTTGTTCGAGTCCAAGCTTCCTAGCCACCCCTATGTCCTGAAAAGCGATAGCACGATGTCTATCGCTTTGATTCCGATGAATGGGATGACTACGCCGCCGGCACCGTAGACCAGCGTGTTGTGGAGGAAGAGCGTCATCGTGTCCGACGGTCTGAACTTGACCCCTTTCATCGCGAGGGGAATCAGCAGCGGTATGATTACCGCGTTGAAGATCAGCGCAGAGAGGACCGCGCTCTTCAAGCCCAGTCCCAGGATGTTGAGGGCCTGCAGTTCAGGTAGCGTGGAGGCGAAGAGCACCGGCACGATGGCGAAGTACTTCGCTACGTCGTTGGCGATGCTGAACGCCGTCACCGCTCCGCGTGTCATCAGGAGCTGCTTCCCCAGCATCACCACGTCGATGATCTTCGCCGGGTTAGATTCCAGGTCCACCATGTTCGCCGCCTCCTTCGCGGGCTCCGTCCCGGAGTTCATCGCCAGGCCGACGTCCGCCGCCGCCAGCGCGGGCGCGTCATTGGTGCCGTCCCCTATCATGGCCACGACTCTGCCCTGGGCCTGTTCCCTTTGGACTATCGCGAACTTGTCGGCAGGCTGGGCCTGAGGGACGTACTCATCAATCCCGACCTCCGTCGAGATGCTCTTGGCCGTGAGGGGTTGGTCTCCCGTTATCATCACCGGCCTTATGCCCATGAGTTTGACTGCCCTGACTCTCTCCTTGACGTCCGGCTTCAGGAGGTCTCTGAGCCGTATCATGCCTATCGGCTCGCCGTCTCTCGCAAGCGCGATGGGCGTGTCTCCCCTTGAAGCGATTTCCTGCGCAACTGCGTCGAAGTCCTCAGGAAGAGAACCTGCCGCGCCTCTGATCGCGTCGGGGGCACCCTTGAGTATCTCCGTTTCGCCTCCGGGAACATTGCCGGCTACCGTGTCTGCGAGCTTCCTGCTGAGCCTGTCCCTCTGGACCATGCCCCTGCCGCCCTTCGGTAGCGTGAAGGCGCCGGTGGCCGTAAGCTGCACCCCGCTGGTGCGCGTCGTCGCCGAGAACTCGTGGACCTTGGTGAGCGCGAGAGAATTGAGCTCCCTCGGGACCGTGCCGTTTTCGTATGCGAGTCTCACAATGCTTCGCCCCTCCGGGGTGTCGTCATACCAGGAGCACAGGAACGCCGCCTCTCCGACCTCCGTGTTCGAATGACCCTTGAACGGGATGAACTCCACCGCCTGCCTGTTGCCCACCGTGATTGTGCCCGTCTTGTCCAGGAGTATGACGTCCGCGTCGCCCGCGGTCTCGATGGCCTTGCCCGACTTCGCTACTATCCTCCGCTGGTAGAGCCTGGTCACCCCGGACAACCCAATCGCAGGAAGGAGCGCGCCTATGGTGGTAGGCAGCAGGCATACGTAGAGCGCCAACAGGACGGAGAGGTCTCCGCCAAGGTTGAGGGTTACTGAAAGCCCGATCAGCGAGAGTATGATCATGCTGAATATAGCGGTCAGCCCGATGAGCACGATGGTCACAGCCCTTTCGTTGGGAGTCCGAGGCCTCTTCGACGCCTCGACCATCTTGATCATCTGGCTGATGTAAGACTCCGAAGGGTTCACCAAGACCCTGGCGGTCAGGGCGTCGCTCGTGACTGTCGAGCCGCCGATGAGGTTGTCTCCCGGGGCCTTTCGGACGGGCGTCGACTCCCCGGTGACCAAGGATTCGTCCACCATCGCCACCCCCTCCAGGACCTCGGCGTCCGCTGGGACTAGGTCGCCCCTGTCGATCTGCACTACGTCGCCCTTCTGGAGCTGGGTCGAGGGCGTCGGGACGAGAGTGTGGGACCACTCCTGTCTGATCACCTTCTTCGTCATCACCTCGCTCTCCATCCTCCGAAGGCTGTTGGCCGTGTTCTTCGCCTGCTGTTCAGCAAGCGCGTCGGAGAGGGTGCTGAACCAGACGGTGATGAGAAGAATCAGCGCAACCTCCTCGTAGAAGATCCGATCGCCCACTCTCGCCAGAGGCGCGAAGCCCTGCGGGTATATTGCCATAGCCGCCACGACGAAGAAGGTGACCTCCACCAGTAGCATCACCGGATTGGCCGTCAGCGAAATCGGGCTCAGTCTGGCCAAGGAGTCTTGCAACACGTGTGCTGAAAGTATCTGAGCCCGCGGCGGGTTGCCCGCGCCCGCGTTCCGCACCTGAAGACTCTCGCTAGCCAAATCCGCTCACGTTCCCTTGGAAGTAAGAGAGGATGGGACCGAGGGCCAAGAAGGGGAAGAAGGTGAGCACCACCAGCACGAGGATGCTCCCCACGAGAACAACCGAGAAGGTTAGGCTGTCCGTCTTCAGCCCGACCTCGGCGATTCTCCTCCTCCCGATCATGGAGCCCGCGAGAGCAAGCAGAACCGCTATCGGGCCATAGCGCCCGATGAAGATGACAGCTGCAGTCGCGAGGTTGAAGAACGGAGTGTTGGCAGAGGACCCGAGGAAGCCCGAGCCGTTGTTGGCAGCCGAGGACGTGAATTCGTACAAAATCCGGGTAAAGCCGATGGAGTTTCCGCTCACGCCGATGGCCGCCGCAGCACCCGACGCGTAGGCCGCAATCGTTGGAATGAGGATTATCACCGGGTGTATCAGGAAGGCCACCATGACGAGCTTGACGTCCCTAGCCGTAATCTTGATGCCGAGGTACTCTGGGGTCCTTCCCGACATCAGCCCGACGACGAAGACTGTTATCACTATGAACATTATCATGTACATCAGCCCGACTCCCTTTCCTCCCGGAGTGGCCTGAATCAGCATCCCCATGAAGGCCGAGAGTATGGTGAGCGGATGCATCGCGGAGAGAGAAGCGTTGACCGAACCGGTGGTCACCGCCGTGGTGACGACCGTCCAGAAGGCGGAGAAGAATCCGCCGAACCTGGTCTCGATGCCCGGCCCCAGAGGCGTCGTGGGTACGAACGCGATCGCAAGGTCAATCACGAAGAGCGCGTAGGAAGCAATCAGAATGGGCCTGTACTCGCGCTTCTTGCCCAGCAGCTCGCCGAAGACGAAGATCAGCGCTGTGGGAAGAAGGAGCATCAGGAACATCTCTGTGATGTCGGTGATCGGGGTGGGGTTCTGGAAGGGGAACGCCGAGTTGGCACCGTAATAGCCTCCGCCGTTTGTCCCGAGCTGCATGATTGAGACCAGCGACGCGACAGGCCCGACCAGAATCGATTGTGTCGCCCCTTCAACGGTGGTGAGGGTCCCGTAGCCGTTGAGGCTCTGGGGGACCCCGAGCCAGACCAGGAGAACCGCGGCGATGATGCAGAGGGGGATTATCAGCCTTGTGAGCGCGCGGACGAAGTCGACGTAGAAGTTGCCCATGTCCTTGGAACCTGCGATGAATCCGCGAACCATCGCGATGCCCATGCAGATGCCTGTCGTCGCCGAGGTGAATTGGAGGAACTGAATAGCTGTCATCTGGCTGAGGTAGGAGAGAGTCGTCTCCCCGTTGTAGTGCTGCAGGTTGGTGTTGGTCGCAAAGGAGACGACCGTGTTCAGCGCAAGGTCCCAGCTCATCCCCGGGAAACGCTGCGGGTTGAGCGGCAGGAAACCCTGGAATACTAGGATGAGGAAGGCTACGAGCATCTGGGCCAAGTTGAGGAAGAGCCCGGAAAAGAAGTACTCCCTCCAACCCATCGCGCGGGCGGGATTCACTCCGACCAGCCTGTAGACTCTACTCTCGAAGGGGTCCAGGAACCTGTCGAGGCGGCTAGGCGCCCGAGTGAAGATTCCAGCTATGAAGGGCGCCAGAACTCTGGCGAGGGCTAGCGTGCTCGCTAGAATCAGGATGACTATCACCGACTGCTCCAGGTCTATCAAAAGTGAACAAACTCCAAGTATCCATAGCGTCCCTCTATATTCCTAAGGTGGCGCCTGCCCTACCGACGCTGGGCGCGGGCGGGCTTGTCGAGATCGGCGATGTACCGCGGGCCCTTGTGCGCGTGGAGAACCACGGAAGAGACGGTGCTCTTCACACCCTTGATCTTCATGATCCTGTTCTTCAGTACGTCCCTGAACTCGTCTATGTCGCTCGCCGAAACCAGGGAGACTATGTCGAACTCCCCGGTGACCTCGTACATCTCTTCGAGGTTAGGGAGCTCCTTGAGCGCCGCGACCACATCGTCCATCATGGGCGATTCTACGAAGATGTCTACGAAGGCTAGGAGGCGGGACAAACCGATTCATCTGAGCCTATTCGTAAGCGCCTCGGATTCGCGTATTTACGGATAGCGCCAC
>JAJTZD010000023.1:0-15016 GCA_032906685.1 Nitrososphaerales archaeon
TAGGGCCCTGTCGGAGCTATTAGGAAAGATCAGGACTCGAAAGCTCACGAGGGTACATTGAGCGCCTGGATTCATGAATTACGTCTTTCTTCCGTGCATTTGGTTCTGCTTCGTTTGCGGAGTGGTGAGCAAGGTGCTTCGTTTGGGGTGGCGATTAGTCCCAAATACCTCTCGGCGTTAACCGGCCTGACATGGCTCCATAATTCTTATATGGCTCCACAATCTGACGCCGACCATGCGAAGCATCCATGGTAAAGCTACAGAAGCATAAGGCCTACACCTATGAGACCGGAGACGGGAAGAAGATTGAACATTTCAAGCACCTCGTCACCATCCCCGATGAGGTCGTTCAAGAGCTGGGTTGGACGGACGGACAGAATCTGACTTTGGCAGTGAGCAAGAACCGCTTGATGCTTCAAGCTGACAGTGGAGATTAGAGCACGTCATCACGTGAGAGAAGGGTCGAGCTAATCAAGAAGGTCGAGGAGGCAAGGAACAGTCGTGTCGTCACATACGTGACCGGAGACAGGGTCAACGCACCTCAGATGCTCATAGCTGACGATGCGCTTATCCCCATCTTCAACCAGCTCAGCTCAATAGGACATACGGACAGGTTAGACCTCTTCATCTACACCCGTGGAGGCGTCATGATGTCGTCTTTCAGAATTGCAAAACTCCTCAGAGAGTTCGGGAACCACTTGGGAGTAATAGTCCCATACAGGGCGCACAGCGGGGGAACTCAGATTTGTGCGGGCGCGAACGAGATTATCATGACCAAGATGGCCGAACTCGGCTCGGTTGACCCAGCTACGAGCAACGAGTTCAACCCATACGACCAGCTTACCAAGAGGCGAATAAACATCAGCGTGGAAGACGTCAGCAACTTTCTGAAACTCGCCGAGGATACCGCAGGCCTTGTCAGTGAAGATAGCAAGCTCGCAGTGTTCATGAAGCTTGTGGAGCAGACTCACGGACTCGCTCTTGGGAACGTCAACAGGGTCTCGGGTGTCGTCCGGATTCTCGTTAGAGAGCTGCTCATGCTACACATGGATAAGATCAAAGACGCGTCGAAGATAATCCGAATCGCCAAGAAGCTTACACAGTTCTATACCCACGATTACCTGATTACCAGAGACGAGGCCAAGAGGATAGGCCTGAACGTGGTGAAGCCTGACGACGCCTTAGAGAAACTTATCATGACACTTTATCAAGAGTATGCCGACGACTTGAAGCTCCAGCGGCCTTTTGATGCGTTCGAGGCGTTGGGAGACCAACAATTCAAGGAAATCAATCACAAGCTGGCCTTCGTGGAATCAACTTCAGACAGTTGGGTCTATATCGCTCCTGCTTCGGTTAGCATTCCTCAGGCACAGCCTCAAATGGCGCAGCTTCCCGGGATGCCCCAACCTACGGCCATAGTGCCTGACAGGAGAGCTCTACCCCTGATTGTTTCATTTAAACAGGGTCGTTGGGTTAAAATAGCAGACGCACCAGATTGTGTTTGACATGTCAGCCCCTGTTGAACAGATAGAGCTGGACGACCAAATACTCGTCCCAGAGGAAATTCTGGTGATTTCCCCTGAAGACATGGATTTTGCTCCGGGAGACACCTTGATAGTCGCCTTTTCTCCTACCTGATTGTATGGCTCCATAATACTCAAGTAGTATGGCTCCATACTCTATGGAGCCACAATGCAACCAGAAGAACTCCGCCAAGAACTCGGGGACGAGGAGTATTTTGAACTACTCGAAGCCCGAATCAGCCAGAGAGAGGGGATGGACAGATGAACATCCCCGATTCCTCTCGGATGTCGAGGGGGCTTGAGATTGCCAAGATGAATGTCATATCAGAGAACGCCGATGGTTCGTTCAGCGTCCCGTCTCAGGCAGACAGGAGCGTGGAATATCAAGTCAAGGCTCTGGGTCAGGTCTGGGTCTGTTCATGTCCAGACTTCGAGAATCGAGCCGACACGACAGAGGCATGTAAGCACGTCCACGCAGCTCGGTTCTGGGTGGCGGCTCAGGTCGAACTCGCGCAGAAGCCAAGGCCGAAGGTCTTCGCAGAGGACGCACTCCAGTGCCCGAAGTGCGGTTCAATCCGAGCAATGAGGTTCGGGACGAGCAGAGGGAAGCAGGCTTTCAAGTGTAATGACTGCTCGCACAGGTTCAGGGAACAGAGCCTACTCAAAGGGTCGAGGTATTCGCCTGAGATGGTCAGCCTCACCCTCGACCTCTATTTCTCGAACATGTCAGAGAGGAGAATCGCCCGAACCCTGAACGACCACTTCGGGACTCGGATGGGCGGCGCGACAGTCCATAGGTGGGTAGAGAAATTCGTCCCCGCTATCTCCGAATATGTGAACACACTCGCCCCGCAACTCTCTGAGACTTGGCACGCGGACGAGTTGTTCGTCAAGATGAAGGGTGGCGAGACAATCAAGGACAGGAAGAACATGGCCTATCTCTGGAACGTGATGGACAGGGGAACGCGGTTCCTTCTGGCCTCGAAACTCTCGAAGCATCGGGACGTTGGCGGAGCCGCGAGAGCCTTCATGGAAGCCAAGAAGAACGCCCACGAGAGGCAACCCGAGAAGGTGTTCACGGACGGCCTCAAGGCCTACCGAGAGGGTCTGTCATTCGCTTTCGTTCAGGAGAAACCCGAACACATCGCCAACTCTGGAATCAAGAAGCCGCACGCCACCAATAACAGAATCGAACGCATGAATGGGACGCTCCGCGAAAGGGTAAAGGTTCAGCGCGGGTGGAAGCGGATGGACACCAAGTTAGCCGAGGGTCAGAGGATTCAATACAACTTCGTGAGGCCTCATGCGGCCTTAGAAGGTCAGACGCCCGCAGAGCGAGCAGGAATCGGGGTCGAAGGGAAGGACAAGTGGCTCTCGCTGCTCAAGGCCGCGCTCACCACCCCAAACGAGGCGTCCAATTGAACCACCCCAACTATGGAGCAGAACCGTGCATTTGCATCCGGCCGTATCCGCGCTCGCAGAAACACCTGTTGCGAACGTAGAAGGCATAGGAAATCGGGTGAGTTCATATGAATACCCTAGTATGGTTTGAGTATGATAAAGACGACCGTTTCCATGACTCCAGAGCTGTACTCGGCCCTCACGCGAGCAGCGCTTGACAGCGGCACCAATGTATCCAGAGAGGTAGAGACTCACCTCAGAGAGAGCGCGTTCATCCAGAAGTACATTCTGGAAGTGCGAGCGGAGCCTGACGTGGGCGCTCACCTGGTGAACCCCAAGACGCCACGCTCGAAATCTAGGGATGTCGAGGCAAAAGTTTCCGCTTAGGAAGCAAGCAAACCACACTCGGAATCCTGGTAGCCTAGACCATATTCTTCGTATCCCAACACGTCGTCGTAATAACTGACAACTTGCTGCAGGGCCTCCATACGAATCTCGGCTACGCCGAGCTGGGGAGCCAGACAAAACATTCGAAGACTGGTCAAAGCTGAAGGTGAATTGGATTCCGCGCGAAATAGGGGAACTATCGCTTGACCCCTTTTCGCTGAACTTTCTCTCCGGGCCGCACCAAGTCGGGAAGACGACCTCGATTAAGCTCCTGATTAGTCACAGGATACTCTAGGTCAGCCTACTGACTAGGCACTGCGTAGTTGTTCGAGAAGGTCGTGCCGCCCGTTGTGGCGACCTGGATGGAGACGGTCTGCGCATTCCAGGTGTTGGCGAAGACCACGTTCCCCGGGCTGCCGGTGCAGATACTCGCGGTGTTCAAGTTGAACGGCACCATGAAGCGCGCGACTATCACCTTGTGGGCGCTAAGCTCGCAGTCGTAGCTCTGCGGGGAGATGCCCGACTGGAGAAGCTGGATGTGAAACGCCGCAACCGTTAGGGGAAGGTCGCCGAAGTTCCTCACGTAGACGGTCGGGCTGAACTGCGGAAGGTTCCCCAGCAAAGCGCAGGGCGGGACGCCCCCCACACAGATCTTCGTGAATAGGACACCGTCAATGGAGAGCTGCTCGGAGGCTTGGCTGTTCCCACGGTAAATGGCCTGGCCGAAGTTGGACAGGCTCTGCCCCTGTAGGGAGAGACCCCAGAAGAGCGCGAGAGTGGCCATGAGCGCTGAAGCAGCTATCAGCACCAGTGTGCCGATAACCGCCGCCTGCCCCTTCCTGCTGGAGAGGTTCACTGTGACTCCCTCCCTAGCGCTGTCATGGCGGCTGGCACCCAGCGGGGTCTGAGCTGGTTGTCGTAAGACCCACAAAGGGGATGCTCTCTCCGAAGTTGGTAATCAATCCTGTTTGAGTGCCGAACAGTATTATGAAAGTAAAGAGCCGAGCACCAGAAGCGGGAAGAGCCGGGGCCGTGGCCGAATTTTGAGTGGTGGATCCGAAATACACATAGGTCGCTTGACCCGGAGCAATCGTCACTGGTGGCCCGCCGGAGTACGCGACCGGCGCGATGACCCCTCCGCTTGCTTGAGCATTCTGTGCTATGAACCACTCCGTCGGCGAAAGTTGTCCACCTCCACCAGTCGCTGCCTTAAGGCTAACGTATTCGGAATCCTGGGTCAGCATAATAGTCGTGCTCCCGACATTGGTTACCGATACGCGGAAAACGGTAGTGTCACTCCCCTTCGGCTGGTAGCCTGCCTTCCAACACACAGGGGGCTGACCTCCCGTACCTACCTTTGCATACTGGAATGATGTGTAGGACAGGACCAAGCTCCCCAGGATTGTAGGGATATTTTGGCCCGCGCTGCTGCTGGCCCCGCCAGGGGACCGGACGGTCGCCGTACTCGTCGGCGCCTGGTTCTGGGTTGCCGGCGACGTAACGAGCCCAGTCGTGTTTAGTTTGACGTAGCTCGAAGCGATTGATATGGGAAGATCCGGCACGGTTGTCGTGATCACATAGATCCACTGGATGACGGCCGTTCCCCCGAAGGCAAGGAAGCTAACCGAGGATGGGTTGGGGCCGGAGACGTAGGTACACGTGACGGGTACAGAGGCTGGGTTGCAGGGTGGGGTAACCGGTCCAGGAGGGATTATCACGTAGGTGGCGGTGGAAGCTGGGGTTCCGCTGGGCCAAGCGGGTACTGTGAGCACGTTCGCTGGGCTCGCGCTGTTAGACGCGATGGTCGCCACCTCGCCAGCTCCCGTTCCCGAGGTTATGTAGACCTGGTAGTTCTGCCACTCGTTCGTCGTCCAAGGTTTGCTGGTCTCGGCAGTCAGCGAGGTTGTTCCGGCGGCGGTTGCCGTTCCGTAGTAGTCGGTCCTCACCTGATTGGACAGTCCTTGCATACCCGCGGTCAGAGTGCTGTAGAGGCTATCGCAGCCTGGTGAGGCTATCGTGTACGAGGAATCTGGACCTGGGGTCGTAGTCCAAGGAGTTGTCGCCAGCAAAGTGAGCGCGCCCGCGGTGTTGGATGCAATCCTTCTCGATTGACCCGCACCCGTTCCCCCAGTGATGGACACTACATACCCCGTCCATTCGTTCGCAGACCAGGCCAGCGAACTGGTCCTCGAGCTGTCCGCCAGCGTCGTGGAACTGAATGGGGAGGTGGCGCCGCTGGTTAGGGGAAGGATCGCATACACGGAGCCGAGGCCCGGGCTCCCGCCGGACCACGAGACCACGGTGAGGGTGTTCGCATTGTTGGAGGTTATAGTTGCCGTTCCGGGTGAACCAGGCCCGGAGGTTATCTGTACCGTGGTGCCCATCCACTGGTTCGTGACCCAAGCCTTCGTCGAATCGGTCAGCGTGTTCCCACCGCCAGCGCTGGCCGTCCCGGCCGCCAGGGAAGCGCCCGAGATGACTGGGGGAGTGACGCTCCACACCGTCCCCGTCTGGATCGGCGCGGCTACGCACAGGTCGGGCTGAAGGCTCGAGAAGCTGACGCCCTGCAGATTGTTATTCGTGACCGTCAATGTGATGGTCATCTGGTTTGTGGTGATCGGGTTGTTCGGTATCAGGGTCATCTGGGTAGTCGCGAGAGTGCTGGCCGTGGTGCCCGCCACCCCCGGACCCGCAAGCTGGACCGAGACGGAGTTCCCGAGAGCGGTGACCACTCTTATCGTCATGCTGGACCTCGAGGCCGCCGAGATCTTGGTGTCCAGGCTAGTCAGTGTGGCCGAGAGCCCTGGGCTGACGAAAACGTCCTCCGGAATCCTCGTGTGAGCGGCCGTGCTGAGGCCGAGGTTGTCCACCCAGACGGCGACGACGTGGAAGGTCACCCCTCCGGTGTTCGCGATTGTGACAGTTGCCAGGGCGTCAGGACTGACAAGCCCGCTGGTATCGAGCTGGACATTCGAGATGGAGATACGCTCGCTTGCCTTGTTGCTCGATGTATTGATCGCCGCTTCGGCCGCCTGAGTGTAGTTGTCGAACTGGTCGATGTTGTACACGTAGAGCTGCGAAACAGTAAAGACAATCAGGAAGATCATTATCGCTGTGGCGATTACGTTCCCAATACCGCGTCTTCTTCCTAGTTCCATTTGCTACACCGTGAAGGCGTTCGAGGTCAGGGTCCCTCTGGTGGTCGATGCAGTCACTGTGAACGTGGCCCCGTGGCAGAAGGGTGTCGTGGCGCCGCAGTTTATGGCGTACTGCGAAGTAGAATCGATCGGGGAGGAGAAGGCGGCCACGTTCAGCTGGGTGGAGGTGTTCGAGGAGATCGTCTTGGACTGGCCTGCGTCCGTGCCCAGGACGACCGACAGGACGAAGTTCTGCCACTGGCTGGTTATCCACGTCTTGGTCGTGTCCGTCAGGGTGATGGTCGACCCGGAGGTCGCCG
Organism: Nitrososphaerales archaeon; assembly: GCA_032906685.1. GTDB lineage: Archaea > Thermoproteota > Nitrososphaeria > Nitrososphaerales > Gagatemarchaeaceae > DASPPF01. The sequence continues at coordinate 6,769 of JAJTZD010000023.1, forward strand.
AACCCGTGACCAGAGGGATCGAGCTGGTGTACGAGACTTCCACGGCCCCTATTCCCTGAATTGGAAGCGAAAGCTTTGTGGTCGAGGAGCTGGGGGTGCAGAGCGTCCCTGGGCTCGAATTGAGGCAGGCCCCGGCGATATTTACTGCAATGTTGTTGACGTAGACCTGGTCGATGACGGACTGGATGCTGCCCGTGTTCCTGATCCATATTTCCAGGCAGGCAGAGGCGAGCGGGCAGGGAGCGGAGCCGGCCGCGACCAGCTGGACATCCTCTATCACTGTAGACTCCGACAGGCGGTTGATCCTGCCGTTTATCGCTCCGGAAAGCTGGCTCCTGGTCTGTGATATCGTGCTGATTCCCCATGTGAGCACCACCGAGGCAAGGGCCGTAATCACAAGAGTCATCATTACAACTTCCAGTATGTAGGATATGCCTCTGCGCTTTCGGACCCGCACGATGGGGAAAAAATCACCTCGTGATATATTAAAAGTTGTGTGTGCTTGGATTCTGTTAGTTTTTGCACGTTGAAGACCAGAACGGATTCCAATTGACCCCCTCGCGCCATGCCAGAACTCGGTAGGGTAACCTCCCTTGTTTGAGGTCGTCCCCATGTCCGATGCAGACTGTCAATAGCCGCTCGTTGTCGCTTTGGGTGGACGTTACGTGACACCCGTTGTGCGCTTGTCTATTGGGTTTGCCTTCCTCTTCACACAGGGAGCATGCGGCTTCGCCGGTCGTAGCGTTGTAAACATTCACCAACGACCTGTAGGAATCATTGCTCGTATCACAAGCGAAGTCGGAACCGGACTTGACGAGGGCGTTTCCTTTCAAGTTGTGAGTAATGTTGTCTGTATCAATGAGCACGGACAAATGCTTTATAGTCTAACTGGGTCATCTTGGACGTTGTCTGAATCACGTGCAGCGCTGGCTGCGATGATCGTCTTGGGTGAGCTCCTCATCGTGAGCCAAATCTACTTCGGTTCGTTCACACCCGTAGCTGCCGCTGTTACCCAACTAGGCGCCCCCTTCAACACGTCAGCCTCGGGACAGAGTTTGATCACTCGTTCGATTACAACGACGTCGCCTTCGAGCACGTCGCGCACATCCACTAGTCAAAGTAGTTCCTCCACATCGAGTCGCACTGCGACATCCAGCACCTCGCAATCGACCACGTCAAGTAGTTCCTCTAAATCGACTACCTCGAGTATTTCTGTTACTTCGACGACCTCTGCAACTTCATCAGCGACTACATCGACCTCAACATCTACTTCTAGCCCGACAACCTCCACAACTTCGTCAAAAACTACCTCGACCTCAACATCTACTTCTCCCCCAACCTCCTCCACCTCGACGACTTCGCATTCAAGCACCTCGTCCTCCACTTCGACACATACCACATCTTCCACCACCTCTAGATCCTCCACCTCGACATCCAGCTCAACATCTCGCACGACTTCTACTCATTCGACGACTACGAAAAAGACCAGCACGTCCACTACAACGTCTCACTCGCCCCGCGTGGTCAGTAACGAAGGTGCCCCGAACCCCGCAGTCCCGCTGGCTTGGGATTCCGTCCCGGTAGTCGCGCTCATGACGAGTTTTGGCCTCGTTGGCGTTTCCGCATTCGTACGATTCCGACCTGCGAAGGCCGCTCGAACTCGCTAACACTCTCGCAACTTCCCGGCGATACAGCCGTAGCTCCCAGGCCTCTGTTGAGTTGACTGCTGAAGGTCGTTGACTGCGCTGGGCGACCCCCGCGTGAGCGAATGGGGAATTCAGCCCCCGAGAGTTATCGACCGAGAAGCTAGCAGAACCGCATGCTTCGTCCTCGCCTGTTGCTACGTGAACTGAGATGAAGGGCGGCGGGGCCCGCCCACCAACCTTTATGTTGCAATCCGCGGGAAGCCAGGCCAATGGCCGAGGACACTATCATAGACGTAACGAAGGTCTCTGAGAAGGGGCAGGTGGTGATCCCCAAGGAGATCCGCGACAAGATGGGCTTTAAGCAGGGCACCAGGCTGATAGTGGTGGCCTCAGGAGACGCCGTGGTCCTACAGCGGGTCGAGGCGGTAGCCGGGAAGGTGCGCATGAAGGACCTGATGGACAGAATCAAAGCCATAACCTCGAAGCTGGGGTTCGGCTGAGCTTTTCGTAGGCTTGTCAGGAACGAGAAAACGCGCTTTTGAATTGCCTCCATATAGTTGCTTAAATACATGGTTATTTTCATCGAACATGGTAATGACTGAAACCGCAACAGTGACGAGCAAGAGCATGGTCAACATTCCCGCGAGCATACGGAAGAAGTACGGAATCAAGGAAGGTGACAAGGTCGCGTTTGTCGAGTCCGACCGAGGCCTTCTGCTCCTTCGGGTTCCGCCCTTGAACGAGCTTTTCGGGAGTGGCCGGATTCATAGGAACAAGTTAATCCATGCTGTCAGAGAATTGGAGGCAGAGCATCGCAGAGAAGTTGCCGAATGACTTCCTTCGTCTTCGATACTGGTGTCTTGTCGCTCTTCTACGCCGACGATGACCGATTACGCCCAGTGGTAGACAAAATCCACGGTAAGAGGGCGCAGGGACTTCTTTCATCGGTAACGCTTGCCGAGTTCTACTACAAGACCTGTCAGAGCCTTGGCAGAGATGTTGCAACTTTGTGGTCTCACCAGTTGAACGAGAGGTTGCAAGTTGTGGGGGCTGACCTCGACCTATCTATTTCTGCTGGGTTGGAGAAATGCAGAAACAACAGACTCTCGTTGGCTGACTCCTACGCTCTTGCTCTCGCAAAGCGAGTCAGTGGTGTCCTCCTCACCACGGACAGTGAGCTGGGGAAAAGCAAGGAATCCACGGTCAGATTCTTCGAAGTTTGAACCGGAAAGTCCAAGGACGGGGAAGGGTTCGAATTCACCTCGTGCATTGTTATACTGGTGAGTTAGGTCGAGGTCCGCTGATATCCGATGTTCGATTTAGGGCCTAGAGCGCAGAAGTATTTGGAGGGCAGAAGACTTGGGTCTGATGGAAAGAACCCGTGGGTATCTGAACCGCACGCAGATTCTCCTTGCTGCAGGCTCGGATCTGCCGTTGCCATTTCAGGCGAGGAGATGACGAACCATGCTATGGACTCGGCTTGGCTACCTTCCTATGGCGTAAGGTATCCACTTCGGGGAGAGCTGGGTCGCGCTCATGCGGCTGACCATCATGAAACGCCCCTGGTCGCTCAGCTTCATCCTGATGGTCCCGTCCGTGGCGTACTCCACCGAGGAGTTGGCCTTCTCGTCGTGGACCCCCTCCTCCATCAGGACCAGCCCCGTCATCCCCCGACTCTTCAGCTTGCCCCGGATGGCGTCGAGGAGCTTCAGTGCCCTCTCGAGGCCCGCGTTCTTGATGAAGTCGGTGAACGAGTCGACCACGAACCTTGAGTCGCCCTTCGCGGTGACACCTGTGTCGTCGAGCATTCGTGTGAGGGTCATCGAAACCTCCGTGAGGGACGAGGCGCTTGCCGAGTACTTTGCGCGGTTGCCTCCGAACCTCCATGAGTAACAGTCCAAGACGTGCAGCCTATCCAGCCCTTGCGTCCACTTGAACTGCTTCATCGTATCACCCACGTCCCCCTCGCCCTCCGTTGTGGCAATCAGGAACGCGTCCTTGCCTCCCTGGATACCGGTGAAAATGAAGCGTTTGCTCAGTATCGACTTGCCCGCGCCAGGGGGACCGAGCACGGTGCAAATGGTCCCCTTGGCCAACCCGCCCTGCAAGATCTGGTCGAGTTCTGGCACTCCGATGGCAAACCTCTCGACCATCGTCAGGGGTTCGAAGAGCCCAAAGTTTAAGAATTTACCTTTGGCGAAGTGCGGACGTGTCGTACGTCCCGACGGGAGTGAAGGGTGTCGACGCCCTCCTCGACAACAAGGGAATCCCGAAGGGATACTCAATCTTGGTGCTTGGCGCCCCGGGCACAGGCAAGACGACGTTCGGGCTGCAGTTCCTCGGGAAGGGCGGCGAAGATGGCGAACGCGGTGTCTACGTCTCCATGGACGAGCAGCCCGAGATGCTGCTCGCGAACGCTGAGACCCTGGGCCTCGGCGCCAAGGAGCTGGTCGACTCCGGGAAGATCACGATAATCGATGCCTCACCAATACGGGTGCTGCCGGCGAGGATGAAGCTCGGAGTGACCGAGGCGGGACGCCGCGAGTTCGCGTTGGCCACACTCGTCACGTCCATCGCTGAAGCGGTTGAGAAGAGCAGGGCCTCCAGGATCGTGGTCGACCCAGTCTCCACGCTCACGGTTCATTTTGCGGACAACTACGAGCGGCGCGTGGCTTTCTTGGACCTTCTTGCGGCCATATCCAAGACGCGCTGCACCACTCTTCTGCTGGCTGAGATGGCCGAACAGGCTGCCGACAGGAGCTACCACTTCGAGGAGTTCGTAGCCCACGGGGTAATGCTACTCACAAGGGTGAAGTCGGGCGGTACATACACCAGGGTCTTCAGCGTGGAGAAGATGAGGGGAATCAACCACGACCCGCAGCCCCACCCCTACACAATATCGAGGGGGGGCATCCAGGTCTTCCCAGAAGAACAGGTCCTCTAGATTCTCGTCTTGGACCTGAAGTTCCTTATCTTGTCGGCCAGCAGCTGAGGGTCAGCCACCTCGAACATGGCGACCTCGAGGCCCTGCTCGGTCTCGCAGGTGACCATAAGCTGTCTGTACTTCTCCTTGGAGTCCAACGGCCTGGCGTTCGCGTTTATCTTCTTCTCGCCGGCTGCCTTCCTCTCAAAGTCCTTGCCGTCCTTCCAGTTTGGCCTGCTCTTCTTCGAGCGGACGCCCTCCTCTACGGTTACGTCGACGATCTTGTCCACCGATATCCCCAAGACCTTGCCCGTGGGTATCAGCCTCGACTTCTCCAAGAGCCCGGACGCACGTATCTCGAAGGCGTGGAACCCTAGGTACTTCGGTGTCAGGAAGATCTTTCCGACCATGAGAGGGGGCAGGTGGCGCATGGTGCCCTCGTAGTAGCCCAGGTACCCGCTGTCCTCGGACTGCGTCATGGAGAGATTCTGGCTCAAACCGTCAGCTCCCTGGCTGCCTCTTTCTTCTTCTTCCAGTAGTAGTCGTCCACCTTCAGGCTCTCCATGTCCATCACGCCCTTGAGGGCCAGCCAGCTCCCAATCAGGGTTGCAAGCGTGTAGATGAAGGCGTCGACCGCGAAGAAGTAGAGCATTACAGCGGACGCCTCTGCAGCCAGGGTGCCTCCAGTAGCGATGAGGAAGGTGAAACGGCGTGCGTTGGTCGAGGTCCTGAGTGCGAAGTAGGCCAGGCCCAGGGAAGAAACCGAGAGGACGCCCAACGTGAGATAGTTGGGCTGCTGCCTAACGGTGACAACAACACTGCTGAAAGCGAAGATGAAGCTCCCGAAGAGGCCCAAGGTGAAACCTCTTACCCTCTTGAGACGTTCGTAGCCTTCGTACTCCATGCGTGCGTAACGCCGTTTTGGTGAAAAATCTAGGGGGTTGTTTAAGAAATCTGACCATGTAGTAAGCGAGTATTACTCGGCTTGAAGGTCAGAGTGCCCTGGTTTCTACTCTAGATCCAGGCCCTGGCGCCCTTGAAGGCGTCGCCCAATTTGGTCGGGGGCATCATCCCGGGGCAAAGCATCGAAACGAGGTCTCCGTATCTGCGCACGAACTGGAGGCCTTCCTGCGTCGGGTAATACATGACCGAGGCGCCATCCTCCCGCCTGGCCGTTACAAGACCGGATGCGACAATCTTCCCGAGCAGCTCGGTCGCCACCACGCTGTTGATATTGGCCAGCAGCATGATCCTGCTCTTGTTCGCCCCTCCGTTGCAGCTGTTCACTATCTCGGCGACGGTGTCGAGCCTGCCGCGGTTCTTCGCCGAGACGCGATTCTCGCCATCACGTCTTGAAACGGACTGCTCAAACGGCCGGCCAGGGGCTACGTCTGCTTGATATCCCGAGAGCATGGCCGTAGGTTCGGGGGGTCCCGAATAGAACAGGTGTCAGTCCGTCCCCAAGATACAACCAGAATCGCTGTATGTAACAACCGATGTTGCAAACTTAGACGGAATCCCTGTTTCCTTTCATTGAGGCGAGTCCCGGCGTCTTCCCAGCGTCCTGATAGCCTTATGAATGAGAAGGCTTCGCCCGGCCTCTGTGGAGAACAGGGCGTCAGAACTCCTTCAACTTTACGGCTTGAACCCTCGCGAGGCCCTGGTGTACCTCCTCGTCCTGAGAACGGGCTCGGTGAGCGCAGGTGACGTCGCAAAGTCGCTTTCGCTGAGGAGGATGGAAGCATACAGGCTGGTCAAGAAACTCGCGGACGCGGGCATCATACAGCCCAACGCTGGCAAGCCCGTCACCTACTCGGCCGAACCCGTGGAGGCTGTCGTATCAGCCATGATGGAGGGCCAAGCCCAGAAGGCGAGAGCCATGGAGACTGCCAAGGAGGAGCTGCTTGCGCTCAGCAAGTCCATCCCCCGCGGGAGCCCGAGGCCCTCAGAGCAGCAGTTCAGGATTATCCAGGGCAGGGAGCAGATCTACAACAAGATGGGCCGGATGGCCGAGGGCGCCTCGAAGTGCCTCGACCTCCTACTCACGAAGAACGACCTTGTCCAGGCCCTTCAGCTGGGGATAACGGAAAAGCTGACCGAGGCCGCCGAGCGGCGCGTCAAGGTCCGGGTTCTAAGCACCATCGACGAGGCTACCCTGGAAGCAGCCGAGGCCATGCAGGGGAAGTGTGAGGTCAGGCATTCGACAGATGCCGTAACTGGAAGGCTGGTCCTGGAGGACAGAACTGCGGCGCTCTCCTCTCTCGTGCTTGACGATTCGCAGGGACGGCGGAACGAGCGTGATATCGCGGTCTCCTCTGAGAGCCCCGACTACGCCGAGATGATGTCTTCGTTATTTGACGTAGCCTACCAGTCCGCGGCCGGCAGTACGGAGAGGATAGGTGCGCTAAAAGAAGCAATGGCGCTCGACGGCAGAATCAAGTCCCTGGCAGACGTCCTGCAGGCAACACTGCCGGAGGACGGCTGGGAGGTGGCCGCGCCCGGGGTGATCCTGGGGAAATCGGGCGCGAGCTACAGCTTTGCGGTGGCGGCCAGAAAGGGGAAGCGCACCGTGGGTCTTGACGTGGTGGCCGCCAAGAAAGAGGAGGAGACCAACGACCGAACGGTCCAGAGCGTGATGAAGAAGCTCGACATCGGGGACGCGGGGATTGTGGTAGTAGCAACGGAGAGACCGGGTGAGGAGGTCGAGAAGCTGGCCAAGCTCATGGGCGTGGGATTGGTTTCTGCCCGCGACACGATCGGCACGGTTACAGAAGTGAGGAAGTTACTCAGAAGCACGGGCTAGGGTGCGCTCATCGTTTCGTTCCCTTTGCCTTGCGACCGCCCAGTCCTGGAGAAGAATCAGCGTGAAAAGGGTAGGTCCGTCTATCGTCCAAGTCGGTGCGGATCGTTGTCCTTTGCCAGAAGCCCCAATTCCAGAGACTCCTTGATATTGACGAAGTTGGACAGGAACCTCTTCCCGCTGTCTGTTATCTCGTAAAAGACTCCGCTGGTTGAGATGACCTTGCGCAGAGCGCCGGCTTCCTCGAGCCTTCCGAGCGAGTCCTCCAGATCTCCCCAAGCAAGGTTGGCTCTGTACAAGATGTGCGTCCGGCGCATCGGTCCCGATTCGCTGACTACTCTGAGTATGTCAATGTACCTTTCCAACCTTGATCGTTTTGTCATCTTCGATTCGTCCCGCGTCCCAGACTTCTGCGCGTCGACGGACTCGACCCGGTCCAAGTCATCAGCGGCAAGCCTCTCCCAAAGTCCTTTGGCCATGTTTCTATTTCCGTCGAGAATTCATTCCGTGAACGATGGCAGAAAGACGCGAGGAAAAATTCGTCAATGCAATGCGGTCAGAAAATTCTGTCGAGAAATCGTCGCTGCCGATTTTGTAATTTGACATGTCGAGTTTCGCGTCCCCGCAGCAGTTGCGTGCCCCCTCCATTTGAATCGTCTGGTCAAATAGATTAGAGCAGACCCATTTTCTTGGCAAAACTGAGCCGTGTCATGGAGCACAACTCCGTTTTTCGTCTCCCGACGTCGCGAATGGAATTCTGTTTCCGAATCGTCTTATAATTTCCGCGACAAGCCTGCGACGAGAAAATGTCAATGAACCTACCGGACCAACCTGAAGCCTTCATCGAACAGATGAAGATTCAGTCAATCACTCAGCTGG
>JAJTZD010000024.1:0-9323 GCA_032906685.1 Nitrososphaerales archaeon
GCCGAGGAAGCATATAGGGGAGAACTGGAGAGCCTGAGCCCCAGGCGAACGGAACCTGACCATCAGCAGCAAGAACCTCCAAGCGGTGATTCTCGCGGGGGGGCTAGGGACGAGGCTGCGGCCGTACACCCTGCTCCTGCCGAAGCCGATGCTCCCGGTCGGGTCCAAGCCGATACTTGAGCACATCATCGAGTGGCTCCGCGACTCCGGCGTGAAGAACGTAATCATCTCGACCGGCTATCTCGGGCGCATGATCCGCGAGTACTTCGGGAACGGCTCGGAGCTCGGCGTGAAGATCAGCTACGCGGTCTCCACAAACCCCCTGGGCATAGCGGGGCAGCTGAAGAACGCCGAACCGAAGATCACTGGTAGGTTCATCTGCTTGTACGGTGACGCGATGCTGAGCCTGGGCCTGTCCAAGCTCCTGAAGTTCCACGAAAAGCACAGAGCGGTCGCTACGATGGCGCTGATGAAGTACAGCACGACGCTGAAGTACGGGTTCATGGAGACCGACCACGACGGCAGGCTCACCGAGTGGAGAGAGAAACCCGAGATCACTGGGTACATCAACGTGGGCTGCTATGTTATGGAGAAGAGGTTCCTCAGGCACGTCCCCTCGAACAAGATGTTCGGGATGAAGGAGCTCTTCGAGAAGGCTCAGAAGGCGGGCGAGAGGCTCTACGGCTTGAAGCTCGAGGGAGAGTTCATGGACATCGGAGACAGGAAGTCCTACAGAGAGGCGAACGAGCATTACATGAAAAAGCTGGGCAAGGTGCTGTAGACGATGACCGCAGTGGTCTTCGAGGACGATGACTGGAAGAGCTTCGCGCCTCTCACCCTTACCCGACACGTGTGCCAGCTCCCTTGGGGGACGCGCACGCTGCTTGATTCCCTAACGAACCTCGCTGCCCCCGAGGACTTCGCCATCTGGGGGAGGGACGAGCTCAAGGATGTCTTCGAGGGCGCCACGCGTAGAAGGTACAACGTCGCTCTCAAGGGCGACGCTCTGTTCCTGAACGCCGCACTGAGGCCCCAGAAGGACGTGGTGAACATCCTGCGGAGGCCGGGCTCTTTCGCCGCCCTCGTAGATGGTCGCGTGATGGCGTTCAGGGCCCGGGCCGACGGCCTGAAGCCCGGAGTCCTCTCCCGAAAGCGGCTGCTAGGACTTGCGAAGGGAACCGAGCGGCTCGAGCTGCCTCGTGAAGCAGCGTTCAGCGGCGCTTGGCAGCTGGTCGAGACCAACGGTCTCGCAATCGCCGAGCAGGCCGGCCACTTCGAAGAGCCGCTTGAGCTTCAGGAGAAGGTGGCCCTGAAGGGTCCCTCGTCAAACCTCAGGATCCACGGTTCTGTCGAGCTCGAGGGACACGTTTCCTTCGACACCCGGCCCGGACCAGTAGTGGTTGCGGAGGGGACTACGATAGAAAGTTTCTCAAGGATTTCGGGACCGTGCTACCTTGGCCCTCGGACCAGGGTGCACTCCGCGCTCTTGCGAGGGGGAACCTCGGTCTTCGAGGGCTGCAGCCTCGGCGGCGAGGTCGAGAACTCCATAATCATGGCACACAGCAACAAAGGCCACCTCGGCTACGTCGGCGACTCAATCGTAGGGGAGTGGGTGAACCTGGGGGCCGGAAGCACATTCAGCAACTTGAAGAACACCTACGGCAACGTCAGGGTCGACGTCGGCGGCCGGAGGATGAACACGGGCATGCTCAAGCTCGGGCCGGTCGTAGGAGACATGGCTAAGGTCTCCATCGGAGCTCTGATCTTCGCGGGGAAGCTGGTCGGAGTCGCCAGCAACGTGGTCGGTCTCGTGAAGAGCAACGTGCCCAGTTTCACCTACTTCGACGGTGGCTCGGGGAAGAAGGTGGAGCTCCTTGTTGAGTCGGTCCTGGAAACGCAGAAGAGGATGATGGAACGCAGGGGGATGGCGCTCTCGAAACCCCAAGAGCGGATGATAAGGAAGCTCTTCAGCGCGACGAGGCAGGAGAGAAGGAAGGCGGGAGTCAGGAAAGGGAGAATCGGCTGAAAGTCCTGTTCGTGACGGATGTTCACGTGAGCTTCGTGGCCCTCGAGTGGGTCAGAAGGGAGGGTGTCATCAGCGTCGAGCTTAAAAGCGATGGACCTTGAACGGTCGAAAATTCGCCGTCGTGAGATAGGTTGCAGGAGCAGTTCTCTTCTCCCCATTTGAAGAAGGTCGATTCGGGTCAGGTGTACAAAGCCTACAGGGACTGGCCGGCTCTGGCGCGAGCAGGGTTCGACGTGAAGTTCGACCCACCGAATAGGAGATTCAAGCGTGCGTTCGTTCTCGGCATGGGCGGGTCCGCGGCAGGAGGCGACATAATCGCGGGCTGGCTCAGCCCGAGGCAGGACGTCGAATTCGCTGTGTTCAAGGGCCAGGTTCCGGTCTCTGACATCGGGGATGCGATCGTCATCGCTTGCAGCGCTTCCGGGCAGACCGAGGAGACCGTGTCGATGGTGAAAATAGCGTCGCTCCGCGCCGCTACCATAGTTTGCATCTCGGCGGGTGGAAGACTCGAGGAGGAGGCGAAGACTCTCGGTCTCCAGCACCTGAAGATGCCAAAGATCGTCGCCCCCCGCTACATGCTCCCATTCATCGTGTTCTCGTGCCTGGCGGTGGCGAACAGGTCGATGGGTCTGAACTGCGAAGGAGAGGCCGAGGAGAGCATCTCGGCGCTGGAGGCGACATCGAAGAGGATAGACATCGACACGTCATACTCCGAGAACCCGTCAAAGCAGCTCGCAGGGAAGCTGCTGAGGGCCACGCCTGCCATCTTCGGGGACCGGGTGACGCGGGGCGTCGGAATCAGGTTCAAGAATGCGCTGAACGAGAACGCGAAGAGGCATGCCTACTTCGACATGATGCCGGACCTGTTCCACAACGAGATTCAGGCGTGGGAGGATCCGGAGAAGAGCTTCGTGCCAGTCTTTCTGCGGCACACCGGTGAGGACGCGAGGGACAGGAAGAGGGCGGGGGAGATGCGGAAGATGCTGGTCGGACTGGGCAAAGCACCCATCGAGGCCCGGGGCACGGGAGACGGAGTCCTCTCTCAGCTGATGACCATGGTCTACGACCTTGACATGACTTCGTACTACGTGGCGGTCGGGCTGGGGAGAGACCCGCTGCAGACTCGCCTCATAGACCGGCTGAAGAGAGGGTAGTCACTTTATGCCGACGAGCTGAGCCAGCTCCCTCCTCGCGCTGGCCCCCAGAACCTGGGCCGCAGCCTCAGGAGAAACGTCGTTGGGATAGATCCCGCCCCCCAGCTCGAGGCCTGACCACTGCGACTTCTTCGGATAGACCTCCATGTGCCAGTGAATCTGCTTCGTAGTCTTCTTCTCCGAGGAGCTGTGGAAGACCATGGAGAAGCTCTGACTCTCGAGCGCCTTCGCCATCCCGCCGAGCGTCGACCTTAGCATCAGCGCCAGGTCCATCATCTCCTTCTGCGAAAGCTTCAGTATGCTCGTCATGTGCTTCTTCGGGTATATCCAGAACTCGTAGCTGTGGGTCGAGACCCATGGGGCGAAGGCGATGAAGAAGTCGGTGGCCAGAATCTGGCGCGGCCCGCCCGTCTCGGTGGTGACCACTTGGCACATCGGGCAGACTCCCAGCTCGTTCAGGGAGTTCTGCACCGTGTCCGCCTCCACCTCCACTGCGGGCGGGACCCTCGGGGTCGTCAGTATCTGGATGCTCGGGTGCACGGCCGTCGGGCTCCCCTCCTTCTCGCTGTTGATGTAAACGAGTACGTAGCTGACTCCCTTCTGGGCGTACAGCCACCTTGCCTTGTCTTGAAGGGAAGCGAGTATGTTGGTCCACTGCTCGATGTCTATCTTCGAGAAGTGCTGTTCGTGCTTGGGGGTGGCCACCAGCACGTAGTGGTAACCAACTGCTGGCTCGCTGTAGTGCGGTGACTCGCCGAACGAGGGTGGCGCTGTCGGGGTGACCAGCGGATTCTTGGCCGGGAAGATCCTCACCGACCAGTTGCGCACCAGGTCCCCCTCGGCGTCGGTCTGCTTCAGGAGCGTGTCGCCCTTCTTGACCAGAACGAGGTCCGCCGGAGGTGTCATCTCCTCGTTGCCCGGACAAAAGTTGCACTTCTCCGCGCGCTGCGGAATCACCTGCCCCGGCTTCAGCCCCCTGTCGGGAAGGATGACGGAGAGCTTCTCTGTAAAATAATCCTTCCGAATCTCAACCATCCCTCCTCGCCCGACCGCGTCATCATATTAGGATTTAGAGGGCCGCGAAACAAACATAATCCATCGTCTGCCAGCCTAGGCCGTTGGCGATGAAGATAGGGTACGTCCTTCTGGACGGCTGCGGTGACAGGCCGCACCCGAAGCTCAACTTCACGACTCCGCTAGAGGCCGCGGTCACGCCCAACCTGGACAGAATCGCAGGCAGCTCCAGATTGGGTCGGGTCATCACGGTCGGCAGGGGAATATCTCCAGAGTCCGACATCGCGGTCTTCAACATGCTGGGCTATTCGTTCGACAAGGGGTACCCGGGAAGGGGCGTCGTGGAGGCGGTCGGTTCCGGTCTCGGGTTCAGAGACGGCGAGCTCGCGCTCAGGGCGAACCTGGCGACCGTCAAGGGACTAGAGATAATCGACAGGCGCGCAGGCAGGAACCTCGCGAAGGCCGAGGCGAAGCTCCTGCAGGAAGAGCTGAACGGGATCAGGCTTCACGGCGCCGAGTTCGAGTACAGGTCCACAGTCTCGTACAGGGGGGTCCTGGTGATAAGGGGGGACAAGCCCCTCTCGGCCTCGGTCTCAAACACGGACCCGGCATACGCCCGGGTCTGCGGCTTCGGCGCTGCGAAGGAGACGAAGAAGGGAGAGAGGGTCCTCGATTGCGTTCCCGAGTCCGACAGCGAGGCTGCTGCCAGGGCCGCCCAGCTGGTGAACGAGTTCACCACGAAGAGCCTGAAGGTCCTCGGAGCGAGCGCGGTCAACAAGCGGAGAGCCTCGGATGGGAAGCTGCCCGCCAACTGCGTCCTCCTGCGGGATGCCGGGGACCACCTGCCTAGAGTCCCTTCGTTCGAAGAGAAGTACGAGATGAAGGGCACCGCCCTGGTCGAGATGCCAGCCGAGGTCGGCATAGCGAAGCTCTTGGGGATGAAGATGGTGAAGATAGAAGACATGAACGACATGACCGAGAAGGCGGCGAAGTTCAGAAACGAACTCAGGGACGGAACGGTGGTCTACGTGCACATCAAAGGGCCGGACGAGTTCGGCCACGACGGCGACGTCATCGGCAAGAAGAAATGCATAGAGGCGATTGACAGGGAGTTCTTTTCCGCTGCCGCTGAGCAACTGGCCGATGCGAGGCTGGGAGTCTCGTGCGACCACGCGACGCCCTGCGCCATCAAGATGCACGCCAGCGACCCCGTGCCTCTCCTGATCACCACCGACGGTAGGTCAGACGGCATGCGGTTCACCGAGAGGAACTCCATGAGGGGCTCTCTCGGATTGGTCAAGGGGAGCACCGTTCTGTCAAGGGCGAAGTCGGGCCGCTAGACCCCGTACTTCTTGAATTTCCTCACGCTGTTCACGGCGACCTCGATCGTGTCATCCAGGCCCGCGTCAGGCCTGAATTCGTCTGTCTCCCTGTTGGCGACAACGGCGAAGAGCGCCCCAGTCTTCAGCCCGAAGATTCTGCCGAGCGTGAAGAGGGTCGAGGACTCCATCTCGAAGCACAGCACGCGGGCCTCGCGCAGATCCTTGACGAGCGACGCCTTGTCCGAAGGGAAGTAGCCTCCGAACCCCTTCCTCCCCTGACCGACATAGAAAGAGTCGGTGGATGCCGCGAGCCCGACCAGGTGCCTCTTCTTCAACGACGCGGCCGTGTCCGCCAACGCCATCACCACGCCGGGGGTTGCAGCAGCGGGGTAGCCGGCCATGGCGTACTGCCCCGATGTCCCCTCCATCCTCACCGCGGCGTCCGCTATCACCACCGACCCAACTTTCGCTTCGCTCCTGATGCCGCCGCATGTCCCGACCCTGATCATTACCTTCACACCCAGGCGAGCCAGTTCCTCGACAGCGATGGCGGCTGACGGTCCGCCGATGCCCGTGCTTGTGGCCGTGACGTATTCTCCTCCCAAGCGTCCCCCGTAGGTTGTGTACTCACGGTGGCTGGCGACGAGCTTCGCCTCCTTGAAGTGTTCAGCGATGATTGGAACCCTTCCCGGGTCACCAGGGAGAAAAGCCACCCTGCCCACGTCTCCCTTCCTGAGGCTGACGTGGTACATCCGGCCGGAACGGTCCCTAGGCTCGATAGCCATTGGTCACAGGGCCACCGCCGTGCCGGGACGACGCGCCGATATCAAAGTCTATCAGTTCCCGTTCAGCGTGGCGGCTCGTAGCAGCTCCTACAGCGCGGCTCGTAGAGCTCCTTCCCGCCCACCACGATCACCGGCGAATTCCCAGGCGCCGGCTTGCCGCCGATCAATCTCTGGGTCCGCGTCGCTTCCTGCCCACACTTTACGCACACAGCGCTCAGGTAACGGACCCTGTCCGCACGCGCGGCCAGGTCCATCGTGGACAGGAACGGCTCGGCCTTGAAGTTCATGTTCAGCCCGCAGGCTATCACCCTCTTCTCGTACGCGATCGAGTCAAGAAGCTGAACAAGGTCGCGGGGGAAGAATTGGACCTCGTCCACGCCGATGACGTCTAGCTTCTCCTTCTCCACGAGCTCAGGAATCCTCCTGATACCCCCATTCGTCGCGAGAATCGAGAAGGCGCCGTAGCGCAGGCCGTTGTGGCTCACCACCTGCCTCGCGCTGTACCGCTTGTCGAAGGAAGGCTTGAAGATGGCCCCCTTCCTTTTTGCGAAGACCTCCCTCTCGACGAGCCTGATCAGCTCAGAGGTCTTGCCAGAGAACATCGGGCCGATGATGACTTCGAGCGTCAAACGCCACCGAGCGCTCACCGCGTGGATATATCGGTTGTCTCAGGACTTCCTGTACATCAGTATCTCGTCGATCTGCCTGCCGTCCCTCAGAACCTTCCCTGGAATCCTCCCCGCCGTTCGGAATCCGAGACCCGCGTAGAGCTTGTGCGCCCGGGTGTTGATCGAGAAGACCCTGAGCTCCACCAAACGAACGCCTCTCGCTGCCGCAGTTTCAAGGAGCACCTCCATCATTCGCCTGCCGAGCCCCGCGCCCCGGAAGCCGTGGACGATGGCGATCCCGAGCGAGCCTGTATGGTGCTCGTCCTTGAAGGAAGGCCTGGTCACCTCGCAATTGCCGACTACCCTTTCGCCGTAGGCCGCTGCAACGCTGAACACCTCGTTCTTTCTGATTCCCGCCACCCTCCTTGCCAGCCACTTCCTCTCCTCCTTCAGGGTGACCCGTGTATCAATCAAGACTCCGAGGTCAGGGTTCGAGGACCTCTCCCTCACCAAGTCGTTTGCGAATCTGACTGCCGCCCGGAGGTCTGAGCTGCGGAGAGCCCGAAGGGTGACATGCCGGCCGTCGCTGAGCCTGAACTGCTCGTAGACTTCCCCGGGTTTCATTCTCTGATTCGGAGGGCGAACCTCTCTTGATTCGAGTCAGTTGGGCAAGCAGTCGCCGCCCTCGTCCATGAAGAGGCGCTCGACGTCCTGGCCCTTCCTTGCCACAGAATAGCTCCCCTGGCCGCTCCGCATCAACACGTACGGCCTGGGCTGGCTGTGGAAGGGCATGTTCATCACGAGAGAGTACGCGCCGACGTCGCGGAAAAGCACCAGCTTCCCGACTTCTGCCCCACCTAGCTTGGACCTGCTTGAGGTAGGAAAGACGTCCAACGGGTCGCACAGGCGCCCGACCAGGACGGTCTTCTGGATCACCTGCCTCCCTCCAGGCACGACCTCGACAGGGTACTCGTGCTTCAAGAGTGCGGAGTCCAGGAGCGAGTGGTATCCCGCGTCGACGTACACGTACCTGCTTTCCCCGAACTTCTTCACGTTGACGATGCGCGAGACCAGGACGGTTGATTCGGCGCTCAGGAATCTCCCGCTCTCGGCTATGAGCGTGAATTTGCTGCCGAGGCTCTCGGCCAGGCTGTTCAGCTGCCCGACGATCTTCATGGCAATGTCCTTTGGAGTCGGCACCCGTCGGCCGTAGGGTGCGGGCATCCCCCCGCCTATGTCGAGGGTCCTCACCTCGAACTGGCCGAGCTGCTTCCTCGCCTCGAGGACGAAGCTCTCGAGTTTTTCAATCGCTTCTGCGTAGCACGCGGGGTCCTCGATCTGGCTGCCGAGATGGAAATGGAACCCCTCGAAGGCCAGCCCGGGTGTCGAGAGGGCCTTTCTCAGGACGTTTATGGCGCTGTCCTGCCCCCCGCCGTCGAACTGGAGCCCGAACTTCCCGTGGCCGAGGGAACCCCTCAATTCAGCGTGAACGTGCACCTCCGGATTGACCCTCACTAGGACCTTGACTTTGACGCCTGTCTTGGCTGCCGCGTCGACGAGGTTGACCAGGCCGTTGTAGCTGGCGACCACGACCATCTTCACGCCCGCCTTCAGCACCGTTTCGTACTCCGCGGCCGTCTCGGTGATGCTCGTGTACATCACGCTCTCGGCGGAGCCGCCGCACTTTACGAGGAAGTAGAGCTCGGAGGGCGCGGTGAGGTCGAACATTATCCCCTCGCTCACAAATGTCGTGATCACCGACGGGTTGAAGTTCGCCTTCATCGAATACGCGACCCTGAACGCCCCCTTGAATTCGGTGAAGGCCTGCTCTATCTCGCTGACCTTCTTCCTCAAGGTCGTCTCGTCGATCAGGAAGTATGGTGTCCCGTATCTTTCCGCTAGGTTGTACAAGTCCTTGTCGGAGAATCTTAATGAGGCAACCCCGTATCTTGTTACGGGTTGTGCACGGGGGTCAGCCAACTTTTTGTTGGCTTTTCCCCGCCAAAAATTAACTTAAAAACATTGTCCCAGTTTGGATTTTCTGTCGACAGGTTTGCGCAAAAGGATTTTGGGGGCCCGGAGACTCGCATCGAGCGACCCGGCCGACGATCTATCCGCCCCCGCCTCGAACGCACCCGTGGCAAAATCTTCGCTGCGACACCATGTGTACATCGTCGAGTGTTCCGACGGCTCGCTCTACACTGGCTATACCACGGATCCGGCCCGGAGGATTGCGGAGCACAACCGGGGAAGCGCGGCGCGGTACACGCGGACCAGGCGGCCCGTCAAGCTTGTCTACCTGGAGGAGGTCGCGGACAGAGCGGGAGCCCTGAGGCGCGAGGCTCGCATCAAGAAGCTGGGCAAAAATGAGAAACTTCGCCTTTGCATCAAATACGAAGGTAATACGAAGGTAA
>JAJTZD010000024.1:9423-13637 GCA_032906685.1 Nitrososphaerales archaeon
AATACGAAGGTAATACGAAGGTAAAGCGAAGCTGAGCTCGCGCTAGCGAACCGGAACGCGGAGCTGCACCAATGGTGTCGCTGTTTCTATCGTCCGACGACTATTTCGATGGAAGAGATGTTCCTTTGTTCGCTGCCTTCGCCAACGACCTCGGTGTTGATGATGATGTCCTTGATGCTGAACTGGCCGTTGGCGAGCCTCTTCGTGACTATCTCAGCCACGTCGACTGCCCTGCTGATTGCCAGCCCCCTCGCCTTCACGACCACCTCACCGGCCTGAGTCAGCTGGATGAGCGCGCTCATCGCGTAGGTCATGACTGGTTTCTGGCCGACGAATATGTGGTTGGGCGGCGAAGTGCGCGGCATAGGCGCTGGCCGTGGTGCCGGTGCCTGTGTCTGTGTCATTGTCTGTGCTGGCTCACGCTGTTGTGTCGGCTCACGCTGTTGTGTTGGTCTTGGAACAGGGGCGGTACGTCGCGCTGGCCTGCGCTCTTCCGATTTCCTTGAGTCGGACCTTTTGTCTGGCATATGGTTGTCCTTGTTCGCGACGCCCCGCCCGAGTCTTATTTATACGTGATGAATCGATTTTGGCCCGACACATTCTTGGCGGAGTAATGGGACAGCGAGTCAGTTATCTTACGCAGTCGGACCCGTCAGCTCTATTTTTCGCTTCCCCCGTTCTGAGGAAGTTCCTCAGATTCTCTGCTGCGAGCACCTGTGCCCTCGCAACCCATCCGAGGCTTCCCCCGCCCGCGGTGTGGAAGGTGCCTCCGAAGCTCACTTCATCAGGGCCTTGATGGGAATGTCTTGCGTGACTCCGTTGGGGAGCGAGCGTCTTATCGAGACTGGGAGCGCGTCCTCTTCGAGCTCGGCCGTGGCTATGTCGATCGGGCCCTTGTACGCGCTCACGAGCGGGATGAACGGGGGCGCGCCCATCGCTATCTGGAGAGACCTCGCGCCTACGATCCTTGCCTTCTCGAAACGCGTCAACTTGGGCGGTCCGATCTTGACCTCAAAATTCGCGAGTGAGGGCTGCCTAGCCTTCTTAGTCGATCTCGGGGGAGCCAAAGGAGAGCCTGCGGGTTGTCATGGCCAGTTTCGGTCGTCTGATAAATCTTTCCCGACGTCTAGGGGAAAAAGGCTAAAGTTCGAACCCCCGAGGGTGATTGCGTGTCTCAGCCCACCGAGCAAGGCCCTGGCTCGGTCTCACGGATCGAGTGTGCGGCGCAGGTGAGAGGGAAGGGAATCGCCAAGCTGTCGCTCTTCAGGCATCTCGCCCCGCTGACGGTAAACGCGATTCACAGGGCCATGCCCCTGGAGAGCAGGGTGAACATCCAGCCGGCCATGAGGTGCCTATTCACTTCTATCAGGGTCGGGGTGGAGAAACCGAGGCTCACTTTCGAGAGGGGAGAAGTGGCTTTCCTGGCGTCTGGCGGACTCTTGTGCATCTTCGTCAAGGGCGCGAAGAGCGCGATGCCCCTGAACCCGGTCGGCAAGGTGGAGGAGGGACTGGGCATCATGGACTCGCTGACCGCCGGAGACGTCGTCAGGTTGGTGGAGGGAACGCCTTGACCCGGTTCAGGGTCATGCGGGCCGGCGCCAAAGACATTAGCATACTCACAGAACAGCGGCACAGGATGTTCGCCGACATGCATTCTCCGTCGAGAAGGGACATGGCCGTTCACGACGCGGCGTTCCCGAGATGGGTCAGGAGGCAGATACGCGCGAAGACACTCGTTTGCTTCCTCGTCGAGAACTCCGACGGCGAGGTGGTGGGCGGAGGGTCGCTTTGGCTCAGGGACGTGCAGCCATACCCTGGCTTCCCCGGCGGCAAGATACCGTACCTGATGTCGATGTACACCGACCCTGCGTACAGGGGCAGAGGGGTCGGCACGCTTGTGGTCAAGCACGCCATGGCGTGGAGCAAAGCCCGGGGCTTTCCCTCGATGTCCCTGCACGCGAGCAAGATGGGGAAACCGCTGTACGGGAAACTTGGCTGGAAACGCTCGAGCGAGATGAACGTCGAGCTTCGCTGAGCTCGCCCGTCAGCTTCTCTTTGGGACGGTCCACACGTAGTGGCCGCTGAACCCGCCTGCCCTCAGTATCAGGTTCTTGCCCTCTAGGCTCCTTAGGACTCCGGTCGCTATCGATGCGTTCACGCCAAGCACCCTTGCGGCAGTGAAGACCGTTATGGCCTTCAGCGGGCCAAGGTTCTTCACCATCTCCTCGTCGCTCATCTTGGGGGCGAGGAAGGGCAACCGCTTCTGCTGCTGGGGCGCTCCCTTCTGCTCCTTCGCCTTCTTTCCTTTCTGACCCTCACCGGGCTGCGTCTGTTCGTCTCTGGACTCCTGCTCCTTCTCCATCTGAGCCATAGACTTTTTCTTGGTTCCGCCCATGATAGTTCCCACTGTGGAGCGAACGATTGCGCAATTAAGCCTTTCTCCGGAAAGACGGAAATATGGCGGTAGCTGGTTCGGGTAGAGTGCCGCTGAACTATTCGACCGTGGCAGAATGCTACGGCAAGCTCGAATCGATATCCGGGAGGAATGAGATGACCGAGGTCTTCTCGTCCCTTCTCAAGGAGACCCCGAAGCCCGAGCTGCCTATGCTGGTCTACCTCACACAGGGGAAGCTGCGTCCTGACTATGAAGGCGTGGAGGTCGGAGTCGCAGAGAAGATGGCCCTGCGCGCGCTGACATCTGCGACGGGGCTGGATGGGGATACGGTGTACAAGACATACGTGAAGTTGGGCGACATCGGCAGCGCCGCCGAGAAGCTGCTGGCGGGGCGCAGACAGGGTACGCTCTTCTCCGAACCCCTCACCCTGAAGCGAGTGTACGAAACATTGCTGAGGATGGCGCGCCTCACCGGCGAAGGGTCGGTGGAATCGAAGCAGAGGGAGCTGATCAGCCTTCTCAACGACGCATCGCCGCAGGAGGCCAAGTTCATCATGAGGACGGTCACTGGCGAGCTCAGGCTAGGCGTTGCGGACTACACCGTCCTGGATGCCGGCGCCCTGGCGTTCCTTGGAATGAAGCAAGAGCGGCCCAGCCTCGAGAGGGCCTACAACGTGCACCCGGACTTGGGCTTCGTGGTCCAGACCGCCGCGTCGAAGGGAGCGAAAGGTGTCGAGGCGGTCAAGCTGGAGGTCGGGGTCCCCATCAGGCCGATGCTCGCCGAGAGGCTGGATTCTGCGAAGGCGATCATACACAAGATGGGCGACAAGAAGGTTGCGGCCGAGTACAAGCTGGACGGAGAGAGGCTTCAGATCCATAAGAACGGCGCGAGCGTGAAGCTCTTCTCGCGGAGGTTGGAGGTGATCACGAGCCACTATCCCGACGCCGTGGACCTCGTGAAGAAGAACGTCTCTGCCAAGACCGCGATACTGGAAGCCGAGGTGGTCGCGGTCAACGAAGACACCGGGGAGTACCTCCCCTTTCAGGAGCTGATGCATCGCAGGAGGAAGTACGGCGTGGCGGAGGCCGTGGCCCAGTACCCGGTGGCACTCAACTTCTTCGAGGTGCTCCTGGCTGGGGCAAAGGACTTCACCATCGAACCGTACGCTGCGAGGAGGAAGAAGCTGGAGGGGGTCGTAGAGCAGACGGAGAGGACAAGGCTGGTGCCGGCGATGCGGTCCTCGGACCCGGACGAGATAGAGCGGTACATGGAGGAGGCTATCGAGAACGGTTGCGAGGGGCTCGTCGTGAAGGACCTCGAGTCCACCTACCGGGCGGGAGCCAGGGAGTTCGCATGGATCAAGTTGAAGAGGGAGTACAGGAGCGAGCTGACCGACACCATCGACCTCCCCATCATTGGGGCGTTCCATGGCAAGGGGAGAAGGGCAGGCACCTACGGGACCTACCTGCTCGGAGCCTACGACGACGGGAGGGGGGTCTTCACGAGCGTGGCCAAGGTCGGGACCGGCTTCTCGGACGAGGACCTGGCGAAGATCCCCAAGCTGCTGAAGCCGTTCGAGAGCCACGTCAGGCCGCCGAACGTCGAGTCCAAGATGGAACCGGACATCTGGTTCAGACCCCAAGTCGTGATCGAGACCATCGCCGCCGAGTTGACCCTGTCACCCATTCACACTGCGGCGATGGACAGGGTGAGGCCCGGCGCCGGTATCTCGTTGAGGTTCCCGAAGTTTACTGGTAAGATAAGGGACGACAAACGACCGGAGGACGCGACCACCGTGGAGGAGATTGTGTCGATGTA
>JAJTZD010000025.1:0-8221 GCA_032906685.1 Nitrososphaerales archaeon
ATCCTCAAACCAGGGGGAGCCGCCTTCTTCAGCGTGACCAAGTTTGGAGGCAAGAAAGACAGAAGGAGGGTGGACAAGGAAGAGTGGGAAGGCATCCTTTCGCGTTTCGTCGTCAAGACCCGCGGCGAAGGGCTCACCAACCGCTGGGCGTGGGCCCAGAAGAGCCCCGACCATTGAAGACGAACGGGCCCTATGGAATGGAGAATGCGCGTATGGGGTTTGGCTGCAGTTTCTAGCGGACGGGCGCGCCTTCGATGGAAGCTCAGCCGAAGAAGATGTTGCCGACCAGCTTTATGATGAAACCGATGGTGCCCACCACGATGATGCCCAGTGTGACGAGTTTCAGGTAGAGCGAGAACTCTTGCCTGTCGCTCTTGTGGGACAGCCTGAATATGGCCGCGACCGACTTCGTGAAATCTCTGAACCCCATCTTACGAACTTGGCCCGACCGCCCGCAGCCGTTTATATGTATTGGCGGGAGGTTCGGACCGCGCACCGTTAATACGCGATGCCATCGGGAAGGCCAGACATGATCCCGCAGGGGCAGCCGGCCACCGTGATCGTTGCAGCCGCGGACGACCCGGCTTCAACGACGCTGGCTGCGGCCCTGATCAGCCGCCATGGCTTCGAGTCGACGGGCGTCAGCCTGCTCGGCAAACCGGTCTACCAGAAGGACTCGATGCTTCTCTTCTTCTTCGACGGGTCGATCGTTCAACCGCCGGACCTGGACGCCTACTTCAACCCGCAGGCCTACATCTTCCTTTCGAGGCACAGCGCCGAGTCGGGCATAGCGGCGCTGACGGCACACACCACGGGGAACTTCTCCGCGGAGGCGAAGTTTGGCGGGAGGGCGAGAGAGCTCTCCAGGGTCAACCCTGACCTCCTGAAGAATTACATGAACGCCCTCTCGGAGAGGAGGTCGAAGGCGCAGGGCTACGAGGTCACCATCGAAGCGACACACCACGGGCCCACCTCCCTGGCGAAGCCGGTGCTCTTCGTGGAGATAGGGGCGGCGGAGAGGAACTGGCGTGACAGCGAGGCCGCGGGCGTGGTTGCCGACTCGCTCGTGGAGAGCCTCGGGGAGAGGAAGATATGGAGCAGGGTCGCCCTGGGCTTCGGAGGGACGCACTATCCGGACAAGTTCACCAGGCTGCTGCTCGAAGGCGATGCGGCGCTCTCCTTTGTCGTCCCCAGGTATGCACTTAAGAGCGTGGACCCAGAGATGATGGGCCAGATGCTCGCGAAGACAAACGCGCCGGTGAAGTATGCGGCCCTTGATTGGAAGGGGCTGGGCGAATACAAAGAGAAGATATCCAGCCTCGCCGGGCAGTTCGGACTGGAGGTAATGAGAGTTTGACCGTCACGAAGTTCGCGGCGAGGGTGTACGCGTTGACCTCAAGGGTCCCTGCCGGCAAGGTCACCACGTATGGGGCGATAGCGCGCAAGATGGGCAGGCCGGGGGCGTCGAGGGCGGTCGGAGGAGCTCTCCGGGTCAACCCCACGCCAATCGTGGTTCCTTGCCACAGAGTCGTGAGGCAAGACGGCAGCCTTGCGGGCTACGGCGGGGTCGGCGGGATTCCCACCAAGGCGAAGCTGCTGAGGAAGGAAGGCGTGAAGGTTGGCGGCGGCCGGGTCGACCTGCCGAAGTTCCTATTCACCGGCTTCTGAGCAGGGATGAGAGCTCCTTTGGTCCCTGCATGAGGAAGCAGAGCAGTGCCTTCGAGGTGTGGAGCCTGTTCTCCGCCTCGTCGAAGACCACAGACTGCGGGCCGTCGATGACATCGGCGGCGACCTCCTCGCCCCTGTGAGCCGGAAGGCAGTGCTCGAAGATCGCGTCACGTTTGGCGAGCGACATAAGGCGCTTGTTGACCTGGTACTTCGGGAGGAAGGTGCTGGCCCGCTTCTCTCTTTCCTGCTCCTCCCCCATCGAGACGAAGGTGTCTGTCATTACGCAGTCGGCGCCCTTCACCGCTCGCTCCGGTTCGTTGGTCAGGGTTACGCTGCCGCCCGTCGAGCGCGCCAGCCTCGTGGCCTCGGTCACGGCCGAGGCTAAGGGTCCGTACCCCACCGGCGTGGCAACGGCGAAATCGATACCCGCGAGGGCGGAGCCGTACAGCCAGGAGTTGCATACGTTGTCCCCGTCTCCTACCCAGGCGACCTTGAGCCCCTTGAGCTTCCCCTTGCGCTCTCTGAGCGTCGTGAGGTCGGCCAGTACCTGCATGGGGTGGTAGAGGTCGCTGAGCCCGTTGATGACGGGCACGCTGGCTGCCCTTGCCATCCTCTCAAGATTGCCGTGCTTGTTCACCCTCGCCATCACCGCGTGGACGTAGCGCGAGAGGACGCGCGCCGTGTCCTCGATGGTCTCTCCCCTGCCCAGCTGCAGCTCGCTGGAGCTGAGGCTGACCGGAAAGCCGCCCAGCTCGCTGACCGCAACCTGGAAGCTGACCCTGGTTCTGGTGCTCGGCTTCTCGAAGACCATGGCTATGGACTTGCCCCGCAGGGTGCCCGAGCCGAGCCCCGCGCTCCTGCGCCGCTTCAACGCGGCGGAGAGGTCCAGCAGGAGCCCCAGGTCAGCCGGAGTAAGCTCGGCGAGAGTGAGGAGGTCTTTGCCCTTCAACGTTGTACCGCACGCAACCGAGGCTGACCGTTTAAGCTTCGCTAATCGAACAACGAATCGAGGAACTTGCGATAATCGAAGGGGACCAGGTCGCCGTACTCCTGGCCCACCCCGAGGTAGAGGACGGGCTTGCCCGTCGAGAAGACGATGGAGAGAGCCGCGCCACCGCGCACGTCGGCGTCGGCCTTGGTCAGGATGACGCCGTCGAAACCCGTGTACTTGCTGAACAGCTCGGCCTGTGACACGGCGTCGTTTCCCGTGAGCGAGTCGCCGACGAAGACCTTGAAGTCCGGGTTCACCACCCTCACGATCTTGGCCATCTCCTCCATCAGGTTCTGGTTGGTCTGCATCCTTCCGGCGGTGTCGATCAACAGGCAGTCCACGTGGTGGGCCTTCGCGTAGAGCAGGCCGTCCCTGCCCACGGCCGCCGGGTCCGCCCCATACCGCTGTGAGACGACCTTCATCGCTATCCTGTCCGCGTGCTCTGTGAGCTGCTCTATCGCTCCGGGCCTGTGGGTGTCTCCGGCCGCCGAGACCACGGATATGCCGTTCTTCTTCAGCATGGAAGCGAACTTCGCGATTGTGGTCGTCTTTCCTGTCCCATTGATCCCCAGGAAAAGTATCGCGTAGGGCTCGCCCGCCTTGTTCTTCTCCCTGACCATGGCGACGACGTCAGCCGAGCCGGCGGCGGCGAAGGTCTTCTCGAGCGTTGTGAGGAGCGCCCTCCTGACGGTCTCCGCGGCCTCCTCCGCCCTCTCCACCTTGACGCCGGTCAGCGCGTTCTTCACCTGCTCGGTGAGCTTCTCTGCCACGCTCTGCGCGACGTCGCTCTCGATGAGCGCGAGCTGGAACTGGAATGCGATGTCGTCAAGCTCGTCGGCAGAGAGCTTCCTTTCCCTGACCACGGAGGTGACGGAAGAGAAAGCCTGCTTCAGCCTGTCGAACAAGGTCAGCCCTTCTGGTTCGCCCTGGAGACCAGCGCCTGGAGGAGCTGCCTGTCCGAATCCAGCCTCTGTGCAATCTCGTCCCTCTGGCCCAGGATTGACACGATCGAGTGCTCGACCTCCTTCGCGCGCGTCTCAAGGACGGCGAGCGCCTCCTCGCGCGTCTTTTCGATCACGACGCTGGCGCCGACGTTGACAAGCACCCTGTCCACGGACGGCGGCGGGGACCTGACCATCGCGCCTCCTCCTATCTGGGTGAGTATCTCCCCGGCTCCCTTCCCGCTCAGGCCCTTGATCGCGTCCAGCGCGGCGCGGTTCTCAAGCAGCGCCCGTTCGAGGAGGTTCTGCCGTGCGGAGAGTTCGTTGTAGGTGTTCTCGAGCACCCTTATCTCGACCACGACGTTGTTGACCTTCTCTTCGTCTGACGCTTCGTTGCTCAAAACAGCGTTGGCCTTCTGGTTATTTCTCAAACCTTCAGTGCCCTCGTTATAAATACAAGCTCGGGTCCGGTCGTCTGATTTCCGACTACCGCGTTCTTCGAGTTGGCGACCACGCCCGAGGCGACGAATGGGACTCCCTTGTTGACCGAGGTCGGGTACGCGTCGACTCCGAACATCCCCCCTATCTTGGTGACCTCGTCCTCGCTCAGGCCCGGGAAGACGGCGGCCCCGTTGTTGGTCGCCACGACCAGCGAGCCGACCTGATAGAACTCACCGATCGCCATACGCTCGACCTCGGTCCCGAGCACGTCGCGGACCTGGGAGAGAGCCCTCGGCTCCAGCACCGGGGACGCGAGCGCGAACCTGTCGTTGGCCGCGATGAGGTTGCCCACAGCCGTGAACCTCGACTCGAACCTTGCCACGTTCATGCCGGTCGCCTTGGCGATCTCAGCCACCTCGGCCTGCTCGGCGAGGCGGGAGACAAGGGCCCCGTTCCCGTTGAGGGCCACGAGCGGCCCAAGGAGCCTGGACTCGCCTATCGAGGTCGGAACGGCGGTGACCCCTAGGCTGCTGGAGAGCTTCTCGCACTTCGTGGGGGCGAGTCCCTTCGGGACGAGGAGAACGCGGTCGTTTGCCTTCATGAAGACGCCTATGTTGGGGCTGCGGTAGATGTCTACGAGATGGAGTCCCATTGAGTACACTTATTCTGATTCGGGGGCGAGCCTGACAGAGACCATCCCGTCCTCGTCCCTCTCCATCTCCAGCCTGATGCGCCTCGGCGGCTTCTTGATTCCCCGAGCCCAGACAAGCTCGTTCACGTCCACCTTTATCTTCACCTTGGAGGCCTTCATGTGCCTCACGGTGAACTCCTTGATGATGCGTATCGCCACCTTTGCCCTCCTGTACGGAGGAGCCTCGAACGCGTTCCTCAGCGGGACCATGTAGACCCTCGTTAGCGGCTCGACCTTCTCTTCAGACATCGGCTATCACTTCAGACCCAGCTTGCGCTGCCTCCACCTCCTCTTCTTGGGGTTGCTCCTCACGCGCCTGTTGGTCTTCACTATCACCCAAGTGGGGACGGACTTCGCGCGTTTGGTAGCCTTCGTCAAGCGGTTCTTCTTCGAGGTATCCTTCACTCTTGCCATGTCATATCCTCCGGATCTTGGTCTCCCGCTTCTTGTCCTGAAGGGCGAGGAGCATCTGCTTGACCTGCTCGTCGTCTACGGCCTGCTTCAGCCTGCCGCTAGAGGCCATCTGGACGACGTACTCCTCTATCGAAGCGGCCAGCTCGGGCTTCACCATTTTCACGTTGGCCAGCCGCTGCCTCGCCTCCGAGGTGAGCGCCATGCGCAGCAGGCCTTCCCTGAGGGCCCTCCTCTCTCCCGCCTCCTTCTCGTCTGGCTTCTTGCCCGGCTCAGACATCGTCAGCCGTACCTCGCGAGTGCCTTGTTCTCCTTGCTCAGCTCTGTGAAAATCTCCTTGGACAGCTTGTCGAGCATCGCGGTCCCCTTGGGGGTGAGGACCCTCCCCTTCGGGGTCTTGGCGACCAGCTCCGCCAGCTCGAGCTGTTTGATGATCTTCCTAATCGCCGAGGTCCCCGCGTCCCTGTGGTGCTTCGGGAAGTAGGCGACCGCCTTGCTGCCGCCGTAGCCGCGCTTCAGGTCTCCCACGCCTATCGGGCCGCGGAGGTAGAGCTTCCTCATTATCGAGGCGGCCCGGGCGAACCACCAGTCGGGTTGGTGGGGCGGCCTCTCGGCGTGCGAACCGGTCTTGACGAACTGGGCCCATTCGGGAGCCTCCAGGCCCGGGAGCTTCTTCACCTGGCCCGCTAGGGCGTCAAGCAGCTTGTCCGAGGGCACATCGTAGACGTTCACCACTGGTAATCACGAAACGGATTTTCAGAGCCTCGGTTTACTGTATTTAAGGGCTCCTCAGGATTTTTCGGCTTACGTGGCCGCACTCGGTGCACGTGATACGGAGGCAGGCAGGCCTGCCGTGCCCCAGCCTCACCCTGGCGTTCACGCCGGGGACTATCAGCTTCTTGCAGCCGCGGCAGATGAACCTCCTGAGGGAGTAATCGAGCCGGACGTTGTACCTGAGCATCACCTTCCGCGCCAGCTCGGCCTGTCTCTTGGCCAGCGCCATGTCTTCTGCCGACGTCCTGACGGAGGAGGCCATCAGCGCCCTGGCCGCGGACTCTGCGGCCGCCTTCGCATCCTTCCTGGACCTCACGCGCGCCGACTGGAGAGGAAAGCAATTAACCGTACCCGCGGATGAAGACCCCGCTTGAAGCTGAACCTGGTGCTGGCCGAGGCCGCGCTCGAGCTTGTGCCGAAGGAGCTGGCGAGGGACCCTTCGGTGGTCAGCGACTCCAGGAGGAGGGGGACGGATGCGGGGCGGATCCTGCTGGACAGGAGTCTCCATCACGGGGCGATGCTGAAGCTGAAGGACGGGCTGAAGCGCGGCAGGCCGGACCTGGTGCACGTGACGCTCTTGAGCGCGACGGGCACGCCGCTGTACATCGACGGGATGTTGAAGGTCTTCGTCCACACCCATGCGGACGAGGTCCTGGAGTTTCGGGAGAGGACGCGGGTCCCCAAGAGCTACTTCAGGTTCAGGGGGCTGGTCGAGCAGGCCCTGACCCAGAAGCCGAGCGCCGGCCTCCTGAAGGTGCGCAGCTCCAGCTTCGGGCGGCTCGTCAAGGACGTCGGGTCGGACTCGGTCGTCGGGCTCTCGACGCAGGGGCGAAGGACGTCGATGGACGAACTGGGCGCAATGATCGGGGCGGCGAAGAATCCCTGCGTGGTGATCGGCGGGTTCGCGCACGGCCACTTCTCTCCGGAGGCGCTCGAGGCGATGGACGAGCTGGTGAGGATCCACGAGAAGCCGCTCGACGCGCACGTCGTGGTCGCGAGGGTCATCTACGAAGTGGAGAGGCATCTCGCGCGAACCAACGATTAGTTCTGAAATGTCCTTCGCGAGGCAAGTCTTCGCACTTACCATGGTTGATTTCGGCTTTCTTGCAGGCGAGAGTCATGAGGTGGTGCTCAAGATTCTTGGCGAGTGACGAAACTATGGTAAGACAGGAACAATTGGATGACGACACTAACGGCAAGATTGCCGCAGGCATTTTCAGAGGAGAAGGAACCGTCTTTTGCTTTCTTCACAATTACGGCGCGGGGCGCCATAGGCCGACCAATACTTCGACGCGATAGCGCGGTATCGAAGAGCGAAGGAGCTACTTCCGTTCACTTAAAAGCAGTCCGTGGAGCTTGGCAAGTCGTGCGGTCGTCGTCCAGATCTATCATAGAGGACAGTCTGGTCTAGGACATCAGCCCTCCAAGCTGGCAACCCGGGTTCAAATCCCGGCGACCGCATACTTTGAACGCAAAAAGTTGGGCGCAATTCTCCTGAGGCGGATTAAAGTGCCATTGACCCGGTTGGGTCCACCCTTCAAATGGGTTCGAATAGTAAATCCCTACTGATGAAGGCGGTCCGGATTCAGTAGAACCCGGCGGCGACCATGAAGACTGATGTGAGAATAAGAAGGAGTACCGTCAGATAAGCTGTGATTGTAGCTCTCCTGAGCGTCTTTGGAAATTCTGCCGGGGGCTGGTCTTGACCGGAGGCCTGCATTTCCCTTATCATTCTTGCGACCTTGAGCAGAGAAGGAACTGCCACAAATTCTGATGTTAGGAATGCAGTGAAGCCGAGTGACAGTCCGATTGTGATGACGACCCCGTAGAAACTCGAGAGAGAAAGCAACTCGAACCCTCCCAGGTTGTACACAAGAAGTACTCCAAACAATATGGTCGAACCAGCTATTATCTGGAAGAACCTACCGACTTTTGGGGCGACTTTCGCAAGGAACTCACCTGAACTGGAAGGTGATAGCTTCACGAGAGCTGGTCCTATCACAACAGCGAACATGATCCCGCCCCCCAGCCAAGCGACTGCTGAAATAACGTGAAACCAGGCAAGAACCGCTGTGAGCAGCGTACCTGTAAACGCACCCATTTTGAATTAGACATGACGCTATTTAAGAGTGAATGCAGGGTACGAATTCTCCCTTTAGGACACCACTGAACAATGAATCTCGATATTCCTTCAGGTAACGGACCCGGTGAGTTCGAACCCCAAATGTGGAGTCTTTCAGCACAATGAATTGTGTTGAAGTCCCGGCGACCGCACCTATTGCCATGCGGACATAGAGAATCTGC
>JAJTZD010000026.1:0-8164 GCA_032906685.1 Nitrososphaerales archaeon
AGAGTTCCGTTAACCAGACGGCTCCTCACCCCTAGCCAAAAGCTCATATCGCCTCTGAAGCGCCGAAGTGTTAACAGAGCCTTGCGAATCAGTCACAGAGATGCGCAGCTCTGTCGCAGACCGCAAAGGCCATCTACGGGAGAAGGTGCGCGGTGATGCATCACCGTGACACCCTTGGAGGAGCTCTCTGAACTTCTGTCGGGCAGGTCGCGCGCGATAGCGATCGCGAGCCGGGACCTCGACCTGAATGCCCAACCTGTCGAGAACGACATATTCGTCCTGCAGATGCCACAGGGTTCGCTCGCCGCCGGGGGCAGGGGCGGCGGGTTCGGTGAAAGGCGCGTCGTGAAGGTCCTGCTGTTCCGACTGGCCCAAGGCGGGTGCCAGAAACTGTTCGAGACGGAGGACGAGTCGAAGCTCTCTGAGTTCGAGATTCCCTACTACGTGGCCAGGGTTCCTGTCAGGCTCATGGACGGGACAGAAACCATGGGATACGGCGTTGTGGAGCCCGAGCTGGTCCAGCGGTTCCTTACGAAGACCGGACTTCCGTCCTCACCTTAAATAGAGTCAGCAGGCTGACGCATCAGAAGTTGAAGGTCCTGGTCACGGGCGCCTCCGGCATGGTCGGAAGGAACCTGGTCGACTACTTCGGCATTCACGGCGTCGACGTGATTCCCACGGACCTGAGCGGCTGGCCGTTGAGTGGCAACCTTCTCGACAACGAGTTCGTGTTCACCAAGCTGGCCTCCCTGGATTTTGACGCCATAATCCATCTCGCCGCCATCACTGAGATCAAGAGGACCATCGAGAACCCGAAGCTCTGCTTCGAGGTCAACTGCTTCGGAACCCTGAACATGCTCGAGCTTGCTTCCAAGAAGAACGTCTCGCGCTTTATCTGCTCCAGCTCGGCCAACATATTCGGCGCGCCCAAGAAGAACCCAGTGAAGGAGGACTCTCCCCTCGACCCTCGGGTACCCTACGACTACTCCAAGGTGATCTGCGAGAACCTGGCAATGAGCTTTCACAGGACCAAGGGCCTCCCGGTCTCGATTACGCGCAGCTGGCTCCTCTTCGGCGAACACGACCAGCCCACGAGGGCAACAATCAGGTTCATCAGGGCCTGCCTCAAGAACGAGCCCCTGACCCTCTACGGGGGCGGGAGGGATACGACCTCCCCGTCCCACGTAGCAAACTACTGCAGGCTGGCGCTCAAGATACTGAATGACGAAAGGGCCGTGGGCGAGGCGTTCAACTTCGGGGGCGAGAAGGCGGTCACGATAAGACAGCTGGCCGAGACAATAAAGAAACTGGCGGGTTCCAGCTCGGAGCTGACCCTCGCACCGCCGAGGAGCGAGCAAGAGAAGGAGCCCCAGATCAGCTATCCCTCTAATGACAAGGTCAGGAAGGTGCTCGACTACAGGCACGAGCTGACCCTGGAACAGGGGCTGCAGCGCACAATCGAGTGGGTCAGGAAACAGGACTAGGCCGTCAGGATAAGCTCGATCTTGATGTCCTCGGGGATATGTAGCTTCGTGATCTGCCGCATCGTCCTATCATCAGCCTGCACGTCCAGAATCCTCCTGTGAATCCTGAGCTGCCAGTGGTCGAAGGTGTGGCTGCCCTCGCCGGTGGGCGCCTTTCGGGTGGTTATCTTCAGCCTCTTGGTCGGGAGAGGCTGCGGTCCCCTGACCTTCACCCCAGTCTTGTCTGCAATGTCCCTGATGTCCTTCGCAACCTTCTCTAGGTCCTCAAGGTTGGTGCTTGTCAGCTTGATCCTGGCGTACTGCGGCATTTTCTCGCTTCCGCGTCGTCGAAGTCTATTTAGAGCTTTGGCCGCGTGGCTCTGTTAGCTTGACGGTCGCAGGCCCACACAAGATCATTCACAAACTACCGACAGGTTGACAGTTCCGGCCGCGTCAGATTGGAAAGCTCCACTTCTTCCCCTTTCCGTACTCGAGGACTTGGATGCTCTTTGTCTCGTAGTAATGGTCGAGCCCTTCGATGCCCAGCTCCCGACCAAAGCCGCTCTGCTTGAACCCGCCGAAGGGAACCTCTGACCTCGCTATCGGCGGAGAGTTCACCCAGGTCGTCCCTGCCTCTATCATCTCCGACGCGTGATACGCCCTCTCCAAGTCCTTCGTCCAGACCGAGGACCCCAGGCCATAGATGGTGTCGTTCGCCCGCTCGATGGCCTCCTCCAGGTCCTTCACCACGAATATCGGCAGGGCTGGGCCGAAGCACTCCTGCTTCGCCATCATGGCGTCGTAGTCCACGTCCCCAAGCAGTGTCGGCTCGTAGAAGTTGCCCTTCTGAAGCGCCTTGTCCTTGGGCCTGCCGCCTCCCACGAGGAGCTTGGCGTCCCTGCTCTCTGCGTCCTGCACCATCTCCTCGACCTTCTCCCTCTGAGGCTGGTTGTGGACCGGGCCCATGTGGGTGCTGGCGTCGAGCCCATTGCCCACCCGCACCGTCCGTACCTTCTCGACCAATTTCCTTATGAACGTGTCGGCAATCGATTCGAAAAGGAAGAGCCTCTTCACCGCCGTGCACGACTGGCCGCAGTTCCTGAACCTCCCCCATGCGGCCCCCTCGACCGCAAGGTCAATGTCAGCATCGTCGCAGACAATCATGGGGTCGGACCCCCCGAGCTCCAGCGTCAGCCTCTTGATGTACTTCGCCGACCCCTCCATGATGCGTCGGCCCGTCGCCGTCTCGCCCGTGAACGCAATCTTGGAGACCTTGGGATTGTCAAGGAGCTCCTCGCCCACAACGCCTCCCGGGCCGGTGACCACGTTCAGCGCGCCCGAGGGCAGGCCCGCCTTCAAGCAGAGCGCCGCGACCTTCAGGTCCGTCAGGGGAGTCGAACTCGCCGGTTTGACCACGAAAGTGTTTCCCGCGGCCAAGCCGGGCGCCACCTTCCACCCCATGAGGGATACGGGGAAGTTCCACGGAAGTATCGCTCCGACAACGCCGATGGGGCGCTTCGTCACAATGAAGAAACCCTCCCCTGTTGAAAATGGCGTCTGCGCGCCCCTCTCCCTGCCGATGAGGCCCGCGTAGTATTCGCAGCAGTTCGCGAATGATTTGATCTCACCCTGCGACTCTCCCAGCGGTTTTCCCTGCTCGATCGTCAGTGTGTTCGCAAGATCCGCGACGTTGGCTCTCACAAGCTCGCCCATCTTGAAAAGGATTCTGGACCTCTCAATGGCCGACGTGCCGGACCATTTCTTGAACGCCTCCTTCGCGTTGTCGACCGCCGCCTTCACATCCTCCCTGTCCCCCTTAGGGACTGAATCCACTAGTTCCCCGTTAGCAGGGTTGAACACGTCGAATGTGCCCTTCGTATGGGAATCGACCCATTCTCCGCCAACAAACATCTTCATGTGGGAATCGCTCGCTGCTCGTCCTCGTTGGTCGTATAAGAATTGTTGTGGTCAGGATTCTGTTCGATGAAGGTTGATGGTCGTGCCCAGTTAGACTATTACCTAGCGAATGGCTCCGTCCAATGGCTGAGTTTACCCTTCATTTCAGGTGAATAAACGAAAAGGGCAAGTTGAGGCCAGTCTTCCTTGATTTCAATTGCATACCCCCGAGGGTCGTCCCTTATACACTTCAGAATTTTCAGGACGATATCTCTTGCAAAGCCACTTCCAAAAACAATGACCATATGTGTAGACATCGCATCGACCCTTGTCTTGACCAAACCACAGAGTCGTCGCACATGCTTTGCGTCGGAGCTTCTAACGAAGATGGCCAAGTCCTCACTACCTTCAAGAAACGCCACAAGTTTCTTCGTAACATCGACGGGGTTACCCAGTATCTTCGCGAATTGACCAACCAATTCAGTAATTATGCCTAGCTGAACCAGTTCTGCAACGTGGACACCCGCTTTCCCATGTTTTCTGTAAACGTCATCCTTGAGTGACTGAACTTTCTCCTTCTCTGTTTCGATTTCCCGCATTGCCAGACCGACCTTGAAGAAGACGCGAGGCCAGCCCTTTGGGACGAATTGGGCGTATAACTTGTATTCTGCATTCCCTGATTCTCTCTTTGCGACTTCATAGGTTGATTCATCTTCAATGAAACGAAGCTCATAGTTCTTTACTCTTGATAACCACGCTGGGAGCTTTTCTTCCCAGTGTTCGAAGAACCCCTTCGTCGCCCCTTTGGCAAGAGATTCCAAAGGGTCATCGGACAATTCTAAGCGGGTTCCTCGTGTTCCTCGATATACGAGGTGATACTCAGGAGATTGTCATCCATGAGAATTGTGCTCCCTGGGAATATCGCCATGTTCTCAATCCGAACTTGCTTATCGGAATACTTGTCAGTAACCCTCTTTCCCTGCGAGTCTACGACGAACCCCTCTTTGTCAACACCATATCCCAATCCTTTCAGGAGCGCAACCTTGAACTCTCTTGGCGCCTCCTTAAGACTGATGAGTTCCAAACTAATCTGAACCTCGCCCCAAGCTCTTTGTGTATAAGCCTATCCGTCGTGCGTCAAAGTCTTGCGAGTCAACCTTTCCTGTCGGAGCCGTTAATTGCAGACGCAGCGTTGCTCTCACCAATCTCTGTAGTTCCGTCGCGATATAAGCCTCACCAACCTTCTCTTGCACGTTATGGACAGAATCGTGGTCAGGAGGCGAGCCGTCCGTCCCACATGGCCCGGTAGAACTGCGCCATCGTCTTGTCGTCGAAGACGAGAGGGCTGTTGGGCCTTGGGTACATCGTCATGCATTCCGAGGCGAGTGCTGAAAGGTCCTCCTCCTTCACCCCCAGGTCCTTCAGGCTGCGGGGTATCTTCAAGTGCGAGGCAATCTCTCCTGCTCTCTCTGCGATGGCGAGGCCGAGCGCCTTCGGGTCGTCAGCTATCGCCCCCACGCCATAGGCATCGGCGAGCTTCTTCATCTTTGGGCCGCACGCGACTGCGTAGTTCGAGACTACGTATGGGAGGGGTAGGCCGCAGGACACGCCGTGGGCGAGCCTGAACCTGGTGGCTATGGTGTACCCTATCGAGTGGCCGTAGACCATGCGCGCCTGAAGCGCAATCCCGCCCAATAGGGCTCCGAGACTCATCGCCTCCCTTGCCTTCCGGTCGGAGCCGTCGTCGTACACCTTCTCCAAGCTGGCGGTGATCAGCCTGATCCCTTCCAGCGCGGCGGAGTCCGTGATCGGGTTGGCTAGCGATGAGAGATAGGCCTCGGTGTTGTGGCAGAGCGCATCCATTCCTGTCGCTGCGGTTACGGTCAGCGGCATGGTCATGGTGAGCTCCGGGTCGACCAGGGCGACGGTGGGAAGAAGCAGGGGGCTGTTGATCCACTGCTTGTGGCCTTCGACTGTTACCATGGATGTCACGGTCAGCTCTGCTCCAGTCCCAGCGGTCGTCGGAATCATCAACGACCGAATGGGGCTGCTCGCGAACAGGTTGTTGCCGACGTACTTTCTCGCCGGTCCCGCGTTGGTCGCGAACGCGGCGGCAACCTTTGCCATGTCCATTGAGCTGCCACCGCCCACGCCGACCACAAGATCATATTTCCCTCCCCTGACCTTCTGTGCGACAGCGTCCGCAACCTCGACCCGCGGCTCGGCCTCCACCTCGTCAAAGACGTCGCAGCCGATGCCCCCCATCCTCGACGTAACCTTCTCGACCGCGCCGGTCTTTACCATCACCTTGTCCGTCACGATGAGGCACTTCGACGCCTTGAGGGCCTTCACCTCTGAATCGAGCCCCGCTAGAGACCCGAACCCGAAGACGACCTTCGTCGGGAGGAAGTAAGAGAAATTCAACAGTATTTCATTAGAGAATTGCGTTTAAAAAGAATTGGCCACGCGAGCGACCCTCGATGAACCTCGAGCCTGCTCAGGATAAGATGCTCAAGGGGGGCGCCGGTGAAGCGAAGCAGCTGGCCATGGAGATTCTGACGAAGGTGGGCGACGCGGTGGGCGCCGAATCGCTGGTTCCAATAAAGTCAGCTCACGTCCTAGCTCACTATAGCAGCCTTCACGAAGCAGGGATAGAGATGCTCGAGAGGTTCGCAATGGCTGGCGGGAAGTTCGCGGTGCCAACCACTGTCGACCCCGCGAGCATCGACCTCGATAACTGGAGGAGCTTTGGCATCCCAGAGGACTACGCGGAGAAACAGTTGAGGCTCTGCCGGGCATATGCGAAGATGGGCGGCATCCCATGCTGGACCTGTGTTCAGTACCAAGTCTGCAATTTCCCAAAGGCGGGAGAGGTCGTGGCCTGGGCCGAATCGAGCTCGGTCGTCTTTGCGAACTCCCTGATCGGGTGCAGGACAAACAAGATCACCTCTGGCCTGGACTTGGCCTGCTCGCTTACTGGTCTGACCCCCAAGTTTGGCATGCTGCTCGATGAAAACAGACTCGCAACCATAGCCTTCAACGTAAGCGTCGGCAAACTCACCGACCTAGATCTCCGAAGCATTGGGTTCGTGCTAGGCAAGGAGGCCGGGGCAAAGGTCCCCGCCCTGGAAGGACTGCCCGCGACCGCGACTTCCGACGAACTCAAGCACCTCGGCGCCGCCGCCGCTGCCTCGGGCCCCATCACCATGATACATTACCTGGGCATCACTCCCGGTTCCGATTCGGTCGCCCAGGCCTCAGGCGGCCAACGGTTGGAGGTCGTGAACATCGAGAGGTCGGACCTCGACGATGTCGAACAGGAGCTCAACCAAACCGAGGAGAGACCTGACCTCGTCGCGCTCGGCGTTCCCCATCTCTCTGTAAACGAGTTGGGCGAGCTGGCGAAGCTCTTGCGGGGAAGGCGGCTGGTGCAGGGTGTCAAGATGTACGTCTACACGTCCGCCCAGGCTTACGACATGGCAGCGAGGTCCGGAATCAAAGGGGAAATCGAGTCCTCTGGGGCCAGGCTGACCCACAGCACCGACGCTGAGATATCGCCACTGAAGAGGCTGGGTTTCAACGTCGTCATGACCAACTCGGCCAAGCTCGCGGAGATAGTTTCTTCGGAAGGAGAGGTGAAGTTGCGCTACGCGCCCTTGTCCAAAATCATAGCCGAGGTGACTAGGGCGTGAGGAGTTTCAGGGGGAGGTGCCTAGTCGGCGGAAGCGCCGAAGGGGATGCGCTCGTCTCGGCGAGGGCCTTTACCTTCGCGCACGGAGTTGACCCTAGCTCTGGCAGTGTCACAGACGTCCATAGCGACATCAGGGGCGAGAACGTGAAGGGTAAGGTCCTCTTCTATCCTTTCGGGAAAGGTTCAACGACCGCTTCAGCGTGGTTCCTCGAGACCGCCAGGCTCGGGAACACGCCGGCGGCAATCGTCACAGAGAGCATCGACCTCTCGGCCGTAATAGGTTCAGCGTTGGCAAGGATTGTTTACGCAAGGTCTATCCCAGTCCTGTCGGCCTTCCCCAGGGAGATGTACTCGGAACTCAAGAGCGGCGATCACGTTGAGCTGGACGGGTCTGGGGGGACCTTGGTGATCGCACGTTGAGAACGCATCTTCGCCTCAACAAGAAGGAGGTATTCCTCTTCGACCTGGACGGCGTCTTCTACAGGGGAAAGGAGAACAGAGTGAAGATCGGCGGAACGAGGATCGTCAAAGAACTGCGGAGGAGGGGCAAGAAACTCCTGGTGTTGACCAACAACTCGACCGACACGGTAGAGACTGTCTATTCCCGTCTGCGCGCCTCCGGCATCCCCGTCAGGAAGAATGAGATTCTCACTAGCGCCCTGCTGACATCCCGCTACCTGAGCGACAGGTACGGCAGAGTCTCCTACTACCTTCTGGGTGAATCTGGGCTCGACACCGAGATGGGGCGCCTTGGACACCGGCGGACAGATGGAGAGAACGCCGACTTCGTGGTAGTCGGTCTTGACCGGAGACTAACGTACGATAAGCTGAACCATGCCGCTAGGGTCGTCAGGGGCGGCGCATCGATTGTTGCGACTCACATCTCCAAGGTCTACATGGCCAGGGACGGCCCTGCGCTTGCGACGGGTCCGATCGTGAAGGCGCTGGAGTATGCCACGGGAAAGCGCGCCATTGCTGTAGGGAAGCCGTCGCCCCTGATGTTCAGGATTGCCCTCAAAGATGCCGGGTGCGACCGCGATCAGGCGGTGATGGTTGGAGACCAGATTGACACCGATATTGTTGGCGCCGTGCGGGCCGGAATCGACGCGATTCT
>JAJTZD010000027.1:0-7009 GCA_032906685.1 Nitrososphaerales archaeon
TCCTGGTCATCGTCTTGGTCTTTCCGGTCTTCGAGTCCAGCCACGAGGCATAGCTGGTGCCGCAGGAAGAGCAGACGAACCTCCGCACTGTCATGGGGTTCTTGGTCCCCTTGCCACCAATCCATTCACTGGCGGGCCTGGTGTTATTCTTACCGCATTTCGGGCATTCTGCCAAGCTGCGTCATTCTCGTTTCTGCGAGAAATACTCCTTGAGGGGATTCCAATACGACTCCGGCCAGCCATCGGTGTACATTCCGACCTGCTCCGCCGGGACCTTCGAGTGGACCATCACGAGTTCCGTCTTGCCCCCTTTGAGTTTGAACGTCAGTTCCAGAATCGATGGGGGGTAGCCATCGGGCCACTCGGTCGTCTTCCATTCTTGGACTATCTTCTTGTCCTTCGTCAGCGCGAGAATCTTGCCCGATATGTACCCGTCCCACGCGGTGAACCGTCCGCCGACCTTCTTCGTGCATGTCGCCGGCGACCCAGTGAACTCCCCATGCTTCTTGGGGTCCAGGAACGCGTCGTAGACCTGTGCCGGTCGAGCGTCCACCGTCACTTTCTGCCGGATGACTCCGAAGCGTAGGGGCATCCCGATACGAGAGGGAGTTCCCGCGCGCTTCGAATTAAGGATGACTCCATTCGAGTTTCTCGAGTTCTTCAGTCTCGACAAGGTTAAGCGAGCGAGCCTCCAAAGAAGACCAAGAGAACCTGAAGAAGCTCTAGGCTGCGGACAAGAATTCCAGCAGCTTCCCGTTGAACCCTGCCGGGTTGTCCATATGGGGGAAATGGGCGGAGCCAGGAATCCGAGCGTAGCTGCACTTCGGAATCGCCGCAGACAACAGCTGCCCTATCCTCCTTAGCCACAGAGGGCTCGACTCTCCGTTGACGACAAGCGTCTTGCATGCGATTCGGCTGGCCTCTGCGCGCCCGAACTGTGGAAAGCGGGTCCTCAACTCCCCGACCGTTCGTCCGTTCTGTAGCATCATCTGACGGGCCTCGGAGTTCAATCGGCCAAAGGCACCAGGGCTGTCCTGCACCCCGTCAACCATCAG
This sequence comes from Nitrososphaerales archaeon, assembly GCA_032906685.1. Lineage (GTDB taxonomy): Archaea > Thermoproteota > Nitrososphaeria > Nitrososphaerales > Gagatemarchaeaceae > DASPPF01. The sequence goes on from JAJTZD010000027.1 coordinate 1,056, forward strand.
CTCTGCAGCTCTGTCCGTCTGGCCCGCGGCGAGCGCCCTGAGCGACGGGTTCAGGGCCCTGCTCTGGAATTTCCTTGCGGACAGCGCGACCGTGGGGCTTCGGAGTAGGAGCGCGAGCAGCTGCACAGGACTGTTCTGGTCGGCCACCAGCATCGTGGAGACAGCGGGCTCGACGAGGACAAGCGAGCGCACCAGGTCAGGATGGTCTGCTGCAAGGAACGCCGAAATGAACCCGCCGTAGGAGTGACCCACGAGGTGTACAGGCGCAAGACCAAGCTTCTCAACCAACGCCTTCATGTCGGCCGCGTTGTTGCCCACCGTGCTGTCCAACATGTCGCCGCTCCTGGCGTTGGGGGCGGCGTACCGCCTGCTCACCGCGACTACCCTGTGGTTCTTGGAGAGCTTTTGCACCTGACGATTCCACGCCCTGTAGTCGGTGGGAATCCCGTGGACGAAGAGCACCGGCTGCCCGGACCCGCTCTCGGTGTAGAAGAGGTCGACCCCGCCAGCATTGATTGTTGGCATCCCCGCCCGTTCGATTCATGACCGTCTATAAGCCCTACCCGTACGCGACCGATGACCTGAGACGAGCCGTGGCGGTCAGCGGTTGAGCCGTTGATACCTACCGCTTCCACGCCTTCGCCCGCTCGCAGAAGCCATCGGCCTCCTCTACCGCTTTCGAGCAGTGCTTGTAGTGGTTGATGACTTCCCTGAGGACCTCTGCCACTGGCGTGGGAGGGCCAGGACAGAACGAGTCGAGCTGGGCCCTGACCTCCATCAGAGGCTGCCAGATGTCCGACGGGATGGTGAACGGCACTCCCTGTCTAGTCGTTGCCATGGCCAAAAGATGCTAACCTTACGTATTTCTGGGTTGACTTGCGCTATGTGCCAAGTCCGGTGGGCTCAGCCTAGAGCCCGATGCTGTTTATGACTCCGCCCGAGTTCCCGTCGATTACCAGCACAATCTTCTTCCCCTTGTGGTCGTAGCGTGCGAACCACACAGGCGCATGGAGAAGCTCTCCCTCTCCTGCATCCGACTCGGTCGAGATCTGCTGTATCATGTGGTGGGCGGCGTGAGCCTTCTCCGACTGCAGCTGGTCGACCATCGTCTTTGCCTGATAGGTCGCCGTCTCCTCACCCACGTCACCGTTCAGGACCTTCACCCCCTTGGTCTTCGTCGCGTCGAAGAGCGTCCTGTCGGCCAGGTTGAACTGATAGTCCTTTGGCTGATACTCGGTCAGCGCCTTCAGCGCCACCACCGGGTAGTTGTAGTCGTTGTCCATCTGGTAGGCTCTCCTCGTCCCCTGCCCTCCCCCCATGCCTCCGCCCATCATGGTACCAAGCAGGACGCCGGTCATCATGCCCCCTCCCCCACCTCTCCTGCCGCCGCCGAGTGAAGCGCCCATAATTCCAGCGAGCGCAGCTGTCGTTGCGATCGAACCAACCTCCGCGGCCATATCAACCGCGACCAGGGACGTCCTTGCAGAAACGGGCACCAGCCAATACGGGACCATCGCCAGGTTCATCTCTTCAAGAGTGGACTGCTCCTGAAGGTGCCGGTGCAAGAGGCCCCTGTCCATCATTCCGTGAACTACCTTCTCGACGTCGGCCTGCTGGGGAAACTTCAGCGGCAGCATGGTGTGTTTCTGGATGCTCTTCCACCCGTCGTTGCCGAGCGAAACACTGCTCCCGCAATACTCGCACGTGATGATCATCTCGCCGAACTTCGGGCTGATTGGGGCCCCGCAGCTCGGACACTTCAGCTGTGTCGCGCCGGTAGGTGCTATCACCTTCTGGGCTTGCTGGTTGCTGACCCCCTGGCCCTGGGACGCGGAAGGCATCTTGGCTCCACACTTCAGGCAGAACCCGGCGCCGTCAGGAAGTTGTGCGCCGCACCTCGGGCAGAACAACCAACCTTCCTCCTAGAGTTTGTTGCCGCAGCTGGGGCAGAATTTGGTGTCCGCGCCCACGGCGGCGCCGCAATTGGGGCAGAAGGTCGGCTTGGCTCCGGGGGGCGAACCTCCCGAGGCTTGCACCTGACCCGCGCCGCAGTTGGGACAGAACTTCGTGTTCAAGGAGATGAGCGACCCGCAGCTCGAACAGCTCTTCATCTGGCCCTGCGCCATGCTCTGGCCCATCTGGCCGCCTATGGCCGCCCCTGCGCCCAACCCGGCCCCGAGACCTGCGAAGACGCCGGCCCCTCCCGAGGGGTTCTTCGCCGCGTCTTCTATCGCCTGTCCAGTCTGATACTGCATGTAGTTGACACCAAGGACCGACATCTGCGACCTGGTGTCGACGGCCTTCTGCACCTCGTCGGGGAGGCTGACCGTCAGGCCTGAGATTTTGTTGATGTCCACCCCATACTGTCCCAGGTGGTCGGGCGCGGATGCAAGCACCTCCTGCTCTATGTTCGTCAGGCTGGCGGCGAGGTCCGTGACCTTCAGGCCCTGCTGCTTCATCTTGCCAAGGGCGTTGTACACGAGGATCACCAACTGTTCCTTCATCCTGGACTCCACGTCGTCCGACGTGTCGGCGTTGAACGTGCCCACGAACTGATTGATGAAGAGCTCGGGCGACGAGACTTTCCACCTGTACTCTCCGAAGACCCTCAGGTTGACAACGCCGAAGGTCGGGTCGGTGAACTGGTACGGCTGCGTGCTTCCGAACTTGCCGTCAAGGTATCGCTTCGGGATGTAGTAGACCTCTGCCTGCTGCTGGACGCCGGTGAAGAACTTCAGCAGCTTGCCGACCACGGGTGCGTTGATCGTTGTGAGCGCGTACCTGTTCGGCTGGTCGAAGTAGGTGAGGACCTTCCCGTCCCTGTAGAAGACCGCGATCTCGTCCTCCCTCACCACTATGTTGTCGTTGAGCCTGATGTTCCGCGGCACCTTCCAGAGGGCGCTGCCCTGCTTGAACTGGTCCTCCCACACAATCGTGGTAGAACCCATCACGCTGCCGCCCGTGCTCGGTACGCTGTCCTGTTTCTTCCTGAACAACCCAATCACCCTCCCTTAATCGCGATTCCTTCCATCGCTTCCATCCTTCCAGACCACTTCTGCCTTATGTCGGCCACCGTGCGGGAGAGCTCGCCCACCGCGGTCTGAACCGAGTTGGGAGAAGTGCTGTCGTAGTTGAGCTTGCCCGGTGCGGTCGCCTCGTCCAGCTGAAAGACAGAACTGACGAACGAGTAGTCCCGGTCGTACAGCTTGTTGAGCTTGTCCTCGTTGATGGCTATGGGTGCGACCCATCCTGAGTAGCCCTGCGCCGCGTGCCTCACCTCTCCGCTCAGCGCCTGCAGCTGCGAGATCAGCGAGCCCACCGTCGTAAGGTTCGTGAAATCGTTTGCGCTGGCAACCTGCTTCCTCAGCTGCTGCAGGTTGTCCTTCACGTGGTCCAGCCTGTCGGCGACCTGGTTCCGCAGCATCTGGTCCGAGACCCTGATGTCCTCCAATCTCCTGTACCCCCGCAGCCCGGGGATGAGGAGCTGGAGCTTCTTCAGCGGGCCCCTGCTCGCTTCTACCTGCTGCCTGATGTCTGGATTGCCCTGAGACAAAACCGTCTTTTTTTCGAACTCGGGTTCGGCGATATAAAGATTGACCGCTCCGCCCAAGGCCGAGGACGCCTCAACTTTAACTAACTGAAGCCAGAATTTCCCACGAATTGAAAGTTGAGAACCTACGCATCGGCTGCAGCGGCTGGTCGTACAAGGACTGGGCGGGCGTCTTCTATCCGAAGGACCTCCAAGCCAAGGACTACCTGAAATTCTACTCCGGGGTCTTCAACTGCGTCGAGATCGACTCCAGCTTCTACCGTATCCCGAACCAGTTCATGATCGGACAGTGGAAGAGCAAAACGCCGCCGGGCTTCCTCTTCTCTCCGAAGCTCCCGAAGAAGATAACGCACGACAACAAACTCGAGAACTCCGAGTCCACGCTGCTCTACTTCTACAGCGTCCTGAGCAAACTGGGTGACAAGCTGGGGCCGATAGCCATCCAGCTCCCGCCGTCGGTCAAGCTGAGCACCCATCTGGAGGTGATGAAGAAGTTCATCTCGCAGCTGAGCCCGGACTTCCGGCACGCCGTCGAGTTCAGGCACAAGTCTTGGTTCACGCCCGAGGTCTACGAGATGCTGAGCAAGAATAACATCGCGATGGTCTGGTCGTTCAACCAGTACCTGGAGACTCCTCCAGAGGCTACGTCCGACTTCATGTATCTGAGGATGGTCGGTGACCGCGAACTCACCGAGTTCACAGGCATCCAGAAGGACAGGTCGGAGGAGATGAAGAAGTGGGCCTCGGTGGTCGAGGAGAAGGCTGGCAAGTTCGAGCAGGGGTTCATCTTCTTCAACAACCACTTCGCGGGCTTCAGCCCAGAGTCCTCCAACGAGTTCCGCAGGCTCCTCGGCCTCATGCAGCTGGACTGGGGGTCGAAGGGCACCGGTCAAATGACGCTCGGGTAGCTAGTCCATGTCGCATCAGAGCAGGGTGATTCTCCACGTCGACCTGGACGCATTCTACGTTTCTGTCGAGGCGAGAGAGAACCCGGCGCTGAAAGGCCTGCCGGTCGTGGTCGGTGCAGACCCCGAAGGGGGCAAGGGGAGGGGGGTGGTCGTCGCTTGCTCCTACGAGGCGAGGAAGTTCGGCCTCCGCTCGGGGATGCCCATATCGATAGCCTACAGACTCTGCCCCCAGGCAGTCTACATGAGGCCCAACTGGGGACTCTACGAGAAGGCCTCGGAGGAGGTGATGGGCACCTTGCGAGGCTTGGCGGATGCGTTCGAACAGTCGAGCATAGACGAGGCCTTCCTGGATGTTACCAAGCGAGCCGGAAGCGCGGTGCGGGCGAGGGAGTTCGCGAACGAGGTCAAGAAGAAGGTGTTGGAAGCGCATCGGCTCACCTGTTCGATAGGCATAGCCCCTAACAAGTCCGCTGCCAAGATTGCGTCCGACAGGAACAAGCCCGACGGTCTTACAATTGTCCCTTTCGAAGATGTCGCTGGTTTCTTGGCTCCTCTCCCGGTCTCTGTCGTTCCAGGAATCGGAAGGAAGACACAGGAGTTCCTGAAGGAGAAGGGGATCGAGACCATCGGGCAGCTCCAGGCGGTCCAGGGCAGCCAGCTACTATCTTGGTTCGGCAAGAACGGCGTATGGCTCTGGGGTGTGATTCATGGGGAGGAGAACACGGAGGTGAGGCAGCAGGAGCTGCCGAAGTCCCTGAGCGTCGAGAGGACGTTCAAGAACGACGTGGCGGATTTTCGCGAGGTCAGGCGAGAAGCGGCCGACGCGGCCTCGGAGCTGATCAGAAGAGTGAAGCAGTCCAACCTCACTTACAGGGTCGGAGGAATCAAGATCAGGTTCCAGGGGTTCGAGACCCACACGAGGGAGAGATCACTCCCGAGCCGCACGGACAGCGAGGAGGCGCTGCAAGACGCGGTCGAGGCGTTGCTAACAGAGTTCGAGACCGCAGGTAGGTCCGTAAGGCTAATCGGTGTTCGCGTGGCTGACCTCCGCAGAAGGGCTGTGGAAGCCTCCCGACTGGACAGCTGGGTCGGAAACACCTAGGCGACCTGCACGGCCTCTTCCGGAAGCTTGATTGAGGAGGACATGAAAAACGGGCTGGTGACCGCACGTCGGTAATCCATCGGACTCGGTCAGGCGCTTTCACTCATCGCAATCGCGGATGTCGCTGAAGGTGGAACCTGGTTGAAGCCCGGTTACGGCGTGATCCTCGAGCTGGCGGCACTAATCATTCTGTTGGATGGGGTCCTCCGTGCTGTCATCCCGTTCCCGCTCTCCATCCTTTTCTTCCTGGTCGCCCAGGTTTTGGTAACCATCCTGATCCACTGTCCAGCCCATTATGTCGTCGGCCGCGTCCTCGGGATAAGTTTCAGCAAGATCAGGCTCGGCCGGTCAACTCTTGGCAGAGCACTGCCTCCCTCAATGAGGCGCGTCGGAC
>JAJTZD010000028.1:0-5926 GCA_032906685.1 Nitrososphaerales archaeon
ATTATCGAGGAGTACGACCACGCATTTCTGCGAGGTGTAAAGCACAACCCACGTCAGATCTAACAAATGACGTTAGATCTCCACTTTTGTACGCGCACCTGGAGGTCGTGCATTTCATGGCGTTCGGGCTCGGCCCTTTGCTCAAGGCAGACGCCGCCACAAATGCGCGAATTTAGCCGAAGTTCGGAGTTGGTATATATGCATTCCCGTGTTAAATCGACACGTCGAGGCTAACGGCTCTCGAAAGGCCATCAGATTATTTCTCATGACAGAGGCAAGGTCGCAGGACGAGCGTGCGCGCAGTCAGAACAGATTGCTGCGATCCGGCCCTTACCCTCGACAGATTCTGACGGCCTTCGCGTACGCCTTCTCGTCGCTAGGCCCTCCCCAGACTCCGCCCACCTTGAAGTCGGGCTCGCCGATGATGACGCCGTCCGATTTCTGGTAGAACCGCTTGACATTGGAGAGGCTGACGCCACTGCCAATCAGCACGGGCTTCGCGATTGCGTCCCTGACCTTCTTGACGCGCTCGAAAGATGGGGGGATGGGGCTCCTGGGCCCCGAGACTATGACCGCGTCCGCTCCGCCCCTCTCTGCGAGGTCCTGGGCCGCGTACTCGACCTCGACGTTGAAGATTGGATAGGCGTGCTTGACGTGCACGTCTCCGAAGACCAGCACGTGCGAGTTCAGCTCCTTCTTCAGCCGCGCGAGGCGGGCGGCGCACCCCTCGATTATTCCCTGGTCGGTCGCGTATGCGCCGATGAGGACGTTGCAGCGGATGAACTGGGCGCCTGCCATGTGGGCGATTGAAAGCGCTTCCTCGCAGGCGTTGCGGAGCATGTTGACGCCCACCTTCATCTTCGTGTGTTCGACCACCTTCCCAGTCACTAACGCCATGGCGGCCACGCTGTACGGTGGCAGGTCTTGCTTGAACAGGGGCGTGTCGCCGACGTTCTCCACTATGCAGGCGTCGAGGCCCGCCCCCTCCAGCTTGTCCGCTTCGGAGAGGGCGAAATCTGTGAGTTCCTTCATCGATTTCGTGTTGTTCGGCGCGCCGGGGAGCGCAGGCATGTGGATCATCCCGATGATGGGCTTCTCGGGAAAGAGCTTGCGGAAGCTCAACGTGGTCGCGGGTCCGCGCGGCGATTAAAGGGTTTCAGAGACCGTAGACGTCTTTGTGGAGCCTGGGAATTAGCGCCATGAGGACGCACTGCTCCGTGAGTTCCGTCCTGGTCATCATCCCCTTCGTGAGATGGTGCACTAGGCCGCCCTTGTCGCCGATCTGGCCGACGCCGCTGATCGTCTCGGCATATTGCTCGAGCTCCCTTCCTTCCCTGATCATCTTCTCGACCGCATCCCTGGGCAGCGAGTAACCGGCCGAGTGGCCCACGGAGACCTTCCCGGCCGCGTCCACTATAGCCGCCTGCTGGTGGTCGAAGTAGGTCTCCCCCATCAAGAAGATGCCAGCCTCCACGCCCACGCCGAATTCGCCGCCCAGTTTGGAGAGGGCGAACTTCGCCCTGACTATGGCTCCCTGCGTCATCTGGTCGAGGCCGAAAGGCTGCGCCTTGGTGACAGGTCCCGAGTCTATCGTCCTGATTTCGATGCGCGGGAAATACTTGGAGAAGGCGAGCCTCACCCCTTCCACCTTCGCTGGGTTCTTGGTCCCCAGGGCGACAATCAATGGACGTCTGCGCGCGGCGGTTGTTGATAAGCGAACCCTGGTGTCTAGCCGACGCGGAGTTCTTCCAGCATCTTGCTGATGTTGGCCAGCGGCCTTCCGTCCGGCCTGGCGATCTCTTGGGCAGCCGGTGGATTGCTCCTGTATGTTGGCATCCTCTTCGCCATCCTTTCCTCGTAGGTGGGCACGAACTCGTTCTGGTAGAAGACCCCTATCGGCGTGTGGTCGCCGAACTCGAAGGTCCGCATGATGGCCGCTCCGACCTTCTTCTCCACCTCTTCCTCCTCGCCGGTGTGAACCACACCGTCGTAGCCGGTATCCTCGAGCTTGTAGGTCCTCGGTTGCATGCGCCCGTTGGCGTCAAGATGACCTTCCCCGGCCCAGTATTCCTTTGTCTGGACATCGTTGTAGGTCGGGCAGGGTTGGAGGACGTCTAGGAATGCGAAGCCCTTGTGCCTCACCGCCTTGATGATCATGTCCTTCAGGTGCCTGACGTCGTAGGCGTAGGCCCTTCCGACGAACGTGTAGCCGGCCGCGATTGCTAGCATCAGCGGATTGACCGCCTGGTTGATGTTGGGGAGCGGGAGGGACTTCGTCTTCATTCCCAGCTTCATTGTGGGGGCCGCCTGACCCTTGGTGAGCCCGTAGACTTCGTTGTCGTGGATTATGTAGACCATGTCGACGTTCCTCCTGCCCGAGCCGACGAAGTGACCGGCGCCTATGCCCAGGCCGTCGCCGTCGCCGCCCTCGCAGACCACCTCCAGGTTGGGGTTGGCGAGCTTGATGCCGGTGGCGAAGGGAAGCGACCTCCCGTGCAGCGTGTGCACCCCGTAGGTCTTCACAAAGTGGGAGACCTTGCCGGAACACCCGATGCCAGACACGACCACCGCCTGGGTCGGGTCGACGTTCAACTCGGCCAGCGCCATCTGGACCGCGTTGAGTATGCCAAAATCCCCGCAGCCTGGACACCAGTCGTTGTGCGCCGTCGTCTTCAGGTCTGTGAGCTTAAGCGCCATGTGTCAGGACCAGTCTTTTCGGAGCCTTCCCTCGGGCGATCGTTTTCACGGCCTCATAGATCTCCTCGCATGACATCGGCCTGCCGTTGTACTTCACGACAAGCTGCTCGACCGGAATGCATGTCCTCTCGCGCAGGATGCCGATCAGCTGTCCTGAATAGTTCATCTCGACGCCCACGACCTTCTTCGCCTTCAACAGCAGCTTGGTGACGTACGCTGTGGGGAACGGATGGATTAGTCTGATCTGCAGGAAGTTGACCTTTATCCCGTCCTCCTTCAGCCACTCCATCGCGTCCAGGATGGCTCCCTTGGTGGAGCCCCAGCTGACCAGCGTGATATCGGCGTTCTCGGGTCCGAAGAAGTTCACCCTCTCCTCGATCGGAATCTCCCTGTCGGCCACGTCGAGCTTGCCCATCCTCTTCTCCATCATCATGTCGCGGTTGGTCGGGTCCTCGCTGATGTGGCCGTGCTCGTCGTGCTCGTCGCCGGTGTTCCAGTAGACGCCTCCTCTGGTGCCTATCGCCGGCCTCGGTGAGATTCCGTTGGGGGTGGGCTGGAAGCGCTTGAACTCGCCGTTCTCGACGCCGCTCACGCTACCCTTGATCAGCAGGCCCCTGTCGATCTTCACCCTGTTCACGTCGTACATCGGCATGGTTGCGTCGGAGTTGGCCAGGGCCTTGTCAACCATGTGGATGACAGGAGTCTGGAACCTCTCGGAGTAGTTGAACGCCCTGGTGGTGTCGTAGAAGACCTCCTCAAGGTCGCCGCTGGCGAGGATGAGCCTGGGGAACTCGCCGTGGCCCGCGTGAAGCGCGAACCTGAGGTCCCCCTGCTCGTGTCTTGTTGGCAGGCCGGTGCTCGGGCCCCCCCTCGAGTAGAGCGTGACCACGACCGGGACCTCGTTCATCCCGGCCCAGCCGAGCCCTTCAGCCATCAACGAGAAGCCGGGGCCTGATGTCGAGGTGGCAGACCTCACTCCTGCAAGGCCGCCGCCTATGGCCATGGTGATGGCTGCTATCTCGTCTTCAGTCTGGACGACCGCGATCGAGCCCTTGTTCTGCATGGTCTGGACCTCGCCCATCTGCGGGTTCTGCTCGCCGGCCGAACCGTCCAGGTCTATCACCTCGTGCGCCTCGAGGTACTCGCTCTCGTCGCTCGCGGGAGTGATCGGATAGTAGGTCTGGAGCCTGCATCCCGCCAGCTCCTTGGCCATGGCGACCGTCGAGTTGCCCCTGACGTAGAGGCGCGTTTCCGTCATCTTGACGGGCTCGAGTTTGTAGCCGAAGCTGCTGTCGTACTTCTGTCTGACGTATTCGTAGACCGAGGCGATCGCTCCTGCGTTCATCTCGGCGACCTTCGGTTTCGATCTGAATTGTTTCCTCAGCGCGTCCTTGACCAGCTCTTCGTCGTACGATAGCAGCGCGAACGAAGCCGCGACGGCCATCACGTTCAGCATGCGCTGGAGGGTGCTCAGCGAGGTCTCGCCGAACTTCTCGCCGACCTGCTTGAGCAGTTCGTCATACGGGATGGCGTAGATGTGGGCCCCGTTCCGCCTCGCCAGTTCGAGGACGCCGTTGACGTCGAGGGTGAGCTTGTTCTGGGAGAGCTGCTCGGCCAGGGACTCGGCCGCATTCCGCTCTATCGTAGGCACGTCCTCGAGCTTCTTGGGTCCTTGGTCAGGGTCGTAGATTATCGCGCCCTCGCTCCTCACTTCCAGGGCGTGCCTGAAGATTGTCTCCTCCTCGAAGGTAGCGAGCATGTCGACAGTGTCGAGGTGCGACCTGATCGGGGTCTTGGACAGCCTGACCTGGAAATAGCTGTGCTCGCCCTTGATGTTCGAATAGTACTCTCGTTTTCCGAAGACCTGCAGGCCTCCGGCGGCTGCGGCCTTGGCGAAGATGTTGGCAGAGGTGTCGACTCCGCTGCCCTGGGCCCCGCCTATCATCCAGGAGAAGTCGTTTCTCTTCATGCCAGTTACGGTGGCCAGAGGGTCTTCGCGCGGTTTAAGGCTACAGTATATATAGTATTTACTGTTATGTAGAACGCATGGACGAGCTTAGGAAGGTGCAGAAGGTCGGCTACTCTACGCTCTCGGTCTCCATACCGAAGGAATTCGCCAGGGACCTGAGCCTCAGGCCGGGCGACAGCCTGCTGTTCAAGCAGGACGCGGATGGGACCCTGAGGCTGATACCGGCGACCAGCGCCAGGAAGTCGAGCAGGGCCACGATCAGGGCCGAGCAGGCCGGAAACGAGGAGATGCTCGCACGGCTGATAGTCGGTTCGTATGCCCTCGGCTACGACACGATAGAAATCGTCGGCAAGGACGCGCTCAACCAGAAGACGGTGGACAGGGCTGTGGAGACCATCAAGCGGCTCCGCGGTCTTGAGGTCGTCGAATCGGACGAACGGCGCGTGGTCGCCCAAAGCTTCACAGACCCTACGAAGTTCCCGGTAGACTCTCTGATAAAGCGGCTTCAGGTACTGGTCTCGAGGAGCCTGGACAACGTCACCGAGGCTCTCGACCTGAAGAAGACGGGGAGCCTGAACGAGGTGAAGCGGGTGCAGGACGAGATCGACGAGCTCTACTGGCTAATCGTGAGGCAGTTGCTCATAGCACTTAACAGGCGCGAGCTCGCGTCGGAGATCGGGATCGAGTCGCCGCTGCATGCCTCGGGGGACAGGGTCAGCGCGAAGGCGCTGGACGAGATAGGTGGCATAATCCTAGAGATTGCCGAGGAGCTCATCCGGCTGAGGGCGAAGGGGACGAAGATGGACCCGAGGGTTGCGGCGAACATCAGGAGGCTGGCCGTGAAGGCGGGGGAGGCGTTCAATACGACCGTCGAGAGCCTGCTCACCCCTGACATCAAGTTGGCCAATAGGTCGGCCGCGCTGGTGGATGAGACCCTGCAGCTCGAGAGAGAGATTACGCACGAAATTCTTGACACTGGCGAATATGGATACGCCAGGGTCTTGGTTTCTTTCTTCGGGCAGCTGGCGCGTTACTGCAGCATCATCATCGAGATAGCCTGTCACAGGTTGCTGAGGAAGACGAGCAGACTGGTGACGGTCCAGTAGCCTCGGGATACATTCTATATCCAGACCGGACGAGTAGGACGCGCTGCGGGGGTAACGAAGCCTGGTTAAACGTGCGGGACTCAAGATCCGGCCACGCTTCGGATGGGGCATCCCGTCCCTTAGGGGTTCGTGGGTCCAAATCCCACCCCCCGCA